>DATMGN010000016.1:0-86974 GCA_035555435.1 Microbacteriaceae bacterium | reverse complement strand
TCGCTCGCGCTGCGGACGCGGACCATCATGTATCAGTACCCCAAGGAGAGGCCGGTCATTGGCTAGACAGCGCATTCCCCACTTCACGGGCCCTGCGACGACGGTCGCGGTCATCGGCCTCGGGCGCTTCGGCTCCGCGCTCGCGATCGAACTCATGGACGCCGGCGTCGAGGTCCTCGGCATCGAGTACAGCGAGGAGATCGTGCAGAGCCTCAACGGCCGGCTCTCCCGAGTCGTCCAGGCCGACTCGACGAAGCAGGAGGTGCTCGAGCAGCTCGAGGTCGCCGACTTCGACCGCGTCGTCGTCGCCATCGGCAGCGACATCGAGTCGAGCATCCTGACCACCTCGCTGCTGCTGCAGGCCGGGGTCACCGAGCTGTGGGCCAAGGCCGTCTCGGAGCCGCACGCCCGCATCCTCGAGCAGCTCGGCGTCGCGCACGTCGTGCGCCCCGAGCGGGACATGGGGCGCCGCGTCGCGCACCTCGTGCGCGGGTCCATGCAGGACTTCCTGGAGATCGGCGACGACTTCTCCCTCGTCAAGATGAAGCCGCCCGTCCCGCTGACGGGCGAGCCGCTCGGTGCGCTGGAGATCCGCTCCCGCTACGGGGTCACGATCGCCGCGGTCAAGCCGCCCGCGACGGGCTGGACGTATGCGACGGCCGACACGGTGCTCGGTCCCGATGACGCGATCCTCGTCACGGGCTCGACCGAGCGGGTCGAGCGCTTCGCGCAGCTCCAGTGACCCGCCTAGGCTCACAGCCATGAGCACGCTCGAGCGCGACCCGCGGGAACTCGATCTGCGCTGCGCCGATCAGCCCGGCCCGGTGCTGCGACTCGTCCCCGAGCGGCTCGTGCCGCTCGGGGGTCCGCGCGGCATGGAGGTCACCCGCACGATCCCCGAGCGCTCGCTGCCGACGATCGGTGCGTGGTGCTTCCTGGATCAGGCCGGCCCGGCGCCGTACGTCTCGCACCTGCTGCCGCACCCCCACATCGGCCTGCAGACCGTCTCCTGGCTCGTCGAGGGCACGATCCTGCATCGCGACACCGTCGGCAGCGTCGCCGAGATCCGGCCGGGCCAGCTGAACCTCATGACCTCGGGCCGCGGCATCGCGCACTCCGAGTTCACGGTCGGCGACCAGCCGGAGTCGCTGCACCTGCTGCAGCTGTGGATCGCGCTGCCCGAGGAGGCGCGCTGGCAGGCGCCGCACTTCGAGCAGCACTCCGAGCTCCCGGTCGTCGCGGGCGACTGCTGGTCGGCGACCGTGCTCATCGGCGAGTTCGGCGGCGCGACGTCACCCGCGGCCGCCTACTCGCCGCTCGTCGGCGCCGAGGTGCGCATCGAGCCCTTCGGTCGAGCCGAGCTTCCGCTGCGGTCGGACTTCGAGCACGGCGTGCTCGCCGCGGTCGGCGGCGTCACCGTCGAGGGCACCGCGCTCGGCACCGGCCCTCTGCTCTACCTCGGTACCGACCGGGATGCGCTCACGCTTCAGGCGGGCGCGGAGGGCGCCGTCGTGCTGCTCCTCGGCGGACGCCCGCTCGGCGAGGATCTCGTCATGTGGTGGAACTTCGTCGGCCGCACGCACGAGGAGATCGCCGAGGCCCGCGATGACTGGGAAGCGGGTGCCGAGCGCTTCGGCCCGCCGATCGCCGCCCACAATGGCGCTCGCATCCCCGCGCCGCCGCTGCCGACCGTCCGACTGACCCCCCGACGACGACGGGAGCCCCCGCGCCCATGATCACGAGCCGCCTCATCCTCCTCGCGGTCGCCGGCGCGCTCGCCGTGCTCGGGCTCGCCGGCTGCGCCGCCCCGGCCCCGATCGCCGCCACCGACCTCGCCGCGGGCGCATACCCCGACGCGGTCGAGGTACAGGTGTCGGGCGATGCAGGCGTCCAGGTCGTCATCCGCGAGATCACCATCCAGCCGGGCGCCGGCACGGGGGAGCACTGCCACGCGGGACAGCTCGTCGGCGTCGTCAAGCAGGGCGTCCTCACCCACTATGCGCCGATCTACCCGAGCGGCGTGCATGAGTACGTCGCGGGCGACGCGATCGTCGAGGGTGCCGGCTACATCCACGAGGGCGTCAACGAGGGCACCGAGCCCGTCGTCCTCGAGGTCACCTACCTCATCGCGCAGGGCCAGCCGCTCGCGCAGACCGACCTCGCGGAGTGCGACGCGCGGTAGACGCGGCCCGGCGCTGCCACGGCGGAATGGTTCTGCCCGGTAGCCTCTTTCCGTGTCCGTGCGCAGCGCCCTCCTGGCGATCCTGACGATCGGTCCCGCATACGGCCTGCAGCTCGCGAACGAGTTCCGGCGCCGCACCGGCGGGGCCGAGGCCGTCGTCGACGCCCAGATGTACATGACGCTCAAGCGCATGCATCGCGACGGCGTCGTCGCGCCGCTGCCGAAGGACTCCTCCGGCAAGGTGGCGTATGAGCTGACGGACCTCGGCCGCGCCGAGGCCGAGGCGTGGCTCGCGGCGCCGGTGCCGCAGGACGCGCCGGGCTCGCGCGACGAGCTGGCGCTCAAGGTCACGCTCGCTGCGACGCTCGGGGGAGCGGACCTGCGCTCCCTGCTCAACGCCCAGTCCGCGCTCGCCCGCGCCGAGCTCGCCCGCGCGCTCGAGGAGGCCCCCGACGACCTGCTCGCCGACGTCGTCCTCGCCCGCCGCCGCGGCTCGCTGCAGGCCGAGCTCGAGTGGCTCGCCGCCGCCCGCACCCGCCTCAGTCAGGTCGTCCCGTTCGGCTTCGCACCGCCGCCCAAGCGCGGCCGCAAGACGAAGGCCGCCACACCGGAATGACACGCTTGTAATCCGTCAAGCGTCCATTCATACTTGCCTGAGAACCGAATAGCAGTCGCGAACGACATTCACGCCATCGCACGGGTCGGAGGGGAAGCCGCACCCGCCGGGATGGGGCTTTGAATGGAGGAGATCGTGGCTCGTTCGGCGTCCCATGGAGCCGTCGCACACGGCGTTCTGTACGTGCACTCCGCGCCCAAGGCGCTCTGCCCCCACATCGAGTGGGCGACGGGCCGCGCGCTCGACGTCGCCGTCAACTTCGCCTGGCGCGAGCAGCCGCTCATGCCCGGGGCGCAGCGCGCCGTCTACGTCTGGGAGGGCCGGCCGGGCACCGGCGCGGCGATCGCGTCGGCGCTGCGCGGCTGGGAGCACCTGCGCTACGAGGTCACCGAGGACGCGAGCCATGGCAGCGACGGCGGGCGCTGGATGCACACGCCCGACCTCGGGATCTTCCACGCGCAGACCGACAGCTCCGGCAGCATGGTCATCCCCGAGGACCGGGTGCGCTACGCGCTCGAGTCCGCGGGCGCCAACGCATTCGAGTTGCACCGGGAGCTGCGCATCGCGCTCGGCCAGGCCTGGGACGACGAGCTCGAGGCCTTCCGCCACGCCCACGCGGACGCACCGGTGGTGTGGCTCCACAAGGTCGGCTAGATGCTCCGGAACGCGGCGACGGCGTTGTGGCCGCCGAAGCCGAACGAGTTGCTGAGCACGAGCTGATCACCCGCGCCGAGGTCGCGCGGCGACGTCACGACGTCGAGCGGGATCTCGGGGTCCTGGTTCGTCAGGTTCGCCGTGGGGGGCGCCGTGCGATTCGCGATCGCGAGGATCGAGAAGATCGCCTCGGCCGCGCCCGTGCCGCCGAGCAGGTGACCCGTCGAGCCCTTCGTGGCGCTGACCGGGATGCCGTGCACCGCGTCGCCGAAGACCGCCTTGAGCGCCTTGTACTCGGCGATGTCGCCGACCGGGGTGCTCGTCGCGTGCGCGTTGATGTGCGTGACGTCACCGAGGCTCGCCCCGGCGACCTCGAGCGCGAATCGCGTCGCGCGCGCCGCGCCCCAGCCCTCAGGGTCTGGCGCGGTGATGTGGTGCGCGTCGGACGTGATGCCGCCGCCCGCGAGCTCGGCGTAGATCCGCGCTCCGCGGGCCTTCGCGTGCTCGTAGGTCTCGAGCACGATCGCCCCGGCGCCCTCGCCCATGACGAAGCCGTCGCGGTCGATGTCGTAGGGCCGGGACGCGGTCGCGGGGTCGTCGTTGCGCTTGGAGAGCGCCTGCATCGCCGCGAAGGACGCGAGCGTGATGCCGTGGATCGCCGCTTCCGAGCCGCCGGCGACGACGACGTCGGCGTAGCCCGCCTGAATGTGCTCGTACGCGTTGATGATCGACTCGGTGCTGGAGGCGCAGGCGGACACGACGGTGCGCGCGTAGGCCTTCGCCTGGAGTTCCATCGACAGGGCGGTGCCCGCGGCCGCGTTCGGCATGAGCATGGGGACGGTCGTTGGCAGAACGCGGCGCGGCCCCTTCTCCTTGAGCGTGTCCCAGGCGTCGAGCAGGGTCCACAGGCCGCCGATACCGGTCGCCCAGTCGATGCCGAGCCGGTCGGGCTCGACCTCGGGCGCGCCCGCGTCGGCCCAGGCCTCGCGCAGCGCGATGAGCGCGTACTGCGCCTGCGGGTCGTTGCGCTTGATCTCGACGCGCTCGAGCACCTCCTCCGGCCGCACCTTGGCCTCGGCGGCGAAGGTGACGGGGAGATCGAGCTCGGCGACCCACTCCTGCGTCAGCGAGTGCGCGCCGGACTCGGCGCGCAGCAGCGCTTCCCAGGACTCCTGGGCGGTGCCGCCGATCGGGGTGGTCGCGCCGATGCCGGTGACGACGATTCGCTTGGTCATTTAGCCCTGGGCGGAGACGATGAAGTCGACCGCGTCGCGGACGGTCTTCAGGTTCTTGACCTCGGCGTCGGGGATCTTGACGTCGAACTTCTCCTCGGCGTTGACGACGATGGTCATCATCGAGATGGAGTCGATGTCGAGGTCGTCGACGAAGGACTTGTCGAGCTCGACGACGTCGGTCGCGATGCCGGTCTCCTCGTTGATGAGCTCGGCGAGGCCGGCGAGGACGTCTTCGGTGGACTGCGCCATGGTGTTCTCCTTGGGTTGGGTGGTTTCGAAAAAGTCTCGAGGATCGAGATTACGGCAATCGGACGACCTGGCCCGAGTAGACGAGCCCGGCACCGAAGCCGATCTGCAGCGCGAGGCGGCCGGAGAGCTCGGGGTGCTCCTGCAGGAGCCGGTGGGTCGCGAGGGGGATGCTCGCGGCTGACGTGTTGCCGGTCGTCGCGATGTCGCGGCCGATGACGACGTGCTCGGGCAGCTTGAGCTGCTTGGCGAGCTCGTCGATGATCCGCATATTGGCCTGGTGGGGGACGAACGCGGCGATGTCGTCCGGAGTGACACCGGCGGCCTCGATCGCGCGGCGCGCCGCCTTCGCCATCTCCCACACGGCCCAGCGGAAGACCGTCTGGCCCTCCTGGCGCAGCGTCGGCCATTCGGCGTCGCCGTCGCGGTACTCGATGAGCGTCGCGTTCATCCCGACGGAGTCGGCCTTCGCGCCGTCCGAGCCCCAGACGACGGGGCCGATGCCGACCTCGTCGGAGGGTCCCATGACGACGGCGCCGGCGCCGTCGCCGAGCAGGAACGAGATGGATCGGTCGGTCGGGTCGACGATGTCGGAGAGCTTCTCGGCTCCGATCACGAGTGCGTAGTGGGCGGCGCCGGCGCGGATGAGTGCGTCGGCCTGCGCGACGGCGTAGGAGAAGCCCGCGCAGGCGGCGTTCGCGTCATAGGCGGCGGCCGGGTTGGCGCCGACGCGATCGGCGACGACGGCGGAGATCGATGGGGTCTGTCGCACGTTGGAGATGGTCGCGACGATGACGAGGTCGATCTGCGCGGGGTCGATCCCGGAGGTCGCGATCGCCTCTCGACCGGCCTCGGTCGCGAGGTCGAGGGCGAGCACGCCGTGACTGGCGCGCGTGCGGGTGACGATGCCGGTGCGCTGTCGGATCCACTCGTCGGAGGAGTCGATGGGGCCGACGAGCTCGTCGTTGGTCACCTCGAGGTCGCCTCGGGCCGCCCCGTAGGCGAGGATGCGGGAGCCCTTCGGGCCCGTCGTCTGCGCCAGCTGTGCCATCGTCACGCCTCCCCGACGATCATGGCACGCGCGGCCTCAAGGTCTTCGGGGGTCTTGATCGCGACGGTCGGCACGCCCTTGAGGGTGCGCCGCGCGAGGCCGACGAGGGTGCCGGCCGGTGCGAGCTCGATGATGCCCGTCACGCCGGCGTCGGAGAACGCCGTCTGGCACAGGTCCCAGCGCACCGGGTTCGCGACCTGTCCGACGAGCAGTTCGATCGCCTGCGCGCCGCTCGTGACGATGCTGCCGTCGCGGTTCGTCCACAGCGTCAGGTCGGGGTCGGCTGCATCGAGCGCGTGCGCCTGCGCGTGCAGGACTTCGACGGCGGACGCCATGTAGCGCGTGTGGAACGCGCCGGCGACCTGTAGCGGGATGACGCGCGCGCCGGCGGGCGGCTCCTCGGCGAGCGCGGCGAGCGCCGGCAGGGCCCCGGCCGCGACGATCTGGCCGCCGCCGTTGTGGTTGGCGGGGGTGAGGTCGAGCGCGGTGAGCCGCGTCACGACCTCGTCGGACTCGCCGCCGAGCACGGCACTCATGCCGCTCGGCTCGAGCTCGGCTGCCTCGGCCATCGCGCGGCCGCGGACGCCGACGAGCTGCATCCCGTCCGCTGCCGAGAGCACACCCGCGGCGACGAGCGCGGCGATCTCGCCGACCGAGTGGCCGGCGACGCCGGCAGGTTTCGCGCCGTCGCGCGTCAAGGCGTCCCAGGCGAGCAGGCTCGCCGCGACGATGAGCGGCTGCGCGACGCTCGTGTCGCGGATCGCGTCGGCGTCCCACTCGGTCCCGGCGGCGACGAGGTCGACTCCCGACGCCTCCGAATACGACTCGAGGCGTTCGCCCGCCCCGTCCAGTTCGAGCCAGGGGGCGAGGAATCCGGGGGTCTGCGAGCCCTGTCCGGGCGCGACGACGACAATCACCGTCCCATCCTGTCAGCCGGGCCAGGGTGCGCGGTGGAGGAATCGCGCGAACGCGACGCCATGGCGTTGTCTCGCATCTACAACTGCCGGTGGGCCCGCGTAGGGTGGGAGCGTGGTCGACTTCGTCGACACGGGACTAAGCGCCAATTCCGTGTCGTATTCGACGGCCCTCCAGCAGCAGCGTGCGATGCACGCGGCGGTTGCGAGCGGTCGGGCGCCGGACACCGTCATCCTCCTCGAGCACCCCAGCGTCTATACCGCCGGGAAGCGCACCGAGCCGCATGAGCGACCGAGGGACGGCACGCCCGTCATCGACGTCGATCGGGGCGGCAAGCTCACCTGGCACGGGCCGGGGCAGCTCGTCGGGTACCCGATCGTGCGCCTCGCCGAGCCCGCCGACGTCGTCGCGTACGTGCGGCGCCTCGAGCAGCTGCTCATCGACACGATCGCCGACTTCGGGATCGCGGGAGAGCGCGTCGAGGGTCGCAGCGGCGTATGGCTGCGGGGCATCGACAAGATCGGCGCGATCGGCATCCGGGTCTCGGGCGGGGTTACGACGCACGGCTTCGCGCTCAACTGCTCGAACGGCTTCGAGGCCTATGACGCGATCGTCGCGTGCGGACTCCCCGACGCCGGGGTCACGAGCATCACGCGGGAGCTCGGCCGCGAAGTCACGCCGAGCGACGTCGCGCCGCGCATCATGGCCCGGTTCGAGCAGGTCGTCGGACCGAGCCTCGCCGCGGCGGCGGTGCTCGCATGAGCGCGATCACGAACGGGGCTCAGGTCGCGGGCGAGCAGGGCGAGCGCCGACTGCTGCGGATCGAAGCGCGGAACGCCGAGACCCCGATCGAGCGCAAGCCCGAGTGGATCAAGACGCGGGCGCGCACGGGACCCGAGTACCTGTCGCTGCGCGCGCTGGTCAAGGACGAGGGGCTGCACACGGTGTGCCAGGAGGCCGGGTGTCCCAACATCTACGAGTGCTGGGAGGACCGTGAGGCGACGTTCCTGATCGGCGGCGACCAGTGCACCCGGCGCTGCGACTTCTGCCAGATCGACACCGGCCGGCCCGCCGACTATGACACCGACGAGCCCCGGCGGGTCGCCGAGTCGGTGCGCACCATGGGCCTGCGCTACGCGACGATCACCGGCGTCGCGCGCGACGACCTGCGCGACGGCGGCGCGTGGCTCTACGCCGAGACCGTCCGGGCGATCCACGAGCTCAACCCGGGCACGGGCGTGGAAAACCTCATCCCCGACTTCAACGGCCGCGCCGACCAGCTCGACGAGGTCTTCGACTCCCGGCCGGAGGTGCTCGCGCACAACGTCGAGACGGTCCCGCGGATCTTCAAGCGGATCCGCCCGGCGTTCCGCTACGAGCGTTCGCTCGACGTGCTGACGAGGGCGAGGGCGGCGGGGCTCATCACGAAGTCGAACCTCATCCTCGGAATGGGCGAGGAGCCGCACGAGGTGAGCCAGGCGCTGCGCGACCTGCACGCCGCCGGGTGCGACATCGTGACGATCACGCAGTACCTGCGCCCGAGCCCGCGCCACCATCCCGTCGCGCGCTGGGTGCGGCCCGAGGAGTTCGTCGACTTCCAGCGCGAGGCCGAGGAGATCGGCTTCCTCGGCGTGCTCGCGGGACCGCTCGTGCGCTCGAGCTACCGGGCCGGCCGGCTCTGGGCGGGGTCGGTGCGGGCTCAGGAGGAGGGCAGGCGGCGCCGGCGCTGAGCCTCCGGCTGCTGAATCGCTCCGACGATGAGCGCCGACTGCAGGATGAGCGCCTCGCGCGGCCCCGTCGCATCCCAGCCGATCGTCTCGGCGATCCGCTTGAGGCGGTAGCGCACCGTGTTCGGGTGCACGAAGAGTTCGCGCGCGGTCGCCTCGAGCGAGCGACCGTTGTCGAGGTACGACCAGAGCGTCAGCAGGAGGTCGGTGGACTGCGCCTTGAGCGGGTCGTAGATCCGCTCGATGAGCGCGTGGCGGGCGAGCGGGTCGCCCGCGAATGCGCGCTCGGGCAGCAGGTCGTCGGCGAGCACCGGCCGCTGCGCCGCCCGCCAGGCCTTCGCGACCGCGAACCCCGCGAGGGCGGCCCGGGCGGACCGGGCGGCGTCGACGAGCGCGGGCACTTCGGGGCCGAGCACGAGGTGCCCCTCGCCGAAATTCGGCTCGAGCGCCGCTGCGATGTCGCGGAACGGCAGCTGGGCGCTCTCGTCGCGCTCAGGTCCCGCGGCCTCCGCGCGCCCGACGACGACGACGAGCCGGCTGCCCTGCACGCCGATGAGCACGTCGGAGGCGAGGTGGCGCGCTGTCCGCCGCACATGGTCGACGTCGAGTTGGCGCGGGGCGACGCCGACGAGGACGGCGACCTCGCCGTGGCCGTTCCAGCCGAGCGCCGCGACGCGGCTCGGCAGCTCCGCGTCGTACTCGCCCGTCAGGATCGAGTCGACGACGAGCGCCTCGAGCCGGGCATCCCACAGGCCCCGCGACTCGGCGGCCCGCGCGTAGACGTCCGCGGCGGCGAACGCGATCTCCCGCGAGTACAGCAGGAACGCCTCGCGCAGCGGTTCGTTGCCCGCGGGGATCCGGCTCTCGATGACGTCGACGGTCGTCTTGATGAGCTGCAGTGTCTGCGTCAGCGAGACGGAACGCAGCAGTTCGCGCGGCGCCGCGCCGAAGACGTCGGAGGCGATCCACTGCGTCGCCTTCGGGTCATCGAACCAGGAGATGAAGCTCGTGATGCCGGCCTGGGCGACGAGCCCGACCGAGGAGCGCCGTCCGGGCGGCATGTCGCGGTACCAGGGCAGCGTCTCGTCGAGGCGTCGCAGCGTCGCGGTGGACCAATCGCCGGCGTTCGCCCGCAGCCAGGAGAGCGTCTGCGCCTTGGTCCGTTCCGCCATGTGTCGTGTCGTCCTTCGATTCGCTTCGCCCGCCTACGAACGCGAGCGGATTCAGCTCTCGCCGCCGGCGTTGCCGGAGGTGCCCGCGTTGACGTCGAAGAGCCGGAAGTCCTCGATCGCCTTCGCGACCACGGCGGGCTCGATCTCGCCGCGCTCGGCGAGCGACTTCAGCACCCGCACCGCGATCGACGGACCGTCGATGAAGAAGTAGCGTCGTGCGGCCGCGCGGGTGTCGGAGAAGCCGAAGTCGTCCGCACCGAGCGTCGTGTAGTCGCCGGGGACGTACTTGCGGATCAGGTCCGGCACCGTGTGCGTGTAGTCGCTCACCCCGACGACCGGCCCGGCCGCCTCGGCGAGCTTCGCGGTCAGGTACGGCACGTGCGGCTCGTCGAGCGGGTGGAGCAGGTTGTGCTCGTCGGCGCGCAGACCGTCGCGCCGCAGCTCCGTCCAGCTCGTGACCGACCAGACGTCGGCGGCGACCCCGTAGCCCGCGAGGAGCTCCTGGGCCTCGAGGGCCCATGGCACCGCGACGCCCGAGGCGAGGATCTGAGCGGGTCGGCCGTCGGCGGCCGCACCGTCGCCGGCGGCGATCCGGTGCAGGCCGCGCACGATGCCCTCGACGTCGACGTCCTCCGGCTCGGCCGGCTGCAGCATCGGCTCGTTGTAGACCGTCAGGTAGTACATGACGTTCGGATCCGGATGCGTCCCGCCATACATGCGCTCGATGCCCGAGCGGATGATGTGGGCGAGCTCGTACGCGTAGGCGGGGTCGTAGGAGACGACCGCGGGGTTCGTCGAGGCGAGCACGGGGGAGTGGCCGTCGGCGTGCTGCAGGCCCTCGCCCGTCAGCGTCGTGCGTCCCGCTGTCGCGCCGATGATGAAGCCGCGCGCCATCTGGTCCGCGGCCGCCCACATCGCGTCGCCGGTGCGCTGGAAGCCGAACATCGAGTAGAAGATGTAGACCGGGATGAGCGGCTGACCGTTCGTCGCGTACTGCGTGCCGGTCGCGGTGAACGCCGCGAAGGCGCCCGCCTCGTTGATGCCGACGTGCACGATCTGGCCCTGCGGCGACTCCTTGTAGGCGAGCAGCAGCTCGCGGTCGACCGAGGTGTAGTGCTGGCCGTGCGGGTTGTAGATCTTCTGCGTCGGGAAGTACGCGTCCATGCCGAACGTGCGCGCCTCGTCGGGGATGATCGGCACGATCCGCTCGCCGAAGTCCTCCGCCTTGAAGAGGTCCTTGAGCAGGCGGGCGAACGCCATGGTCGTCGCGACCTCCTGCTTGCCCGAGCCGCGGCGCGCGACCGCGTACAGCGAGTCGTCGGGGATCGTGATCGGCACGTGCGTCGTGCGGCGCTGCGGCAGGTGCCCGCCGAGCTCGCGGCGGCGCTCCTGCAGGTACTGGATCGCCTCGTCCTGCGGACCCGGGTGGTAGAACGGCGGCTGGTAGGGGTCGGCCTCGAGCTGCGCGTCCGTGATCGGGATGTGCATGACGTCGCGGAACTGCTTGAGGTCCTCGAGCTTCATCTTCTTCATCTGGTGGGTCGCGTTGCGACCCTCGAAGGTGGGCCCGAGGCCGTAGCCCTTGACCGTCTTCGCGAGGATGACGGTCGGCTGGCCCTTGTGCTCGGTCGCGGCCCGGAACGCCGCATAGACCTTGCGGTAGTCGTGCCCGCCGCGCTTGAGATTCCAGATCTGCTCGTCGGAGTAGCCCTCGACCATCGCGAGCGTGCGCGGATCGCGGCCGAAGAAGTTCTCCCGGACGTAGGCGCCCGACTCGGCCTTGTAGGTCTGGTAGTCGCCGTCGGGGGTGCGGTTCATGAGGTCGCGGAGCGCCCCGTCCTCGTCCTGGGCGAGCAGGGCGTCCCACTCGCGTCCCCAGACGACCTTGATGACGTTCCATCCGGCGCCGCGGAAGAACGACTCGAGCTCCTGGATGATCTTGCCGTTGCCGCGCACCGGTCCGTCGAGGCGCTGCAGGTTGCAGTTGACGACGAACGTCAGGTTGTCGAGTCCCTCATTGGCGGCCCACTGGAGTGCGCCGCGGCTCTCGACCTCGTCCATCTCGCCGTCACCGAGGAACGCCCAAACCCGCTGGTCGCGCGCCTCGGGCTTGATACCGCGGTCGGCGAGGTAGCGGTTGGACTGCGCCTGCCAGATCGCGTTGATGGGACCGAGCCCCATCGACACGGTCGGGAACTGCCAGAACTCCGGCATGAGCCGCGGGTGCGGGTAGCTGCTCAGCCCGAACGGGGCTCGCGACCGCTCCTGGCGGAAGGAGTCCAGCTGCTGCTCGGAGAGTCGCCCCTCGAGGAAGGCGCGCGCATACATGCCGGGGGAGGCATGTCCCTGATAGAAGATCTGGTCGCCGCCGACCTCGTCGTCGGGGCCGCGGAAGAACCAGTTGTGGCCGACTTCGTAGAGCGCGGCGCTCGAGGCATAGGTCGAGATGTGGCCGCCGACGCCGATGCCGGGACGCTGCGCCCGGTGCACGGTGATGGCGGCATTCCAGCGGATCCAGGCGCGGTAGCGGCGCTCGATCTCCTCGTCGCCCGGGAACTCGGGCTCGTCGCCCGGGGCGATCGTGTTGAGGTAGTCGGTCACCGGGACCATCGGCACGCCGAGGTGGAGGTCCTTGGAGCGCCCGAGGAGGTGGAGCATGATCTCGCGACCGCGCTCATGGCCCTTGTCGGCGACGACGCCCTCGAGGGCCTCCGTCCACTCCGAGGTCTCCACCGGGTCGGGATCGACGTATCCGACCGAATAGGGGTCCTGATCGTGCACGGCCATCGTTGGCGACCTCGTTTCCGTTGTGGTGGAGGAGAGGGGATCGGCCCGGGTGGGGCCGCATTCGAGTCTAGTGTTCTCAGTGATGTGGTCCCGTGCCGTCGCGCTGACCGTCGCCGGCGCGTTCTTCCTCGAGGTCTTCGACGCGACCGTGATCGTGACGGCGGCGCCCGCGATGGCATCGGATCTCGGCGTGAGCGCCGACGCGGTCGGGATCGCGATCACCGCGTATCTGTGCTCCGTCGCCGCGCTCATTCCGATGAGCGGCTGGCTCGCGGCGCGCTTCGGCGGGCGGCGAGTGTTCCTGTTCGCCGTCGTGCTGTTCGCGCTCGCGTCGATCGCGTGCGCCGCGAGCACGACGCTGTGGATGCTCGGCGGCGCGCGCGTCGTGCAGGGGATCGCGGGTGCGCTCATGGTGCCGATCGGGCAGCTCCTCGTGCTCGCCTCGACCCCGAAGCCCGACCTCGTCCGCGCGATCGCCTACCTCACCTGGCCCGCGCTCGTCGCCCCCGTCATCGCGCCGTTCGTCGGCGGTCTCATCACCGACCTGTGGGGGTGGCACTGGATCTTCCTCATGAACATCCCGATCACGGCCGTGCTGTTCTTCGCCGCGCTGCGCTACCTGCCGCGCGAGCCGATCGAGGGCCCCGACCGGCTCGACAAGACGGGGCTCGCGATCGCGGTGACCGGCATCGTCGCGCTCGTGCTGGGTCTGCAGTGGATCGTCGACCCGGTGCGCTGGCCCATCGCCGCGGCGCTGCTGCCGGTCGCGGCGGCCTCGGTCGTCTGGACGGTCGTGCGCGGCCGACGGGTGCCCGGCGCGATCCTCGACTTCCGGGCCTACCGGTTCCCGACCTATCGCCTCGTCAACTCCGCCGGCACCATCTATCGCGGCGGCGTGCTCGCCGCGCCGTTCCTCATCCCCCTGCTCTATCAGGCCGGCTTTGGCTGGTCGGCGGTCCAGGCCGGCGCGGTCCTGCTGTGGCTGTTCGTCGGCAACATCGCGATCAAGCCGTTCACGACGCCGATTCTGCGCGCGATCGGCTTCCGCTGGATGATCGCGAGCGCGACCCTCGTCGTCGCCGCGTCGTTCGTCATCATCGCCCTCCTGCCGGAGGCGACGCCGTTCGTGCTCACCTGCGCCGTCATGCTCGTCTCCGGTGTCGCCCGCTCGGTCGGCTTCACCGGCTACCTCACGATCCAGTTCGCCGACGTCCCGAAGGAGCTCATGACGGGTGCGAACACGGTCGCCTCGACGTTCACGCAGCTCGCGCACGGCCTCGGCATCGCGTTCGCCGCCGCTTCGGTCGCGGTCATCCAGTTCGCGAGCGCGGCGGACACCGAGCTCGCGGTGCGCGGCGCCTTCGTGCTCGTCGCGGCGGTGCTGCTCGTGTCGCTCATCGGGGTGCTGCGCCTCCCGCGCGACGCCGGCGCCCACCTGCGGGCCCCGCGTTAGTCTGGCGCCATGGCATTCGAGGACCTCCTCCCGCTCCGGGTCGGCGACACGGCACCCGACTTCACGCTGCCCGACGAGCACGGGGAGCCGGTGGCACTGAGCCGGATCGCCGCGACGAAGCCGGTCGTGCTCGTGTTCGTCCCGGGCGCCTTCACCGCGACCTGCACGGGCGAGTACTGCGAGCTGCGCGACAACATCTCGCTCTTCCAGGACGCCCACGTCCAGCTCCTCGGCATCAGCACCGACCCGAAGGCGGCGCTACGGGTGTGGAAGGAGCAGGAGCAGCTTGAGTTCCCCCTGCTGTCGGACTTCTGGCCGCACGGCGAGGTCGCGCGCGCCTACGGCGTCTTCCTGGAGGAACGCGGTGCCGCGGCCCGCGCGACATTCGTCATCGATGACACGCTCACGGTCCGCGCGGCGTTCGTCAACCCGCCGAGTGAACCGCGCCCCCTCGCCGCGTACCGCGAGGCGCTCGCCGCGCTCGGCTGAGTCGCGCCTAGGCTGAGACGACGGGCCGTTAGCTCAGCTGGAAGAGCGCCACGTTTACACCGTGGATGTCGGGGGATCGAAACCCTCACGGCCCACGACGACCGACGACAGCGCACAGGAGACTCGATGAGCACCATGGCAGCCGGAGTGCGCCGCGTGCAGCGCCGGACGATCCTCTTCCTGACGCTCGCCCAGATCTTCAGCGGGGTCGCGACGGGCGCGGCGTTCTCCGTCGGATCGTTGCTCGCGGTCGACCTGTCCGGCTCGGAGACGTGGGCCGGGTCGGTCTCGACGACGGTGACGCTCGGGGCCGCGATCGCCTCGGCCCTGCTCATCCGGCTCGCGGTCGCCAAGGGGCGGCGGATCACGCTCTCGACGGGCCTCGCGGCGGCGCTCACGGGCGCGCTGCTCATGATCGTCGCGGCGGCGACGCGCCAGTTCTGGCTGCTGCTGCTCGCGTCGCTGCTCGTCGGCGCGGGGACCTCGGTGAACCTGCAGGCGCGCTTCGCGGCGACCGACCTCAGCGAGCCGCGTCACCGCGGCCGCGACCTCTCGCTCATCGTGTGGATGAGCACGATCGGCTCGGTCGCCGGCCCGAACCTCATCGGTCCGGGCGAGTCGATCGCGGCGGCGATCGGCATCCCGGCGCTCAGCGGCGTCTTCGTCATCTCGGCGGTCGCGATGGTGCTCGGCTTCTTCGTCATCTGGATCGGGCTGCGGCCCGACCCGCTGCTGCTCGCGCGCGCCCAGCAGCCCTCCGACGCGCCGCCCGCTCGACCGCGGTTCCGCGACGGGCTGCGCGCGTTCGCGCAGTACCGCCGCGCGGGCGGGGGTCTCATCGCCATGCTCGTCGCGCATTTCGCGATGGTGGGCGTCATGGCGATGACCCCCGTGCACCTGCTGCACCACGGTGCCGAGGTCACGATCATCGGCCTGACGATCAGCCTGCACATCGCGGGCATGTTCGCGCTGTCGCCCGTCATGGGCCTGCTCGCGGATCGGATCGGGCCGATCGCGGTCGCCTCCGCCGGCATGTTCATCACGGTCGCCGCGGTCCTCATCGCGGGCTTCTCGGGTGCCGATGCGGTGCTCACGACGATCGGCCTCGTGCTGCTCGGGGTGGGCTGGTCGGCCGCGACGGTCGCGGGCTCGACGGCGATCGTCGACGCGGTGCCGCGCGATGTCGTCGTGGCCGCCCAGGGTGTCGCGGACACGACGATGAGTCTCGCCGGCGCGCTCGGCGGCGTGCTCTCCGGCGTCGTGCTGTCCTGGGTGGGCTACTCGGGCCTCGGCGTCGTGTGCGCGGTGCTCGCGCTCGCGGCGGTGCCCGTCATCATCGTCGTGATGCGCAGCGCGCGGCCGGCGGTGCGCTAGGCCGCGAGGGCGATCGCGATGCGCGCCGCGAGCCTCGCGTTGTGCTCCACGAGCGCGATGTTCGTCATGAGGCTGCGGCCGTCG
The DNA here is from genome assembly GCA_035555435.1 of Microbacteriaceae bacterium. Taxonomy (GTDB): domain Bacteria; phylum Actinomycetota; class Actinomycetes; order Actinomycetales; family Microbacteriaceae; genus 73-13. The sequence goes on along the minus strand of DATMGN010000016.1, from coordinate 70,989 downwards.
GTCAGCTCGAGGATCCGCTGCAGGAGGTAGGGAGTGACCTCCTTGCCGCGCACGCCCAGCGCCTCCGCGTCGGCCTGCGCCTGCGCGATCGTCACCGCCATCTCCGCGGCGGGGATCTCGGCCTCGGCCGGGACCGGGTTGGTGATGAGCATGCCGCCGATGTCGCCGCCGATCGCGCGTCGCGTCCGCTCGAAGTGGGCGATCGCCTCGGGGGTGTCGAGTCGGATGGGCGACTCGACGCTCGAGGCACGCGACCAGAAGGCGGGCAGCATGTCGCTCCCGTAGCCGACGACCGGCACGCCGAGGCTCTCCAGCCGCTCGAAGGTCTTCGGCAGGTCGAGGATCGCCTTCGCGCCGGCGCTCACGACGATGACGTCGGTGCGGCCGAGTTCGGCGAGGTCCGCGGACTCGTCGAACGACGTCTCGGCGCCCGCGTGGACGCCGCCGATGCCGCCGGTCGCGAAGACGTCGATGCCGGCGAGCTGCGCGACGAGCATCGTCGCCGCGACCGTGGTGCCGCCGTCGAGCCCGTTCGCCACGGCGAAGGCGAGGTCGGCGCGCGAGACCTTGCGCGCGTCCTGGACCTGCGAGAGCCGCTCGAGGTCGGCGTCGGGCAGACCCACCCGGATCGCGCCGCCGAGGATCGCGATCGTCGCCGGGACGGCCCCCTCCGCACGGATGATCGCCTCGACGTCGCGCGCCATCTTGAGGTTGTCGGGGTAGGGCATGCCGTGCGTGAGGATGGTGGACTCGAGCGCCACGACGGCGCGGCCGTCGGCGAGCGCGCTCGCGACTGCGGGATCGACATGGAGCTTCGTGCTGGTCATGACTGCGTTCCTTCCGTGGCTAGGAGCTGCGTGACGACGGCCGCGTCGAGGCGGTGCGCTGCGGCAGCAAGGCGCCGGGGTCCGAGGGCGGCGTCGATCGTCGTCGGGGACTCGGCGGCGATGGCTGCGAGGAGCGAGCCGCGCCGGGCGGCCTCCTCAACGGGTTCGCCGGCGAGCAGTCCGTGCAGGGTCCCCGCGATGCGGGCATCCCCGGCACCGGTCACGTCGACGACGCGAGCGGGCACCGCGGCGATCGCCCACGCGCCCTCCCGTGTCGCCACGACGCAGCCCAATTCGCCGACCGAGATCATCGCGGCGCCCGCGCCGCGGGCGACGAGCCCCTGCGCGAGCACGAGCGCGCCCGGGATCGTGCCGGGCTCGCACAGCCCGAGGATCGCGTTCCCCTCGTCCGCATTGCCGCAGAGCAGGTCGATGCCCGTGAGGTCTTCCGGAAGACGCTGCGACTTGGGTGTCGAGATGGCGTCGATCGCGAGCTGGAAGCCGCCCTCGTCCCGGCGCCGCTCGATGACGGCGAGCAGCGTCTCGGCGTCGAGGTTGCACTCCGCGAAGACCCAGCGCGCATCGCCGAGCGGGGCGTCGGCGATGTCGGCCGGGCGGATGCGGGCGAGCACGTCCATCGCGTTGATCCCGATGACGAGCTCGCCCTCGGGGTCCAGGAGCGCGATGTAGCGCGCCGTCTGCTCCCCGGGGATGACCTGGACGAGTCCGGCGTCGATGCCCGCCGCGCTCGCGTGGTCGATGAGCTCCCAGCCGGTCGCGTCCGCACCGACCGCCGAGAGCAGGCCGACGCGGGTGCCGAGCCGCCCGAGCGACTCTGCGACGTTGCGCGCGACGCCGCCGAAGCCCGACTGGGCGCTCGCGACGTTGGACGTCCCGAGGACGGGGGCGCTCGTCAGGTGGAAGGAGCCGTCGGCGGCAGCGCCCCCGATGCAAAGGCAGTCGAGCACGATGCCGGCCCCGGGTCAGAGGAGCGTGCTGAGCCGCCCGCGGAGCTCATCGTCGGTCGGCTCGACCACGTGCGATCCGTCGGGGAAGACGATGACCGGGATGCTGGTGCGACCGGAGATCCCGCGCGCGACGTGCGCGGCCTCCGGCCGGGCCTCGAGATCGACGTACTCGTAGTCGACGCCGGAGGCGTCGAGCACCTTCTTTGAGCGGCGGCAGTCGCTGCACCATGCCGCGCCGTACATCGTGAGAGGGGATTCGGACATCCCGACAGCCTACGCCCGGGACTTGAGCGCGGCCGTGCGCCGCGGCGGCCACGGCACGATGGGCGAGACCCGCGCCTGGTACTGCGCGTACTCGGGGTACTTGCCACGCGTGATCGACTCGGTGAAGACGGTCGAGCCGATGAACAGCACGACCAGCACGATCGCTCCCACGGCGCTCCAGACGAGCACGGTGCCTGCCGCGACCATGCCGAACCCGAGCACCATCCACCACTGCGCCTGCTCGAAGAAGTAGTTGGGGTGGCGGCTGTACTTCCACATCCCGGTCTGCACGAAGCGGGGCTCGAAGTCGGGCCCGCCCGCGTGCTTGGCGCGGTGGAAGTCCCACTGCTGCTGGTCGGCGATGGTCTCGCCGGCGAGGAAGGCGAGGAACGCGAGCGCGAGGACGACGTCGAGCACGCCGAAGGGGGTCGGGTTCGCCGAGACGACGGAGTGCTCGAGGGCCGTCTGCGCCGGCAGCGCGATCGCGAGCAGCAGTGCGTTCTGGAACAGCACGATGAAGAACAGGTTGAACAGGTGCCAGCCTGCGGGCGACATCCTCGCCCGCAGGACCGGCCAGCGGTAGTCCTCGACGCCCGAGTAGCCGCCCTTGCGCGCGAAGTTGTAGGTGAGCCGCGCACCCCAGGCGGTGACGAGGATCGCCATGACGTCCAGGCGCGGGTCCGCGAGCCCGGCGCCGGCCGCGAAGATCCACACATAGACCACCGGGACGATCGACCAGAGGCGGTCGACCCACGAGTAGTCACGCGTCACGAGCGAGGCGATCCAGCAGAACGCGGAGGCGGCGCCGGCCACGATGACGGCGAGCAGCAAGGGTGTCATGCACACGAGCGTAACGGGAGCGCGGATGGTGATGCGGACCCGTTTCCGCGGCAACCGCCATCTGTTACCGTGGCTCATCGAGGAGGGGCGGCATGAGCGAAGACGCAGCCGGCGCCGCGGGAGCGCGGCAGGACGACAGCACCGCCCGATACGGCGAGGAGTTCGCCGCCCAGCTCGCCGCGCACGCCCCGGACCTCGGCACCGAGGCCGTCGCGGCGATCGGCGCACTGCCCTCCGGCTCCGCCATTCTCGTCGTGGAGCGCGGTCCGGCGAGCGGCTCGCGCTTCCTCCTGGACACCGACTCGGCGCTCGCGGGACGCCACCCCGACGCCGCGATCTTCCTCGACGACGTCACGGTCTCCCGCCGTCACGCGGAGTTCACGCGAAGCGGTACGGTGTTCACCGTGCGCGACCTCGGCTCTCTCAACGGCACGTATGTCGGGGGTCGGCTCGTCGACTCGGCTGTCCTGGCCGACGGCGTCGACGTCCAGATTGGCAAGTTCCGCCTCACGTTCTACGCGTCCCGCCTCGACCTGGCGGGGGCTGAGGGCTGATGGCGGCACCCCGGCCCGCGCAGGCGCGCACCGCCCCGACGCTGTTCTCGATCGGTCAGGTGCTCGCGAAGCTCATGCCCGAGTTCCCGGACCTCTCGCCGTCGAAGCTGCGCTTCTTGGAGGCCGAGCGCCTCGTCGCGCCGGCGCGGACCGAGTCGGGCTACCGCAAGTTCTCGCATGCGGACATCGAGCGCCTGCGGTTCGTGCTGACGATGCAGCGCGACCACTACCTGCCGCTCAAGGTCATCCGCGTGCAGTTGGAGGACTTCGACGCCGGTCGCACGGAGAAGCTCGCGGCGCCCACGCGCATCTCTGGGTCGATCCTGGACGCCGAGCGACGGCTCACCCGGGCGGACCTGCTGCGCGAGTCGGGCGCGAGCGCGGCGCTGCTCGCCGACGCCGTCGCGCACTCGCTCATCCTCGCGTCCGAGTCCTACGGCGAGGACGCCGTCGTCCTGATGCGCGCGCTCGTGGAGCTGCAGCGCTCGGGCCTCGAGCCGCGCCACCTGCGCGGGTTTCGACAGGCGGCGGAACGCGAGGTCGGCCTCATCGACTCGGCCGTCGACACGGTGCGCCGTCGTCCCGGGGCGGGCTCCCGTGCGCGGGCGGCGGAGCTCGCTCGGGAGATCGCGGCACGGCTCGAGCTCGTGCGCACGGCGCTCGTGCGCAGCGCGCTGGAGCGGCTCGAGCACTGACGGGGGAGTCGAACCTGGCCGCTGGTTGGGGTAGCTTCGATACGACACGCCGTATGCGGCGGGTGGCGCGACGAGGGGCCGCCCTGGGGCTAGCGTTGCAGATGTCCCAAAGGTTCAAGTGAGAGTTGAGGGTCTGATGAGCGAGTTCGAGCAGCCCTCCCCGATGCTCTTCACCGACGGGCTCCCGGTCCTGTCCGAGGACGTCGGCTACCGCGGCGTCGAGGCCGCGCGCGTCGCGGGCATCACCTATCGCCAGCTCGACTACTGGGCCCGCACGGGCCTCGTCGAGCCGACCGTGCGCGGCGCGTCGGGGTCGGGATCGCAGCGCCTCTACGGCTACCAGGACATCCTCGTGCTGCGCATCGTCAAGAGCCTGCTCGACGCGGGCGTCTCGCTCCAGCAGATCCGCGCGGCGGTCGACCAGCTGCGCGAGCTCGGGATCAGCGACCTTGCCCAGATCACGCTCATGAGTGACGGTGCGAGTGTCTACCTGTGCACCTCCGACGACGAGGTCATCGACCTCGTGCACCGGGGTCAGGGTGTCTTCGGCATCGCCGTCGGCCGCGTCCTGCGCGAGGTCGAGACGAGCCTCGTCGGCCTCGACTCGCTGCGCGCCGACGACCCGGTCGACGAGCTCGCCAAGCGCCGCGCGGCGCGCGCGGCGTCCTAGCTGCCCGCGGGCTTGCTCTCGGCGGGCTCGGTCGCGTCGGAGGGAGCCTCCGCCGGCTCGGCCTTCGCCTTGCCCGGTTCGATCGGGTTCTGCGCCTGGCGCGCCGAGGCGACGACCCGGTCGAGCAGCGCGTCGAACCCCTTCGCGGCCTCGACCGCGTGATCGCCCGGCCACAGGTGCACGGGCTTCGCGGCGCCCTGCGCCTGCTGCAGCGCCGTGCGCTCGGGCATCTGCGGATCGAGCACGAGCGGGCCGAACATCTCGCGCATCTCCTGCAGTCGGAACTGCTGCTCGGCGGAGTGCTCGCGCCAGCGGTTGACGACGATGCCGAGCGGCTGCAGGCGCGGGGACAGGCCCCGGCGGATCTCCTCGATCGCGCGCAGGGCACGATCGGCGGCAGCGACGGAGAAGAGTGCGGGCTCGGTCACGATCGCGACCCGATCGCTCGCGACCCAGGCGGTGCGGGTCAGTGCGTTGAGCGACGGCGCGGTGTCGATGAGCACGAGGTCGTAGTCGGCCTCGACGGTCGCGAGCGCCTCCTCGAGCTTCCAGATGTCGCGCACCGTGGGGTGCGGGCCGTCGAAGTTGGTCGCGAGCGGCGACCCGACGACGACGTCGACGACGCCCGCGTGCGTCCGGGTCCAGCCGCTCGGGGCGATCGCGGCGCGCACCGACTTCTCCTTCGGATTGGCCAGGACGTCGGCGATGTTCGCACGGTTCGTCGTGTCGGCAGCCATGCCTGTGGTCGCGTCGGCCTGCGGGTCGAGGTCGACGACGAGGACGCGAATGCCGCGCGCGAACGCGGCCGACGCGAGACCGAGGGTCACGGTCGTCTTCCCGACGCCTCCTTTGAGCGAGCTGACGCTGAGAACGTGCACGAAAATTGAGACTACTAGGCTGACCTGCGACCCTCCTGACTGACTCGCCACCCCTCCAGAGGAACGTCGTGTTCGCTAAAGTCCTGGTCGCCAATCGCGGCGAGATCGCAGTGCGGGCCTTCCGCGCGTGCTACGAACTAGGGATCCGCACCGTCGCGGTCTACGCGTGGGAGGATCGCGGCTCGATCCACCGGCAGAAGGCCGACGAGGCGTACGTCATCGGAGAACGCGGTCACCCGGTCCGCGCGTACCTCGACGTCGCGGAGATCATCCGTGTCGCGCGCGAGGCGGGGGCCGATGCGATCTACCCCGGCTACGGCTTCCTGTCCGAGAATGCGGAGCTCGCGGAGGCGGCGGCGCGGCACGGCATCGCGTTCGTCGGACCCGGCGCCGACGTCCTGCGGATGGCGGGGGACAAGGTCACGGCGAAGGAGCGGGCCATCGCGGCGGGCGTACCGGTGCTGCGCTCCTCGGCGGCGACCGACGACATCGAAGCGCTGCTGTCGGCCGCCGGCGAGATCGGGTTCCCCGTCTTCGCGAAGGCGGTCGCGGGAGGCGGCGGGCGCGGGATGCGCCGCGTCGAGCGGCCCGAGGAGCTGCGCGAAGCGCTCGAGGCCGCGATGCGCGAGGCGTCGAGCGCCTTCGGCGACGCCCGCATGTTCATCGAGCAGGCGGTCGTGCGCCCGCGCCACATCGAGGTCCAGATCCTCGCCGACCGCACCGGCGACACGATCCATCTCTACGAGCGCGACTGCTCCGTACAACGCCGGCACCAGAAGGTCATCGAGATCGCGCCCGCCCAGGGCCTCGACGAGACGACCCGGGCCGCCCTGCATCGCGATGCCATCGCGTTCGCCCGCTCGATCGGCTACGTCAACGCGGGGACCGTCGAGTTCCTCCTCGACACCGCGGGGGAGCGCGCCGGCGAGCACGTCTTCATCGAGATGAACCCCCGCATCCAGGTCGAGCACACCGTCACCGAGGAGGTCACCGATGTCGATCTCGTCGTCGCGCAGCTGCGCATCGCCGCCGGCGAGACGCTGCGCGACCTCGGACTCGAGCAGGACGAGATCGGCGTGCGCGGCGTCGCGATCCAATGCCGGATCACCACGGAGGACCCCGCGCAGGACTTCCGGCCCGACACCGGGCGGATCACGACCTACCGCTCGCCCGGCGGCGCCGGCATCCGGCTCGACGGCGGCACCGTCGCCGCCGGCGTGCAGGTCAGCCCCCACTTCGACTCGATGCTCGTCAAGCTCATCGCGCGCGGCCGGACCTGGCCGATCGCCGTCGCGCGCACCCGGCGCGCGCTCGCCGAGTTCCGGCTCCGCGGCGTCGCGACCAACATCCCATTCCTCCAGGCGGTGCTCGACGACCCCGCCTTCCTCGCGGCCGACCTGTCCACGGCGTTCATCGAGGAGCGACCGCACCTCCTCGACTCCCGTCACTCGCAGGACCGCGCGAGCCGCCTACTGCGCTGGCTCGCCGAGACGACCGTCAACCAGCCCCACGGGGACGGCGCCGGCCTCGTGCGGCCCGCGACGAAGCTCCCGAGCGTCGACCTCGACACCCCGCCCCCGCCCGGCTCACGGCAGCGACTGCGCGAGCTCGGCCCGTCCGGCTTCGCCGCCGCCCTGCGGGCGCAGCAGGCGCTCGCCGTCACCGATACGACGTTCCGGGACGCCCACCAGTCGCTGCTCGCCACCCGCGTGCGGACCGCCGACCTCACCGCCGCGCTCCCGGCGCTCACGCGCCTCACGCCGCAACTGCTCTCGATCGAGGCGTGGGGCGGCGCCACCTACGACGTGAGCCTGCGCTTCCTCGGCGAAGACCCATGGGAGCGGCTCGCCGCGATCCGCGAAGCGGACCCCAACATCGCGGTCCAGGCGCTCCTGCGCGGACGCAACACCGTCGGCTACACCCCGTACCCGCAGCTCGTCACCGACGCGTTCGTCCGCGAGGCCGCGGCGACCGGCGTCGACATCTTCCGCGTCTTCGACGCGCTCAACGACGTCGAGCAGATGCGGCCCGCCATCGAATCCGTGCTCGAGACCGGCACCGCCGTCGCGGAAGGCGCCATGAGCTACACGGGCGACCTGCTCGACCCCGCCGAGGACCTCTACACGCTCGACTACTGGCTGCGCCTCGCAGAACAGATCGTCGGCACCGGGGCGCACATCCTCGGCATCAAAGACATGGCGGGCCTGCTGCGTCCCGAAGCCGCGGCGCGGCTCGTCACCACCCTGCGATCGCGCTTCGACGTCCCCGTCCACGTCCACACGCACGACACCGCAGGCGGACAACTCGCGACCCTCCTCGCGGCGAGCGCCGCCGGCGCCGACGCCGTCGACGCCGCCGCAGCGCCCATGGCCGGCACCACCTCGCAGCCGAGCCTGTCCGCGCTCGTCGCCGCGCTCGCGCACACCGAGCGAGACACTGGGCTGAGCCTGCGCGCCGTCGGCGAGCTCGAACCGTACTGGGAGGCCGTGCGCAGCGCCTACCGGCCATTCGAATCCGGACTGCCCGGACCCACCGGCCGCGTCTACGAGCACGAGATCCCTGGCGGGCAGCTCTCCAACCTGCGCCAGCAGGCGATCGCCGTCGGGCAGGGCGAGCACTTCGAGCGCGTCGAAGACGCGTACGCCGCCGCCAACCGCATCCTCGGCCGGCCGCCGAAAGTCACGCCCAGCTCGAAAGCCGTCGGCGACCTCGCGCTCGCACTCGTCGCCGCCGGCGCCGACCCCACGGACTTCGAGCGCGACCCGCAGCGCTACGACATCCCCGACAGCGTCATCGGCTTCCTCGCCGGCGAGCTCGGCGACCCGCCCGGTGGTTGGCCGGAGCCCTTCCGCACCAAGGCGCTCGCCGGTCGCGAGCGCTCCATCGAGATCACGCCGCTCAGCCCCGAGGACGAGGCGGAGCTGCGCGGGGAGCCGGCCACCCGGCGTGCTGCTCTGAATCGCCTCCTGTTCCCGGGGCCCACGCGCACCTTCACGCAGTGGCGCGCCGACTACGGCGACGTCAGCGTCATCGACACCCTCGACTACCTCTACGGCCTCAAACCCGAGACCGAGCACATCGTGCCGCTCGAGCCCGGCGTGCAGCTCTTCGTCGGGCTCGAGGCGATCGGCGAGGCCGACGAGAAGGGCATGCGTACCGTCATGCTCACGCTCAACGGGCAACTGCGCCCGGTCATCGTCCGCGACGAGTCGATCCAGGTCGTCACGCGCAGCGCCGAGAAAGCCGACGCAGCCATCCCCGGGCAGGTCGCCGCACCGTTCTCCGGACTCGTCACACTCAAAGTCGACACCGGCGCCGAGGTCGCGCAAGGCGAGCAGATCGCCGTCATCGAGGCGATGAAGATGGAAGCCGCGATCACGGCCCCCGTCGCGGGCACCGTCCGGCGACTGGCCGTCCCTGAGAGCGCACGGGTCGAGGCGGGCGACCTCATCGTCGAGATCGCGTGACGCCGAGGCACCCCGATCTCGCTAGACTGACGCGACCGAAAGGTAGGCAATATGGCAGCGCGTGAGGGATCCGAGGGCCGAGAACCGGCGAATACGGCGGCGACGGACCAGATCATCACGATCGATCTCCCGCCCACCGTGCACGAGACGCCAGCCGACGAGGCGGCGATCGCGCTCAACGACGTTCCCGTCGACCCCGTGCTCGCCAAGCCCGTCGAGCAGGTCGTCACGACGACCATCACGATGGCCGCCGACGCGGTCGCGAGCCGGCCCGAGACCCCCGCCATGCTCACGCCCGAGCGCATCGTCAGCACGCGCGGCAAGGCGAAGCCGAAGCCCCCCGAGGGCGGGCTGCAGCGGTTCATCTACGAGCTCACCTTCCACGCGTACCACCCCGGCGACGCGAAGCCCGTGCGCTCCCGCAAGTCGCTCGAGCAGCGCATCGCGCGCCGCCTCGACGGGCCCGCCCGCTTCGTCGCCGTGCTGTCGCGGAAGGGCGGCGTCGGCAAGACGACCGTCTCGACGCTGCTGGGGATGGCGCTCGCGAGCATCCGCGAGGACCGGGTCGTCGCGATCGACGCGAACCCGGACCGCGGCACGCTCGCCGAGCGCATCACGAAGACGACCGAGGAGACCGTGCGCGACCTCGTCGAGAGCGCGGCCGACATCCACGCCTTCTCCGACTTCCAGAAGCGCGTGTCGCGGGACGAGACCCGCCTCGACATCCTCGCGTCCGACACGAACCCGAACCTCCAGGAGGAGTTCGACGCGGACGACTACAACACGGTCGCGGACCTCGCGAAGCGGTTCTACTCGATCGTGCTCACCGACTGCGGCACCGGCATGATCCACTCCGTCATGAAGGCGACGCTCGACCGGGCCGACCAGCTCGTCGTCGTGTCGGGCGGCAGCCTCGACGAGGCGCGCCTCACGTCGGAGACCATCTCCTGGCTCGAGAACAACGGCTACGAGGACCTCGCGCGGCATGCCGTCGTCGCCCTCAACACGGCGACGCAGGGCACGAACCTGCTGATCCTCGACGAGCTCGAGGAGCACTTCGCGAGCCGCGTCCGCGACATCGTGCGCATCCCCTACGACCCGCTGCTCGCGACCGGCGCGACCATCCACTTCGACGCGCTCAAGCCGCTCACGCAGGAGTCCATCCGAGAGCTCGCCGCGTCCGTCGTGGACGGTCTGCCCGACCACGACGCGGGATGACCGCGCGGGAGATCCGCCTCTTCGGCGACCCCGTGCTGCGCAGCGCGTGCGACCCGGTGCGCGTGGGCGCGAACGGGAACGACGCCCTCGTGGGGGACCTGCTCGACTCGGTGCGGCTGCCCGGCCGGGCCGGGGTCGCCGCGAACCAGATCGGCGTGGGCCTGCGGGCGTTCTCGTGGAACATCGACGGGGAGGTCGGCTACGTGCTGAACCCCGTGCTCGTCGAGGTGCGCGGCGAGCCGGAGCCGGTGGACGAGGGCTGCCTCTCCGTGCCGGGCGTCGGCTACCCGCGGATGCGCCACCCGTGGGCGCGCGTCGAGGGCGTCGACCTCGTGGGCGACCCGGTCGTCGTGGAGGGCGACGGCGTCATGGCGCAGATGCTCCAGCACGAGTGCGACCACCTCGACGGGCACCTGTACATCGAGGGGCTCGAGGCCGAGGTCAAGCGCGAGGCGATGCGCGAGATCCGCGCCCAGGACTGGTACCGCGCGCAGCGCTGACCTCGCTCAGGGAGCCGCACGTGTGGATCAGGGCTGGGTGCTGATCCCCTGGGTCTCGGTGCCCGCGCCCGTGTAGAGGCCCTCGATCGTGTCGGCGAAGTCCTGCGTGATGACGTGCCGCTTGATCGACAGCTTCGGGGTCAGGTGCCCGCTCGCCTCCGTCCACGTCGTGTCGAGGATCGCGAACTTCCGGATCGACTCCGCGCGCGAGACCTTCGCGTTCGCCGCGTCGATCGCGCGCTGCACCTCGGCGATGACCTTCGGATTGCGTGCCGCGTCGGCCAGCGAGAGGTCCTTCGGCTCGCCGTTGTTCTCGAGCCAGACCGGGAGCATCTCCTCGTCGAGGGTGATGAGCGCGGCGACGAAGGGCTTGCGGTCGCCGACGGCGACGACCTGCCCGACGAGCGTGTTGGACCGGATCGGGTCCTCCAGCTGGGCGGGCGCGATGTTCTTGCCGCCGGCCGTGATCAGCAGCTCCTTCTTGCGGCCCGTGATCGTCACGTAGCCCTCGTCGTCGATCGAGCCGAGGTCGCCCGTGTGCAGCCATCCGTCCGCGTCGAACGCCTCGCTCGTCGCGGCCTCGTTTCTCCAGTAGCCCTCGAAGACGCACACACCCTTCACGAGCAGCTCGCCGTCGTCGCTGAGCCGGACCGCGTTGCCCGGCAGCGGGACGCCAACCGTGCCGATCTTGAACTTGGTCGGCAGGTTGACGGTCACCGGCGCCGTCGTCTCCGTGAGGCCCCAGCCCTCGAGCACGCTGACACCGAGGCTCCGGAAGAAGTGCCCCAGGTAGAGGCCGAGTGGCGCCGACCCGGAGATCGCGTACTGCACGCGTCCGCCGAGCCGCGCGCGCAGCTTCGAGAGCACGAGCCGGTCGAACAGGGCGAACTGGAGCTTCAGCCCGAGTGGCACCTTGCCGTCGTCGAGCGCCTTCGAGTGTGCGACCGCGACCGCGGCCGCCTTGCGGAAGATCTTCCCCTTGCCGCCGCCCTCGGCGACCTGCTCGGCCGAGTTGTAGACCTTCTCGAAGACGCGCGGGACGGCGAGGAGGAACGTCGGACGGAAGCTGCCGAGTGACTCGACGAGCTTCGAGGTGTCGGGCTGGTGCCCGACCTTCGCGCCCGCGACGACCGCGAGGACCGAGATGAAGCGAGCGAAGACGTGCGACAGGGTGATGAACAGCACCGTCGACGACTCGGTGTTGAGGACCTCCGGGAACGACGCGACCGAGTTCCTCGAGAGCTCGACGAAGTTCGAGTGGGTGAGCACACAGCCCTTCGGACTGCCCGTGGAACCCGACGTGTAGATGAGCGTCGCGAGGTCGGAGCCGCGGGCGATCCGGCGGCGTCGCTCGATCTCCTCGTCGGGCACGTCGCGGCCCTGCTCGACGAGACGGTCGAGATTGCCGGCGTCGATCTGCCACACCTTGGTCACGTGCGGCACGTCGGCACGGACCTCGTCGAAGCGGGCGAAGTGCTCGCTCGTGTGGAAGATCGCCGCGGTCGCGCCAGAATCCGTGAGATTCCACTGGATCTGCGCCGGGGCGGCGGTGTCGTAGATCGGCACGAGCGCCGCGCCCGCGAACCACGTCGCGAAGTCGATGAGCGTCCACTGGTACGACGTGCGCGCCATCAGCCCGATCTTGTCGCCCGGTTCGACGCCGGCCGCGACGAACCCCTTGGCGAGCGCGACGACCTCGTCGTAAAAGGTCCGCGCCGTCACGTCTCGCCAGCCCGCCCCGTCCGGGACGGCGAACAGCGGACTGTCCGGGGTCGCCTTGACACGCGCGACGAGCAGATCGGTCGTATTCGCCTCGGGATCCGCGGGTACGACGGCAGGGGTCGAGAATTCCTTCACAGCAGCTCCTTTGGCACCGTGGGGGGTTTCCTCGATTGTATGCGGGTCGGCGCGGGGGCCACGGGCATTAGATTGGTCCGCGATGTTCTACTGGTTCCTCAAGCACATCCTCGTGGGCCCGTTCCTCTGGACGGTCTTCCGGCCCTGGGTGCGCGGCGTGCAGAACGTCCCCAAGGAAGGCCCCGTGATCCTCGCGGGCAACCACGTGTCGTTCCTCGACTCGATCTTCATGCCGCTCGTGCTCGACCGGAAGGTGACCTTTCTCGCGAAGTCGGAGTACTTCACCGGCAAGGGGATCAAGGGCTGGCTCATCCGGCTCTTCTTCACGGGCGCGGGACAGCTCTCGATCGACCGCGCCGGCGGCAAGGCCTCCGAGGCCTCGCTCAACACGGGGCTCGAGGTCCTCGCCGCCGGCGACCAGCTCGGCATCTACCCCGAGGGCACGCGCAGCCCCGATGGCCGGCTCTACCGCGGCCGAACCGGCATCGCGCGCATGGTGCTCGAATCGGGCGCGGTCGTCGTCCCCGCGATCGTGTACGACACCGACAAGGTCATGCCGCTCGGCTCGCGCTGGCCGCGTATCCACCGCGTCGGCGTCGTGTTCGGCGAGCCGCTCGACTTCTCGCGATACGCGGGCCTCGAGTCGGATCGCTTCGTGCTGCGCGCCGTGACCGACGAGATCGTCTACGAGATCGCCCGGCTGTCCGGCCAGGAGTACGTCGACATGTACGCTTCGAGCGCAAAGGCGAAGGCCAAGACGACGTAGCACGGCCGGTAGACTTGTCCGCCGTGTCCCAGATGTCAGAGCCCTTCGTCGCAGCCGAGCCCAGTGTCGTCGCCGGGCTCGACTATTGGCGTGAGCTCCCGATCAAGCAGCAGCCCTCCTACGAGGACGCCGGGCGCGTCTCCGAGGTCGCGGCACAGCTGAAGGCCCTCCCGCCGCTCGTCTTCGCCGGCGAGGTCGACAACCTCCGTGCGCGCCTCGCGAGCGCGGCCGTCGGCGAGGCGTTCGTCCTCCAGGGCGGCGACTGCGCCGAGACCTTCGCGGGCGCGACCGCGGACCAGATCCGCAACCGGATCAAGACGATCCTCCAGATGTCCGTCGTGCTGACGTACGCGGCGTCGAAGCCGGTCGTGAAGATGGGCCGGATGGCGGGACAGTTCGCCAAGCCGCGCTCGAGCGACACGGAGACCCGCGGAGATGTGACGCTGCCGGCCTACCGCGGCGACATCGTCAACGGCTACGACTTCACCCCGGAGTCGCGCGCCGCGGCACCCGGCCGGATGCTCGACGCGTACCACACGTCGGCGTCGACGCTGAACCTCATGCGCGCGTTCACCCAGGGCGGTTTCGCGGACCTGCGCGAGGTGCACTCGTGGAACCGCGGCTTCGCCGCCAACCCCATGATGCGCCGCTACGAGCAGCTCGCTGCGGAGATCGACCGGGCCATCAAGTTCATGGACGCCGCCGGTGCGTACTCCGACGAGCTGAAGCGCGCCGACGTCTGGTCGGCGCACGAGGGGCTGCTCATGGAGTACGAGCGGGCGCTGACGCGCATCGACTCGCGCACCGGCACGCCGTACGACACGTCGGCGCACTTCCTGTGGATCGGGGAGCGCACCCGCGACCTCGACGGCGCCCACGTCGACTTCTTCTCGCGCGTGCGCAACCCCATCGGCATCAAGCTCGGCCCGACGACCGACGTCGACACGATGCTGCGGCTCGTCGACAAGCTGGATCCAGAGCGCGAGCCCGGCAGGCTGACGTTCATCACCCGGATGGGCGCCGGCAGGATCCGCGAGGCGCTCCCGCCACTGCTCAGCGCGATTAAGTCGGAGGGCTCGACGCCCGTGTGGGTCACCGACCCCATGCACGGCAACGGGATCACGACGCCCAACGGCTACAAGACGCGTCGCTTCGACGACGTCGTCGACGAGGTCAAGGGCTTCTTCGAGGCGCACCGTGCCGTGGGCACCTACCCGGGCGGCATCCACGTCGAGCTCACGGGCGACGACGTCACCGAGTGCCTCGGCGGGGCGGAGCAGATCGACGAGGCCACGCTCGCGACGCGCTACGAGTCGCTCTGCGACCCGCGGCTCAACCACATGCAGTCGCTCGAGCTCGCGTTCCTCGTGGCCGAGGAGCTGCAGCGCCTCTGAGCTTAGGTCGGGCGCAAGTCCACCTGGAGCCGGCTGCCGCGCGGTGTGCTTGTTCCAGCGCCAGGCGTGAGCTGGCTGACCACGAACTGCTCAGGGAACATATCGCCGAGACTCGAGTAAGACAGCTGGAAGCCGAGAGCTTCAAGCTGAGGCTTCGCGTTCGCCCAAGTCTCGCCGACGACGTTTGGCACTTCGACGGGCTCGGGCCCCTGGGAAAGCACGAGCCCCACGGTGTCGCCGACTCGCACCGGATCTGTCGTCGGCGCCAGCCGGATCACCGCGTCGACGGATACCGTGTCGCTGTAGTCGCGGGCGGAGGTGTCCCCGACGACGAGTCCCGCTGCTTCGACGACCGTGATCGCAATATCGAGCGGCAGGTGTTCGACCGACGGCAGCGGCCCCGCTGAGACGATGAGCGAGATCGGGGTCTGCTCGAAGAGCTCCGCCGTGCCGGCGAGGTCGGCGCCGTCCGAGACGCGGTAGACGGCGAGCACCGTGTCGACCGGCGCCTCGGCGTTGAACTGGCGGATCGGGTCGGGCTGCACCGCGAAGTCTGCGAGCGCGAGGAGCGCCTCGTCGAGCGGCTGGCCGACGACGTCGGGGAAGGCGAGGAGCCGCGGTCCGGTCGAGATGACGAGCCCGACCTCGGATCCCTTGAGCACGGCGGTGCCTTCCGCGGGGTCCGTGCGGATCACGTTGCCGGCGAGGACGTCGACCGACGCCTCCTCGGTCCGCGCACCCGGTACGAGCCCCGCCTCCACGAGCGCCGCCTCGGCCGCCTCGGGCGAGAGGTTCGCGAGTCCGCTCGGGACCGCCACCTGGGCGCCCGGCCCGATGCTGAACCACCAGCCGGCCGTGCCGCCGCCCGCCGCGAGCAGCAGCACGAGGACGAGCGCGATCCAGCCGCGCCCGCGCCGCTTGCGCGTGCGCAGGTGCAGGGCGGCGGTGTTGGCGCTGAGCTGCGGGCCGGTCGCAGCGGCGGCAGCGGCGCGAGTGCGTCGAGGACCGGCGCCGCCGGCGATGACGGTCGTCTCCGCAGTCGGCTGCGCCGGCATCAGGATGCTCGTCTCGCCCGTCTGCAGGCGCCGTCCTGGACCCGTGAGGATCTGGGTCTGGTGGCCCGTGTCGGACCCGGTGCCGGACAGCGCGGTCGCGAGCGAGCCGTGCGCGTCGAGCACCTGGTCGAGCATCGCCCGGGCGTCGGCCGGACGCTCCTCCGGCGTGCGGGCGGTCGCCCACTGCACGATCTCGTCGAGCTCGGCGGGGACGCGCGCGTTCTTGCCGGAAGGCGGCGGCACGGTCGAGTTCGCGTGCTGGTAGGCGATATGCACCGGCTGCTCGCCCTTGTACGGCTGCTCACCAGTGAGCATCTCGTACATCATGATGCCGACCGCGTAGATGTCGCTGCGGGCGTCGGCGATGCCCCGGGTCACGAGCTCGGGGGAGAGATAGGCGATCGTGCCGAGGAGCGCGGCGCCGGTCGCGGTGTTCGCCGAGACGGCGCGCGCGAGCCCGAAGTCGCCGATCTTGATCCGGCCGTCGTCGGCGAGCAGGACGTTCTCCGGCTTGAGGTCGCGGTGGACGATGCCGGCGCGGTGTGCCGCGGCGAGACCGCCGAGCACCGCCTCGATGATGTCGAGCGTCTGCTCGGTCGTGAGCACCCGGTGCTCCTGGAGGAGCTCGCGAAGCGTGATCCCCGGGAGGTACTCCATGACGAGGTACGCCATGTCGCTGTCCTCGCCCTGATCGAAGACGGCGACGACGTTGGGGTGCGCGAGCCGCGCCGCGCTGCGGGCCTCGCGGATGAACCGCTCGCGGAAGGCGGCGTCGTCGGCGAGGTGCCCGTGCATGACCTTGACCGCGACCCGGCGTTCGAGCCGCAGGTCGGTCGCGAGGTAGACGGTCGCCATCCCGCCGCGCGCGATTCGGGACCGGATCTGGTACCGGCCGTCGAGGAGGCGACCGACCATCGGGTCTGCGGTCGCGTTCTCAGTCACTCCGGAAGTGTAGATCCCCGTCATTGCAGCCTTCTGGAGACACGTCGGGGAGCGGCGCCGATCACGACAGCTCCCCGAGCCATGCCCAGGCCGACGACTCCCACTTCGCATAGGCGTCGGGGTAGGCCGAGATCTGCACCGCCTGCGCGGCGACGGTCAGCGGCATCGACTGCCAGCCGGGGATGTCGAGGAGCCCGCGCGTGGGCACGCCGGGTCCGCCGTAGAAGCGCCGACTGGACTCCCACGGGTCGGTCAGCTGCGCGACGGTGCCCCAGCCCTGGCTGGGGCGCTGCTGGAAGAGTCCGACCGAGTCCCGGTCGCCCCAGTCGAGGTTGCGCAGCGTGGACTCCTGCGCGGCGGTCGCGAGGGCGATGACGATGCCGTAGTCCGGCACGCCCATCGAGCGACCCACCTGGATGATGATGCTCGCGTAGTGCGCCATCGACTCCGTGAGCCCGACGGCGGCGTAGTCGTGGACCTCGGCGTACTGCGGCGCGGGCTCGG
The DNA here is from genome assembly GCA_035555435.1 of Microbacteriaceae bacterium. Lineage (GTDB taxonomy): Bacteria > Actinomycetota > Actinomycetes > Actinomycetales > Microbacteriaceae > 73-13. The sequence continues at coordinate 53,590 of DATMGN010000016.1, read as the reverse complement.
CCGGTGGCGCCTCGACGACGGGCGCGGGCGGCGGCGGGATGGTGACGATCTGGCCGGGGTAGATGATCGAGCTCGGGCTGAAGCCGTTCGCCGAGAGCAGCGACTGCGCCTCGACGCCGTAGAGGGCCGCGACGGACGTGAGGCTCTCGCCCGAGGCGACGGTGTGCCGCTGCTGCTGCGGGACGGGCGGCTCCTCGGCCGGGGGTGCCGCCGGCTCGATCGGGCCGGACGCGGTGAGCTTGAGGATCTGTCCCGCGTGGATCGCGGTGCTCCAGCTCAGGCCGTTGAGCGCGAGCAGCGACGCGGTCGACAGTCCGTAGCGCGCGGCGATGTCGGGGAGCGTCTCGTGCTGGCCGACCGTGTAGAGCGCGGGCGGCGCGACGGTCGTGCGGATCGCGGTCGCGGCAGCGGCCGCGGCGCGCTTCGCCTCGGCGAAAGCCTCGCGCACGGTCGTCCCGCGATCGGTGACGGGGGGCTTGGGCTTGGGGGACTTCGCCTTGGTGTCGGCAGGGATCGCGACGCCGGTCACGGTCGTGGAGAACGCGAGCGTCCCGGCCACCAGCAGCGGGATGGCCGGTCCCATACGCCGCCGTTCGCCCGTGCCGCGCTCGCGGGCCCGACGCTCGCGCCGGGTGCGTGCGGGCTCGGTGCTGGGCCGCAGGCCGTGCAGCGCGTTGGCGGCGGTGAACGGGGGCACGCTCCCGGTCGCTGCTGCCGTCATGATCTCGTCCTTCTCTCCGGCCTGAGAGGGTTGGTGATATCGATAATCCCGACAACGTTGACATACAGAGCGAGCCAAGTCAACCAACGTGACTGATGTGAAAACAGATGCGTCTAGCTCAGTGTTTGAAACGCTTCCGCGTCGCGCGTGGTCGAGCGCGATGCGCCACCTGTGAGATATTCGAACGCGTGGTGCAGCCCGATGTCGTGTGGGTGACGGTTCCGGAGATCGCGGAGCGGTTCGAGGTCAAGCTGAGTCAGGTGCATCGCCTGATCGAGGAGCGCTCGCTGCTCGCGAGCCGCATCGACGGCGTCGTCAAGGTGCCGGAGCTCTTCCTGGGCGAGACGGAGCCGCTGCGCGAGCTGCGCGGTACGGTGCTGCTGCTGCTCGACGCGGGCTTCAGCGAGGCGGAGGCGATGACCTGGCTGCTCGAGGACGAGCCGAGCCTCGGGACGAGCCCGATCCTCGCGCTTCGCGCCGGGCGCAAGAGCGAGGTCCGGCGCGTGGGCCAGGCGCTGGCGTTCTGAAGTCTCGATACGCCGCTACGCGGCTATCCGACCCGCGGGCGCCGGAGCCCTCAGGCGTCGCGGCGGGACACCGCTTCCGCGAGGGCGAGCAGCTCTCGGCGGGCGAGCCCGGTGATGCGGGCGCCGTCGATCGCGGTCGTAGCCTGCCCGAGGTTGTAGTCGATCGCGCGCTCCACCTGGTCGACCGCGCCGCACTCGCGCAGCGTGCGGCGGATGAGGTCGACCTGCGCCTCGTCCAGCTCGGGATCGCCGAGCAGCTCGTCGAGGAGGGATCGGGCGGAGCCGGGGAGCGCGGCGCGGGCGAGGGCGATGAGGACGGTGCGCTTGCCCTCGCGCAGATCGTCGCCCGCCGGCTTGCCGGTCGTCTCGGGGTCCCCGTACACGCCGAGCAGGTCGTCGCGCAGCTGGAACGCGATGCCGAGCGGGAGGCCGAAGCCGCGCAGCGCCGCGACCTGCTCGGGGTCCGCGCCGCCGAGCAGCGCGCCGATCGCCAGGGGGGCCTCGACCGAGTACTTCGCCGACTTGTGCACGACCACCCGCTGGGCGCGCCGCGCCGCGTCGGCGTCGGGTCGCGCGATCCAGGAGTGCTCCTCGAGGATGTCGAGGTACTGGCCGAGGGTCACCTCGGTGCGCATCCGCTCGAACTCGGCGGTCGCGGCGGCCGCGGCGGCGCGGTCGGTGAGGAGGCCGGTCGCGATCCGCAGCGCGGAGTCGGCCCAGCCGAGCAGCAGGTCTCCGAGCAGGATCGCGGCGCCGTCGCCGAAGCGCTCGGGGTCCTTGGTCCAGGAGCTCTCGCGATGCAGCTGCGCGAAGGCGCTGCGAGCAGCCGGCCGCCCGCGTCGCGTCGCTGAGCGGTCGATGATGTCGTCGTGGACGAGCGCCGCGGCATGGAGCAGTTCGAGCGCGGCCGCGACGCCGACGACCGCGTCGACATCGCCATCGGGGGCGGATGGCGCCATCGGGTCGAGGTCGTCCGGGATGCCCGCAACGGAACGCCAGCCCCAGTAGCAGAAGCGCGCCCGGAAGCGCTTGCCGCCCGCGAGGAGTCCGCGTGCCTCGTCGATGAGCGGGCTCAGGTCGCTCGAGATGGCCTCGGCGTGCGTCGCCTGCTGATCGAGGAATGCGTCGAGCGCGTCCTGGACGAGGTCGGTCAGGCGCGAGCTGTCTGCCACAGGATGAGTGTAGGGCGGCGCTCCCGTCAGACCGAGGCTCGCCGACTCCCGGCTACGCGGCGTATCATCGGGCCTGTCATCGAGAGAGGAAGTGACGGCCATGGCTCTGTCCGAGCGTGAGCAGCGCCTCCTGGAGGAGATGGAGCGAAACCTCCTCCAGCATGAGGCGGACGTCGTCGCCCCCGGCGCGAATCGCGGCCTGCACTACGGCTCGCTGCTCGTCGGCATCCTCATCGCGGTCGCCGGACTCGGCGGGGTCATTGCCGCGATCGCGTTCAAGGCGGCCTGGATCGGCGTGGTCGGCTTCGCGGTCATCGTCGTCGGCATTCTCGTCGCGATGCGGCGGACCGTGCCGGATGCGCCTGTCGGACTCGACGGCGACGGCCCTCGTCCGGCGGGCTCGAAACCGCAGCGCACGTCGTTCCTCTCGTCCTTCGAGGACCGCTGGGACCGGCGCAATGACGATCGAGACGGGGCATAGTCCTCCACCTCGCTCCACGTTCGAACTCCCCCGAGAAATCGGGGGAGTTCTTCGTTTCCGGCGAGAAATTCTGCGCCGGATGCGCGACAAAGTGGAGGGAAGTGGAGTAAAGTGGAGGAAACCCAGGGACTGGCCGGAAACCGAGGGGGAGGAGCACCGATGCTGCTCGGCACGTACCTCCCCAAGCTCGACGACAAAGGCCGCCTGATCCTCCCCGCCAAGTTCCGCGACGAGCTCGCCGGCGGCGTCGTCATCGCCCGCGGCCAGGAGCGCTGCCTCTACGTCTTCGCCGAGCGCGAGTTCGAATCGTTCTACGACAAGCTGCGCCAGGCCCCGGTCTCTAGCCGCCAGGGCCGCGACTACACGCGCATGCTGCTCTCCAGCGCGAACCAGGAGCGGCCCGACGCCCAGCACCGCGTGACGATCCCGCCGATCCTGCGCGAGTACGCCGGGCTCGAGCGCGACCTCACCGTCATCGGCGCCGGCAATCGGGCCGAGATCTGGTCGACCTCCGCCTGGAACGCGTACTACGCCGCCGTCGAGGACGACTACGTCAACACCGCCGAGGAGGTGATCCCCGGACTGTTCTGAGCCTGGCGACGCCGGACCCCGGCGCCGATCTCCAGCCGCGCACCCTGACCCCCTTCCCCTGGGCCAGGTGGTGCGGATGGGGATCCGCACCGGGGAGCGGCCGCCGGGTGGGACGGGAGAACGCCATGGACGACACCGCGATCCACACCCCGGTCATGCTCGAGCGCACGCTCGAACTCCTCGCGCCCGCCCTCGGTCGCGAGGGCGCCATCGCGATCGACGCGACGCTCGGCATGGGCGGGCACGCGGAGGCGCTGCTCACGGCGTTCCCGGGTCTGCGACTCATCGGCATCGACCGGGACACGGACGCGATCGAGATCGCGACGCGCCGCCTCGCCTTCGCCGCCGAGCGGCTCACGATCGTGCACGCCGTCTACGACGAGATCGACCGGGCGCTGGCGGCGGCCGGCACCGACCGGGTCGACGCGGTGCTCTTCGATCTCGGCGTCTCATCGCTGCAGCTCGACGTCGCCGAGCGCGGCTTCGCGTACGCGCAGGACGCCCCGCTCGACATGCGGATGGACCGCACGAGCGGGCCGACCGCGGCCGAGGTCGTGGCCGGGTACTCCGAGGGCGACCTGCGGCGGATCTTCCGCGAGTACGGCGAGGAGAAGCTCGCGCAGCGCTACGCGCAGCGCATCGTCCGGGAGCGGGCGATCGAGCCCATCGCGACGAGCGCGCGGCTCGTGCGGATCATCTCGGATGCGACGCCCGCGGCAGCCCGGCGGGCGGGCCACCCCGCCAAGCGCGTCTTCCAGGCGCTGCGCATCGAGGTCAACCGGGAGCTCGAGGTCCTGGCGCGCGCGATCCCCGCGGCGCTCGACGCACTCGTCGTCGGCGGCCGGATCGTCGTGCTCGCGTACCAGTCGCTCGAGGACCGGATCGTCAAGCAGGAGCTCGCGGCCCGGTCGCGGTCGACCGCGCCGGCCGGGCTCCCCGTCGAGCTGCCCGAGCACCGCCCGGAGTTCCGCCTGCTCACCCGTGGGGCGGAGCTCGCCGACGAGGCGCAGCGCGCCGCGAACCCGCGATCGATCCCGGTGCGCCTGCGCGCCGCCGAGCGCCTCAAGGACGCCGCATGAGTGCCACCGCCCCGATCCGCGTCCCGCGCGGGCGTCACCTGCGCTCGGAGAGCCTCGCCCCGAGCCCGCGCCGGCTCACCGAGGTCATCACGACGAAGCGCCAGCGCCGCGCCCGCCCGCGGGTGCTCCACGCGATCGTCGCGATCGGCGGCGTCATCGCGATCGTCGGCGCGCAGCTGCTGCTCTCGATCGCGATCAGCGGCGGCGCCTACCGGATCAGCGACCTCCAGCAGGAGCAGCGCGCGCTCACCCGCGAGTCGCTGAGCCTCGGCGAGCAGCTGTCCGTCGCGGCGGCGACGCAGCACCTCGCGAACGCGGCCGCGTCGCTCGGCATGATCCCCGCGCCCGGCGCCGCGTTCCTCGACCTCGAGACGGGCGTCGCGGTCGGCGCCCCCGGCATGCCCGACACGACCGGCTGCGGCGGCGCCTGCAACCTCGTGCCGAACGCGCTCACGGCGGGCCTGCCGCCGGTCCTGCCCGCGACCGGGCAGGTGAACCCGCTCGCAGCGCAGACTCCCGCCGAAACGCCGCCCGCCTCCACGGGCATCCCCGGACCGGTGACACACTGACCAGGATGCGCGAGGACCAGGGGGTGAGGACTCGCCGCAACGGCGGGCGATTCGGCGTCGCGATCGTCCTCGTCCTCATCGTCGTCATCGCGTTCGCGGTCCGGCTCGTGGACATCCAGATCGTCTCCGCGTCGACGCTGACGCAGGAGGCGAAGGACCGACGGGCGCTGCAGGCCCCCGTCTACGGCACCCGCGGCGACATCATCGACCGCTCGGGCAACGTCCTCGCGGACAGCGTCGAGCGCTACGACATCACGGCGTCCCCGCGCGTCGCGCTCGGCTTCACGGAGATGAACGGCTCGGTCGAGCAGGCGCTCGCCGGCATCTCGGGCGTCACCGGGCAGGACCCGCTCGAGCTCATGGCGATCCTCCAGGAGGACCCCGCGAGCGACTACGCGGTGCTCTCCAAGGGGCTGACGCTCGAGCAGTTCCAGGCGGTCGACGCGCTCGGGATCCCCTGGGCGTACGCGGTGCGCGTGCAAGCCCGGACGTACCCGAACGGCGCGGTCGCCGGCAACCTGCTCGGCTTCCTCGGCACCGACGAGCCGCTCGCCGGCCTCGAACGATCCGAGAATGCGTGTCTCGCGGCGCAGGACGGGGTCGTCAGCTATGAGAGCTCGGAGGACGGGGTGCGCATCCCCGACACCGCCGTGACGGAGGTGCCCGCCGTCGACGGCGGGACGCTCCAGCTCACGATCGACCGCGACCTCCAGTGGTACCTGCAGGAGTCGGTCGTCAAGGCCGCCGCCAACTTCGGCGCGACGTGGGGCTCGGCCGCCGTCATCCGCGTCTCGGACGGCGCGATCATGGCCCTCACCGACTGGCCGACGCTCGACCCGAACAACTTCCAGGAGGCCGACCCCGGCGTGACGGGCTCCCGCGCCTTCGCGATCCCGTACGAGCCCGGGTCGATCATGAAGCCGATCAACGCGGCGATCGCGATCGACATGGGCACCGTGGCCGCGGCGACACCGCTCGACGCGCCCTACCGGCGCGACTTCGGCGAGGCGGGCATCATCACCGACGCGACCTGGCACGACCCGCACCTCACGGTGGCGGGCAGCCTCGTCGAGTCCTCGAACACCGGCACCTCGGCGATCGCCGACACGATGCAGAACGAGACGCGCTATGACTACCTGCGCGCCTTCGGCTTCGGCCAGGCGACGGAGGTCGACTTCACGGGCGAGTCGGGCGGCTACCTCCCGGAGCTGCAGGACTGGGACGCCCGCACGCGGCTCGTGATCGGCTACGGCCAGGCCATGTCCACGACGATCCTGCAGATGGCGAGCGCCTACCAGGTCCTCGGCAACGACGGCGTGCGGATGCCGCTCAAGCTCGTGCAGTCCTGCACGCTGCCGGACGGCACGGTCCAGACACCGGACATTGGCGAACCCGTCCAGGTGATCAGCCCGCAGACCGCGGCGGTCAGCCGCGACATGCTCGAGATGGTCTTCCTCAACAACGGCGTGACCGACTCGCTCGCGATCCCGGGGTATCGTCTCGGGGTGAAGTCGGGCACCGCGGAGGTCGTGGACCCCGAGACCGGGACGTACGGCAACCGCACCGTCATCTCCTACGCGGGTCTCGTGCCGGTCGACCGACCCGAGTATGCGATCGTCGTCTCGCTGGGGGTGCCGTGGGCCGCGTTCTCCAGCAATCTCGCGCCGTACTGGCGCGTGGTCGCGAGCCAGGTCATCACGATGTTCCACGTGCAGCCCTCCGCCGGATCGGCGACCGAGATCCCCCTCACCTGGTGATGCGTTGATCCGGCTGACCGCGGCCGAGGTGGCCGACATCGTCCAGGGCGAGCTGCGCGGCAGCGGCGACGCCCTCGTCACGGGCGAGGCCCAGACCGATTCGCGACTCGTCGGCGACGGCGACGTGTTCTTCGCGCTGCCGGGCGAGACGACGGATGGCGCACGATTCGCATCGGCCGCGGCCTCCGCCGGCGCGACCCTCGTCGTCGCGCAGCAGCCGATCGAGCTCGACGTGCCGGTCGTCCTCGTCGCCGACGCACTCGCCGCGCTCGGCGAGCTCGCGCGCGCGGTCGTCGCCCGGGTCCGCAGTCAAGGCGACCTGCGTGTCGTCGCCGTGACCGGATCCAACGGCAAGACCACGACGAAGAACATGCTCCGCGACATCCTGAGCACCGCGGGCGAGACCGTCGCGCCGGAGGGCTCCTTCAACAACGAGGTGGGTGCGCCCGTCACGATGCTCCGGGTGAGGCCGAGCACGCGCTTCCTCATCGCGGAGCTCGGCGCCGACGCGGTCGGCGACATCGAGAAGCTCGCTCGCCTCGCCCCGCCCGACGTCGGGATCGTGCTCAAGGTGGGGACCGCGCACATCGGCAAGTTCGGGAGCCAGGAGCGGATCGCCATCGCCAAGGGCGAGCTCGTGCGCGATCTGCCCGGCGAGGCGACCGCCGTGCTCAATCGCGATGACCCGCGGGTCGCCGGGATGCCGACGGCCGCGCGCGTGCGGCGCTTCGGGCTGCGTGACGGCGCTCCCGATCCCGAGGACTGGCTCGCCGACGGCATCCGGGTGACCCTCGACGGCACGGCGTTCACGCTCCTCCACGGCGGCGACCACCGCGAGGTGCGCCTGCGCATCCTCGGCGAGCACCACGTCATGAACGCGCTCGCCGCGATCGCGGCCGCCGACGCCGTCGGCGTGGGCCCCGAGCGCTCCGTCCCCGCCCTGGAGGCGATGGTGCGCGCCGAGCAGTGGCGGATGGAGGTGCTGGAGGCGCCCGACGGCGTCGTCGTCATCAACGACGCCTACAACGCGAGCCCCGAGTCGATGGCCGCGGCGCTGCGCTCGCTCGCCGAGCTGACACGAGACCAGACCCCGAGTCGACGCGCGATCGCCGTGCTCGGCGAGATGGCGGAGCTTGGGCCGCACGCGACCGAGGCGCACGATCGCATCGGCCGGCTCGCCGTCCGACTCAACATCGATCGCCTCGTGGTGGTCGGGGAGCGCGCCCGCGCGATGCACCTCGGCGCCCAGCACGAAGGGTCGTGGGGCGAGGAGGCGCTGTTCGTCGAGACGAATGAGGCGGCCTACGATGCTGTCCGTGCGCTGCTGCGAGCCGGGGACGTCGTCCTCGTGAAGTCGTCGAAGTCCGCGGGACTCCGACACGTCGGCGACCGGATCGCCGGGCGGACGAACGCCGAGGGGGCCACGTCGTGATCGCGCTGCTCATGTCGGCGGGTCTCTCGCTCCTCTTCACGCTCTTCCTCACGCCGCTGTTCACGCGCCTGTTCAAGCGGATCGGCTGGGGCCAGTACATCAACGCGGACGGGCCCCGCACGCACGAGGTCAAGCGCGGCACGCCCACGATGGGCGGCATCGTCTTCATCACCGGCGCGGTCTTCGGCTACCTCGTCGGCTACTGGATCGCGGGGGAGCAGCCCTCGATGTCGGGCGCGCTCGTCCTCTACCTGATGTGCGGGCTCGCGCTCATCGGCTTCATCGACGACTTCATGAAGACGCACAAGCGGCGCAGCCTCGGGCTCGTGCCGTGGCAGAAGATCGTCGGCCAGGTCATCGTCGCGGGCGGCTTCGCGGCGCTCGCGCTCAACTTCCCCGACGAGCACGGCCTGACGCCGGCGTCGTACCAGATCTCCGCCGTCCGCGACATCCCGTGGCTCGACCTCGCGACCTGGGGCCTCGTGATCGGCGGCATCCTGTTCGCCGTCTGGGTGACGTTCCTCGTCGTCGCGACCTCCAACGGCGTCAACCTGACCGACGGCCTCGACGGCCTCGCGGCCGGCTCCTCGATCTTCGCCTTCATCGCGTACATCGTCATCGGCTTCTGGCAGTTCAACCAGTGGTGCTTCAGCCCCCGGCTCGATCTCGACGTCGCCGCGACCTGCTACATGGTCCGCGACCCGCTCGACCTCGCGATCGTCGCGGCCGCGATCACCGGATCGCTGCTCGGCTTCCTGTGGTGGAACACCTCGCCCGCCAAGATCTTCATGGGCGACACCGGATCCCTCGGGCTCGGCGGCGCCATGGCGGCCCTCGCGATCCTGAGCCGCACCGAACTGCTCCTCGTCCTCGTCGGCGGCCTGTTCGTCATCGAGGCGGGCTCGGTCATCATGCAGCGCACCTACTTCAAGATCACCCGCGGCAAGCGCATCCTGCGCGCGAGCCCGCTGCATCACCACTTCGAGATGCTCGGCTGGGGCGAGGTCACGGTCGTCGTGCGCTTCTGGATCATCTCCGCCCTCTTCGTCGCCGCCGCGGTCGGGCTGTTCTACCTCGAATGGATCACGAGGAACTCGTGAGTCGCCTCGACGACCTGACGTCGTGGCACGCCGACTGGCGCGGGCTGCGCGTCGCCGTCCTCGGGCTCGGCGCGACGGGGTTCGCCGCCGCCGACACGCTCGCAGAGCTCGGCTGCGAGGTCGTCGTCGTCGCCGAGCGGCCGGATGCGGACCGCGAGGCGATCCTCGAGGTCCTCGACGTGCGCTTCATCCTGCAGAACGCGAGGGACGAGCTCCCAGCCGAGCTCACCGCGTTCTCCCCGGACCTCGTGATCGTCTCGCCCGGCTATCACCCCGACCACCCGCTCATCGAGCGGCTCGCGGCCGAGGGCGTGGCGATGTGGGGGGACATCGAGCTCGCCTGGCGGGTACGCGACAAGGTGGAGGCCGCCGACTGGATCCTCGTGACCGGCACGAACGGGAAGACGACGACGACCCGGCTGGCGGGACACCTGCTGCGCGGCGCCGACCTGCGGGCCGCCGAGGTCGGCAACATCGGCGTCCCGGTGCTCGACGCGGTGCGCCGGCCGGAGGGCTTCGACGTCCTCGTCGTGGAGCTCTCGAGCTATCAGCTGCATTGGCTGCCGCTCGTCGGTCCGGGTGCGCTCCGCCCGCTCGCGGCGGTCTGCCTCAATGTGGCGGACGATCACCTCGATTGGCACGGATCCCGGGCGGCCTACGAGTCGGCGAAGGGACGCGTCTACGCGAACGCGCGCGTCGCGGCCGTGTACAACCGCGCGGAGCCCGCGACGATCCGGATGGTCGAGGACGCGGATGTCGAGGAGGGCTGCCGGGCGATCGGCTTCGACCTGGGCTCGCCCGGGCCGAGCGAGTTCGGGATCGTCGACGGCATCGTCGTCGACCGCGCGTTCCTCGACGACCGCCATCACCGCGCGCTCGAGGTCACGACGCTCGCTGAGCTCGCCGGCCACGGGATCGACGCGCCGCACCTCGTCGCGAACGTGCTCGCCGCGACCGCGCTCGCGCGCGCGGCGGGCGTCTCCGTCGAGCAGGTCCACGACGCGCTCGGCAGCTTCCGGCTCGACCCGCATCGCACCGAGGTCGTCGCGATCGCCGACGGGGTCACCTGGGTCGACGACTCCAAGGCGACGAACCCGCACGCCGCCGACGCCGCGCTCAAGGCGCGGCCATCGGTCGTGTGGATCCTGGGCGGACTCCTCAAGGGCGTCGACGTGGGGCCGCTCGTCGCGGCGCACGCGGGGCGGCTGCGCGCCGCCGTCGTGATCGGGTCCGAGCGCGAACCGGTGCTCGCCGCGCTCACGCGACACGCCCCGGGAGTCGAGGTCCTCGAGGTCATCCCGGGGGAGGATGGCGGCGTGATGCCGGAGGCCGTCCGGCTGGCGGCCGGTGCAGCCCGACCGGGTGACGCCGTCCTCCTGTCGCCGGCCGCCGCGTCGATGGACCAGTTCGCGGATTACGCGGACCGCGGGCGCAGGTTCGCGGACGCGGTGAGACAGAGGCTCGGAGGTGCGACGGATGACGACACTCCGCCCGCCCTCCCGATCGACCCCGCCTGAGCGGCCCGCGAAAGGCTCGGAGCGCCACGGCTTCGCGGCGGTCGTCCCGCTGTCGCGGATGTTCTCCCCGGAGAACCGCGACTCGCTGCTGCTCATCGGCACGACGCTCTTCCTCGTCGTCTTCGGCCTCGTCATGGTGCTCAGCGCCTCGAGCGTCGAGGAGCAGTCGGCGACGGGCGACCCCTTCGGACGCGTGCTTCGCCAGGCGATCTTCGCCGCGATCGCCGTGCCCGCGATGCTCCTCGTCGGACGCCTCCCGGCGGTCTTCTGGCAGCGCTGGGCGCGGCCCGCGCTCATCGTCACGATCGTGCTGCAGCTGCTCGTCTTCGTTCCGGGGCTCGGCGGTTCGGGCGGCGGCAACCGCAACTGGGTCTACATCGGCGGGGTCTCGATCCAGCCGTCGGAGTTCGTCAAGCTCGCGCTCATCATCTGGATCGGCGCGATCCTCGGCGCGCGCAGGGACGAGCTCGGGGACTGGCGACGCCTGCTCCTGCCGGTCGGCCCGGTCGCGGGCGTCGCGATCGGCCTCGTGCTCGCCGGTTCCGACCTCGGCACCGCGGCGATCATGCTGCTCATCGTGTTCGGCTGCGCGTTCTTCGCCGGCGCGCGACTGCGCCACCTCGCGGTCGGCGCCCTCGGGATCGCGCTCATCGCGCTCGTCTTCGCGATCGCGAGTCCCAACCGCATGAGCCGCATCAACACCTGGCTGCAGGGCTGCACCGACGCCGATTACTCGGGCTACTGCTGGCAGCCGCAGCACGGGATGTGGGCGCTCGCGTCGGGCGGGGTGCTCGGCGTGGGCCTCGGCAACTCTCGGGCGAAGTGGAACTGGCTGCCGGAGGCGGACAACGACTTCATCTTCGCGATCATCGGCGAGGAGCTCGGGCTCGTCGGCGCGCTCGTCGTGCTCGTGCTCTACGCGCTCATGGCGATCGTGCTCGTGCGGATCATGCGCCGCGCGCGGATGTCGATGACGCGGATCGTCACGGGCGGCGTGCTCGTGTGGGTCGTCGGCCAGGCGTTCGTCAACATCGGCGTCGTGCTCGGCCTGCTGCCGGTCCTCGGCGTCCCGCTCCCGCTCATCTCCTCCGGCGGCTCCTCGCTCATCGCGGTGCTGCTCGCGATCGGCGTCGTGCTCTCGCTCGCGCGCCAGGAGACCCTCGACGCCGAGAGGTCCGGCATGCCGTCCGGCCCGCCGGCCCGGCGGCGATGACCGTCCACCTGCTGGCCGGCGGGGGGACCGCCGGTCACGTCAACCCGCTGCTCGCGATCGCCGACGGGCTGCGCGAGCGCGCGCCCTCGGACGAGATGCTCGTGCTCGGCACCGCCGAGGGCCTCGAGTCGCGGCTCGTGCCCGCGCGCGGCTACGAGCTGCTGACGGTCGAGCGGCTCCCGTTCCCCCGACGCCCCGGCCCCGCCGCGGTCCGCTTCCCGGCGCGCTATCGCCGTGCGGTGCGCGTGGTCGAGCGCATCATCGCGGAGCGCGGGGTCGAGCTCGTGATCGGCGTCGGCGGATACGCCGCCGCGCCCGCCTACTCGGCCGCCCATCGCATGCGGGTGCCGATCGTGCTCCACGAGGCGAACGCTCGCCCCGGTTTCGCGAACCGCCTCGGAGCGCGGTGGGCCGCGGGCGTCGGCCTCGCGTTCCGCGGCACGCCGCTGCGCGCCCGCCAGGGCGTCACGGAGTTCGTCGGGATGCCGTTGCGCCCCGAGATCGAGCGACTCGCCGCGCCGGGGGCCCGCGCGCTCGCGCGAGCCGAGGGACTCGCGTTCTACCGACTCGATCCCGCGCGACCCGTGCTGCTCGTCACGGGAGGCTCGTCCGGAGCGCAGCGCATCAACGACGCGGTCGCCGCGGCCGCCCCCGCGGTCACGGCGGCGGGCTGGCAGATCCTGCATCTGACCGGTGAGTACCGGGACGCGGTCAGCGCCGACGTCGCCGGGTACCACCCCGTCAAGTACGCGGACCGGATGGACCTCGTGCTCGCCGCCGCCGACGTCGCGGTGTCGCGCGCGGGCACCTCGACGGTCGCGGAGCTCACCGCGCTCGGCATCCCGACCGTCTTCGTCCCCTATGCCGCGGGCAACGGCGAGCAGCGGCTCAACGCCGCGGAGTCGGTCGCCGCCGGCGGCGCGCTCCTCGTCGCGGACGCGGCGCTCAGCGCGCCGTGGATCGAGCGCGAGCTGCTCCCGCTCCTCGCGGCGCCCGAGCGCGTCGCCGGGATGGCGCAGCGCATGGCCTCGGTCGGCATCCCCGACGCGACCGAGCGCATGCTCGCGCTCATCCGACGCGCAGCGCCGGGGACGTAGGGTCGTCTGCGATGATCACGCCCGACCTCTCGATGCCGCTGCCGGACGAGCTCGGCGCCGTCCACTTCACGGGGATCGGCGGCTCCGGCATGAGCGGCATCGCGAAGCTCTTCCTCGATGCGGGGCATCGCGTGTCCGGATCGGATCGGTCGCAGAACGCCGCGATAGAGTCCCTGCGCGACGCGGGGGCGCGGATCGCGATCGGCCACGATGCGGCGAACCTCGCCGACGCCGACGCGCTCGTCTACACGGGTGCGCTGTGGCCGGACAATCCCGAGTACCTCGAGGCGGTGCGCCGCGGCATCCCGGTGCTCCACCGGTCCCAGGCGCTCGCCTGGCTCGTGCGCGGCGAGCGGGTCGTCGCGATCGCGGGCGCCCACGGCAAGACGACGACGACCGGCATGGTCGTCACGGCGCTGAGCGCCGCGGGGCGTCGCCCGAGCTTCGTGAGCGGCGGCGTCATCCAGGGCGCGGGGACGAGCGCCGGCTATGGCGACCCGCGGCTCTGGGTCATCGAGGCGGACGAGTCCGACGGGACGTTCCTGCTCTACGACACCGCCGTCGCGCTCGTGACGAACGTCGACCCCGACCACCTCGATCATTACGGCAGCGCGGCCGCGGTCGATGCGGCGTTCGCGCACTTCGTCCGCGGCGCGCGTGAGCACGTCGTGATCGGCGTCGACGATCCGGGCGCGCGCCGGGTGCTCGAGCTCGCGGGTCTCGACCCGGCCAGCACGACGCGGTTCGGCGAGGACACCGGCGAGGTGCGCATCGGCGACATCACCGAGGCCGGGCCGGTCGCGTTCTCGCTCGCGCACCGCGGTGAGGAGCACCGGGTGCGACTGCGCGTGCCTGGCCGGCACAACGCGATCAACGCGGCGGGCGCGTACGGCGTCCTCATCGAGCTCGGTCTGAGCCCCGCCGAGGCGATCGCGGGCCTTCAGGCCTTCGAGGGGACGCAGCGCCGCTTCGAACTGCACGACACGGTCGACGGCGTGCGCGTCTACGACGACTACGCGCACCATCCGACGGAGGTCCGGGCGGCGCTCGCGCAGGCACGATCGGTGCTCGACGAGGGCGGCCGCATCATCGCGGTGCACCAGCCGCACCTGTACTCGCGGACCCGGCTCATGGCCGGCGAGTTCGCGGAGGCCTACGAGCGCCTCGCCGACCACACGGTCGTGCTCGACGTCTTCGGCGCGCGCGAGGACCCCGAGCCGGGGGTCACCGGTGCCCTCGTCGCCGACCGCTTCGCCGATCGGGCACGGGTCGACTTCATCCCGGACTGGGCGGCGGCGGCCGAGCGCGTCGGTGAGCTCGCCCGCCCGGGCGACATCGTCATGACGCTGTCCTGCGGCGACGTCTACCGGATCATTCCGCAGCTGGTCGAGTCGCTGCGCCGCCACGGGGGCATGGCGGATGAAACGGCCTGAGGGATTCGACAAGGCGAAGGAGCCGGAGCCCGGACGGACCCCCGCGGGTCGAGGAGCGCGCGAGGCGCGCGTATCTCCTCGACCCGCGAAGCGAGCGAAGTCCGTCGAGCGTCCCGTGCGGGCCCCTGGGCGAGCTCAGCGAGCCGGAGCGTCCCGCCCCCCGAAGGACACGACGGCGCGCGACGCGAAGCGCGCGGCCGCCGCCGCGAGGCATGAGGCGCGCACCGCCGCCAAGCAGCGTCGCCGCTATGAGCGCCAGGAGGTCAAGCGCTTCACCCGCCGCCAGCGCGCTCGGCGCATCGCCGTCGGCGTCACGCTCGGCACGGTGGGAACCGTCGTCGCGCTCGTCCTCGTCGCGATCTTCTCGCCGATCCTGTCGCTGCGCACCGTCGCGATCGACGGGACCTCGCGGGTCGACTCGGACGCGGTGCGCGGCGTCATCGAGGAGCAGCTCGGCACGCCGCTCGCGCTCATCGACTACGGGCGGATCGACGCGGCGCTGCGGGAGTTCCCCGTCATCCGCAGCTACCGGACCGAGACGATCCCGCCGGGCACGATCCTCGTGCATGTGACGGAGCGTGAGCCGGTCGTCAGCATCGCTTCGCCCGCGGGCGACTTCCTCTACGTCGACGCGGCGGGGATCACGGTCGAGCGCTCGCCGGAGCGGCTCGCCGGTGTGCCGCTCGTGACGGAGTCGGGGGCGACGCTTCCGAACCCGGCGTTCGACGCCGCGGTCGAGGTGCTGCTCGCGATGCCGGACAGTCTGCGCAGCCAGCTCGACACGATCCAGGCGAAGACGCGCGACGACGTCTGGCTCACGCTCGCGGGGGTCACGCAGGCGGTCAAGTGGGGGAGCGCCGACGACTCGGCGACCAAGGTACGGCTCCTCGAGGTGCTCCAGGCGACGTTCGGGCAGGCGCCGGGGACCTTCGACGTGTCTGCGACGTCGAACGGGATCTTCCGTCCGGCGTGATCCGGTCGGGGATTTTTCGACACGCGGGTCCGGTGTCGGCCGCAACTCAGGGGACCGACTTACTCTCGGTCGCAGAAATCCTCTACCGAGGTGAACATTACACCTCAACTAGAGGTTGAAGGTTGATGGAGGCCGGCACGTGTCAACGAACCAGAACTACCTCGCAGTGATCAAGGTCGTCGGCGTCGGTGGCGGCGGCGTCAACGCCGTCAACCGGATGATCGAGCTGGGGCTGCGCGGCGTCGAGTTCATCGCCGTCAACACGGACGCCCAGGCGCTCCTGCTCAGCGACGCCGACGTCAAGCTCGATGTCGGCCGCGAGCTCACCAAGGGCCTCGGCGCGGGCGCCGACCCCGAGGTCGGGCGTCGTGCCGCGGAGGACCACGCCGAGGAGATCGAGGAGGCCCTGCGCGGCGCCGACATGGTGTTCGTCACCGCCGGCGAAGGCGGCGGCACCGGCACCGGCGGTGCGCCGGTCGTCGCCCGGATCGCGAAGTCCATCGGCGCGCTCACCGTCGGCGTCGTCACCAAGCCGTTCTCCTTCGAAGGCAAGCGCCGCTTCCAGATGGCCGAGCAGGGCATCGAGCGCCTCAAGGAGGAGGTCGACACGCTCATCGTCGTGCCGAACGACCGACTGCTGGAGATCTCCAACCGGGAGATCAGCATGCTCGAAGCGTTCGCGACGGCCGACCAGGTGCTCCTCGCCGGAGTCCAGGGCATCACCGACCTCATCACCACCCCCGGCCTCATCAACGTCGACTTCGCCGACGTCAAGTCGGTCATGTTCGGCGCCGGCGCCGCGATCATGGGCATCGGCTCCGCGCGCGGCGCCGACCGCGCCATCAAGGCGGCCGAGATCGCGGTGTCCTCGCCGCTCCTGGAAGCCTCCATCGAGGGCGCGCACGGCGTGCTGCTGTCGATCCAGGGCGGATCGAACCTCGGCATCTTCGAGATCAACGACGCGGCCGAGCTCGTCAAGCAGGCGGTCCACCCCGAGGCGAACATCATCTTCGGCACCGTCATCGATGACCAGCTCGGTGACGAGGTCCGCGTGACCGTCATCGCCGCGGGCTTCGACGGCGGCGAGCCCGTGCGACGGCCCGCGTACGAGGCGCCCGCGGTGCATCGCACGACCGGCCCCATCGCCGTCGCCACCGCGACGGGCGAGCTCTCCCCGGCGCTCGCGAGCGCCGTCGACTCCGCCCGCAACTCCGGCGAGCAGCCGACGATCGCCCAGGACGCGCCGCCGCAGGAGAGCACCTCGCCCGAGCCGACGCTCGTCACGACGCCGAGCTCCTTCGACGACTTCGAGGACGAGGGCGGGCTCGACGTCCCCGACTTCCTGAAGTAGGTCCCCGCGTGCTCGCCGACCGCCTCGACGCGGTCCGGGGGGAGCTCCCGGCAGGAGTCACGCTCATCGTCGTGACGAAGTTCCATCCGGCGTCGCTCGTGCGTGAGCTCGCCGAGCTCGGCGTACGCGACTTCGGCGAGAACCGCCACCAGGAGGCGACCGCCAAGGCCGCCGAACTCGCGGACCTCGACATCGACTGGCACTTCGTCGGTCAGCTCCAGTCGAACAAGGCGAAGGCCGTCCGCGACTACGCGAGCGTCCTGCACTCGCTCGACCGGCCATCCCTGCTCGGTCCGCTCGCCGACGAAGAGCGCAGCCCCATCGACGCGTTCATCCAGGTCAACCTCACGGATGACCCCGCGCGCGGCGGTGTCGCGCCCGCCGGTCTCGCCGCGTTCGCCGAGCGCACGCTGGCGACCCCCGGGATCCGGCTCGTCGGGCTCATGGCGGTCGCCGGGATCGACGCCGAGCCGGCGGCGGAGTTCGCCCGCGTGCGCGAGCTGCGCGATCGCGTCCTGCTCCCGATCGCCCCCGCCGCGACGAGCCTCTCCATGGGCATGTCCGGCGACTGGCGCGAGGCCGTCCGAGAGGGCGCGACACACCTGCGGATCGGCACGGCAATCACGGGAAACCGCCCTGACCCGTCATACGCTCGGACCCGAACCGAAGGCTGAGGAGGGCGTCATGGCCAACCCGTTCCGCAATGCGATGGCCTTCCTCGGCCTGGTCGAGGAAGAGGAGTACGACGAGCAGCAGGCTGCGCCGCAGCCGCAGCAGCGTGCCCACACGCCCGCGCCCGCACAGGCGTACCCGCCGCCCACGCCTAAGGCGGCGGTCACCCCGATCCGTCGCTCCTCCCAGCAGCACAAGCCGGCAGATATGAACGAGATCCTCACCGTCCACCCCCGCGCGTTCAAGGACGTCCGCACGATCGCGGAGCACTTCCGCGACGGCGTGCCGGTCATCATCAACATCTCGCAGATGCCCGACCCCGAGGCGCGTCGCCTCATCGACTTCTGCTGCGGCCTCGCCGAGGCGCTGTACGGTCGGATCGAGCGGGTCACGGGCAAGGTCTTCCTGCTCTCGCCCTCGCACGTCGCGACCTCGGGCGACCAGGCGGACGCATCGGACGACGTCGACGCCTCGTTCTTCGAGTAGCTCGTCCGTCGCGCGCTGAGCGCGCAGCCACCCGCGGGCCCGGCCCCGGCTGAACGAATAGGGTTGACCCGTGGTCGTGGTTCAAATCGTGCTGCGCGTCATCCACGTCCTGCTGATCATCTATCTGATCCTGCTCTGGGCGCGCATCATCCTCGACCTCGTGCGGACGATCAACCGGCACTGGCGGCCCCGCGGCGCGATGCTCGTCGTCGCCGAGATCATCTACACGCTCACGGACCCGCCGATCCGACTCGTGCGCCGCGTCATCCCGCCGATCCGGCTCGGACCGGTCGCGATCGACCTCTCCGTCATGCTGCTCATGTTCGCCGTCATCGTGCTCATGTCGATCGTCGGGGCGTTCCTCGCAATCGGGTGAGCACGGTTAGGATGTTTACCTTCTGGTTCAAGGTCTGAGTAAGAGGTGACGGAATGGCGCTGACGCCGAACGACGTGCTGAACAAGCAGTTCCAGACGACGAAGTTCCGCGATGGCTACGACCAGGACGAGGTCGACGACTTCCTCGACGAGGTGCTCGCGGAGTTCCAGCGCCTCATCGCGGAGAACGACCAGCTCAAGTCCCAGGTCGGGTCCGCGCCTGCCGACAGCGCTCAGGCCGACGAGCTGCGTTCGCAGGTCGAGTCGCTCCAGGCGCAGCTCGCGCAGGCGCAGGCGCAGCTCAAGTCGGCGCAGGACGAGGCCGCGTCGGGCTCGCCCATGCTCGACGGCATGAACTCGGCCGAGTACCTCCAGCTCGCACGGCGCGTCCACGAGGAGCACGTGCGCGAGGGCGTCGCCAAGCGCGACGAGGCGATCGCCGAGGGCGAGTCGAAGGCCGCCCAGATCGTCGCGGACGCGCAGGCCAAGCACGACCAGCTCGTCGGGGACGCCGAGTCGAAGGCGGCCGAAGTGACCTCCGAGGCGCAGCGCAAGGCCGACACGCTCGTGTCGGAGGCGCGCGCGAAGTCGGACGAGCTGCTCGCCGAGGCGAAGACGCAGCGCGACACCCAGCTCGACGCCCTTGCGGCCGAGGTCGCCGCGCTCGGCGGCAAGCGCGATGCGCTGCAGACGAGCGTCGACGAGCTCAAGGAGTTCGAGCGCACCTACCGCAGCTCGCTCAAGACGTACCTGACGACGCAGCTCGGCGAGCTCGACGCGATCGGCGGCGACGCCGAGTCGGACGACGCCGAGTCGGCCGAGGGCGCTCAGGACGAGGACAGTGAGCTCGAGGCGACCGACTCGCAGTCGGTCGAGCAGACCGCGAGCGAGCCGCGCACCTCGTTCCAGTGGGAGCCGCCGGCGCGCAGCTCCGAGACGCCGTCGACCCCGCCGGCCTCGGGCTTTGGCGGCAACTGACGCGGAGCCGACCGTCGCGCCCGAGCGGGCGCGTCCCCGGTTCGGCGCGCTCGCCCTCGTCCTCGGTCTCGCGATCGGGATCCTCGCGCTCGATCAGCTCGCGAAGTGGCTCGTCGTCACGAACTTGCAGGAGGGCGTCAGCGTCCCGTTCATCGGGGAGCTCGTCCAGTTGCACTTCGTGCGAAACCCTGGCGCGGCGTTCTCACTCGGCGTCGGGGCGACCTGGATCTTCGCGATCGTCGCGGCCGCGGTCGCGGTCGTCATCATCGTCTTCGCTCGGCGGATCCGCTCGTTCGCCTGGGCGGCGGTCTTCGGCATGCTGCTCGGCGGCACGATCGGCAACCTCACGGATCGGCTGTTGCGCGAGCCCGGGTTCGGCCAAGGCCACGTGATCGATTTCATCCAGCTGTGGGGCTTCCCGGCGATCTTCAACGTCGCAGACATGGCGATCACGTTCAGCGTCGTGCTGCTCGTGATCCTGACGCTCATCGGTCTCGGCATCGACGGCGTGCGCGCCCGCCGCGGTGGCGCGGCCCCGAGCGATGGCGACGCGTAGCCTCCCCGTCCCCGATGGGCTCGACGGGCAACGAGCCGACGCGGCGATCGGCCGCCTCCTCGGCTTCTCGCGCACGTTCGCGGCGGAGGTGATCGAGGCGGGGGGCGTGCGCCAGGACGGCGCGGTACTCGACAAGTCGGCGCGCCTGCGCGCCGGCGCCTGGCTCGAGATCGACTGGGTCGAGAAGGCGGAGCCGGCGATCGTCCCCGAGATCGTCGCGGGTCTCGCGATCGTCGACGAGGACGACGACCTCGTCGTCGTCGACAAGCCCGCGGGCGTCGCCGCGCACCCGTCGCTCGGCTGGGAGGGTCCGACGGTCGTCGGCGCCCTCGCCGGGCTCGGGCTGCGAATCTCCACGAGCGGAGCGGCGGAACGTCAGGGGGTCGTCCATCGCTTGGATCAGGGCACGAGCGGGCTCATGGTCGTCGCGAAGAGCGAGCGCGCCTACACGGATCTGAAGCGGCAGTTCCACGATCGCGAGGTCGAGAAGGTCTACCACGCGCTCGTGCAGGGCCATCCTGATCCGCTGAGCGGCACGATCGACGCGCCGGTCGGGCGCCATCCGTCGTCCTCGTGGAAGTTCGCAGTCGTCGCCGACGGGAAGCACGCCGTGACGCACTACGAGACGCTCGAGGCGTTCCGGGCGGCGGCGCTCCTGGAGATCCACCTCGAGACGGGCCGCACGCATCAGATCCGCGTGCACATGGCCGCGCAGCGCCATCCGTGCTGCGGCGACGGCCTCTACGGCGCGGACCCCGTGCTCAGCGCGGCGCTCGGGCTCGAGCGCCAGTGGCTGCACGCGCACCGCCTCGCCTTCGCCCACCCCGCCGACGGTCGGCGCGTGGCATTCGAGTCGCCGTATCCGGCGGATCTACGTCACGCACTGAGCGTCGTGGCGGGGGACTGAGGCGCCGGAAGCTGGCCTCCAGGGTGCGTCTGATACTCCCGGCCCGCCGGGCCACGCCACACGATGGTCCCGTCAGGCAACTGCCGCAGGTTCCATCTCGCTCGGTGCTTGAGCGTGTGATGACTTCGGCACAGGTGGGCGAGATTGTCGGCTCGGGTCTCGCCGCCGTGCTGCCAGTCGATCGTGTGGTCGATGTCGCAGCCGCGCGCGCGTCGCCCGCATCCCGGGAAACGGCAGGTCTCGTCGCGCATCCGCAGCCACATCCGCAATCCCGGGGTGACCTGGTAGCGCTCTCGTGAGAGGTCGAGGCGCACCCCGGTGTGCGCATCGGTGAGCATGCGGTACAGCCCGGTCGCGTTGGCCGTGAGCTGCCGGGCCGTCGCGGCGTCGATCGGGACGACCCCGTCGAGGAGTGCGGGCTCGTCGTCCCCGAGGAGGGCGCCGACCGGCACGGTGACGACGACGGTCGGGCGAATGCCGGCGAAGCGGCCGAAGTCCCGCCCGGCGGCGACCCGCCGCTCGTACTCCTCAAGGCTGGCCACAGGGTCGAGGTCGGCGGCGCCGCGGATGTAGTCGCCGACGAGGTAGTCGACCAGGAGGTCCGCCCGTCGCTGCGAGAGCGTCCGACCGTCGTCGATCCCGTCCGCGGCGTCCGCGTCCCTCGTCGCGCGCGCGAGGTCGCTCAGGCGATGGTCGATCGCGTGGGCGTCGACCGCGGGCAGCAGCGCGCTGAGGCGCGACATGCCGTCCTCGAGGTCGTCGACCGCGACGTAGCGCTCCTCGCGTGCGGCAGCGTGTCGAGCCTGCGGCGGCGTCGCCATGCAGCGGTCGCGGAGCTGCTGGAGCCGAGCGCGCAGTCGCGCGGGCGCCACCCGTCCAGCGAGGTCGAGCGCCGCCGTCTCGAAATCGCGCATCCGGCCCGCGCTCCGGTCGGCATCGCCGTCGGTGCCCGTGTCGAGCGTCCCGGCCGCCTGCGCCACGAGGGTCGCTGCCCGCCAGGAGACGTCGCCGCGCTCGACCGCGGCAAGGGTCGACGGCAGCCGCCGCACGAGCAGCTCGGCATCGCCGATGATGCGGTCGGCGGCATACTCCGACACCCGCATCGCGATCGCGACCTCGGCGCGGGCCGACCGCCGCGCGAACTCCTCCAGCCGCGATCCCGTCGCCCCGTCGAGCCGCTCCACCTCGGCGGCGAGCGCCGGCGCCTCCGCTACGAGTTGCGCCCGCTGCGCCTCCAGCGCGTCGATCCGCCGCTGCAGCTCGGAGAGTCGATCCATCGTCCCGGCGAACGCCGCCTGGGCGTCCTCGAGCGCCGCGAGGTCGCGGATGATGCTCGGTCGGGACTGGAACATGCCCCGATTCTTCCCGCGACCACCGACATCCCGGACCCCCTGAATCAGCCCCCGGCGGGAAGTCTCAAGCGCACCTTGAAGCGACTTCGCGCGGGCTCGCCGGGGTCGGCCGGGAAGTCCGCGCGTGGCGTTCTCCCCGCCTGACGAGTCTGCTTATCCTCGAAGGCGTGAGCACCGGCGACTCCTTCGTGCACCTGCACGTCCACACGGAGTACTCGATGCTCGACGGCGCGGCGCGGGTCGGCGACCTCCTGGACGAGGCCGTCAAGCTCGGCATGCCGGCGATCGCGATCACCGATCACGGCAACAACTTCGGTGCCTTCGACTTCTGGAAGCAGGCGAAGGCGCGGGGCATCAAGCCGATCATCGGCACCGAGGCGTACCTGACGCCGGGCACGCACCGCAGCGACAAGACCCGCGTGCGCTGGGCGCAGGGTGATGGGCTCAACGCGGACGACGTCGGCGGCGGCGGCGCCTACACGCACATGACGATGCTCGCCGAGACGACGGAGGGCATGCACAACATCTTCCGCCTGTCCTCGCTCGCCTCCGTCGAGGGCTACTACTTCAAGCCGCGGATGGACCGCGAGCTGCTGTCGCGCTACGCGAAGGGCGTCATCGCCACGACGGGCTGCGTCGGCGGCGAGGTGCAGACCCGGCTGCGGCTCGGCCAGTACGAGGAGGCACGGGCCGCGGCGGCCGAGTTCCAGGACATCTTCGGCAAGGACAACTTCTTCGCCGAGGTCATGGACCACGGCATCGAGATCGAGCGGCGCACGCAGGCCGAGCTCATCCAGCTCGCGCGGGAGCTCGGGATGCCGCTCGTCGCCTCCAACGACCTGCACTACACGCACGCGGGCGACGCCTCCGCGCACGCCGCGCTGCTGTGCGTCCAGTCCGGGTCGACGATGGACGACCCGAAGCGCTTCAAATTCGACGCCGACGAGTTCTACCTCAAGTCGGCGGCGGAGATGCGCCACGTCTTCCGCGACCACCCCGAGGCCTGCGACTCGACGCTGCTCATCGCGGAGCGCTGCGACGTCGAGTTCGACCCGCAGGAGGGCCGCTACATGGCCCGATTCCCCGTGCCCGACGGCGAGACGGACGTGACGTGGTTCCGCAAGGAGGTCGAGCGGGGCCTGGCAGAACGCTATCCCGGCGGCATCACGGAACGCGTGCGCCAGCAGGCCGACTACGAGATGGACATCATCATCTCGAAGGGCTATGCGAGCTACTTCCTCGTCGTCGCGGACTTCATCAACTGGTCGAAGCGCAACGGCATCCGGGTGGGGCCCGGCCGTGGCTCCGGCGCGGGCTCGATCGCGGCGTACGCGATGCGGATCACCGACCTCGACCCGATCGAGAACGGCCTCATCTTCGAGCGCTTCCTCAACCCGGAGCGCGAGTCGATGCCGGACTTCGACGTCGACTTCGACGACCGCCGCCGCGGCGAGGTCATCCGCTACGTGACGGAGAAGTACGGCAGCGACCACGTCGCGCAGATCGTGACGTACGGCACCATCGCGGCGAAGCAGGCGCTCAAGGATGCGGCACGGGTGCTCGGCCACCCGTTCGCGATGGGGGACCGGCTCACGAAGGCGATGCCGGACCCCGCGCAGGGCCACCACATGCCGCTCGCCGCGGTGCTCGACCCCAAGGCGGATCGATACCACGAGGCGAAGGACCTGCGCGACATCATCGAGACCGACCCGGAGGCGCGCACCGTCTTCGACACCGCGGTCGGCCTCGAGGGCCTCAAGCGCCAGTGGGGCGTGCACGCCGCCGGCGTCATCCTCTCCAGCGAGCCGCTGCTCGACGTCATCCCGATCATGCGCCGCGAGCAGGACGGCCAGATCATCACGCAGTTCGACTACCCGGCGGCGGAGGCGCTCGGGCTCGTCAAGATGGACTTCCTCGGGCTTCGCAACCTGACGATCATCGACGACGCGCTCGACAACATCGAGGCCAACCGCGGCTCCCGCCTCGTCCTGGAGGACCTGCCCTACACGGATGAGCCGACCTACCGGCTGCTGTCCAGCGGCGAGACGCTCGGCGTCTTCCAGCTCGACTCGGGCCCGCTGCGCTCCCTGCTGCGACTCATGCGCCCCGACAACTTCGGCGACATCTCCGCCGTCATCGCGTTGTACCGGCCCGGGCCGATGGGGGCGGACTCGCACACGAACTACGCGCTGCGCAAGAACGGCCAGCAGCCGATCACGCCGATCCATCCCGAGCTCGCCGAGGCGCTCGCCGACATCCTGGAGGAGAGCTACGGGCTCATCATCTACCAGGAGCAGGTCATGGCGATCGCGCAGCGCGTCGCGGGCTACTCGCTCGGACAGGCCGACCTGCTGCGCCGCGCCATGGGCAAGAAGAAGAAGGAGATCCTCGACAAGGAGTTCGCGCCCTTCTCGGCCGGCATGCGGGCGAACGGCTACTCGGACGAGGCGATCAACACCCTGTGGGACATCCTCGTCCCGTTCTCCGACTACGCCTTCAACAAGGCGCACTCGGCCGCGTACGGCGTCATCTCCTACTGGACGGCCTACCTCAAGCAGCACTACCCGGCCGAGTACATGGCGGCGCTGCTGACGAGCGTCGGCGACAAGAAGGACACGATGGCGATCTACCTCGCGGAGTGTCGCAGGATGGGCATCCGCGTCCTCCCGCCCGACGTCAACGAGTCCGTCGGCTTCTTCAGCGCGGTCGGCGAGGACATCCGCTTCGGCCTCGGCGCGGTGCGCAACGTGGGCTTCGGCGCCGTCGACCAGATCCGGGCGGCGCGCGAGGAGCACGGCGCGTTCACGTCGTTCCACGACTTCCTGCGGAAGGTCCCCGTCCAGGTCGCCAACAAGCGCACGGTCGAGTCGCTCATCAAGTCGGGCGCCTTCGACTCGCTCGGCTCGGCGCGGCGCGCGCTGTACGAGATCCACGAGGACGCCGTCGAGGCGGCGGTCGGGGTCAAGCGCAATGAGGCGAGCGGCATGGTGGGCTTCGACTTCGACTCGCTGTGGGACGAGCCGGAGCAGGTCGTCGACGTCGTGCCGGAGCGGCCGGAATGGGCCAAGCGCGACAAGCTCGCCTTCGAGCGCGAGATGCTGGGTCTCTATGTCTCCGACCATCCGCTCGCGGGGCTCGAGCGCCAGCTCGCGCAGCTCGCCGGCACCGGGATCGCGGAGCTGCTCCAGGAGGACGGTGCGGGCGACGGCGAGCAGGTCACGATCGCGGGCCTCGTCACGAGCGTGCAGCATCGCGTCGCGCGCCAAAGCGGCAACGCCTACGGGATCGTGACGCTCGAGGACTTCGGTGGCGAGATCCAGCTCATGTTCCTGGGGAAGACGTACACGGAGTTCCAGCCGGTGCTGCAGGAGGACTCGATCGTCGTCGTGCGCGGCCGGGTCAACGTCCGCGACGACGGCAAGGTGGTCCACGCGAACTCGCTCACGGTGCCGGACCTCGCGGGCGTGTCCGCCGACACGGCGCCCCTGCCGCTGACGGTCTCGATGGCGGAGCAGCACGCGACGACCGACGTCGTGCAGGCCCTCGGCGACATCCTGATCCGCCACGAGGGCGACACCGAGGTGCGGCTGCGCCTCGTGCGCGACGGATCCGCGCGGGTCTTCGAGCTGCCGTATCGCGTGACGCGCAGCCAGGGGCTGACGGGCGAGCTGAAGACGCTCCTCGGCGCGAACTGTCTCGCCTAGGCTCTTGGCTTGTGATCCAGACGATCGATCTGCGCGGCGAGACGCTGACGCCGCACCGCCTCGCCCTCGCCGTGCCGCGCGCGGAGGTCGACGTCGCGAAGGCGGTCGAGTCGGCGACCGAGCTCATCGACGACGTCCGCGAGCGCGGCATGGTCGCGCTCGTCGAGCAGGCGCGGCGGTTCGACGGGGCCGACCCGCAGCACCTGCGGGTGCCGGCGGCCGACATCGCCGCCGCGACGGAGGGCCTCGATCCCGTCGTGCGCGCGGCCCTCGAGGAGGCGATCCGGCGGGTGCGGGAGGCGACCGGCGCGCAGGTGCCGGGGGAGCGGGTCACCGAGCTCGGCTCGGGCGCCCGCGTCCGCCAGCGCTGGCAGCCGGTCGCGCGCGTCGGGCTCTACGTGCCGGGCGGTAAGGCGGTCTATCCGTCGAGCGTCGTCATGAACGTCGTGCCCGCCCAGATCGCCGGGGTCGCGTCGATCGCGATCGCGAGCCCCGCCCAGCGCGAGTTCGGCGGCGCCGTGCACCCGACGATCCTCGGTGCGGCGGGCCTGCTCGGCATCGAGGAGGTCTACGCGATCGGGGGAGCGGGCGCGATCGCGGCCCTCGCCTACGGTGTGCCCGAGCTCGACCTCGCACCCGTCGACGTCATCACCGGCCCCGGCAACGTCTACGTCGCCGCGGCCAAGCGCCTTGTGCGGGGCGTCGTGGCGATCGACGCCGAGGCGGGTCCGACGGAGATCCTCGTCATCGCGGACGCGAGCGCCGACCCCGCGCTCGTCGCCGCCGACCTCGTGAGCCAGGCGGAGCACGACGAGGATGCCGCGGCGGTGCTCGTGACCGACTCGCCTGCGCTCGCCGAGGCGGTCGAACGCGACCTCGAGTCGCGCGCCGGCCTCGCGAAGCACGGGGATCGCGTCCGGGTGGCCCTCGAATCCCAGCAGTCCGCGATCGTGCTCGTCGACGACCTCGCCGCGGCGGCCGCGTTCTCCAACGCGTACGGCCCGGAGCACCTCGAGATCCAGACGGGCGACGACGATGCGGTCCTCGCCCTCATCACGAACGCCGGCGCGATCTTCGTGGGTCCGGACTCGCCCGTGAGCCTCGGCGACTACCTCGCCGGCTCGAACCACGTGCTGCCGACGGGCGGTCAGTCCCGCTTCGGCTCGGGGCTCGGCGCGATGGCGTTCCTGCGCTCGCAGCAGATCGTCGAGTACACGCACGAGGGGCTCGCGGCGGTGCGCGACGGCATCGTCGCGCTGTCGAACGCCGAGGATCTGCCCGCGCACGGCGAGGCGGTGCTCGCCCGCTTCGACGAGCACACGCCCTAGGCTTTCAGGGTGTTCTGCCCGTTCTGCCGCCATCCGGACTCGCGCGTCATCGACTCCAGGACGAGTGACGACGGGCTGTCGATCCGGCGCCGGCGGCAATGCCCCGAGTGCGGCGGACGGTTCTCCACGACCGAGACCGCCTCGCTCAACGTGATCAAGCGCAACGGCGTCGTCGAGCCGTTCAGTCGGGAGAAGGTCGTCTCGGGCGTGCGCAAGGCCGCGCAGGGCCGGCCCGTGACCGACACGGAGCTCGCCGCGCTCGCGCAGAAGGTCGAGGAGACGATCCGCGCGACGGGCGCGAGCCAGATCGACGCGAATGAGATCGGCCTCGCGATCCTCGGCCCCCTGCGCGAGCTCGACGAGGTCGCGTACCTGCGGTTCGCGAGCGTCTACCAGGCGTTCGAGTCGCTCGAGGACTTCGAGACGGCGATCGCGGGACTGCGGTCGGCGCACTGATGTACCGGTTCCTCTTCCGCGCGTTCCTGTCGCGCCTGGATCCCGAGCGCGCGCACGCACTCGCGCACGCCGCGATTCGCGTCGTCGGCTGGCGCGCGGTCGCGCGCGTCCTGCGCGCCGTCCTCGCGCCGACGACCGGCATCCGGGTGCGCACGCTCGGGCTCGAGTTCGCCACGCCGTTCGGCGTCGCAGCGGGCTTCGACAAGGACGCGCACGCCGCACTCGGCCTCGGCGCGCTCGGCTTCGGCCACGTCGAGGTCGGCACCATCACCGCGGTGCCGCAGCCCGGCAACGAGCGCCCGCGCCTCTTCCGGCTCGTGCCCGACCGCGCGCTCATCAACCGGATGGGCTTCAACAACCGGGGGGCCGAGGCCGCCGCCGAGGCGATCGCCCGCGCACGTCGCCGCCGGCACCGCCCCGTGATCGGCGTCAACATCGGCAAGTCCCGCGTCGTCGACGTCGAGCACGCGATCGACGACTACCTGGCCTCGACGCGGCGCCTCGCGCCGCTCGCCGACTACCTCGTCGTCAACGTCTCCTCGCCGAACACGCCGGGGCTGCGCGGCCTGCAGGAGCTCGACCAGCTCCGCCCGCTGCTGACCGCGGTGCTCGCCGCCGCCGAGGGCGTCCCGCTGCTCGTCAAGATCGCGCCGGACATGAGCGACGAGCAGGTCGCCGCGATCACCCGGCTCGCGCGCGAGCTCGGTCTCGCCGGGATCATCGCGACGAACACGACGCTCTCGCGCGAGGGCCTGCGCACCCCGGCGGCCGTCGTCGAGGCGGCGGGCGCCGGCGGGCTGTCCGGCGCGCCCCTCGCCGCGCGATCGCTCGCGGTGCTGCGCGTGATCCGCGCCGAGGCGCCCGACACGGCGTTCTGCGTCATCTCCGTCGGCGGCGTCGAGACCGCCGCCGACGTCCGGGAGCGCCTCGCCGCCGGCGCGACGCTCGTGCAGGGCTACACCGCGTTCATCTACGAGGGACCGGGCTGGGCCCGGCGGATCAACCGCGAGCTCAGTCGGGGAACTGGAACCGCTTGACCTGCGGCTTCGGCATGCGCATCATACGCAGCTGCAGCGCGCGCATCGCGGCGTACCAGCGGACCTTCTCCACCTTGTCCTCCCCGTATTTCGCGGTGAGCCGGCGGCGCACGGTGAAGCCGAGCACGACGCTGTCGATGATGACGAGCGCGAAGTAGCCGAGCAGCGCGACCGTCGAGTAGGCGGAGATCTCGGGCAGCGGCAGATACATGAGGACGATGACGAGGAACATCACCGGGATCACGAACTCGCCCGCCGAGAGGCGCGCGTCCACGTAGTCGCGGATCCAGCGCTTCTGCGGCCCGCGGTCGCGCAGCGGCAGATAGCGCTCGTCGCCCGCCGCGTAGCCGGCGTTCGCCTTGGCGCGGTCGACCCGGTCGCGTTCGCGGTTGATGCGCCGCGCCTCGGCGCGGTCGGCCACCACGATGGGCCGCTTGTTCGCGGCCTCGCGCTCCTTGCGGGTCGGCGTCGGGCGCCCCTTGGTGTCTGACATGGCCTCTTAAGATTACCCGCATGAGCGCCCATCTCCCTGACCCGGCCGTCAAGAGCGCGATCGAGGCCGCGGTGCTCGGGGGCATGCCGTCGGCCGTGGCTGACCTGTCGCGCCTCGTGCGCATCCCCTCGGTGTCGTGGGACGGGTTCGACCCGGCGCACGTCGAGGCGAGCGCAAACGCGGTCGCCGAGCTCCTGCGCGGCCTCGGCGTCTTCGAGAAGGTGTCGATCGAGCGCGCGGCGAAGCCGGACGGCGCCCCGGGGCAACCGGCCGTGCTCGCCCGCCGGGCGGCACGCAACGGCGCGAAGACGGTGCTGCTCTACGCGCATCACGACGTGCAGCCGCCCGGCCGCGAGGAGGACTGGGACACGGCCCCGTACGAGCCGGTGCTGCGCCCGACCGAGCACGGCGACCGGCTCTATGGCCGCGGGACCGCGGACGACAAGGCCGGCGTCATGGCGCACGTCGCGGCGATCCGCGCGCTGACGCAGGCGATCGGCGAGCTCGACCTCGGAATCTCGGTCTTCATCGAGGGCGAGGAGGAGTTCGGCTCGCCGTCGTTCAAGGACTTCCTGGCGCGTCATCGCGACGCGCTCCAGGCGGACGCGATCGTCGTCGCGGACTCCGGCAACTGGGACGTCGAGACGCCGGCGATCACGGTCGCGCTCCGCGGCAATGCGACCTTCGTCGTCACCTTCCGCACCCTCGAGCACGCCTCCCACTCGGGCATGTACGGGGGAGCGGTGCCGGACGCGACGCTCGCGGCGATCCGCACCTTCGCGACGCTCTGGGATGAAGACGGCTCGGTCGCGGTGGACGGCCTGCGCCGTCGTGTGGCTGAGGTGCCCGACTACCCCGAGGCGCAGCTGCGCGCCGAGGCGGGTCTGCCCGAGGGCGTGCGCGAGCTCGGGCGCGGACCCGTGCTCGACCGGATCTGGCATCAGCCGGCGATCACGGTCACGGGGATGGACTTGCCGAGCGTGCTGCATGCCTCCAACACGCTGAGCCCGGCCCTGCGCGCCAAGGTCAGCGTGCGGATCGCGCCGGGACAGCCCGCGGCGGAGGCCTTCGAGGCGGTCCGGCGGCACATCGAGGCGCACGTGCCGTTCGGCGCGCAGGTCTCGTTCGATCAGGTCGATCTCGGCGAGCCGTTCCTCGTCGACACGGACGCGGCGCTCTTCCATCTCGCAAAAGACGCCCTCAGCGCCGGATGGGGGGCGCCGACCGTCGAGATGGGCGTCGGCGGCTCGATCCCGTTCATCGCGGAGCTCGTCGACGTGTTCCCGACCGCGCAGATCCTCGTGACGGGCGTCGAGGATGCCGACACGCGCGCGCATAGCCCGAACGAGTCGCTGCATCTCGGCGTGTTCCGCAAGGCGATCGTCTCGGAGGCGCTCTTCCTCGCCGCGCTCGACGCGCAGGCGGAGTAAACTGGGGGCATGACCGACGCCATGCTCGCCACCACGACGACGGACGCCCCATTGCACGGCGTCAAGCTCACCGCGACCGCCGCAGACAAGGTCACGCGGCTGCTCGAGCAGGAGGGCCGCGACGACCTGCGCCTGCGCCTGGCCGTCCAGCCCGGCGGCTGCTCGGGGCTCGTCTACCAGCTCTACTTCGACGAGCGCGAGCTCGACGGGGACGCGATCGTCGAGTTCGGCGACGGCGTCGAGGTCATCGTCGACAGGATGAGCACCCCCTACCTGGAGGGCGCCGTCATCGACTTCGAGGACACGATCCAGAAGCAGGGCTTCACGATCGACAATCCCAACGCGGCCGGGTCCTGCGCCTGCGGCGACTCGTTCCACTGACCCGGTAGGGTTGAAGCTGTGAGTTCGAATCGCCGTCTGATGAGGTGGGCGGCACTCCCGATCGGCATCGCAGCAGCGGTGGTCCTCGCGGGGTGCACGCAGCAGGAGCTGCAGGGATTCCTGCCGGGTGATGGGGTCGACACGACCAACCACACCCCGGGGATCATCGCCATGTGGACGGCCGCGTGGCTCATTCTCCTGATCATCGGCCTGCTGACCTGGGGCCTCATGCTCTGGGCCGTCATCGTCTACCGGCGTCGCCGCGGACAGACCGGCATGCCGGTGCAGATGCGCTACAACATGCCGATCGAGATCGCGTACACGATCATCCCGTTCATCTTCATCATCGGGTTCTTCGCGTTCACCGCGAAGGAGCAGACCTCGATCGAGCAGCCGCACGACCCCGAGGTCGAGATCCTGGCGTACGGCAAGCAGTGGTCGTGGGACTTCAACTACCAGCTCAGCCCCGAGGTCGACGAGGCGGTGCACGAGCCCGCGGGCATCCAGGCGCAGATCCTCGCCAACGGTCAGATCGACGGCGAGTCGGTCCCGACCCTGTGGCTGCCGGTCGGCAAGCAGGTCAAGATCAACCTCGGCGCGCGCGACGTCATCCACTCGTTCTGGGTCGTGGACTTCCTCTACAAGAAGGACATGATCCCCGGCGAGGACAACGCGATGTACTTCGTCCCGACGAAGGTCGGCGAGTTCTACGGCAAGTGCGCCGAGCTCTGCGGCGAGTACCACTCCCAGATGCTCTTCAAGGTCAACGTCGTCGAACCCGAGGCCTTCCAGGCGCATCTCGACGAGCTCGCGGCCGCCGGTTACGTCGGCGAGCTCGGCGAGGACCTCGACCGCAACCAGAACTTCCCGTCGGGCGGCATGACGCCGGTCGCCGGACACGAGGAGAGCTGACATGACCGCGACGCTGAATCCCTCGACCGGACTCGTCCCGGGCCGCAAGGTCGAGCGCAAGGGCAACGTCTTCGTCAAGTGGGTGACGTCGACCGATCACAAGATCATCGGCCACCTCTACCTCGTGACGTCGTTCATGTTCTTCCTGATCGGCGGCGTCATGGCGCTGATCATCCGTGGTCAGCTGGCGCTTCCGGGCCTCGACATCGTGCAGACGGGCGAGCAGTACAACCAGCTGTTCACGATGCACGGCACGGCGATGCTGCTGCTGTACGCGACGCCGATCCTGTTCGGCTTCGCCAACTACATCGTGCCGCTGCAGATCGGGGCCCCCGACGTCGCGTTCCCGCGGCTCAACGCTCTGTCGTACTGGTTGTTCCTGTTCGGCAGCCTGATCGTCCTGTCGGGGTTCCTGACACCCGGTGGGCCCGCGGCGTTCGGCTGGTTCGCCTATGCGCCGCTGCATTCGGCGCAGTACTCCCCCGGAGCGGGCAGCGACCTGTGGCTCGCCGGGTTGATCGTGTCCGGATTGGGGACGATCCTCGGTGGCGTCAACTTCATCACCACGATCGTCTGCCTGCGCGCGCCCGGCATGACGATGTTCCGGATGCCGATCTTCACGTGGAACATCTTCGTGACGGCCATCCTGATCCTCATCGCGTTCCCGGTCCTGACCGTGGGCCTGTTCGGGATGCTGGCGGACCGGCACCTCGGGGCGCACGTGTTCGACCCGGCCAACGGCGGGGCGATCCTGTGGCAGCACATGTTCTGGTTCTTCGGCCATCCCGAGGTCTACATCGTCGCGATCCCCTTCTTCGGGATCGTCTCGGAGGTCCTCCCGGTGTTCAGCCGCAAGCCACTGTTCGGCTACAAGGGCCTGATCTACGCGACGATCTCCATCGCGGCCCTGTCGGTCGCGGTGTGGGCGCACCACCTCTACGCCACCGGCGCGGTGCTGCTGGCGTTCTTCTCCTTCACCACGTTCCTCATCGCGATCCCGACGGGTGTCAAGTTCGTCAACTGGATCGGCACGATGTGGAAGGGCAAGCTGACGTTCGAGACGCCGATGCTGTTCTCCGTCGGCTTCCTGGCGACGTTCCTGTTCGGTGGTCTGACGGGCATCCTGCTGGCCTCGCCGCCGCTGGACTTCCACGTGTCCGACAGCTACTTCGTGGTGGCGCACTTCCACTACGTGCTGTTCGGGACGATCGTGTTCGCCACCTATGCCGGGATCTACTTCTGGTTCCCGAAGATGACCGGCCGGATGATGGACGAGACGCTGGGCAAGGTCCATTTCTGGCTGACGTTCTTCGGGTTCCACACGACGTTCCTGGTGCAGCACTGGCTGGGCAACGAGGGCATGCCGCGCCGCTACGCGGACTATCTGCCGACCGACGGGTTCACCACGCTGAACACGGTCTCCTCGATCGGCGCGTTCGTCCTGGGGGCCTCGACGCTGCCGTTCATCTGGAACGTGTTCCGTTCCTACCGCTACGGACGAGTGGTGACCGTCGACGACCCGTGGGGTTTCGGGAACTCGCTGGAGTGGGCCACCTCCTGCCCGCCGCCGCGGCACAACTTCACCGAGCTGCCCCGGATCCGGTCCGAGCGGCCGGCGTTCGAGCTGCACTACCCGCACCTGGTCGAGCAGTTCCGCGACGAGGCCCACAGCGGGACAGCGGCTCCGGCGCGGAGCCGCCTCACCCGCGGAGACATGACCACCGGTCAGCTGGAGCACCAGGAGGAGCAATGACCACGTTGAGCGACATCGGTGCCGCGGACGGCGCCGTCGTGGCCACCGAGCACATCCGCGCGGCCCTGCTCGCGGGAACATTCGTCTTCGAGGACGGTTCCGTGCAGACCTTCGAGCCGTCAGGTGCGACGACGTACGTCGACCGCGGTCGGCCGACCGAGGGAAATTGGTACATCGGCGGCGACGGCCGTTTCTGCTCGTTCTGGCCTCCGGACTTTCGTGCCTGCTACGACCTCTACTGGATCGTCGTCGAGGACGAGGTCGTGGGAATTCGATTCGTCGGCGACAACCGTGGCAGCGGCTTCGTCGGCCGCTACCGGAAATGACCTCGGCACCGTCCTGAACCGTTGTCGGATGACGTCCGGAGAGGTCCGGATCACGGCGGCCCCGGGCGCGGCACAGGCGGCGTCGCAGGCGAGGACCTCCTGCCCAGGCCGGACGGGCGTCGTGCCGGCCCGGGTCAGGAGGCCGTCGTCGGAACGGTGGTGGTGTCGGCGGGACCGTTCGCGATCTCGGTCCGGACACTCCAGGCGAACTGGAGCAGCAGGGTGACCGGTGTCTTCTCGACGATGTTGATCATCGACTGGAAGTCCTGCTCGGGGACCTCCTCCGACAGCCGGATGGTGCGGTGGAGATATCGGGAGGCCCCGACGGTCGTCGGCTCGTGGTAGGTGACGTCCACGGTGATGTCGCCGGCGTAGTCGTACTTGCGGTCGGCATAGCTCCGCAGCGTGATGGCCGTGCACGAGGCGAGCGCCATCATCAGGTACTCGGTCGGGGTCGGGCCCGCCCCCGGCGTGCCGACGGCCGGATCGTCGGCCACACCCACGAAGTCCCCGGCCCGGATCTCGGTCTCGAGCCGGTTCGTGGCCGGCAGTGTCGCTCGTGCGGTCGCGACGATCCGCTCGTCGGTTGCGCTCATGTCCGCCTCCTTCCGCGTCGCCTCCTGCGACGGCCGTTCGAACGAGACGGCGTGCTCGGCGACACCCCGCCCGTCGGCTTGCTCGCGGCGTGCGGCCTCGGCGGCCGCGCGATCGGAGTATCCCGGGTGCCGCGGGTCGAGGAGGTCGGCGTAGCCCGTCGTCCGCGACAGGAAGTCGACGACGAAGGAGCAGATCGCCGTGACGGTGCCTCCCCGGGCGCGGATCTCGTCGAGCACCCGGCGCACCGTCGCACCGGCGACGCCCTGACGTCGATGACTCGGCTCGACCTCGGTGTGCAGCAGTGCGTACCGGTCGGGCCGCAGGTGGCGGTAGTAGAGCCACCCGACGAGCTCGCCGTCGCGACGGAGCTCGAAGCGGCTCTCGGCGGTGTTGTCGGTCAGGTCCTCGGTCACCTGCGCCCGTTCCTCGCTGCTCATGAGCTCCCTGTTCCGTCGTGTCGTCGCGCCGCGGCCCGTGTCCGCGCGTGCCGTCGTCACCGCCCGTCCGGGTCGGTGCGGGTTCCGAGCACCGCCTGCACGCGAGCGCGCAGGGCCGGGAGGGCCTCCTCAGCGAACCACGGATTCCGGGTCTGCCAACGGAAGTTCAGCGGCGACGGGTGGACGAGGGGCATGCGGTCGGGGAGGTGGTCGCGGAAGGCCCGGACCGTGTCGGTGAGGGTGGTTCCGGTGGTGCCGGGAAGGTAGTGCTTCTGCGCGTAGCGGCCGATCAGGACCGTGAGCCGGACGTGCGGCAGCTCCGTGAGCAGCCGCGGATGCCAGCGTGGTGCGACGTCGGGGCGCGGCGGCAGGTCACCGTGGGCGCCCTTGCCCGGGAAGTAGAAGTCCATCGGCAGGATCGCGAACAGTGTCGGGTCGTAGAACTCGTCGTCGGTGACCCCGAGCCAGCGCCGCAGCGTCACCCCGCTCGGGTCGTTCCAGGGGATGCCGCTGTGCTGCGCGCGCGTTCCCGGGGCCTGCCCGATCAGCACGATCCGGGCCTGCGGGTGCGCGGTGTAGATCGGCTGCAGTCCCGCGGCCGTCGCGGCCCGGTTGGCCGGGTCCGCGATGATCTCCTCCCGGATCCGCTCCAGTGCGGTGCTCGTCCCGGTCGCCGATCCGTCCACGGTGTGGCCGAGCGTCAGGTCGACGGCTGCGACGCGACGTCACGGCGTCGCGGCAGCACCCAGCCCGGCCGCGGGAAGTGGCAGGTGTAGCCGTGCGGGTAGCGCAGCAGGTAGTCCTGGTGTTCGGGCTCGGCCTCCCAGAAGGGACCGGCGGGCGCGACCTCGGTGACGACCTTGCCCGGCCACAGCCCCGATGCGTCGACGTCGGCGATCGTGTCCTCGGCGACCCTGCGCTGCTCGTCGTCGAGGTAGAAGATCGCCGACCGGTAGGACGTGCCGACGTCGTTGCCCTGCCTGTTCGGTGTGCTGGGATCGTGGATCTGGAAGAAGAACTCCAGCAGGTCGCGGTAGGTCGTCGCGGCCGGGTCGTAGGTGATCTCGATGGCCTCGGCGTGTGAGCCGTGGTTGCGGTAGGTGGCGTTCGGGGTGTCACCGCCGGTGTAGCCCACACGCGTGGACAGCACGCCGGGACGGGAGCGGATGAGATCCTGCATCCCCCAGAAGCAGCCTCCGGCGAGGATCGCCCGCTGCGGCTCGGTCGTCATCTCGGTTTCCCTTCTCACGCGTCGTCGGGGTCGCGCACGATGTGGACGGCCGCTTCCTCGGCGCTGGCCGCGCCGCCGTCCCTCCCGACATCGACGGCGTTGAGGTAGGCGAAATCGTCCCACTCGCCGGCGGGTTCGACGTCCACCAGGCGCCCGGAGCGGACGACACCGACCTCGTCGTCGTACAGCTCGCCGTCGGTGCCCGGGGTGTCGCCGAGTCCGTCGCCGTCGTCGGTGTCCCCCACGTCGGGCAACTCCCGGGCCAGGCGGCCGGCGAGGCTCTCGTGATCGTGCGCCTCCCGCGCCGTGACCCCGTAGTGGTCCCGCTCCCACGGCCGTTCCGGCACCGTGTAGCCCTCGTCGAGGACATCGACCCCGCGTCCGTCGAGGGTGTCGTCGTCGTCGAGCAGGCCGTTGTCGATGTCGACCCCGTCCACGCCGTCGCTGTCGTCAGCCATGTCGCACTCCTGTCAGCGCCGCGGTCATCCCGTGACTCCGAACCGCTCGACCCTGATCCGTCCGGTGGGCACCCCCGCCGTCTCCGCGAGCCGGGTGGCGGCGTCGCAGAAGGCGGTCGACCCGCACACGTAGAGCTCGCGGTCCGGGTCCAGTGCCGCGGCGAGATCCTCTGCGGTCAGCCGGCCGGGCGGCCGGGCGTACCCGTCGGGCACGGCGCGCGTGAACGCGATCGACGTCTCCGGTCCCCGGACCTCCGTGGCGTAGTACAGGTCCTCGGGCCCGCGCACCGAGACGACGAGCCGGAACAGGTCCGGCTCGCCGAGGGCCCGGGCGTGGCGCAGCATCGACATCAGCGGCACGATCCCGGAGCCGCCGGCGACGCCGAGCGCGGGCCGGAGGTCCCAGGCGAAATGCCCGCCTATCGGGCCGCGCACGTCGAGGACGTCGCCCACCTCGACGGCGTCGTGGAGGAAGCGCGAGACCTCCCCGTCGGGCAGGAGCTCGACCGTCAGGTCGAGCTCGGCGGCGCCCGACGGCGCGCTGGCGATCGAGTACGACCGCTGGGCGCGGTAGCCGTCGGGGGCGGTGAGCCGGACGATCATGTGCTGACCGGGCCAGAACGCCCGTGGCTCGGACAGGGTCAGCGTGAAGGACTTCGCTGTCGGGGTCTCCCGGCGGATGCCGGTCACCCGCGCGGTCTGCCAGGGCCCCGGGTGGGGCGCCCTGCCGCGAACCACGGCGGTCATCGATCTCCCTGGTAGCGCTGCTCGCGCCAGGGATCGCCATGGTCGTGGTAGCCGTTGCGTTCCCAGAACCCTTGCCGGTCCTCGGCGAGCAGCGTGAGACCGGACACCCACTTCGCGCTCTTCCAGAAGTACAGGTGCGGCACGAGCAGACGGGCCGGACCGCCGTGGATGTCCTGGAGGGGCTCGCCGTCGACGTCCCACACGACCCACGCCTTGCCGCCGGTGAGGTCGTCCAGCGGAAGGTTCGTGGTGTAACCGGTGTGCGACCGCGCCAGTGCGAAGGCCGCGTCGGCGCCCACCCCGGCGATGTCGAGGAGGGTGTCGACGGATACGCCGTCGAAGCGCATCCCGAACTTCGACCAGGTGGTCACACAGTGGATCGCGCCCTCGTACCGGGAGCCGGGCAGCGCCCGGATCTCCTCCCAGCTCCACCGAACCGGTGTGTCGACCAGACCGTCCACCTCGAAGGTCCACCGCGCGGTGTCGATGCTGGGGGTCGACTCGACGTGCAGCACGGGCCAGGCCGCGCCGGCGTCGTACTGGCCCGGAGGAAGCCGGGTGTCCTGCGGACCCCGGCTCCGTCCGCTGAATCCCCTTGTCAGGGCCATCTGGAGGTTCGCTTCCCGTCGTCGGCGCGCCGCTCCGAGGGCAGACCTCGGCGTCCGGCAACGGGCCGGACAGTGGCTCTGGCGCCGAATATTGTCACGCAAAAGTGAACTGTCAAGTCCACTGTTCAGTAGCTGTCCGACCCATCACAGCGCGGATGTGGCGGACCTTCCGTCCCGGGTGATCCCCCGAGGTAGCACCCGTCCGCGCTGATCGGGCCTGGTGTGTCGGGCTCGACCAGGGGGCCGTGACTCGAATTGTTATGGACGGTATCGTCCACAAATCTTCGTGGTGTGCGGCAGGGCAGACGGACTGAGAGAGGTGGCCCGATGAAGGCGATCGTCGTGACGGACCAGGCCGCGGGTACGGCCGGGATGACGCTGGTGGAGCGCGACGCGCCGGAGCCGGCGGGGAACGACGTGCTCGTCGAGGTGCACGCCTCGGGATTCACCCCGGGCGAGCTCACGTGGCCGTCGAACTGGACCGACCGCCTCGGCCGCGACCGGACCCCGTCGATACCCGGGCACGAGCTGGCCGGCGTGGTCAGCGCCCTCGGGTACGGCACGAGGGGACTGTCGGTGGGCCAGCGGGTGTTCGGCCTCACCGACTGGACCCGCGACGGCACCCTCGCCGAGTACACCGCGGTCGAGGCGCGCAACCTCGCGCCGCTGCCGGGCGACGTGGACTTCACGGTCGGCGCGAGCCTGCCCATCTCGGGGCTCACCGCATGGCAGGGGCTGTTCGACCACGGCCGCCTCCAGCCCGGGCAGAGCGTCCTCGTGCACGGCGCGGCAGGCGGAGTCGGTTCGATGGTGACGCAGCTCGCGGGGGAGGCGGGCGCCTACGTCGTCGCCACCGGACGTGCCCGCGACCGTCAGGCCGCGCTCGACCTCGGCGCGCAGGAGTTCGTCGACCTCGACCGCGACACCCTCGAGGACGTCGGCCGGGTCGACCTGGTCTTCGACGTCATCGGCGGCGACGTCCAGAAGCGGTCGGCCGCCCTGGTGCAGGCCGGCGGAACGCTGGTGACCATCGCCGGCCCGCCCGAGGCGCGCCCCGCCGACGGGCTGGCGATCGACTTCGTCGTCGAAGCCGATCGCGCCCAGCTGAGCGAGATCGTCCGGCGGGTGCGTGACGGACGGCTCCGGACGAACATCGGCACCGTCGCGACCCTCGACGACGCCGTCGCCGCCTTCAACCCGACCGAGCGGCCCACCGGAAAGACGATCATCCGCGTTCGCCCGTGAGGACGCCGGGCGCAGCCGTCGCCGGCCCGAGGATCGATGGAGCGAGGTGTTCGCGGTGAAGGCGATCGTGGTGACCGACCGGGCCGCCGGGACGGCCGGGATGAGACTGGCGGAGCGCCCCGACCCGGACGCGGCGAGGCTCGCCGGCCTCGAGGGGGCCAACTACGGCG
Organism: Microbacteriaceae bacterium; assembly: GCA_035555435.1. GTDB lineage: Bacteria > Actinomycetota > Actinomycetes > Actinomycetales > Microbacteriaceae > 73-13. The sequence continues at coordinate 13,938 of DATMGN010000016.1, read as the reverse complement.
ACGTCGTCGTCGCGGTCCATGCGTCGGGATACACCGGCGACGAGCTGGAGTGGCCGTCGACCTGGATCGATCGTCTCGGCCGGGACCGGACGCCTTCGGTCCCCGGCCACGAGCTGGCCGGGGTGGTCACCGCCCTCAGCTACGGGACGTCCGGACTGTCGGTGGGCCAACGGGTGTTCGGCCTCACCGACTGGACGCGCGACGGCACGCTCGCGGAGTACACCGTCGTCGAGGCGCGCAACCTCGCGCCGCTGCCTGGCGACGTCGACCTCGTCGCGGGAGCGGGCGTCGCGATGACGGGGCTGACCGCGTGGCAGGGCCTGTTCGACCACGGCCGCCTCCGGGCCGGGCAGAGCGTCCTCGTGCACGGCGCGGCCGGCGCGGTCGGTTCCATGGCGACCCAGCTCGCGCGCGAGGCCGGCGCCCACGTCATCGGCACCGGGCGCGCGACCGGCCGCCGGGCCGCGCTCGACTTCGGCGCGCAGGAGTTCGTCGACCTCGACCACGACACCCTCGAGGACGTCGGCCGGGTCGATCTCGTGTTCGACGTCATCGGCGGCGACGTCCAGAAGCGGTCGGCCGCCCTGGTCCGGGCCGGCGGAACGCTGGTGACCGTCACCGGCCCTCCCGAGGCCCGCCCCGCCGACGGCCTGGCGGTCGACTTCGTCGTCGTCTCCGATCGCGCGCAACTGGGTGAGATCGCCCAGCGGGTCCGGGACGGACGACTGCGCACCAACATCGGCACCGTCGCGACGCTCGACGACGCCGTCGCCGCCTTCACCACGACGGCGCCGGCCAAGGGCAAGACGGTCATCCGCGTTCGCCCCTGAGGACCGGAGGACGCCGTCCGCGAGCACTTGCCGGCGACGCGACCCGGGTGCGCGACCACTCCCTCCGGCTCGCGCACGAGCAGGCCCGGCGTCCCGGCCCCGAGCGCGCCCGTGCCGGTCGTTGCGGGGGACGGCGGACGTCCGTCAGGCTCCCCACCCTGCGCCGTGTTGATCGACGCCGGGCTGCAGGGGAGGAACGCCGATGACCGAAGCAGCGCGGGCGCGTCGGCGACCGGGATGGCTCGCGCCCGCGGTCTCGTTGCGCCGCGACGGCATCGTCCCCGACGTCGTCGCCGGGCTCACCCTCGCCGCGCTCGCGATCCCCGAGGTGCTGGGGTACGCGCGGATCGCGGGCATGCCCGTCGAGACCGGGCTGTACACGATGCTGCTGCCGATGGTCGTGTTCGCGCTGCTCGGGGCCTCGCGGCAGCTGGTCGTCGGTGCCGACTCCGCGACCGCTGCCATGCTCGCCGCGGGTCTCGCGGTGCTCGGCGTCCCCGCCGCCACCCCGGAGTACGTCCGGCTCGCCGGGACGACGGCGCTGGTCGTCGCGGTGCTGCTCGTCGTCGCGCGGGTGGTGCGGCTCGGGGTGCTGGCCAACTTCCTGTCGCGCACCGTGCTCGTCGGGTTCCTCACCGGGGTCGGCATCCAGGTCGCGGTCGGGCAGCTGCCCGAGGCGCTGGGGCTGCCGCCGACGGGCGGTTCGACGCCGGAGAAGGCGTGGGCCGTCGTCGTGAACCTCCCGAACGTGGTCCCGATCGCGGTCGCCACCGCGGCAGGGGTGATCGTCGTCGTGCTGGTGGCGCGCCGGATCTCGCGACGCATCCCCGGCACGCTGGTCGCCGTCGTCGCGGCGATCGTCGTGACCGCGGCGGCGGGCCTCGACGCCCGCGGGCTCACGGTGCTCGGCGACGTCCCGGCCGGGCTGCCCGGGTTCGCGTTGCCCGCGCTCGGCATCGACGACCTGCGGGCCGTGCTGCCCCTCGCGCTGTCGATGCTCGTCGTCATCCTGGCGCAGAGTGCGGCGACCTCCCGCGCCTACGCCGCCCGCCACGGCGACGTGGCCGACACCGACCGCGACGTCGTCGGTCTGGCCGGTGCCAACCTCGCGGCGGCGGCGACGGGCGCGTTCGTCGTCAACGGCAGCCCGACGAAGACGCAGATGATCGACTCCGCGGGCGGTCGCAGCCAGCTCGCGCACCTCGCGGCCGCCGGGGCGAGCGTCGTCGCGGTACTGGTGCTCGCGCCGTACCTGTCGCTGCTGCCGCTCGCCGCGCTGGCCGCGGTGGTGCTGCTGATCGGCGTCGAACTGGTCGACGTCGCCGGGATGCGCCGGATCTGGCAGGTCCGCAGGCTGGAGTTCGCCGTCGCGGCGCTGACGACGGTCGCCGTCGTGGTGGTCGGCGTGGAGACGGGCATCGTCGTCGCGGTGATCGCCTCGATCGCCGACCACCTGCGGCACAGCTACGCGCCGCGCAGCAGCGTGCTGACGAAGTCGGCCCAGGGGCACTGGCGGTCGCTGCCCGTGACGGCCGGGGCGCGGACCGTCGAGGGGCTCGTCGTGCACCGGTTCGGCAGCGGTCTGTACTTCGCCAACGCGGCCCGGTTCGCCGACGACGTGGCCCTGCTCCTCGGCACCGGGTCGCCCGTGCGCTGGTACTGCCTGGACGCGGCGGCGATCGGCGACGTCGACTACACCGCGGGCGCGGTGCTGAACGTCGTGCTGGACCGGCTCGAGGCGGCGGGGGTGCGGTTCGTCGTCTCCAACCTGCTCGACCCCGTGCGCGCGCAGCTCGACCACTACGGCATCACCGCCCGGATCGGCGAGGACGCCTGTTTCGACACCTCCGGCGAGGCGCTCGAGGAGTTCGGGCGGAGCACGTCGTGAGCGTGCCGGCGAGGTTCCCCGGGTCGTGCCACCGCGGTGTGCGACGATGCCGGCCGTGGCCGACGAGACGATCGCCGAACCGCGCCCGTGTCGGCGCTGCTCCAAGGACGCGTTGCTCAACGTGCACGGCTGCTGCGCCGACTGCATCGGGGACATGGGCCTGCGCCACGTCGACGAGCACGGAACGTGGCGCGCCGAGCTCGCCGAACTGGTGAAGTCCGGCGCGATCACCGGTGGCTGACCGAGTCGGGACTGGCGCGAACGGCTGCGCCCGTTAGGCTTCCAGCGGCCGACGTCGCCGGGACCGGCGACGGGCCCCGGGAGGCGACGTGCTCGTGACGATCCACCAGCCGCGGCCCGACGAGCTCGCCGACGTGCGCGAGCAGGTGCGGGAAGCGCTGCGCGACATGGATATCGCTCCGGACGGCGAGGTCGGCGCGGCCGTGGTCATCGTCGCCGACGAGCTGGCCGTCAACGCCGTGACCCACGCGAGGACCCCGTTCGCGGTGTCGGTCGAACCGCGGCGCGACGAGGTGGGCCGCGAGGTCGTGCGCGTCGCGGTCAGCGACGGCGCATGGTCGGTCCAGGGCGGCCCGGAGACGGTGACCGACGGCCGGCCCCGGCTGGGCCTGCCGATGGTGCGCGGGCTCAGCGTGCGGTGGGGCATCGAGACCCGCGACGAGGGGAAGACCGTCTGGGCCGACGTCCGCCGCTGACCATGACCCTGCTGCCCGCTGTCGCGGCGGCGTTCGCCGGGGTGCTCGCCGGCGGCGAACTGCTCGTCCGGTGGGGGATCGCTCCGGCGCTCACGGCGCTGCCCGACCATTCCCACCTGCTCGCCCGGCAGTCCCTCGTCCGCCGGCTGCGGGTGCTCGTCCCGGCGGTGATGGTGCCGACGGTCGTCCTGGCGGTGGTCGCGGCCGTGCTCGCGGGCGGTGTCCTCCCGTGGCTGGGTGTCGGCGTGCTCGCGGTGTTCGTCCTGGTCTCCGCGTTCGGCACGGTGCCGATCAACATCCGGGTCGACGGCTGGGACGCCGCCGACCCGCCCGCCGACTGGCGCGCGCTCGTGCGGCGCTGGCAACGCATCGACGTCGTACGGTCGACGGCCGCGCTCGTCGCGTTCCTCGTGCTCCTCGCGGTGCTCGTGCCGATGCGCTGACGACCCCGCCGGGTGACGCGCGACGCGGAAGGGCAGGGCAGGCTGGGCCCATGCCCGCCCGCCGGCCCGACGCCGCCCTGCGGCCGATGCTGGCCACCCCCGGCCGCCCGCCGTCCGGTCCCGGGTGGGCGGTGGAGTTCAAGTGGGACGGCGTGCGCGCCCTGCTCGACGTCGACGACGCGGGCGAGGTGCACCTGACCAGCCGCAACGGCAACGACGTCACGCTGGGCTACCCCGATCTGCTGGCCGGCGTCGACACCGGGCAGCCCCTGGTGCTCGACGGCGAGATCGTCGCGCTCGACGAGGCGGGCCGTCCCGACTTCGGGCTGCTGCAGAACCGCATGCACGTCCGGCACCCGTCCGGGCCGCTGCTCGCCGAGGTCCCGGTGCGCTTCTACGCGTTCGACGTGCTGCGCGTCGGTCAGCGCTCGCTGCTGCGCGAGACCTACGACGACCGGCGCGCGGCACTCGCCGGCCTCGGTGTCGACGGCTGGGCCCGCTTCGCGGTGCCGCCGTCGACGACCGAGGTGCCGCCCGCGCAGATGCTCGACGTCGCGCGCGAGCACGGCCTGGAGGGGATCGTCGCCAAGAGGCGGACGTCGCGCTACGAGCCCGGGCGGCGGGCGGCATCGTGGGTGAAGACGGCGCTGTTCACCACGCGCGAGGTCGTCCTCGGCGGCTGGACGCCGGGGCAGGGCCGCCGCGGCGCGCTCGGCTCGTTGCTGCTCGGCGCCTACGACGACGAGGGCCGGCTCCACTACCTGGGCAACGTGGGCAGCGGGTTCAGCGAGGCCGCGCTGCGGTCGCTGCGGGAGAAGCTCGAACAGCTGCGCAGCGACGAGGACCCCTTCGCCTCCGGCGTGCCGCGCGAACACGCCCGTGGTGTGCGGTGGGTGCAGCCGCGGCTGGTCGGGGAGGTCGAGTACCGCACGCTCACCCACGACGCCCGGCTGCGGCACTCGGTGTGGCGGGGGCTGCGTCCCGACCGTGACCCGCACGAGGTGCGTATCGACGGCGCGTTCGCGCGGGCACCGCTGGCGTCCTACGGCGTGCGCGCGCCGGCCCCCGAGCCCGCGCGGGCACCCGCAGCGTCGGAGGCAGCGGAAGCAGCGTCGGCGAGAGCGGAGGCGCCGGCCGAGCGGGTCCGGGCCGCCACCGGCGACGAGCTCGCCGCCCTCGAAGCCCTGCGCCGCAAGGGCACCTGGCACGTCGCGGGCGAGGAGGTCGCGCTGACGAACCTCGACAAGGTGCTGTTCCCCGGCCGCGACGGCGGGCCGGCCGTCACGAAGCGGGACTTCGTGCGCTACCACGCGCGCGTCGCGCCGTACCTGCTGCCGTACCTGCAGGGGCGGCCGGTGAACATGCAGCGCTTCCCCGACGGCCTGGCGCGGGAGGGCTTCTGGCAGAAGGAGATCCCGGTCCACGCGCCGGACTGGGTGACGCGCTGGCGCTACCCCGACGCCGAACCCGGCGACGTGCAGGACTACGTCGTCGTCGACAGCACCGCGACGCTCGTGTGGCTGGCCAACCTCGCCGCCGTCGAGCTGCACCCCTGGACCTCGCGGCTGCCCGACGTCCACCGGCCCACCTGGGCGTTGATCGACATCGACCCGGGTCCGCGCACGGCGTTCGACGAGGTGCTCGCCGTCGCGAGGCTCTACCGCGCCGCGCTCGACCACCTGGGCGTCGCCGCGGCGCCCAAGGTCACCGGCAAGCGGGGCGTCCAGATCTGGGTCCCGGTGACGCCCGGTCCGACGTTCGCCGACACCCGCGGGTGGGTCGAGAAGGTGTCGCGGGCCGTGGGGCGCATGGTCCCCGAGCTGATCTCCTGGGAGTGGCACACCGACCGCCGGGCGGGGCGGATGCGCCTGGACTACACGCAGAACGTCATCAACAAGACGCTCGTCGCGCCGTTCAGCGCCCGGCCCGCGGCCGGCGCCCCGGTGTCGATGACGTTGAGCTGGGACGAGCTCGACGACCCCGAGCTGCGACCCGACCGCTGGACGGTCGGGACCGCGCTCGACCGGCTCGACGCCGTCGGCGACCCGATGTTCCCGCTGGTCGGACGCGAGCAGGTCCTGCCGGAGCTAGGGGGCGTCTGACGGATCACTCGTCGCGGTCTCGGCGCCCGGGCGATCCGTGACTGCGTTGTCGCCAGGCCCGAATACGCCCGGTATGCCGACCCGGCTCCGCCTTGCCACGAACCGCCCGGATCACCGAGCCCATCGACGGCGATCCGTCAGACGCCCCCAGGGGGGCACGGTGCTCGACCGCGTCCGGGTGCACGTCGCTGGCCTCGCGGCCGGCCACGGCGTAGCCGCGCTCGGCGTAGGGGAAGCCGTCGAGACCGGTCGTCTCCGGACGCTGCTGGTAGTAGGAGCGGATCTCGGCGATCAGCCCGTCGCGCAGCACGAACCACTCCGCGCCCCGCGTCGCGACGCGCTCGGCCGCACCGTCGGGCCGCCAGAACATCGTCCACTCGATGACGGCCTCGTCCCCGTCGGTCACGACGTGGTCGACGACCCAGCGTGCGTCGATCATCCGCGTGACCTTGCGCCAGTAACGCGCGAGGTGCTCGCGCCCCCGCACCGGCGCCGAGCCGACGTTGGGCGCGAGGAACCAGTGCACGACGTCGGGGTGCAGCGTCGCACCGAGTTCGGCGAGGTCGCCGTCGGTGCAGGCGTCGTAGTAGCGGCGGATGAGCGCAGCGGTGGTCGGGTCCGGCACCCGCCCAGTGTGCGCCCGTCGGCTGCCCGACGGCGGGACGATCTGTTACGGTCGGGCCGTGCGCGCGTCGTCGTTCCTGATCATTATCGAGCGCGCCGGCTGAGCCAGGTCGCCGGCGCGCTGTCGCCGTGCGTCCTCGCCGGAACCTGGTCCGGATCCCTCCGAACGCCCAGCTCCTGGAACGGATCCGTCATGACTGTCACCCTCACGCGGCCCGCCGTCGCCCCCCGCCCCGTCGCCCGCGACCTCGTCGCCCAGCGGCGTGTCACCGCCTACGTCGGCGGCGGACTCGACGGCGCGCTGCGCGTCGTCGCGATGCTGCGCGGCCGGATGTACCGCGTGCACGACCTGTCCGTCGACGTCCGCGACGGCGTCGTCGAGAGCCCGGTGAGCGCCACGGTGTCGCTCACCGCCGCCGAGGCCGACCTGCTGGTCGAACGGCTGCGCCGGATGCCGGTCGTCGTGTCCGCCGATCACGGCTGACGCCATCGCGCCGGTGTGCCACGGTTGGGGCGGACCGACGACCGAGGAGCCTCTCGATGTCCCACCGCCCCGACCCGGCACGCTACGACGGCACGATGCGCTACCGGCGTTGCGGCCGCTCGGGCCTCGACCTGCCGCTGCTCTCCCTCGGGTTCTGGCACAACTTCGGCGACGACCGTCCGATGCAGACCCAGCGGGCGATCGCGTTGCGCGCCTTCGACCTGGGCATCACGCACTTCGACCTCGCCAACAACTACGGGCCGCCGTACGGCTCGGCCGAGATCAACGCCGGCCGGATCCTGCGCGAGGACCTGGCCGCGTACCGCGACGAGCTCGTCGTGTCGACGAAGGCGGGCTGGGACATGTGGCCCGGTCCCTACGGTCAGGGCGGCGGGTCGCGCAAGTACCTGCTGTCCTCGTTGGACCAGTCGCTGCGCCGGCTCGGCCTCGAGTACGTCGACATCTTCTACTCGCACCGCTTCGACCCGACGACGCCGCCGGAGGAGACCGCGGCCGCCCTCGACGCGGCCGTGCGGGCGGGCAAGGCGCTCTACGTCGGCATCTCGTCCTACACCGCCGCCGACGCGCGCCGGATGGCCGGGCTGCTGCGTGAGCTCGGCACGCCGCTGCTGATCCACCAGCCGTCGTACTCGATGCTCAACCGCTGGATCGAGACCGAGGGCCTCCTCGATGCCGCCGCCGACGAGGGCTTCGGGGTCATCGGCTTCACCGCGCTCGCCCAGGGCCTGCTGACCTCGCGTTATCTCGACGGCATCCCCGAGGACTCGCGGGCCTCGCGCGGTTCGACGCTGCCGGCCGAGTGGCTGACCGGCGACATGGTCGACCGGCTGAGGTCGCTGGCCGGGATCGCGGAGCAGCGCGGTCAGACGCTCGCGCAGCTCGCGTTGGCGTGGGCGTTGCGCGACGAGCGCGTCACGTCGCTGGTGATCGGTGCGTCGCGGGTCGAGCAGCTGGAGCAGAACGTCGCGACGCTGGAGAACCTCGTGCTCTCCGACGCCGAGCTCGCCGAGATCGACGCACTGGTCGCCGAGGAGGCGGACGTCGACCTCTGGCGGGCCGCGCGCCGCGGTGAGCTCTGACGTCGCGTGGACGCGTGGATCGTCGACCGCCCCGGACCGGGATCACCGCTGGTCCGGGCGGAGCTCCCGGACCCGCAGCCCGGGCCCGGCGAGGTGCGGATCCGGGTGCGCGCGTGCGGGGTGTGCCGCACCGACCTGCACCTGGCCGAGGGTGACCTGCCGCCGCGGCGTCCCGGGACGGTGCCGGGGCACGAGATCGTCGGCACGGTCGACGCGCTCGGCCCGGGTGCCGGCCGGTTCGGGATCGGCGACCGGATCGGCGTGGCGTGGCTGCGCGGCACGTGCGGGCGGTGCCGGTTCTGCCGCACCGGCCGGGAGAACCTCTGTCCCGACGCCGCATTCACCGGCTGGGACGCCGACGGCGGGTACGCCGAGCGCGCCGTCGTGCCCGAGGCCTACGCCTACGCGCTGCCCGCCGCGCTCGACGACGTCACCGCGGCGCCGCTGCTGTGCGCCGGGATCGTCGGCTATCGGGCGCTGGTCCGGGCCGAGCTGCCGCCGGGCGGGCGGCTCGGGATCTACGGCTTCGGGGCCTCGGCGCACGTCGTCGCGCAGGTCGCGATCGCCCAGGGCGCCACGGTCCACGTGCTGACCCGCTCCCCGGCGGCCCGCGAGCTCGCCCTGTCGCTGGGCGCGGCGTCGGCCGGTCCGGCCGCCGACGGCCCGCCCGAACCGCTCGACTCGGCCGTGACGTTCGCGCCCGACGGGGGCGTCGTGCCGCTCGCGCTGCGCGCACTCGACGCGGGCGGCACGCTGGCCGTCGCCGGCATCCACCTCTCCGACGTCCCGGCGCTCGACTACCAGCGCGAGCTGTTCCGCGAGCGACAGCTGCGCAGCGTCACCGCCAACACCCGGGCCGACGGCGAGGAGTTCCTGCGGCTCGCCGGCGCGCTGCGGGTGCGGCCGACCGTCGACCCGCGTCCGATGTCGACCGCCGACCGGGCGCTCGCCGATCTGGCCGCCGGCCGGGTCACCGGCGCGGCGGTGCTGGTGGGCGAATGAGGGCACCCGCGACAGCGGGTCCTCCGGACGGTGCCGGCCGCGGCCCCGTCCGGATACGGTCGAGCGCACCCTGCCCGACGACGTGCGAGGAGTACCCATGTCCGGTCCGACGACCCTGCGCGCGGTGAGCGGCCTGCCCGCCGACCCGCCCGCCCTGTCGGCGTCCAGCCTCGTCATGATCGACTGCCAGAACACCTACACCCGCGGGCTCATGGAGCTCGAGGGCGTCCAGGCCGCACTCGACCAGGCCGAGCAGCTGCTCGACCGGGCCCGCAGCGCCGGCATCCCGGTCATCCACATCCAGCACGACGCCGGCCCGGGTCGCCCTACGACGTGCGCGAGGAGATCGGGGCGATCGTCGACCGGGTCGCGCCGCGGGCCGGGGAGCCGACGGTCGTGAAGAACTACCCCAACTCGTTCACCGGGACCGAGCTCGGCTCGCTGCTCGCGCAGCACCCCGGCCGCCCGCTGCTGCTCGCCGGTTTCATGACGCACATGTGCGTGAACTCGACGGCACGCGGCGCGTTCAGCCTCGGCTACTCGCCCACGGTGGTCGGCGCGGCCACGGCGACCCGCACCCTGCCCGGTGCCGACGGGTCCGGCGAGGTCGCGGCCTCGGCACTGCAGGCGGCGAGCCTGGCCTCGATCGCCGACCTCTTCGGCGTCGTCGTCGGCGGCCAGGACGAGATTCCGGACTAGAGACGCCGCTGCGGGCTCCGGGGCCGTGGTGCCGCCCGGGGAGGCGCCACGGGCCCGGGGATACGGTCGGTCCGTGCGAGCCAACGTTCCCCGCGGCCGGATCGACGTCCACACGCATGCGATCGCCCCCGACCTGGCGGCGCCGGGCCCCGGTCGCTGGCCCACCGTCGAGAGGACGGCGGACGACGCGGCGGACATCCTGCTCGACGGGGCCCTGTACCGGAAGATCGACGATCGCTGCTGGTCGGCGCGGCGCCGGCTGTCCGACATGGACGCCGACGGCGTGGCGGCGCAGTTCGTCTCGCCGATCCCGGTGACGCTCTCGCACGACCAGCCCGTCGCGCCCACGGTCGCCCTGTGCGCCACGCAGAACGACTTCCTGGCCGACCTGTGCGGGCAGGCGCCCGACCGGCTGTTCGCGCTCGGCGCCGTCCCGCTGCAGGACGTCGAGGCGGCGGTCGGCGAGCTGCGCCGCTGCGTGCTCGACCTCGGGTTCGCCGGCGTCGAGATCGGTACCGTGGTCGGCACGACGGAGCTGGCCGACCCGGTCCTCGACCCGTTCTTCGACGAGGCGGCGGGGCTCGGTGCGTTCGTGCTGGTCCATCCCGTCGACCAGACGCTCGATCCGCGCGCCGTCGCACTCGGGCTCGGGTTCGGGCTGGGCATGCCGTCGGCCACCGCGATCGCCGGCGCCGGGCTGGTGACGCGCCCGCCGCGACGCCCCGGCGTCACCGTCTGCCTCGCCCACGGCGGGGGAGCGCTGCCGCAGATCCTGCCGCGGCTGGACAAGGGCTCCTCGCTCGACCGGCCCGACGCGCCACCGCCGACGCAGCTCGCACGCGACCTCTGGTGCGACTCGCTGACCTACGACGCCGCCAGCCTCGCCCTCTCGGCCGAGCGGTTCGGGGCCGACCACGTCGTGCTCGGGACGGACTACCCGTTCGTCGTCCGCGAGGCGCCCGCGGGCGCGGTGCTCGACCACGTCGACGCCGCGCTGCGCCAGGCGATCGGCCGGGACAACGCGCTCGCGGCGCTGGCGCGCGTCAGCCCGGCGTCTCGACGGTGACGTTCGTCGACTTGATGACGGCCACCGCCAGCGACCCGGGCTCCAGGCCCAGGTCGCGCGCCGCCTCCGAGCTCATCAGCGACACGATCCGGTTGGCCCCGCACTGCATCTCGACCTGCGCCATCACCTTGTCGGTGGTGACCTTCGTGACGAGCCCGACCATGCGGTTGCGCGCCGACGTCCGCACGTGCAGCGGGTCGTCGGGGGCCGGGTTGTGGTTCTGGATGAACTCGACGAGGTCGATGCCCTCGATGACCTTGCGGTTCGACTCGTCGAGGCCGGCCCGTAGCCGCCCGGAGTCGATGTGGCGGCGCACCGTGTCGTCGCTGACGCCCATCAGGTCCGCTGCCTGGGAGATCCGGAACCTCGCCATGGCCGACGATCCTAGGACCGCCCTCATCCGACGCCGCCCTCGGCCGTCCGCAGAACCCGTCGAAAGGCCCACGACATGACCGGAATCGCCGCCACGCGCACCGACGGGGTGCTCACCCTGACCTTCGACCGGCCTGCCAAGCTCAACACGATCATGCCCGCCGACCTGGCGTCCGCGACCGCCGAGCTGGCCGACCTCGACGGCATCCGCGCCGTCGTGTTCCGCGGCACCGGCGAGCGGGCCTTCTCGGCGGGGATGAACGTCGCGGCGTTCGAGTCGTTCGAGGCGGGCAGCGCCGAGGCGTTCATCCGCGGTGCGCGCGACTTCATCGCCGCCGTGCGCACCGCCGAGGTCGTGACTGTCGCCGTCGTCGACGGGTACTGCCTCGGCCTGGCGTTCGAGCTGATCCTGGCCTGCGACCTGCGGATCGCGACGCCCGGTTCGTCGTTCGGGCTGCCCGAGATCAAGGTCGGGGTGCCGTCGGTGATCGATGCGGCGCTGCTGCACCACCACGTCGGCCTGAGCCTGGCCAGGGAGATCATCCTGACCGGCGACCTCTACCCGGTCCCGGTGTTCGAGCCGTTCCACCTGCTCAACGCCGTCGTCGAGCGGGCGGAGCTCGACGCCGAGCTCGGCCGGTGGCTCGAGCGGACCTCGCGGCACACCGCCACCGTCGTCGCGAGCCAGAAGCGGCTGTTCGAGACGTGGCTGAACACGACGCTGACCGACGGGATCGACGAGAGCACCGTCGAGTTCGGCCGGGTGTTCGACCACCCCGAGACCCTCGACCAGCTCGCCCGCTACCGGGAGGGCCTCGGCCGCAGTCGGACCTGACCCCAGTGTGATGCGACACCGCAATGATTGCGGTCCGCACGTGATCCGGTGACCATGTGCCGGTGCCTGCACCCACGGACGCATCCCCGCTCGACCGTCGCCTCGGCGACTTCACCCTCACCCCGCGGGTCCTGCTGATCGTCGCGCTCGCGCTGCCGATCGGTGCGCTCGGGGCCGTCGCGGCCTGGGCGTTGCTGCGGCTGATCGGCCTGGTCACGCACCTGGTGTTCTACGGCCGGGTGGGGTTCGACCTCGTGGCGCCCGGCGCCGAACCACACCCCGCGTGGCTGGTGCTGCTCGCGCCCGTCGCGGGCGGGCTGGTGATCGGGCTGATGGCCCGGTTCGGCTCCGAGCGCATCCGCGGCCACGGCATGCCCGAGGCGATCGAGGCGATCCTGGTGCGGCGCAGCCGGGTCGAGCCCCGCGTCGCCGTACTCAAGCCGGTCTCGGCGGCGGTCAGCATCGGTACCGGCGGGCCGTTCGGGGCCGAGGGCCCGATCATCATGACCGGCGGGGCGATCGGCTCGATCCTCGCCCAGCACCTGCACCTGTCGGCCGACGAACGCAAGGCGCTCATGGTCTCCGGCGCCGCGGCGGGCATGGCGGCCACGTTCAACTCGCCGCTCGCGTCGGTGCTGCTGGCCGTCGAGCTGCTCCTGTTCGAGTGGCGGCCGCGCAGCTTCCTGCCCGTCGTGGCGGCGGTGTCGGCCGCGACGTTGCTGCGCGTCCCGCTGCTCGGGGGCGGCCCGATCTTTCCCGTCTCGCTGGGCGACCTGCACGTCCCGGCGCTGGACAGCGGGCTGTGCGTCGTCGCCGGGGTCGTCGGCGGGCTGCTGGCCGTCGGGGTGACCGCGCTCGTCTACGTCTCGGAGGACACGTTCGCCCGGCTGCCGGTGCACTGGATGTGGTGGCCCGCGATCGGCGGCCTGATCATCGGGATCGGCGGGCTGATCGAGCCCCGCGCCCTGGGCGTCGGCTACGACGTCATCGGCGAGCTCCTCACCGGACACGCGACGCTGGCGCTGGTCGTCGGCATCCTGACGGTGAAGAGCCTGATCTGGGGGCTCTCGCTGGGGTCGGGAACCTCCGGTGGGGTGCTCGCGCCCGTCTTCATGATCGGGGCGTCGCTGGGAGCGCTGGAGGGTCACCTGTTCCCCACCGTCGCGCCCGGGTTCTGGGCGATCGTCGGGCTCGCGGCCGTGGTGGGCGGGGTGATGCGCTCGCCGCTGACGGGCGTGGTGTTCTCCCTCGAGCTCACCCACGCCTGGCCGATGCTGTTGCCGCTGGTCATCGCGTCAACGGCCGCCTACGGGACCTCGGCGCTGCTGCTGCGCCGCTCGGTGCTGACCGAGAAGATCGCCCGCCGCGGCTACCACCTCTCGCGCGAGTACGACGTCGACCCGCTGGAGGTCCTGCGGGCCGACGAGGTCATGCACGCGGCTCCGCGCACTCTCGTCGCCGACGACCCGCTGCCGGTCGACGTCGGCGTCCTCGCCGCGGAGGTGCCCCGTCGCGGGGGTGGCGCGGGCGGGCGGCCCGCGCCCGTGCAGCGTCTCTTCCCCGTGGTCGACGACGACGCGACGATCGTCGGGGTCGTTCCGCGCAGGCTCCTGACCCACCCGCCGGACGACGCCACCACCGTCGGCGACGTCATGATCGTCGAGCCGCTCGTCGTCGGGGCGGGGGAGACGCTGCGTGCCGTCGCGTCACGCTTCGCGCAGGCCGCGGTCGGCGCCGCCCCCGTCGTCGACCGCACCGACCCGACCCGCCTGGCCGG
>DATMGN010000015.1:0-25088 GCA_035555435.1 Microbacteriaceae bacterium | reverse complement strand
CCGGTCCGCGCGACGAGGACGTGCTCGCCGCGGAACGATCCGGGGGCGCAGGCGTAGAACGCGATGTCGGCGAGCCCCGGCACGTCGAGTCCGTCGGTCGCGGCGAGGATCCGCTCGGCGGCGGGACCCTGGACGGCGAGGAGCGCCGTCGCCTCGGTCTCGTCGTCGAGCCGCGCGTCGTGGCCCTCGAGGCGCTCCCGCAGGGCGGCGGCGACGACCGCCCGGTTGCCCGCGTTGGCGACGACGAGGTACTCCTCGGGGCCGATGCGGTAGACGACGAGGTCGTCGAGGATGCCGCCGTCGGGGGTGAGCAGGAGGGCGTATCGCGCCCGGCCTTCGCGCAGCGCCGAGGCGTCGAGCGTGAGCGCGGCATCGAGGTAGCCGGCCGCACCGGTCCCGCGCACCCGGAGCTCGGCCATGTGCGAGATGTCGAAGAGCCCGGCGTGCGTGCGCACGGCGTGATGCTCGGCGAGGTCGGAGGCGTAGCGCACCGGCATCGACCAGCCGCCGAAGTCGGTGAACGCGGCGCCGAGCGCCGCGTGCTCCTCGTGGAGCGGGGATCGGTTCAATGGAGTCCTCCCGGATTCGGGTGTTCGGACTCCCCCTCTGTCATCGGGCCTGAGAGTTTCGCCCCGCGGTCGGGGCTTTCACCATCGGCGGCGACGGATGTCGCGCTTTCCAGAGCGGCCACGTCGTCGCGGTGCGGTACCTGAGAGATTGGCGGGGAGTGCTTGCTCCTTCGGTGCCGGGGGCTCGCGCCCGACCGGCTCTCCCGCGACGCGTCACGGCCAGTTGTTCGGTTGTGCGCTCACAGTAACAGGCGCCGGTCAGCCCTCGCGGATCCGACGCACCGCCCACCAGCCGGCCGGCAGCAGCGCGCCGGCGATGAGCGCCTTGATGAGGTCGCCGAGGAGGAACGGGGTCAGCCCCCACGCGAGGACCTGCTCGGGGCTGCCCTGGGTGACGGCGGCGAGCCAGGGGAGCCCGACGGCGTAGATGACGACCTCGCCGGCGAGGAACGCGATGACGGCGAGCCAGACGCGCCGGTCCCACTTGAGCTGCGCGAGCCAGCCGACGAGCGCCGCCGCGAGGACCATGCCGATGACGTAGCCGAAGCTCGGCGCCGCGAGCCAGGCGAGCCCCGTGAGGTGACCGCCGTCGGCCCCGGGGGCGGCGACGGGCGCGCCGAGGAGGCCGACGAGGGCGTAGAGGGCGATCGCCAAGACGCCGCGCACCCAGCCGAGGCTCGCGCCGACGAGGAGCGCCGCCAGCGTCTGGCCCGTGATCGGCACCGGCCACATGGGCACGACGAGCTGGGCGAGCGCCGCGGTCAGCGCGGCTCCCACCACGACGAGCGCGGCGTCGCCGACGAGGGTGCGGGGGAGGACCCGGTCGACGAGGACGGGGCGGTCGGACTCGGCGGCCGGGTGCGTCATTCCGGTAGACTAGTCGGCCGGCCACCCGACCCCCCGTTGTGCCGAACCGACATCATTCGAAGGATTCTGCTGTGCTCGCCGTCACCGATCTCGAGATCCGCGTCGGTGCCCGGACCCTGATGTCCGACGTGACGTTCCGCGTCGACAAGGGCGACAAGGTGGGGCTCGTCGGGCGCAACGGCGCGGGCAAGACGACGCTCACGAAGGTCCTCGCGGGCGACGGCGCCCCGACCGCCGGCACGATCCAGCGGATCGGCGAGATCGGCTACCTGCCGCAGGATCCGCGCAGCGGCGACCCCGAGCAGATCGCGCGCATGCGCATCCTCGACGCGCGGGGCCTCGGTCGGATCTCCGCGGAGCTCGCCGAGACCTCGGTCGAGATGGGCTCCGACGACCCCGTGCTCGCCGAGCGCGCGATGCGCCGCTGGACGCGGCTCAACGACGAGTTCGAGGCGCGCGGCGGTTACGCCGCGGAGGCCGCGGCCGCGATCATCTGCTCGAACCTGAGTCTGCCGGATCGCATTCTGGACCAGCCGCTGCGCAGCCTCTCCGGCGGGCAGCGGCGCCGCATCGAGCTCGCCCGGATCCTCTTCTCCGAAGCTGACACGATGATCCTCGACGAGCCGACGAACCACCTCGATGCGGACTCCGTCGTGTGGCTCCGAGACTTCCTCAAGGGCTTCCCCGGGGGGCTCATCGTCATCTCGCACGATGTCGAGCTCGTCCAGGACACCGTCAACAAGGTGTTCTACCTCGACGCGAACCGGCAGGTCATCGACCAGTACAACATGGGCTGGAAGCACTACCTGCGCCAGCGGGAGGCCGACGCCGAGCGGCGCGCCAAGGAGCGCGCGAACGCGGAGAAGAAGGCGAGCGCCCTCCAGCAGCAGGCGGCGAGGTTCGGCGCCAAGGCGACGAAGGCCGCCGCCGCGCACCAGATGGTGGCGCGCGCCGAGAAGCTGCTGAGCGGGCTCGAGGAGGTCCGCACCGCCGATCGGGTCGCCAAGATCCGATTCCCCGAGCCCGCGCCCGTCGGCAAGACGCCGCTCGTCGCCGAACACCTGTCGAAGTCGTACGGCTCGCTGGAGATCTGGGCCGCACTGTCGCTTGCGATCGACCGCGGCTCGAAGGTCGTCGTCCTCGGCCTCAACGGCGCCGGCAAGACGACGCTGCTGCGCGTCCTCGCGGGGGTCGACCAGGCCGACACGGGGGAGATCCGGCACGGCCACGGCCTGCGGATCGGCTACTACGCGCAGGAGCACGAGACGCTCGACGTACGCCGCTCCGTCCTGGAGAACATGCTGAGCGCGTCGCCCGACCTCAACGCGACGCAGGCGCGCAACGTGCTCGGCTCGTTCCTGTTCACGGGCGATGACGTCGACAAGCCCGCGGGCGTGCTCTCCGGCGGCGAGAAGACCCGGCTCGCGCTCGCCACGATCGTCGCGAGCGGGGCGAACCTGCTGCTCCTCGACGAGCCGACGAACAACCTCGACCCGGCGAGCCGCGAGGAGATCCTCTCGGCACTCGCCTCGTACTCCGGCGCGGTCGTGCTCGTCTCGCACGACCCGGGCGCCGTCGAGGCGCTCGGGCCCGAACGGGTGCTCATCCTGCCCGACGGGGTCGAGGACCTGTGGGGCCGCGACTACCAGGAGCTCGTCGAGCTCGCCTGAGCTCTCGAGGTCTCGAGGTCTCGATACGCGCCTCCGGCGCTACTCGACCCGCGCACGCCGCTGCGCGGCTACTCGACCCGCGAGCGATCGAGGAGCGCGTCCTCCTCGGCGGAGTCCGCGTCGCCCACGCGGCGCCGCTTCGGCCGCGCCTCCGCGCCCTCCGTGCGCGCGATGCGCTCGTTGCGCACCGCCCAGATGAGCGCGATCGCCGCGAACAGCGCGAACAGGATCCACTGCACCGCGTACGACAGGTGCGGCCCGGGGTCGGGCTCGGGTCGGCTCGCGAGCGCGGGCGTCGGGGCCGCGGGATCCTCCGAGGCGAGAATCGCGTAGGCCCCCGTGTGGACGCCGGCGAGTCCCGTCGTCTCGGCGATGAGCGGCAGCTCGATCGTCGCGACCTGGCCCTCGGGCGCGGAGCGGCCGGGGACGTTCGGCTCGCCCGTCTTCAGCCGCGCGATCACGGTCACGGGACCCCTCGGCGCCGCGGGCACGAAGTCGGGCACCTCGGCCTGGGTCTCGCCGACCGGCACCCACCCGCGGTCGACGATCACGACGCCGCTGCCGTCGGCGAGCACGAGCGGGACGAGCACCTCGAAGCCCGGTCGCCCGTCCTTGGGCCGGCCGCGCACGAGCAGCTGCTCCTCGACGGCGTACTCGCCGACGAGCTCGACGGGCGTCCACGTGTCGGCCGCGTCGAAGGCGGCGTCGGGCGTCGCGAGGAGCTCCCTGAGCGCGACCGGCGCGGCATCCCAGTTCTCCACGACCTGGCGCACCCGCTCGTGCGCCTCCTCGTTGCGAGCGAACTGCCACCAGGCGAGCAGCCCGCAGACGATCGAGAACGCGACGACGAGCGCCGCGTAGCCGAGCCAGCGGCGCGGCCCCGTGACGGCTACTCCTGCCACGAATGCGGGATCTCGAGCGGTCCGGGCGCCTCGGGCTCCTCGGCGACGTGCGTCTTCGACACGTTGGCGAGGACGACGGCGATGTAGGGCAGCACGACCGCGCCCGCGAGGCAGACGAGCTGCCACCAGCCGGGCACGAAGATGCACGCGATGATGCACACGACGCGGATCGA
Organism: Microbacteriaceae bacterium; assembly: GCA_035555435.1. Lineage (GTDB taxonomy): Bacteria > Actinomycetota > Actinomycetes > Actinomycetales > Microbacteriaceae > 73-13. The sequence continues at coordinate 20,907 of DATMGN010000015.1, read as the reverse complement.
CATCGTCACGGAGTACATGACGAACCGGCGGCGCTGGTCATCCGGGGGAGAGACCGGGAGCGCCGTGATCGCGATCGGGCGGCCCATGCGTTCAAGGGTACGCTCACAAACATGACGCAGAGCAGAGTCGTCCTCGTGACCGGTGGCAACCGCGGCATCGGCCGCGCGATCGCCGAGGCGTTCATCGCGGCGGGCCACCGGGTGGCGGTGACCGCGCGCAGCGGCGAGGGCCCCGAGGGCGCGCTGACGGTGCGCGCGGACGTGACCGACCCCGCGAGCATCGACACGGCGTTCTCCGAGATCGAGGCGCAGCTCGGCCCCGTCGAGGTGCTCGTCGCGAACGCCGGTATCACGAAGGACACGCTGCTGCTGCGGATGACCGACGAGGACTTCGACTCGGTCGTCGACACGAACCTCGGCGGCGCCTTCCGGGTCGTCAAACGCGCCTCGAAGGGCATGCTCAAGGCGCGCTGGGGACGTGTCGTCCTCATCTCGAGCGTCGTCGGCCTCCTCGGCTCGGCCGGTCAGATCAACTACGCGGCATCGAAGTCGGGCCTCATCGGCATCGCCCGCTCGCTCACCCGCGAGCTCGGCTCGCGCGGCATCACGGCGAACGTCGTCGCACCCGGCTTCATCGAGACCGACATGACGGCCGAGCTCCCCGAGGAGACCCAGGCGCAGTACCGCTCGCAGATCCCGGCCGCCCGCTTCGCGACGCCACAGGAGGTCGCGAACGTCGTCGTGTGGCTCGCCGGTGAGGACGCCGCCTACATCTCGGGCGCCGTGATCCCCGTCGACGGCGGCCTCGGGATGGGCCACTAGCGCAGGCCGAGCACCCCGAGGACGGCCGACAGGTCGCGCACATCGAGCGCGAGGTCGGCCTCGGCCCGCACGCGCGGCTTTGCGTCGAACGCGATCGACAGGCCGGCCTCGGCCATCATCGCGAGATCGTTCGCGCCGTCCCCGATCGCGACCGTGCGCTCGATCGGGACGGAGAACGCCGTCGCCCACTCGCGCAGGGCGCTCGCCTTCCCCGCGGCGTCGACGATGGGACCGTCCACGGCCCCCGTGAGCCGTCCGCCGTCGACCGCGAGGCGGTTCGCCCGCCAGGCGTCGAGGCCGATCCGCTCGGCGAGCGGGTCGAGCACCTCGTGGAAGCCCCCTGAGACCGCCGCGATCATGCCGCCGGCGGCATGGACGCCCTCGATGAGCTCCGGCACGCCCCGGGTCAGGCGCACCTCATCGCGCACGCCGTCGATGACCGCGGCGTCGAGGCCCGTGAGCGTCGCGACGCGCTCGCGCAGGGACTGCGCGAAATCGAGTTCTCCCCGCATCGCCCGCTCCGTCACCGCCGCGACCTGCTCGCGCGTGCCCGCTCGCTCGGCGATGAGCTCGATGACCTCGTCCTCGATCAGGGTCGAGTCGACGTCGAGCACGAGGAGGAACGCAGCAGACACCTGAGGGAATCTATCGGACGTGCTCGCCCTTGCCGACGACGGTGATGCCCTGGTCGGTGACCGTGAAGCCGCGGTCGCGGTCCTCGTCGTGGTCGACACCGACGCGCGCGCCCGGGAGCACCCGCACCTCCTTGTCGAGGATCGCCCGCCGCACGGTCGAGCCGGCGCCGATCGTCGTGCGCTCGAAGACGACGGAGTCCTCGACGGTCGCGCCGGAGTCGACGACGACCGACGGTCCGAGCACGGTGCGCGTCACGGTGGCTCCGGAGATGACGACGCCGAGCGAGACGATCGAGTCGGTCACGAGCCCGGCGTGCCCTTCCGCGTCCCGGATGAACTTCGCGGGCGGCAGGTTCACCTGCTGGCTGTGGATCGGCCACTCGCGGTTGTACAGGTTGAAGACGGGCAGCGGCGCGATGAGGTCCTGGTGGGCCTCGAAGTACGACTCGATCGTGCCGACGTCGCGCCAGTAGGAGCGGTCGCGTCCGGTCGAGCCGGGGACCGAATTGCGGATGAAGTCGTAGACGCCCGCCTGGCCCCTCGCGACGAAGTCGGGGACGATGTCGCCGCCCATGTCGTGACGCGAGTCATCGCGCTCCGCGTCGCGCGTCACCGCCTCCACGAGCGCGTCGGCATCGAAGACGTAGTTGCCCATCGAGGCGAGCACCTCGCCGGGGGCGTCAGCGAGCCCCGCGGGATGCTCGGGCTTCTCGAGGAATCGTGCGATCTGCCCGGGGGCGCCGGGGTCCTCCTCGATGACGCCGAACTGCGAGGCGAGCTCGATCGGCTGGCGGATCCCCGCGACCGTGCACGAGAGCCCCGACTCGACGTGCGCGTCGATCATCTGGGAGAAGTCCATGCGGTAGACATGGTCGGCGCCGACGACGGCGATGATGTCGGGCTTCTCGTCGCCGACGAGGTTGAGGCTCTGGTAGATCGCATCGGCCGAGCCCATGAACCAGTGCTTGCCGCGCCGCTGCTGCGCGGGCACGGAGGCGACATAGGTGCCGAGGAGGCTCGACATCCGCCACACCTGGGACACGTGCCGGTCGAGGCTGTGCGACTTGTACTGCGTCAGCACGACGATCTGGCGCAGACCCGAGTTGATGAGGTTGGAGATCGCGAAGTCGACGAGCCGATAGTCGCCGCCGAACGGGACCGCGGGCTTCGCACGGTCCTGCGTGAGCGGCATGAGCCGCTTGCCCTCGCCGCCGGCCAGGACGATCCCGAAGACCTTGCGCCGCGACATGCTCACACGATAGCCCCGCCGATAGTCTCATCGGGTGCGAGTCGACTTCGTGACCCGTGAGTATCCGCCGGAGGTCTACGGCGGCGCGGGCGTGCACGTCGCGGAGCTCGTGCGGGCGCTGCGCCGCGACCTCGAGGTCGTCGTGCACGCCTTCGGCGCGGAGCGGTCGGAGGCCGGCACCCGGTCGTACCCCGTGCCCGCCGAGCTCGGCTCGGCGAACCCGGCGCTCCAGACGCTCGCGGTCGACCTCGCGATCGCGTCCGACCTGGCGGGCGCCGACCTCGTGCACTCGCACACCTGGTACGCGAACTTCGCCGGCCGCACGGCGCAGCTGCTGCACGGCATCCCGCACGTCGTGACGGCCCACAGCCTCGAGCCGCTGCGTCCGTGGAAGGCCGAGCAGCTCGGCGGCGGCTACCGGCTGTCCTCCTGGATCGAACGCGATGCGGTGCTCTCCGCGGACGCCGTCATCGCGGTGAGCGACGGCATGCGCGAGGACCTCCTGCGCGCCTATCCGGGCGTCGACGGCGAGCGGGTGCACACGATCCGCAACGGCATCGACCTCGACGCCTGGCGCCCGCGCCGCGATCCGGGCGTCCTCGCGCGCTTCGGGATCGACCCCGATCGGCCGACCGTCGTCTTCGTGGGTCGCATCACCCGCCAGAAGGGCCTGCCCTACCTGCTGCGGGCCGCGCGGCGGCTGCCGAGCGACGTGCAGCTCGTCTTCTGCGCGGGCGCAGCCGACACGCCCGAGATCCTCGCCGAGGTCAAGACCGGGATCGCGGCGCTGCGGGCCGAGCGCACCGGCGTCGTGTGGATCGAGGAGCACCTCCCGGTCGAGCCGCTGTCGGCGATCCTGAGCCAGGCGACCGCGTTCGTCTGCCCCTCCGTCTACGAGCCGCTCGGGATCGTCAACCTCGAGGCGATGGCGTGCGAGCTCGCCGTCGTCGGCACGGCGACGGGCGGGATCCCGGAGGTCGTCGACGACGGCGTCACCGGCCGGCTCGTGCCGATCGAGCAGCTCCAGGACGGCACCGGCACGCCGCTGGACGCCGAGCGGTTCGTCGCCGACCTCGCCGCGACGATCACGGAGGTCGTCGCGGACCCGCAGGCGGCGCGAGCGATGGGGCGGGCGGGCCGCGCGCGGGCCGAGCGGGAGTTCGCCTGGGCCGCGATTGCCGACGCCACGCGAGCCCTGTACGCCTCGCTGCGCTAGCGGCGCCTAGGCTGGGGCACGCGATGAACGAGGTGCTGAAGTACGACGCGACGACGGTGGTCCGCGATGAGCGCACGATCCTCGGCCCGATCTCCTGGGCGGTCGATGCGAGCGAGCGGTGGGTCGTGCTCGGCCCGAACGGCGCAGGGAAGACCACGCTGCTGCAGCTCGCCGCGACGCTCACCCATCCGACGGGCGGCCGTGTGCAGGTCCTCGGCAAGCAGCTCGGGCGCGTCGACGTCTTCGAGATGCGCCCCCGCATCGGTTTCGCCTCATCGGCGATGGCGCGGCTCATCCCCGACTCCGAGCTCGTGCTCGATGTCGTCATGACGGCCGCCTACTCGGTGGCGGGCCGCTGGACCGAGGAGTACGAGCCCGTCGACATCATGCAGGCGCGCGGGGTGCTGCGCGACTGGCGCCTCGACGCGCTGGAGCACCGCCGTTTCGGCACGCTGAGCGACGGCGAGCGCAAGCGCGTGCAGATCGCACGGGCCGTCATGACCGACCCCGAGCTGCTGCTGCTCGACGAGCCGGCGGCGAGCCTCGACCTCGGCGCGCGCGAAGAGCTCCTGGAGCTGCTCGACGGCTACGCGCAGACTGAGAGCGCGCCGGCGATGGTCATGGTGACGCACCACGTCGAGGAGATCCCGCCGGGCTTCACCCACGCGCTGCTGCTGCGGGCGGGGGAGATCGTGAAGGCGGGCCCCGTCGCCGAGGTCATCACGTCCGAGCACCTGTCCGCGACGTTCGGCCGCCGTCTCGAGGTGACGCGCAGCGGCGCCCGCTTCGCGGCGTTCGCCGCGTGAGCGCCTCGCGCGATCTCTGCTAGACTCGTTCGTCGGCCGTACGGCCCGAGAACTTCCAGGAGAACCCCATGAAGACCGGCATCCACCCCGAGTACGCCGCGGTCGTCTTCCGCGACCTCGCGTCCGGCAAGGCGTTCCTCACCCGCTCGACGGTGACGAGCGAGAAGACGATCGAGTGGGAGGACGGCAACTCCTACCCCGTCATCGACGTCGAGATCTCGAGCGAGTCGCACCCGTTCTACACGGGCAAGCAGCGCATCATGGACTCGGCCGGCCGCGTCGAGAAGTTCAACCAGCGCTTCGGCGGCAAGTTCGGCGCCAAGTAGGTCTCGATACGCCGCTCCGCGGCTACTCGACCCACGGGTCACTCCGATACGCCGCTCCGCGGCTACTCGACCCACGGCACGGCCTCAGTCGCGCCCGCCCGGCCATCCCGAGCGGTCCGAGACCCACTGCGGGTCGACCCTCTCGCGCATGTACTGCGCGAAGCTCGCCTGCTGTTCGCCGGCCCAGCCGATCTGGGCGTCGTGCAGCGCCATGACGTCGACCGGCAGCTGGTCGGCGTAGCGCGCCCCGATCGCCTGCGCGATCCGTGCCGCAGCGAGCGCGTCGGCGCCGGCGTCGTGCGCGTCGGTCAGCTCGACCCCGTAGTGCGCCGCCGTCAGATCCAGCGTGCGCTTGCCCCTGCGGTACCGGTCCACCTGCTTGTCGAGGATGATCGGGTCGATGATGGGGCGTGCGAGGATGCCGTCATGCCCGTGCCGATGGGCCTCGTGCGCGAGCAGTGAGAGGTCGTAGGGCGCGTTGTAGACGACGAGGCCGAGCCCGCGATCGAGCACGGCGCGCACTGCCGCGAGGATCGACTCGACACCTTCCGAGGCGGCGAGCCCCTCGGCCTGAGCGCGCTCGGTCGAGATCCCGTGGACTCGCGAGGCGGCCTCCGGGATCGGGATACCCGGATCCACGAGCCAGTCGCGACGCTCCACCACGGATCCGTCGGAAGCGAGCTCGACGACGCACGCGGACACGATCCGCGACGTGCGCACGTCGATCCCCGTCGTCTCGAGATCGAATGCCGCAAGCCGCTCGTACCACGCCATGACGTGAGCCTATTCGCGACCCCCGACGAGGAGTCGGCGGTCGCTAGGCTTGTCTGACAGATCCGCTGCCGGCGACGATGCCGGCGGGAGAGGAGCACGTCATGCTGCTGGTCACCGGTGCGAATGGGCACTTCGCGGGAGCCGTGATCGACCGCGCGCTCGAGCTGGCGGGCGACGACGAGCGCATCGTCGTGACGACGCGCGACCCGGGCTCTGAGTCCGCGCAGCGGCTCGCGGCACGTGGCGTCGAGGTGCGGCGCGCGGACTTCCTCGACCCCGAGTCCCTGACCGGCGTCTTCGACGGCGTTCACAAGGCGCTCATCGTGTCGACCGTCGGACCGAACGACCAGCGATACCGCATGCACGCGAACGCGATCGACGCGGCGGTCGCCGCCGACGTCGGCCACCTGATCTACACGAGCTTCATCAACGCGGGGCCCGACGCGATCACGGAGCACTCGCGCCTCGTCCACCACCCGACCGAGCAGCGCCTGCTCGCGACCGACAGAGACGTGACGATCCTGCGACACACCGTCTACGCCGATGCCGTGCTCGACGACCTCGATCTCACGTTCGCCACCGGCGAGTTCCGGCGCCCTGGCGGGACCACCGCGGGCGCATACGCGGTCCGCGACGACCTCGCCGATGCGGCAGCGCACGTCCTCGTGCACGACGGCCATGCGGGGCGCACGTACACCGAGACGATGCAACGCACCCACACGGGTGACGAGGTCGCCGAGCTCATGTCGGAGGCCTTCGGACGCGAGATCGTCTACCGTTCGATGCCGTCGGCCGACTGGCCCGCCTACCTCGTGGACACGATGGGCGCCCCGCTCCACGCCGCGCAGAGCTCCATGTACACGCTGCAGGCCTTCGAGCAGGGCGAGTTCGATCTCGTCACCGATGACTTCCGGACGATCACGGGACGAGACCCGCAGACGTTCCCCGAATTCCTCGCGGCTCAGTCGAGCCGCAGCCAGTAGTACCCACGGGCCCCGAGGGTGACCTCTAGCGTGCCGTCCTCCCTGACGTCGGGGAACCGCCCGCCGCCGAAGAGGTCGAAGACCTGAGCTCCCGCATGCCCGGGCAGGCTGATGCTCGCCGCCACGGGGGAGTGGGCGAACGAGAAGATGCAGAGGATGGTCTCGGCAGGGTCGCCGAACGCCTCGTCGGAGCCCGAGTACTCGCGCACGTAGGCGAGCACCGATCCGTGGTCCGTGTGCGCGACCTCGAGGTCGCCGAGGGCGAACGCGGGATGCTGCTTGCGCACGTGGATCGCCCCGCGGATCCAGCGCAGCAGCGAGCGCGACTGGGCGAGCTGCGCCTCGACGTTGACGCTCTGGTACTGGTAGACGAGGGACTGCACGACCGGCAGGTAGAGCTTGCCGGGGTCTGCCGACGAGAAGCCCGCGTTGCGATCGGGCGTCCACTGCATGGGAGTGCGCGAGGCGTCGCGGTCCTCGAGCCAGATGTTGTCGCCCATGCCGATCTCGTCCCCGTAGTACAGGAAGGGGCTGCCCGCGAGCGAGAGCAGCAGCGCGTGCGCGAGCTCGATCTCCTCGCGATCGTTGTCCAGGAGCGGGGCGAGTCGGCGGCGGATGCCGACGTTCGCGCGCATCCTGGGGTCGTAGGCGTACCAGCCGTACATCGCGTGCCGGTACTCCTCGCTGACCATCTCGAGGGAGAGCTCGTCATGATTGCGCAGGAAGGCGCCCCACGCCGCGCCGTCCGGGACGGCGGTGTGGTTCTCCGCGAGCACCTTGACGAGCTCGCCCGCGTGCTGCGAGCGCATCGCGTAGAAGATCCGGGGCATGACGGGGAAGTCGAACGCCATGTGCGCCTCGGGCGCGTCGTCCGTCCCGAAGTAGGTCGCGACCTCGCTCGGCCAGGCGTTCGCCTCCGCAAGCAGCATCCGGCTCGGGTACTCGCGGTCGACCATCGCGCGCACCTCGCGCAGGAACGCGTGCGTCGGCGGCTCGCCCTCACCGTTGCCCTCCTCCGACTCGAAGAGGTACGGGACGGCGTCCAGCCGCATCCCGTCGACGCCCATGTCGAACCAGTACCGGATCGTGTCGAGGATCTCCGCCCGCACGGCGGGGTTGTCGTAGTTGAGGTCGGGCTGGTGGCTGAAGAAGCGGTGGAAGTAGAACTGGCGGCGCTCCGCGTCGAAGGCCCAGTTGCTCTCCTCCGTGTCGGTGAAGATGATCCGCGTGTTCGGGTAGCCGGTGTTCGTGTCCCGCCAGACGTACCAGTCGCCGTAGGGGCCGTCGGGGTCGGAGCGCGACTGCTTGAACCACTCGTGCTGATCGCTCGTGTGATTGAGCGGGAAGTCCATGACGACGCGCATCCCGCGGGCGTGCGCCTCCGAGACGAGGCGCTGCACGTCGTCGATCGAGCCGAGCTCGGGCTGCACCGAGCGGAAGTCGGCGACGTCGTACCCGCCGTCGCGCATCGGGGAGAGGTAGAACGGCGGCACCCAGATCGCGTCGATGCCGAGCCACTGCAGGTAGTCGAGCTTGCCGATGAGCCCGCCGAGGTCCCCGACGCCGTCGCCGTCCGAGTCGGCGAAGGCGCGCACGAGCACCTCGTAGAAGACCGCGCGCCGGTACCAGCGCGGGTCGAGGGCGAGTCCCGGCAGCTGGATCGGCGCGGTGAAGGTCACCCACAGCACCCTATTCGTAGACTCGCTGAGTGCTCTCAGTTCCCCAGGAGCGACCCGCTCCCCACGCGCAGGCGCTCGCCCGTATCCCGGTCGTCGCCCGCACCGCGGAGGTCGCGGGGGTCGACACGCGCTGGTGGGAGTACGGGCCCGAGGACGCCCGCGGCACGATCCTCGCCGTGCACGGCTACCGGGGGGATCACCACGGCATCGAGCCGGTCATCGCCTACCTGCCGGAGTACCGCACGATCAGCCCCGACCTGCCCGGCTACGGGCGATCCGGACCGTTCGCCGGCCGCCACACGCTCGCCGCCTACGTGGACTGGCTCATGGCGTTCTCCGAGCGCATTCCCGGACCCTTCACGATCCTCGGCCACAGCTTCGGCTCGATCGTCGCCGCAGCCGCGCTCGACGCGGGCCTGGCGCCCGAGCGCGTCGTCCTCATGAACCCGATCGCGGGCCCCGCACTGCGCGGCCCGAAGGCGTTGGGCACGCTGCTCGCCGCGAGCTGGTACCGGCTCGCCGGGGTCCTGCCCGAGCGCGCCGGCCGGCGGGCCCTGGAGGCACGTGTCATGGTCGACGGGATGAGCGCGCTGACGACGAAGACCCGGGATCGCGAGCTTCGGCAGTGGATCAAGGAGGAGCACCGCCGCTACTTCAACGGGTTCACGACGACGTCGAGCGTCATCGAGGGCTTCGACGCCTCGGTGAGCGATCACGTCGCGGCGCACGCGGCCGCGTTCACGATGCCGACGCTGCTCATCGCGGCGCGGCAGGACCAGATTGCGTCGATCAAGGCGGTGCGGCGACTCCAGGCGCAGATCCCGGGCAGTGATCTCGTCGAGTTCGACGGCGTCGGCCACCTCATCCACTACGAGCGCTCACGCGAGGCGGCGGACGCGATCCGCGGGTTCATCGGGTGACATGGTCCCGCGAGGCCCCGTGGACCCACGGCGCGGTCCGGATCCTCTTCGACTGCCGCTACACCCGGCTGGAACGTCATGACGGGATCAGCCGGTACACGGCGCAGCTCGTGGGCGAGCTCGGCAAGCGCCACCCGGTCGTCATGCTCGTGAGCGACGAGCGCCAGCTCGCGATGCTCCCGGATCTCCCGCACGTCATCGGTCCGCCGCCGACGAGTCTCCTGGAGCCGATCATCGGCCCCCGGGCGCTCAACCGGCTCGCCCCCGACGTGGTCTTCAGCCCGCTCCAGACGATCGGGCCGCTCTGGCGGCGCTACAAGCTCGTCACGACGATCCACGACCTCATCTACTACGAGCACCCCGCCCCGCCCCGCGACCTCCCGTTCGTCGTGCGCGGCCTGTGGCGGGCCTACCACACGACCTACGCGTTCCAGCGCTGGTTGCTGCGGCTCGCCGACGCGCACGTCACCGTCTCGGAGGCGACCGCGCAGCTCATTCGCGAGCACCGGATGACCCGCCACCCGCTCGCCGTCATCCCGAACGGCACCGGGCATCGCGACGTGACGCGCACGCCGCCGCCGGGCCGGGACGTCATCTACGCGGGCTCGTTCATGCCGTACAAGAACGTCGAGACGCTCGCGAGCGCGATGCACGAGCTGCCGGGCTGGCGGCTGCGACTGCTGAGCCGCGCGAGCGACACGACGCGCGCCCGGCTTGAGGCGCTCGCCCCCGCGGGCTCGATCGACTTCATGGGGGGCGCCTCGGATGCCGCCTACGCGGAGGCGCTCGGCTCCGCGCGCGTGCTCGCCTCCGCCTCGCGCGCCGAGGGCTTCGGCCTGCCCGTGCTCGAGGCGATGGCGTCGGGCACCCCGGTCGCGATCTCCGACATCCCGGTCTTCCGCGAGGTCGCCGGCCCCCACGCGGCTTATTTCGACCCCGACTCGCCCGAGGATGCCGCGCGCGCGATCCGCAGCTACGAGGACGACACGACGTGGCAGCGCCGCAGCGTGGAGGGGGAGATCTGGTCGCGCCGCTTCGACTGGGGCCGGGCCGCGGAGCAGCTGCTCGCGTTCCTCCTGGAGGTCGCGGCCTAAGCCGGCAGCGGCGCGTCGTGGTACAGCGCCTCGAAGATGTCGAGGGTGTGCCCGAGCGAGTGGATCTTGACGGTGTCGAGGGCCGCGCGCTGCATCCGCTCGCGATCGGCGGGGGAGAGCCGCAGGATGCGCTCCATGCGCTCAGCCGCGGCGTCGACGTCGCCGGGCGGGAAGAGCCAGCCATTCTCACCGTCGTGCACGAGGTGGGGGAGCGCCATGGCGTCGGCCGCGACGACGGGCAGGGCCGAGCTGAGCGCCTCGAGCGTCGCGATCGACTGCAGCTCGGCGGTCGAGGCGATCGCGAAGAGGCTCGCCTGGGACAGCAGCTCGACGATCCGCTCGTCCGTCACCGCGCCGTGCTGCACGACGCGATCCGCGACCCCGAGCTTGACGGCGAGGTCGTGCAGGTGCCGGCGGTGCTCCCCGTCGCCGACGAGGTCGAGGCGGACGTCGAAGGCGGGGTCGATGCGCGGCAGCGCCCGGATGAGCACCTCGATGTGCTTCTCCGCGTCCTGGCGTCCCACGAAGACGATGCGGTGCTCCTCGCGCGGGGCGAAATCGGGGCGGTAGCGGCTTGCATCGATGCCGCAGGACACGGGGAGCACGTCGACGAGGCGCGTGTGCTCGCTGAGGAACCTCGCCGCATTCGCCGTCGGCGTCGTGATGCGCGCCGCCAGGCCGTAGAGCTTGCTGAGGTCGTTCCACGCCCACTTGAGCAGGATCTTGTTGAGCGGCCCCGGCAGGCCCGTGTGGTCGAGCAGGTTCTCCGGCATCGAGTGGTTCGTGCCGATGATGCGGATCCCGCGGCGCCTGGCCTCCTTGATGAGCCCGCGACCGATGACGTAGTGCGACTGGACGTGGATGACATCCGGGCGAACGCGATCGAGCGTGCGCCGCGCGAATCGCTTCGCGTTCCAGGGCCCGACGATCCGCAGCCACTCGTGGAACGGCCACCGGAACGACTTCCACCGGTGCAGCGTCATCTCGCGGCCCTCGATGACCTCCCGATGCTCGCCCGTGCCCTGCGCGGGGTGCGCGGGGGCTGCGACGTGCACGTCGTAGCCGCGGTCGACGAGCCCAGCCGCGAGGCGTTCGGTGAAGCGAGCGGCACCGTTGATATCGGGCGAGAAGGTGTCGCTTCCGATGAGGATCCTGAGCGGATGCATTGCCCGTCAAGCCTACGTGCTCGACGCGGCGGCGGCGGTCAACCATGCCGTAGCGTGGCACTGTGCCGCCGATCGGTCGACTGCTCGTGTTCATCGGCATCGGACTCGTCGTCGGCTTCATGTCGGGCCTGTTCGGCGTCGGCGGCGGCGTCCTCATCGTCCCCGCGCTCGTCCTGCTCCTGCACTTCGAGCAGAAGCGCGCGACGGCGACCTCGCTCATCGGCGTCGCGCCGATCGCGATCGTCGGGACGATCGCTTATGCGACCGAGGGGCATATCGACTGGCTCGTGAGCCTCCTCCTCGCGATCGGCATGGTCGCGGGCGGCGTGTTCGGCAGCTGGCTGCTCGCGCGCCTGCCGACGACGCTCATCACCTGGATCTTCATCGTCGTGCTCGTCGCGATCGCCGTCCGGATGTGCTTCGTCGACCCCGTCCGCGGCGCGCCCAACCCGATCGACCCGGTCGACGTCGTCGGGCTCATCGCGACGGGCATCGTCGTCGGCACGCTGTCGGGGCTTATCGGCGTCGGGGGCGGCATCGTCATCGTGCCGACGCTCATGGTCTTCTTCGGCCTCGACGACCTGTTCGCGAAGGGCGCGTCGCTCGTCTCGCTCGTCCCGAACGCGATCTCCACCTCGATCATCAACCTCCGGCGGCGCCTAGGCGACCTCGCGGGCGGGCTCGCGATCGGGCTCGCCGGCGCTACGACCGCGTGGCCGGGCATGCTGCTCGCGGAGTGGCTCGAGCCCCGCAGCGCCTCGATCGTGTTCGCCGTCTTCCTGCTCGCGATCGCGGTGCAGCTGTCGGTCAGGACCTGGCGCCGGTCGCACCCGCGAGGGCCGCGGAGCGGCTGACGAGCCGCTCGCGCAGCTCCTCGAGCGCCTCGGTCGTCCCGCCGTCGATCTTGACGTCGGCGCGGCCGTCGGCCTTCGTCTCGCCCCGGTTGACGATGACGATCGGGATGCGACGCCGACGGGCGAGCTCGACGATGCGGATGCCCGAGTTGACGACGAGCGAGGAGCCGGCGACGAGCAGTGCGCTCGCCGAGGCGACGAGGGCGGCGCCCTCCTCGAACTTGAGCGGCGGGACGAACTCGCCGAAGAACACGACGTCGGGCTTGAGGATGCCGCCGCAGACGCTGCAGTCGGGGACGACCGTCTCGTCGAAGTCCGCGATCGGCACATCGCCATCGGGTGCGAGCTCGAGCACCGCATCCGATTCGAGCCACGGGTTCGCGGCCGCGAGCCGCGCCGCGATCGCGCCGCGGTCGAAGGTCTGGCCGCACGTCAGGCAGCTCACCGAGTGCATCGATCCGTGCAGGTCGACGACGCGGCGCGAACCGGCCTTGAGGTGGAGGTCGTCGACGTTCTGCGTCACGACGCCGCAGGCGAGGCCCGCCGCCTCGAGCTGCGCGATCGCGAGGTGCCCCGCATTCGGCGTCGCCGCCCGGAAGCGCCGCCAGCCGAGGTGCGAGCCGGCCCAGTAGCGCTGGCGGAACGCCTCGCTCGTGAGGAACTGCTGGTACGACATCGGCGTGCGCACGGGCGTGCCGCGTCCGCGGTAGTCGGGGATGCCCGAATCCGTGCTGATCCCAGCGCCGGTGAGCACCGCGAGCCGACGACCGGCGAGCAGCCCGGCGGCGCGCTCGATCGTCGATGCGGGTGCGGACATGGCGACAGCGTACGACGCGGAGTTTTCCGGCATGTTTCCTAGGCTGAACGCCATGGCCGAGATCGTGCGCACCGAGTCGGCCCCGTCGGATCCCCGCCTCGCCGACTACCAGAACCTCACCGACGTCGCGCTGCGCCGCCGGCTCGAGCCCGCGGGGGGCCTCTACCTCGCCGAGGGCGTCAAGGTGCTCGTGCGCGCGCTCGCCGCGGGGCACACCCCCCGCTCGGTGCTCGTGCTGGAACGTGACGTCGATGACGTGCTCACGGCACTGGACGGACGCGACACGACCGTCTTCGTCGGGACGCGCGCCGAGCTCGAGGCGATCACGGGCTTCGACGTGCACCGTGGCGTGCTCGCCGCGATGCACCGACCGGCGCTGCCCGACCCGCCCGCGCTGCTCGCCGCCGCGCGGACGGTGCTCGTGCTCGAGGACGTCGTCGAGCACACGAACGTCGGCGCGGCGTTCCGCTCGGCTGCGGCGCTCGGTGCCGACGCCATCCTCGTCACGCCGCGCTGCGCCGACCCGCTCTATCGGCGCAGCGTCAAGGTGAGCATGGGCACGGTCTTCCAGGTGCCGTGGACGCGCATCGAGTGGCCGGGCGGCTACGGCATGCTCCGCGAGGCGGGCTTCCACCTCGCCGCGCTCGCACTCGCCGACGACGCGGTCGAGCTCGACGAGTTCGCCGCGAGCGCGCCGCCGCGCGTCGCGCTCGTCCTCGGCACCGAGGGCGACGGTCTCAGCCGTCGCGCGATCGGGGAGTCGGACACGGTCGTGCGCATCGAGATGGCGGGCGGCGTCGATTCGCTCAACGTCGCGGCGGCGTCCGCGGTGGCGCTCCACGCGATCCGCAGGCGGGCTTCCTAGACTCGCCGTCATGCCGAGACACGGTCGCGAGGTCTACGTTCGTCGCCGCATCGCGGTCGGCGCCGTCGCGCTCGTCGGGCTCGGCGCGATCGGGCTCGGCGGCTACTCGGCGGTCGCGCTCGGGCTCCCGCTACCGGAGACGATCCCGGTCGCCGCGGCGCCGCAGCTGCCCGCGGGCGCCCCCGCGGTGCCGACGCCGGCGGACTACGGCAGCTCGGGCATCGGCGCGGTCGGCTGGGATGCGCCGCTCGTCATCGCGGGGGATGCAGCGCCACGGCCGATCGCCTCCGTGACGAAGATCGTCACCGCGCTCATCGCGCTCGACCGGATGCCGATCACCGAGGGCGACGGCCCGCTGCGCGAGCTGTCGGCGCAGGACGAGCAGTACTACGCGGACGCGATCGCCGAGGGCGAGAGCCGGGTCGCCGCCTACGAGGGGAGTGTCATCAGCGAACGGGATGTGCTCGAGGCGATGCTCGTGAGCTCGTCCGGCAACCACGCCCGGACGCTCGTCGACTGGGTCTTCGGCTCCCAGGACGCGTTCGCCGCCGCGGCGGCCGAGTGGCTCTCCGCGAACGGCCTGGCGGGCACGACGATCCTCGAGCCGACGGGCGTCGACCCCGGTAACACGAGCACGATCCCCGACCTCATCCGGATCGGCGAGCTCGCCCTCGCGAACCCGGTCACGGCGGGCATCGTCGCGCAGGGCAGCGCGCACATCCCCGACGTCGGCGAGATCACGACGACGAACGCGCTGCTCAGCGTCGACGGCATCGACGGCATCAAGACGGGCACGCTCGACGAGGCGGGCGCCTGCCTGCTCTTCTCCGCCGACGTCGTCGTCGGCGAGCGCACCGTGACGCTCGTCGGCGCGGTGCTCGGCGGGCCGGACCACGCGACGGTCAACGAGAGCATCCGGACGCTGCTCGCGAGCGCCGTCGCCGGATTCCAGGAGCTCTCGGTCCCCGCGGGCACCGACTTCGGCGACTACACGACGAGGTGGTCGGCGAGCGCCGACGCGGTGTCGAGTCAGAACGCGACGTTCCTCGTCTGGGGTGCGGAGACGCTCGTCGCGGAGGTCGAGCTCGCGCCCGTCGTCACGGGCGAGGCAGGGCAGGTCGTCGGCTCCGCGACGCTCGCCTCCCCCCGGGAGCGGGTCCAGGTCGAGCTGCGCCTCGACGCGCCGCTGCCGGATCCGGGCGCGCAGTGGCGCTGGAGCAACCCGGGTCGCTGAGCTCAGACCCCGCCGAGCTCGGGCCGCTTCGGCTGGATGCCGTCGCCCGAGGAACGGCCCGTCAGGCGCCGGCCGATCCACGGCACGAAGTAGTCCTTCGCCCAGGCGAGGTCGTCGGCGCGCGCCCGGCGCCACGACTTCGCGGGCAGCTCCGGCGGCTCGAGCTCCTCGAGCCCGTGCTCGACGCCGAGCGAGCGCAGCACCATGCGCGCGATCGTGTGGTGGCCGAGCGGTGAGAAGTGGAGCCGGTCCGGCGCCCACATGGGCGCCAACGCGAGATCCCGCAGCGCCCACAGGTCCGCGACGACCGCGTCGTGGCGAAGCGCGACCGTGTGGACGTGCTCGTTGAAGATCGCGACCTTGCCGCGGATCGCGCGCATGACCGGCGTCATGCCGATGTCGGGCCCTGTGAAGACGACGACGGTGGCGCCGCCAGAACGCAGCTCGGCGATCATCAAGTCCAACCGGGACGCGACCTCGTCGGGGTCGCTGCCGGGCCGCAGGATGTCGTTCCCCCCGGCCGACACCGTGACGAGGTCGGGCTCGAGCGCGAGCGCGGGCGCGACCTGCTCGTCCCAGATGCCCTGCAGCAGGCGGCCGCGCACCGCGAGGTTCGCGTAGGAGAACTCGCTCGCCTGCGCGGCGAGCTCCTCGGCGACGCGGTCGGCCCAGCCGCGGTGACCGCCGGGGATGCCGGGCTCCGGGTCGCCGATGCCCTCCGTGAACGAGTCGCCGAGCGCCACGTAGCGCGTCCAGGGGTGCATGTCTCCAGTATCGAAGACAATGCCTACATGAGCCGACAGGACGGGCGCGACCGGCTCGTCAGCGCCGAGGGCGCCGACGACACGGGCGCGACGATCCTGCACGCCGACCTCGACGCGTTCTTCGCGTCCGTCGAGCTGCTCGACCGCCCCGAACTGCGCGGCCGTCCCGTCATCGTCGGCCGCGACTCACCCCGCGCCGTCGTCACCGCCGCGACGTACGAGGCGCGGCGCTACGGCGTCAACTCGGCGATGCCCATGGCGGTGGCGCTGCGCCGCTGCCCGCAGGCCGTCGTCGTGGAGCCGCACCGCGAGCGCTACGAGCACTGGTCGGGCGTGTTCTTCGACGTGTGCCGCACGATCACGCCCATCGTCGAGGAGGTCGGGATCGACGAGGGCTTCCTCGACGTCGCCGGGGCGGGCCGCGCGATCGGATCACCGCGCGAGGCCGCGCGCGTGCTGCGGGAGCGGGTGCGCGAGCGCACGGGACTCATCGCCTCCGTCGGGGTCGCGGGGACGAAGTTCGTCGCGAAGCTCGCCTCGGGACGCTCCAAGCCCGACGGACTGCTGGTGGTGCCGGTCGCGAGCACGCTCGAGTTCCTGCGGCCCATGCCGGTCGACGCGCTCTGGGGCATCGGCGGCAAGCTAAACGAGCGGCTGAGGAGCCGGGGGATCGCGACCGTCGGCGACCTCGCCGACACGCCCATGGCGGTGCTGCGCCGCGTCCTCGGCGACGCGGCCGCGCAGAAGCTGCACGAGCTCGCGCACGGCGTCGACCCGCGACCCGTCGTGACGCACCGCGACGAGGTAACGATCGGGCGCGAGACCACGTTCGAGGAGGACGTGTCCGATCGGGATGTACTGCGAGGCGTCCTGCGGCGGCTCGCCGACGACGTCGGATCCCGACTGCGACGCGCGGGCGCCCAGGCGCGGACCGTGTCGATCAAGGTGCGGTTCGGCGACTTCCGCACCATCACGCGGGCCCGGACGCTCCCGCAGCCCACCGACGTGGGGCACGCGATCCACGCCGCCGCGATCGCGCTCCTCGACGCCGAAGGCGCGCTCGAGCCGGTGCGACTCATCGGCGTGCGCGCGGAACTCGGGGAAGGACAGGCGGCGCTGTGGGAGGACGACTCCTGGCGCGAGGCCGAGCAGGCCGTGGACCGCGCGCGCGAGCGCTTCGGGCGCACTGCACTCACCCCCGCGAGGCTGCTGCCCGGCAGACGGCCCGATCAGCCCAGCTGACCGCCCTGGGTGATCGCGTTGTGCCGCACCTGGATCGCCGCCGCGATCATGGAGAAGCCGTACAGCAGGCCGAGCGCGCCCCACACGGGGTCGAGGATCTCGAAGTCCTGGTCGATCGTGAAGCGCAGCACGAGCATGACGACGAGGGCGATGTAGATGATGCCGCCCATCAGCACCCCCCAGTTGCGAAACAGCAGCCCGCTCGACGTGCCCGTGATGAAGATCGTGCCCTCGACCGCGAGGAAGACGATGACGATCCAGAAGATGACGTCGGGCTGGCCGAGCCGGGCCGAGACGACGACCGCCGCGCCGAACAGCATGCCGACGACGCCGCCGAGGAAGATCCCGAGCCAGCCGTCGCCGTAGCGTCGCCAGCCGTAGCCCTGGATGATGAGCTGCGCGCCGGCGAGCAGCAACATGACGCCATAGGCGAAGCCGTCGATGAGCCAGCCCTCGGCCCCGCGCATGGGCGAGATGAGCGCGAACAGGCCCCACGCCGAGACCACCGTGCCGTGGATGACGAACCACCACCAGAGCGGACGCCAAGGCCGCTCCTGCGGAGCGGCGCCCCGCGGTACGCCGTTGGCCGACACAACCCGATCCTAGGAACTCCGTCGGCCGGTCGATAGCCTCCACGCTGCACCCAGTGAGGGGGCACCCCGAATGGGGGAGGATGGTGGGGTGAGCGAATGCATCCACGGGCTCGAGTCGGACGTCTGCGATGTGTGCTCGCCGCGCCGGGCGCCCGAGCGCCCGAGGGCGGCACGGGTCAGCGCCCCGCGCGCGAGATCCGCGCCGGCACCCGCCGTCGCGAGCACCCGGACGAATCGGGTCGAGCAGCGGGTCTACCTCGTCGTCGCGCGCAGCCGCCTCGCGGAGGTGCTCGGCGCGCTCGACGAGCAGGATTGGCGTTCTGAGCTCGGATCGGCGACCGACGCGTTCCGCTGGCCCGACGCCGCCGAGGTCGAGCGGCCCGCCGAGCTCGCCGTGCTCGTCGCGAACCTCGCGGGGGAGATCCAGCTCATCGCCGCGGCCAACGAGCCGGCACGGCGCGCGGTGCGCGAGGAGCTCGCGCTCGCCGGCGTCGACGCGCGCGTCGTGCTGCAGCCGGGCTGGTGGGCCTGAGCGCTACGCCCTCGCGTCGGCGCGCTCGGGGTGGTCGCCGAACCAGCGCTCGGCGACCCAGCACACCGGCACGACCTTGCGGCCGTCGGCGACGATGCGGTCGACGGCGTACTCGGTCGTCAGGTACGCGAGCCCCTGACCGCGATGCGTCGGGCGGGTGAACACCCGCGTGATCGCGACCGTGTCGCCGCTGACCGCGTAGTCGGCCGTGCCGATCAGTTCGCCGTCGATGTGGAGTTCGTAGCGCCGGGCGTCGGGGTTGTCGCTGAAGCTATGCTCGGCCATGGCGTCATTGTGGCAGATCGACCTCGAAGTCGATCGGGTCGGGCTCGGTGATCGGCGCCTCGGGCCACGACAGCAGGCGCCAGGCGCCGGGCTCGCCCTCGAGCTCGACGATGCCCGTGTTGGGCAGGTGATGCACCGCCGTGAACTCGGGATCGATGTTCGTCGCGGAGCGACCGACCCAGATGCGGATCGCCGCACCGTGGCTCACGACGACGGGATGGCTCGCCTCGCGGACGACCCGCTCGATGTCGGCGTCGAAGCGGCCGAAGAACTCGTAGCCGTCGGGACCGTCGGGGATACGCGCGTCGAGGTCACCCTCGCCCCAGGCGAACGCCGTCGACATGTAGCGGCGCACCGCGTCGTCGTCGCCGCGCATCTCGAGCGAGCCGGCCTCGACCTCGTGGATGCCCGGCAGCTGGATGCGCTCGACGAAGCGGTCGTCGGCGAGCGGCAGCGCCGTCGCGTGGGTGCGCACGAGCTTGCTCACGTAGACCGCGTCGACCGGCTGGTCGATGAGCAGGCGGGGGAGCGCCGCCGCCTGCCGCTCGCCGAGCTCCGTCAGGCCGGGGCCGGGCGCGTCGGTGTCGAGCAGGCCGAGGACGTTCGACGGGGTCTGTCCGTGGCGGATGAGGGTGAGTCGGGTCACGTCAGCGACGCCTCGATCGCCTCGACGATTTCGGGCGCGTCGGGCTTGACCGGTGGGCGGAAGCGCCGGACCGACCCGTCGGGCAGTACGAGGAACTTCTCGAAATTCCACGCGACGAGCCCGCCGTGCCCCGAGGCGTCCTTCGTCTTCTTGAGCGCCTTGTAGAGGGGGTGGGCGCCGGGGCCGTTGACCTTCACCTTGTCGAACATCGGGAAGGACACGCCCCACGTCGTCGAGCAGTAGTCGAGGATCTCCTCGTTGGACCCGGGCTCCTGGCCCATGAACTGGTTGCAGGGGAAGCCGAGCACCGTGAAGCCGCGATCGCCGTACTCGCGCTGCAGCGCCTCCAGCTGCTCGTACTGCGGCGTGAGCCCGCACCGGGAGGCGACATTGACGACGAGCACGGTGCGTCCCCGGTAGTCCGCGAGCGTCGTCGCGCGACCATCGATCGTACGGACCTCGATGTCGTACAGGTCGGGGGCAAGGGCGGCGTCACTCACGGCGCCAGCGTACCGACGACATAT
This sequence comes from Microbacteriaceae bacterium, assembly GCA_035555435.1. Lineage (GTDB taxonomy): Bacteria > Actinomycetota > Actinomycetes > Actinomycetales > Microbacteriaceae > 73-13. The sequence continues at coordinate 881 of DATMGN010000015.1, read as the reverse complement.
GTATGCAACATGTGACGGGTATCGTGCGAACGTGCCCTTTCGCGTGATCAGTTACAACCTGCTGCACAGCAAGGCGATCGGCGAACTCGCGGGGATCGTCTCAAGCGACCCAGAGCTCGACGCGCTGTGCCTGCAGGAGGTGCACGCGCACGCGCTGCCGGAGCACATCGGCCACCTCACGCTCTCGGAGCACACGCGACGCAACAACCTCGCGCTCGCCGTCTACCATCGCACGGAGCGCTTCGAGCTCGCGGACTCGGAGTCCTTCGCGCTTAAACGCTCCGTGCACGACGTCATGTTCGAGCGCACCCCCGAGCGCCTCGTCGGCGCCCTGCTGCGCGACGTCGACTCGGGCGAGCACCTCGTGCTCGGCTCGTTCCACGCCGCGCCGCTCACCTCCCGTAACTCGCTGCGGCGCAAGCAGATCATCGCCGCGCACGAGCACCTCGACCGGCTCTCCACGACCGCGCCGGCGCTGCTCGTCGGCGACTACAACTATCCGCTCTTCCACAACCGCCTCGGCGAGCGCCTCAACCAGGCCGGCTACGACCTCGTCCTCTCCGACAAGCGCACCTACGAGTCCTTCAAGCTCGTCCGCGGACACTTCGACTTCGTGACGGGACGCGGGATGGACATCCTCTCGGTCGAGACGCTGCGCCGCGGACGCAGCGACCACTACCCGATCCTCGTCACGGCGCAGGCGTTCGAATCGGCGCTCTCCCCAGCTCCCTGAGCGAGCCGCAGGCGAGTCGAAGGGTGCTAGCATTGACCCTCGTCGCTCCCGCGGGAGTGGCTGCGCGCGGGTGGCGGAATGGCAGACGCGCTAGCTTGAGGTGCTAGTGCCCGTAAGGGCGTGGGGGTTCAAGTCCCCCCTCGCGCAC
>DATMGN010000014.1:0-13380 GCA_035555435.1 Microbacteriaceae bacterium | reverse complement strand
TGCTCGACGCCCTCGTTGACGTTCTCCTGGAAGTAGACGAGCTCCTTGCCGCCGAGCGACTCGACCGCCATGATCGCGCCGTTCTGGAGGAACTCGCGTTCTGCCGCTCGCTCGACCTCCTCGAGGACGCCGAGCTCGCGGAAGATCTCCGTCGTGCGCTGGTGGAACATCGCCGCGCGCGGGTGGATGGCGGTGCCGCGGTGCCGCTCGACGACGAGGTTGGGGACGCCGTGCGCGGCGAGCGCGACGGACGCGCTCAGTCCGACGAGGCTCCCCCCGACGATCAGGACCGGGACGTCGATCTCCTCCACCAGTACCTCCTCGTACCGTGCCGGTGCGCGGCGTCGATCGAGGCCGCTGCACACGGTGTTTAATGCCACTAAACAGTGGTGGTTCCGAGTATGAGCATCCCGCACGACGCTGTCAAGGCCGGTGGAGGCTCAGATCGCGCGCAGCGCCGCCTGCGCGTCCGGCAGCGACATCCCCGTCGCCACAAGGAGATCCACGACGAGCGGGCGCAGCTGCACCACGAGCGCCGAACGGCTCGCATCCCCCTCCGGCACGGCCGCCAGCGGATCGAGCTGCTTCGCCAGATCGAGCAGGACACTGCGCGCCGCGCCCGTCAGCAGCAGATCCTCCAGCTCCTGACCGAGCAGATCGATCGCCTGACCCACCTGCTCGACGAGCCGCGCGAGCACCGCGTCGCGCAAGCCCCCGCGCACCAGGTACTCGCAGCGCCGGGCGACGAGCCGCAGATGGCGCACCGCCAGATCCGCACCCTGCAGCGCCCGAGCTTGACGATCGAGCTCCGGCAACCGCGGACGCAGGAACGGCGAGAGCCGCGCGACCGAGCGGGCCGTCTCGAGCGACTGCGACCACGCGTCGAGGAGCGGCTGCGTACGCGCGAGACGGCCGACGCCGAGCTCCGCCGCCCCGGCGTCGCCGTGGCGCAGCCCGTCCGCGACGCTCGCGACCGCCTGCGACAGCACCGAGTAGAGCGCGCGGCCGTCGCGCAGGCTCGCCCGCCGCGGATCGCGCGGGATGAGGACCGTCATGACGAGCGCGACGGCACCGCCGACGAGGGCGTCGATCGCGCGGAACCACGGCGGCGAGCCCGACAGCGGGATCAGGAGCGTCACCGCCGCCGGCGTCGCCGCGACGACCGCGAACGTCGTGTCCGTCGACGCGATGCGCGCGACGATCATGACCAGGGCGAGCAGGACGCCGAGCTGCCAGATGCCCTGACCGACGAGCATGATGATCCCCGTCGCGATCATCACCCCGAGCAGGATGCCGACGACGCTGCGCAGCACTCGGACCGGGCGCGCGTCGCGCGTGAACCCGAGCGACGTGATCGTCACCGTGACCGCGAGGATCGGGTCCGGGTGACCGAGCACGAAGATCGCGATCGCGTAGGAGGCGAGCACCGCGGCGACGATCTGGCCGATCGCCGGGAGCGAGAACCACACCCGCCGGCTCATCGCCCGCACGTTCATCGTCCGCGCGATACGCCGCTCGAGACGGCGCAACCCCTCCAGATCCGGGGTCAGGGGCCCGGTCGTCCCGGGCCCGAGGTCGCTCAACGCCGGACCGCGCCGAGCCTCGGGATGCGCGGCACATTCGCCGTCGCCCCCGCGTCCGGCGGCACCACCATCTCCTGGGCGGCCGCGAGGCGCGCGGTCACCGCGTCGTCCGCGCCGCGACGGGCGAGGACCTCGACCGCAGCGGACGGGTCGGTCGAACGCTTGAGGACGGCGAGCGCGATCGGCCCGAGCTCCCAATGGTTCGCGCCCGAGGTCACGTGACCGACGACGTCGTCCGTACCCGCGATCACGACATCGTCGCCGTGCTCGGGCAGCTCATGGTCGGAGCCGTCGACGTGGAGGAAGACGAGTCGCCGCGGCGGGTGGCCGAGATTGTGCACCTTCGCGACCGTCTCCTGACCGCGGTAGCAGCCCTTGTCGAGATGGACGGCGGAGCGCAGCCAGTCGAGCTCGTGGGGTATCGAGCGCTCGTCGACCTCCCGGGAAAACGCCGGTCGCCAGGCGGCGATGCGCAGCGCTTCGGCCGCGGCGGCGGGGACGGTCGCGCCGAGCTCGGGGAGACGATCGCGAGGGACGACGGCCTCCGCCCAGGCCCAGTCGGCGGCCGGGTGCGCCGCGACGGTCGCGTACTGCCAGCCGCCGGGCCGGACGTCCGCGCCCCAAGGGTCGTGCCAGGTGACGATGGGGGTCTCGATACGGCGCTCCGCGCCTACTCGACCCGCGGAGCGCTCCGCGCCTACTCGACCCACGGAGGGCTCCGCGCCTACTCGACCCGCGGAGGGATCCGCGCCTACTCGACCCGCGGGCGGCTCCGCGGGCGCGACACCGCGATAGCCGACGACGGCGACGTCGGCCGTGCGATCCGCGACCTCGACGCGCAGCATGAAGCGCATCCGGTCCAGCCACGCCGCGAGCGCGGCCGCATCCCCGTCGTCGACGATGAGCCAGGCCGTCTCGCCGTCGTCGACGACGCGCATCGCGTGCTCGATGCGCCCGTTCGGGTCCAGCAGCAGCGTCTCCGCCGAGTCGCCGGGTGCGAGCGTCGCGAGCTGCTGCGACGTGATCGAGTCGAGCCAGCTGAGCCGGTCGGGACCGCTCACCGTGACGACACCGCGTTCTAGCAGGGCGATAGCCTCGCCCGCCGCGAGCGCGCGCTGCTGGTCGAACGGGTTCCCGGGGGCACCGGACGCGGCCGACATCAGTCGACCCTCGCAAGTCGCGCCGACGCGTGCGTGCGCAGGTCCTGGCCGAGCGCCGCCATGTCCCACGCCCACAGCAGGTGGCCGTCGACGAGCCCGTAGAGGCGGGTCGCCGCGGCGTAGGGCTTCGCGCCGGCGGTGCGGAGCACCGCGTCGGTCGCCAGATCGATCCGCGGACCCTTGACCTGACCGAGGTAGAGCTCGGACACACCGGTCGGGTGGATGATCGCGGCCTCGATGTCGAAGCCGCCGGCGGCGTTGCGCAACGTCTCGACCTCGTCCGCGGTCGTGTACGGCGGCGCGCCCTCGCCCGGGAGCATCCCCGGACCCGGGTCGCCGGCGACCGCGGGGCGGTGCAGCCGCCAGTATCCCGACTCGGCGACGTGCGCGATCGCGCGCTCATCGCCGGACGCGTCCTCGCGCAGCAGCCAGGTGGAGGACGAGTAGTTCAGGTAGGGCAGGCCGTCGTGGGAGAACGACACCCGCTGGCCGAACTCCGCCGAGCGATGCGTCGGCTCGCCCTCGCCATCGACCCGGTAGTCGATGACCCCCGAGCCCTCCCAGACGCCGATGAGCCAGGACAGCGGGCCGAGCTCGGCCGGGACGCTCGTGTCGAGGGAGAACACCCTGCGCGCCTCCTTGGCTCCGGAGGAGATCGAGTGCGGCGTCAGTGCTGGCCGCGGAAGAGGTTGACGATCACGACGACGGCCGTGAACGCGATCGCGAGCGACGCGAGGCCGAGGAGGCCGATGAAGAACAGCTCCAGCGCGAACACCATGCACCAAGCCTACCGCGTCCGACTCGCGGCGCGAGCGGGTGCCGGACGATCGCGTTCAGCCGATGCCGACGGTGAGCAGCAGCACGAGCGAGGCGACCGCGAACACGACGACGACCCCGCACACGGCGACGCTCGCGCGGAGGATGAACCCCTCGGGCTTGCGCGTCGCGACCTGCAGTGCGAGCGCGACGATGACGCCGAGCCCGCAGACCACCGGGACCCACAGCGTCCACTCGGTCCGCAGCGCCGTGACGGCGATGAGGACCGCGCCGACGATCGCGAGGATCCACGCGGGGACAATGCTCCACACCGCGGTCCCCAGCATGCCGAAATCCTAGCGAGCACGGGCCGAGCCAGGCGGTCCTCTAGACTGACGCGCAGTTTTCTGGAGGTGCTGTGGCCCGGCTCTTGATCCTCACCCCCGCCGTGGAGGCAGAGGCGCTGCCCGCACTCGGACTGCTCGCGCACAACGTGCAGCAGATCCTGTCCACACCCGCCGCGCTCGTGTCCGCGCCCCCCGCCGACCTCATCCTCGTCGACGCGCGCCAGCAGCTCGCCTCGGCGAAGTCGCTGTGCAAGATCCTCACGACCACGGGGGTCGACGTTCCCCTCATCGCGATCCTGACCGAGGGCGGGCTCACCGCGATCTCCGCGGAGTGGGGAATCGACGACGTCATCCTGCACAACGCCGGCCCTGCCGAGGTCGACGCCCGCATCCGGCTCGCCCTCGGCCGCAAGCCGCAGGAGCAGGCGGCGACGAAGATCCAGACCTCCGGCGTCGTGATCGACGAGGCGAGCTACTCGGCGAAGGTGCGGGGACGGCCGCTCGACCTCACCTTCAAGGAGTTCGAACTGCTGCGCTTCCTCGCCTCGCACCCCTCGCGCGTCTTCACCCGCGAGCAGCTGCTCAGCGAGGTGTGGGGCTACGACTACTTCGGCGGCACCCGCACGGTCGACGTGCACGTGCGGCGGCTACGCGCGAAGCTCGGCGACCTCGAGTCGCTCATCGGCACGGTCCGCAACGTCGGCTACCGCTTCAACGTCCACGAGGACGAGGAGCCGGCCCCGTCGCCGACCGGGGCTTAGAACGCGATGCCCGAGTCCGTGCAGGCCGGGTTCGGGCCCGCGCGGGGCTGATAGATCGGTCCAGGGCTGAAGATCCGGGCCCGATTCCTCAGCCCGGCAATGATTCCTCAGCCCGGACCACGCCTCGCTCACCGATCGCACTGGGCGCGCAGCACTCGTTCATGTCGCGTTCACATCGGGCGCGGCACAATGGTGCGATGGAACCCACGGGCCTCGAAGGCGCGCTCGCCGGCGGCCTCGACGAGTACGAGGCGGACGACGTCGTCGTCGTGCCCGTGAGCGACCTGCCCGACGACCGCTACCTCGACCGCGAGATCTCCTGGCTCCGCTTCAACCAGCGCGTCCTCGAACTCGCCGAGGACGAGGCGACGCCGCTGCTCGAGCGCGCCAACTTCATGGCGATCTTCGCGAACAACCTCGACGAGTTCTTCATGGTCCGCGTCGCGGGCCTCAAGCGCCGCATCGTCACCGGCCTCGCGGTGCCGACGAACGTCGGCACGCCGCCGCAGGAGGTCTACGCGATGATCTCCGCGAAAGCCCACGAGCTGCAGGAGCGGCACGCGCGGGCGTTCAACGAGGGGCTCAAGCCGGCGCTCGCCGAGGCCGGGATCATCGTCGAGCACTGGGCGGACCTCGGAGAACGCGATCGGGCCAGGATCGACGAGGTCTTCCGCGCCCAGATCTTCCCCGTCCTCATGCCGCTCGCCGTCGACCCCGCGCACCCGTTCCCCTACATCTCGGGGCTCTCGCTCTCGCTCAGCGTCCGAGTGCGCAACCCCCGAACCGACCGCGAGGAGTTCGCGCGGGTCAAGGTGCCGACGAACCTGCCGCGCTTCTTCCAGCTGCCCGAGGACGGCACCGACCGCACCCGGTTCATCGCGCTCGAGGACCTCATCGGCAACCACCTGCACGAGCTCTTCCCCGGGATGGAGATCCTCGACCACCACGCGTTCCGCGTCACGCGGAACGAGGACGTCGAGGTCGACGAGGACGAGTCGGAGAACCTCATTCAGGCGCTCGAGCAGCAGATCCTCAACCGCCGCTTCGGTCCGCCGATCCGGCTCGAGATCTCGCAGGACATGGACCTCGTGACGCTCGAGCTGCTCGTGCGCGAGCTCGACATCACCGAGCAGGAGGTCTACCGGCTCGACGGCCCGCTCGACCTGCGCGGTCTCTTCCAGTTCGGCGCGATCGACCGCCCCGCCCTCAAGTATCCCCGGCACGTGCCGACGACGTCGGTGTCGCTGCTGCCGAGCGAGGCGGGCGCGGAGCACGACGTTTTCGGCGCGATCGCGCGCGGCGACATCCTGCTCCACCACCCCTACGAGTCGTTCTCCACATCGGTGCAGGCATTCATCGAGGCGGCTGCGCACGACCCGAGCGTGCTCGCGATCAAGCAGACGCTCTACCGCACGAGCGGCGACAGCCCCATCGTCGAGGCGCTCATCGATGCGGCCGAGTCCGGCAAGGCGGTGCTCGCGCTCGTCGAGGTGAAGGCGCGCTTCGACGAGGCGGCGAACATCCAGTGGGCGAAGAAGCTCGAGAAGGCCGGCGTCCACGTCGTCTACGGCATCGTGGGCCTCAAGACGCACAGCAAGCTCGCGCTCGTCGTACGCCAGGAGGCCGGCCGGCTGCGCCGCTATTCGCACATCGGCACGGGCAACTACAACCCGAAGACCGCGCGCGTGTACGAGGACCTCGGCCTCCTCACCGCCGACGAGCGCGTCGGCGAGGACCTCACCCGGCTCTTCAACGAGCTGTCCGGTTACGCGATGGAGCAGCAGTTCGATCGCCTCCTCGTCGCGCCCGTGCACATGCGCGGCGGCCTCATCGAGCGCATCCGGATCGAGGCCGACCACGCTCGCGCGGGCCGGCCGTCCGGCATCCGGCTCAAGATGAACGCCATCGTCGACGAGGCGATCATCGACGAGCTCTACCGCGCCTCGCAGGCCGGCGTGCCCGTCGACCTCGTCGTCCGCGGCATCTGCGGCCTGCGCCCCGGCGTCCCCGGCTACAGCGACCACATCCGGGTGCGCTCGATCCTCGGCCGCTACCTCGAGCACTCCCGGATCTTCGCCTTCGAGAACGCCGGCGACCCCGTCGTCTATATCGGCAGCGCCGACATGCTGCACCGCAACCTCGACCGGCGGATCGAGGTGCTCGTGCGGATCACCGATCCGGAGCACCTGCGCGAGCTCGGCGACTACTTCGATCTGCAGCTCGACGACGAGACGATCTCCTGGCATCTGGACGGGGAGACGGGCGAGTGGACTCGGCACGCGCGGCGGGCGGACGGCTCACTCCTCGACGACGCGCAGGACGTGCTGATGTCCCGCATCGCCGCGCGACGGCGTGCTGACCTCCGCGGCACGCGCACCGGCGCGATCGACACGATCCGCACGGGGCAGTTTCCGGTCGCGGGCCTCGGATAGCGTAGGCGGGTGGCTTCCGGGACCGTCTACGCCGCCGGCGTGCTGTGCTGGCGCGAGAGCGCGGAGGGCATCAAGGTGCTGCTGGTGCGCCGCCCCGACTACAAGGACGTCTCGATCCCGAAGGGCAAGCTCGACCCGGGCGAGCTGCTGCCGGAGACGGCGATCCGCGAGCTCCGCGAGGAGACGGGCATCGTCGCGACACTCGGCGCCCCCATCGGCGACGTCACCTACTCGGTCGGCTCGCGACCGAAGTTCGTGCAGTACTGGGCGGCCGAGGTCGTCGGGCATCAGGTGGAGCACGCGAGCTTCACGCCGAACAGCGAGATCTCCGCGGTCGACTGGGTGCCGATCGCGCAGGCCCGCAAGCTCGTCTCCTACCCGCACGACCGCGAGATGATCGCGACGCTCGCCGACCGCATCAAGCGCGGCGCCGCGCGCACCTTCTCGATCACGATCCTGCGCCACGGCAAGGCGATCCCGCCGGGCGACTGGGACGGCCCGGACGCGACCCGGCCTCTGCTGCATCGCGGGCTCGAGCAGGCGCAGACCGCCGCCGCCTCGATCGCGGCCTACGGCCCGCAACGACTCGTGTCGAGCACCGCCGTCCGCTGCCGCACGACGATCGAGCCCACCGCGCGCCTCACCGGCCTCGAGGTCAAGGCCTCGAGGGGACTGTCGCAGGACGCGCATGAGCGCGGCGAGTCGAAGGTCGCGCCGCAGATCGCCAAGCGCCTCAAGCTCCGGCAGAACGTCGTGCTGTGCTCCCACGGGCCCGTCATCCCCGAGCTCGTCGAGGCGATCCGGCACGCGACCGGCGCGCATCGCGACGGCCTCGTGCGCTCCGCGAACCTCGCGACGGGCGAGTTCGCCGTCTTCCACATCACCCGCGAGACGAAGCGCCCGCAGCTCGTCGAGGTCGAGGTCCACGGGGCCGGCTGAGCCTTCGACCGGCTTCGGGCGGGGCGGACGGGCCTGAGCCCGGGACCGTTCACCCGGAGTTCACCTGGCGACCCCGATCCGGTCACCCTTCGTGCGTACGGTGACGTCCGGGCCGCACCGGCCCGTGTCTGATCACCATTCCGAAGGGAAACTCGTGAAGCTCACGAAGTTCGGCACCCTTGGTGCCATCGTCGCCGTCGGCGCACTCGCGCTCACCGGCTGCGCCACCAACGAGGGTGGCTCGACCACCCCGACCTCGGCTCCGACCGATGGCGCCGGCAGCTCGCTCTCCGGCACGATCGCGGGCGCCGGCGCGTCCTCGATGGGCGCCGCGCAGGAGTCGTGGATCGCCGCATTCCAGACCGCCAACGAGGCCGTCACCATCTCCTACGACCCGTCCGGCTCCGGCGCGGGCCGCGAGGCCTTCATCGGCGGCGGCGTCGCGTTCGCCGGCACCGACTCGGCGCTCTCCGACGACGAGATCGCGGGCGGCTTCGCCGGCTGCGTCGACGACTCGTTCATCCAGGTGCCGGCGTTCATCGACCCCATCGCGGTCGTCTTCAACATCCCGGGCGTCGACGAGCTCAAGCTCGACGCGGCGACCCTCGCGAGCATCTTCAAGGGCGACATCACGAGCTGGGACGACCCGGCGATCACCGCGCAGAACGCCGGCGCGGCGCTGAGCGGCGCGATCACGGCCGTCCACCGCTCGGACGACTCGGGCACGACGAAGAACTTCACCGACTACCTCAACAAGAACGCCGGTGACATCTGGACCGAGAAGGCCGCCGACCCGTTCCCGTACGCGACCGGCACGGGCGCGCAGGGCACGTCGGGCGTCATCGAGGCCGTCAACGCCGCCGCCGGCTCGATCGGCTACGCGGCCGCGTCGCGTGCCGGTGACCTCGGGATCGCGCAGATCAAGGTCGGCGACGAGTACGTCGCGTTCTCCAACGAGGCCGCGGCCGCGGTCGTCGAGGGCTCGCCCGCCGCGGACAACGCCTCGGCGACGAACCTCGCCATCAAGCTCAACCGCACCACGACGAACCCGGCCGAGTACCCGCTCGTCCTCGTCTCCTACCTCATCGCGTGCGGTGAGTACCAGGACCCGGCGGTCGCCCCGATCGCGAAGGCGTACGTCGCCTACGTGACCTCGGCCGAGGGCCAGGAAGTCGCCGCCAGCACCGGCGCCGCGCCACTTTCGGCGACGCAGGTCGCCGCGATCCAGTCCGTGGTCGCGACCATCGTCGAGTAAGTAGCATCAGACGCGAGGTGCGGGCTGCGGCCGGTTCGACCGGCCCAGTCCGCGCCCCGCGATCCGGCCGTTCACGGCCCCACCCCGCACCCGCTGCGACCTGAAAGCAGGCCATGACCGCGACCGAGACCGCGCCGGCGCCGGCGCCGATCAAGGCGAAGACCCGGCCCGGCGACCGGACCTTCTCGACCGCCGCGATGGTCGCCGGCGCCCTCATCCTCCTCGCGCTCGCCGCCGTCGCCGTCTTCCTCATCGCGGAGGCCTACCCCGCACTCTTCGGCGACGTGTCGTCGATGAACGGCAGCCCCGCCAACTTCTGGGTCTACGTCGGCCCCCTCGCGTTCGGCACCGTCTGGTCCGCCGCGCTCGCCCTCCTCTTCGCGCTCCCGCTCTCACTCGGCATCGCGCTGTTCATTTCGCACTACGCGCCCCGGCGGATCGCCCAGGGGCTCGGCTACGTCATCGACCTGCTCGCCGCCGTCCCCTCCGTCGTCTTCGGCCTGTGGGGCATCAAGGTCCTCGCGCCGGCGATCGTGCCGATCTACGACTGGCTGAACCAGTACCTCGGCTGGCTGCCGTTCTTCGCCGGCCAAGTCGACGCCACCGGCCGCACCATCCTCACCGTCGCGATCGTCCTCGCCGTCATGATCATCCCGATCATCACCTCGCTGTGCCGGGAAGTCTTCCTGCAGACGCCGAAGCTCCACGAGGAGGCGGCGCTCGCGCTCGGCGCGACCCGCTGGGAGATGATCCAGATGGCCGTGCTGCCCTTCGGCCGCCCCGGCATCATCTCGGCGGCGATGCTCGGCCTGGGGCGCGCGCTCGGCGAGACGATGGTCGTCGCGATGCTGCTCTCGCCCGCCCTCGTCATCAACTTCGTCCTGACGAGCGGCCAGAACCCCTCGACCATCGCCGGCAACATCGCCCTCAACTTCCCCGAAGCGCACGGCATCTCCGTCAACGCGCTCATCGCGACCGGACTCGTGCTCTTCGTCATCACCCTCGTCGTCAACTCACTCGCGCGCTGGGTCATAGCCCGCCGCGCCGCCTTCTCGGGAGCGAACTGACATGGCCGTCGCGACGGCGTCCAAGCGGACGGAACTCCCGAACCGGCTCACCCACGGCCGACTCCCCAAGTGGGCGCCGTGGGCGATCCTGGCCGGCTGCTGGGCGATCCTCTGCGCGATCGTCGCCGTCGTCGGCACGGCGGCGGGCGCGACCGACTTCAACATCGCGCTCGCCCTGTTCCTCGGCCAGATCCTCTACCTCATCGCGATCTGGGTGATCACCTCGCTCGTCGAAGGAACCCGGCAAGCGCGCGACCGCTTCGTCACCGGACTCGTCGTCACGGCGTTCGTCATCGCGCTCCTCCCCCTCATCTCGCTCGCGTACACCGTCATCGCGAACGGTTCCGCGCGCTTCGACATCGAGTTCTTCAGCCAGTCGATGCGCAACGTCGTCGGCGAGGGCGGCGGCGCGCTGCACGCGATCGTCGGCACGCTCGAGATCACCGGCATCGCCGCACTCATCTCCATCCCCGTCGGCCTCCTCGCCGCCGTCTACCTCGTCGAGTACGGTCGCGGGTGGCTCGCCCGGGCGATCACGTTCTTCGTCGACGTCATGACGGGCATCCCGTCGATCGTCGCCGGCCTCTTCGCCTTCGCGATGTTCGCGCTCATCACCGGCAATGCCGGCTACCGCTCCGGCATCGGCGGCGCCATCGCCCTGTCGCTGCTCATGATCCCCGTCGTCGTGCGCTCGAGCGAAGAGATGCTGCGGATCGTGCCCAACGAGCTGCGGGAAGCCTCCTACGCGCTCGGCGTGCCGAAGTACCTGACCATCCTCAAGGTCGTCATCCCCACCGCCATCGCCGGCATCGCGACCGGCGTCACGCTGTCGATCGCCCGCGTCATCGGCGAGACGGCGCCGCTGCTCATCGTCGCCGGCTTCACCACGTCGATGAACTACGACCCGTTCTCCGGCCGCATGACGACGCTGCCCGTCTTCGTCTACACGCAGTACATGAACCCCGGCGCCGACCTCGCCGCCTACACCGATCGGGCCTGGACCGGCGCGCTCGTACTCATCCTCATCGTCATGATCCTCAACCTCGTCGCCCGGCTCATCGCGAAGTTCTTCGCGCCGAAGACCGGTCGCTGACCGCCCCGCACCCGAAGGAAGCCGCACCGTGTCCAAGCGCATCGAGGTCAAGGACCTCAACGTCTACTACGGCAAGTTCAAGGCCGTCGAGGACGTCACCCTCGAGATCGAGCCGCGCTCCGTCACGGCGTTCATCGGCCCCTCCGGGTGCGGCAAATCGACGTTCCTGCGCACCCTCAACCGGATGCACGAGGTCATCCCGGGTGCGCGCGTCGAAGGCTCCGTGCTCATCGACGGCGACGACCTGTACGGTGCCGGCGTCGACCCCGTGCTCGTGCGACGGCAGGTCGGCATGGTGTTCCAGCGTCCCAACCCGTTCCCCACCATGTCGATCCGGGAGAACGTCATCGCGGGGGTCAAGCTCAACAACAAGCGGATGGCGAAGTCCGACCAGGACGCGCTCGTGGAGAAGTCGCTGCGCGGCGCGAACCTCTGGGAGGAGGTCAAGGACCGGCTCGACAAGCCCGGCTCGAGCCTGTCCGGTGGCCAGCAGCAGCGCCTGTGCATCGCGCGCGCCGTCGCCGTGTCGCCCGACGTCATCCTCATGGACGAGCCGTGCTCGGCCCTCGACCCCATCTCGACGCTCGCGATCGAGGACCTCATCGAGGAGCTCAAGCAGGAGTACACGATCGTCATCGTGACGCACAACATGCAGCAGGCGTCGCGCGTGTCGGACCGGACGGCGTTCTTCAACATCGCGGGGACGGGCAAGCCCGGCAAGCTCATCGAGTACGACGAGACGCAGAAGATGTTCTCCAACCCGAGCGTCCAGGCGACCGAGGACTACGTCTCGGGCAAGTTCGGGTAGTCGCGGGCTCGCCGGCCGGTCCCGAGGAGTAGCGGACGCAGTCCGCCCACCTCGCGGGTCGAGTAGCGGATGCAGTCCGCCCACCTCGCGGGTCGAGTAGCGGATGCAGTCCGCGTATCGAGACCGCGCTACCCTCGGCTCATGCCCGAGGAGTCCGAGCTCGACCAGGCCGCCGAATGGCTCGAGCGCCTCACCAAGGACCCGACCGTGCGCGGCACCGTCACGGTGCTCGCCATCAACGACGTGGGTGCGCGCCCGCGCTACCAGACCTGCCGGATCGACGCGATGATCCAGGCGCCCGGCCAGGACGCCACCGAGCAGCAGCTCGAGTACACGGTGCGACGCGACTTCTGGCCCGCGGTCGGCGACGTGCTGCCCGCGACGGTGCACCTCGAGCGACCTGAGCGCACCGAGGTCGACTGGGATCTGGTCGCCGATCGTCGTGAGCGCCGAGCCAGGGTTGACGCCTCTCGGCGCAAGGCCGCTCGAAGCGGCTGAAGTTGGAGCCCGGGGTCACCCTGGCCCGGCCGGGTCAGTCTAAACGCCCGGCCTGGGAGAGCCGCGCGGCGGTCTCGAGCTCGGCGGCGATCGCGCTGAGGCGCGCGGCGCGGGTCGTGAACGCCGTCGCGCGCTCCGAGTCCGCAAGGTCCGATGCGTCCGCCTCCTGAAGCGTCCCCGCCGCGAGGATCCGGCTCGTCGCACCCGCGCGGCGCAGTGCATCGGCGAGGTCTCCCGAGAACGCCCCGCGGAGGATGAGGTCGACGAGGTCGGCGAGCTCTCCGGGCCCCGTCGGGCTCGGCGCACCCGCGATCGCGGGGTCCGCCGTCGCGAGCGCATCGACGCCGCGCTGAAACGCGTACGCGGCGGCGGCCGGGTCCTGCCGGACGAGGGCGCGCAGCAGGTAGAGCCGCCAGAGCGCCCCCGGCAACGACTCGGGCGCGGACGGTGCCCATAGCTCCGCGAGCGCATCGATCCCGTGCGCATCGGTGTAGGCGATCATGCGCTCGACGAGCTCCTGCGCCCCGGCCTCGCGACCGCGATCGACGAGCGTGCGCGCCGTCTCGTGCGCGATGGCATAGCGCTGCGCCGGGTCCTCCGCCCCGATGTACGTCTCGAAGCGATACCCCTCGAAGCGCGTCGGCTTGTGGAACTCACGGGCCATCCCGTCAGCCTACGTCG
>DATMGN010000013.1:0-24170 GCA_035555435.1 Microbacteriaceae bacterium | reverse complement strand
CTGCTGCTGCTCGGCTGCCTCGGCATGGCCGGGTTCTCGGTGCTGCTCCTGGAAGGCCTCCGGCACACCACGCCGGTCTCCGGCTCGCTCATCGGCGCATCGGGACCCATCCTCATCGCGGTCCTCGCCGCCCTCGTGCTGCGCAGCCGCATCCGCTGGCGGCTCGCCCTCGGCCTCGCGATCAGCATCGTCGGAGCGGCACTCGTCGTGACGAAAGGCGACTTCGCCGCCGTCCTCGCGACCGGGGTCAACATCGGCGACCTGCTGATCGTGCTCGCCTACCTCTGCTGGGCGACCTACGTGGTCCTCGGGCGGATCGTCACGGACGTGCCCGTCATCACCTCGACCGCACTGCAGGCCGTCGGCGCCGCGATCGCGCTCGGGATCGTCAGCTGCTTCACCGGGCTGCAGCTCCCCCAGGACCCGCTCGGCTGGGTCGGCGTCGCCTACCTCGCGCTGCTCGGGTCCGCGCTCGGCTTCGCGCTCTGGGCGTTCGGCCTGCGCACACTCGCGCCCGCGACCGGCGGACTGCTCATGAACCTCATGCCGCTGTGGACCGTCCTCATGACCCTCGCGATCGGGGGCGGGATCGACGGCTGGGAGGTCGCCGGCGGGCTCGTCATCATCGGGGGCGTGCTGCTCGGCACCGTGCCGGGCCGGCGCCCAGCGACTCGGACCATGCCCTCGCTCGTCGAGCCGTCGGACTAGCGACCCGGTTCGACGATCGCGCGGCCGAGGACCTCGCCTCTCGACAGGCGCTGGAACGCCGTGTCCGCATCGTCGAGACCGTAGCGCTCCGAGATGAGGTCTCCGACCCTGATCTTCCCCTCGGCCGCGAGCTGCAGCACGATCGGCATGTCGGTACGCGCCCGCGCGCCGTACGAGCCGAGGATGCGGATCTTGCGACGCACGACGTGCGCGATGTTGAGCCCCGCCGTCACGCCCGCCGGCGCGATGCCGACGAGCACGACCGCCCCGCCGTCGTCGACCATCGCGATCGCGTTCTCCACCGTCTGGGCGGCGCCGAGCGCCTCGAACGCGACGTCGACGCCGCGGCCGCCCGTGATCTCGCGCACCGCGGCGACGGAGTCGGTCTCGAGCGAGTTGACGATGTGCGTCGCGCCGAGCCGGCGCGCGAGCTCGAGCTTGTCGGGCGCGACGTCGATCGCGATGACCTTCTCCGCGCCGAACGCCCGGGCGACCTGGACGAGGTTCAGGCCGACGCCCCCGACGGCGACGACGGCGACCGTGTCGCCCGTGCGGATCTCCGCCACATTGCGCACCGCGCCGACCGCCGTGAACACGCTGCAGCCGAGGATCGCCGCGTCGGCGAGCGGCAAGCCCTCCGGTACGACGAACACGTCGGTGTCGGGGACGATCGAGTACTCGGCCATGCCCGCCATGGAATACATCGCGACGGGCGTGCCGTCCGGGCGGAACAGGCGGGTGTCGCCGTCGTAGAGCTGCCCCTTCAGCCGGTTGAAGGCGAAGAACTGCTCGCAGATGTCCTCCAGGCCGCGCACGCAGTGCCGGCATTTGCCGCACGGCATGATGAACGCGCTGACGACCCGGTCGCCGACCGCGACATTCGTCACCCCGTCGCCGATCGCATCCACGATGCCCGACACCTCGTGGCCGAGAACGCCCGGCTGCGGGAAGACGACCTCGCCCTTCATGACATGGAGGTCGGTGTGGCACACGCCGCAGGCCACGACCTTGATGCGCACCTCGCCGGCGCGCGGCTCCGGGAGTCGGAGCTCCTGCACCGAGAAGTCGAGACCCGTCGTCTCGAGGACGGCTGCGCGCATGGTCGACATATCTGAACCCACTTTCGAATGGCGGTGACTACTCAGGAAGACCTCGGGCGAGCGCCGCCTCGGCGACCGCGGCCCGCGTCGAACCCTCCGCCGCGGCCCGCTCATCGAGCCGGGCGACGAGCTCCGCGGGCGCGTGCAGGGTCAACGCGACGAAACCGGACCTCGACTCCTTGAGCACGAGCCCGAGCACCGGCAGCACGATCGTGCAGAGCACGTCGACGATCGCCGCGACGCCGAACAGGCGCCAGTACCAGTCGCCCCCGTCGCCCGGGATGCGACCCTCGGTCAGGATCGGGAGCCAGATCATGATGGCGACGACGGCGATGAAGACGAGTGCGACGATCAGCACGATGCGCACGGCGCGCTGGCGCCGACGCGCGAGCAGCAGCAGCAGATTCGCCTGGGCGAGACTCGCCGCAAGGACCGTGAAGAAGCCGAAGGACTTGAGCAGCCAGGCATAGGTGTCGCTCGAATAGCCCCCGGTGTCCCAGATGATGATGAGCACCGGGATGAGCGCGAGGACGCTCGCGGCGATGCCGGTGAACCCCAGCGTGCGCAGCGGCCGGTCGACCTGCGCGAGATGGCACAGCGCCGTGATGGCGAACACGGCGATCGCGAACGTCGTGCCGAGGATGCGGCCCTGCACGTCACCCCAGCTGCCGGTGAGCAGCATGACGATGCCGAGGATCGCCGAGATCACGACCGTGACGATGATGACGACGACCGTCGTCCGACGCACGCCCTTGAGCGCAGAGCCGGCGTGCGCCTCGCCCACTATGCGGACTTCTCCGTACGGCGCTGCGCATGCGGCACGATCGTCGGCGCGGCATTCTCCAGCACCGCCGCGCGCGTCACGATGACCCGGGCGACCTTGTCGTCGCTCGGCACGTCGAACATGATCGGTCCGAGCACCTCCTCCATGATCGCGCGCAGGCCGCGGGCACCCGTCTGGCGCAGCACCGCGAGGTCGGCGATCGCCTCGAGCGCCGCCGGCTCGAACTCGAGCTCGACGCCGTCGATCTCGAACATCCGCCGGTACTGCTTGATGAGCGCATTGCGCGGCGTCGTGAGGATGTCCATGAGCGCGGCCCGGTCGAGCGGCGACACGGTCGCGACGACCGGCAGTCGGCCGATGAACTCGGGGATGAGGCCGAACTTGTGGAGATCCTCCGGCAGCACCTCGGGGAAGAGCTCGCCACCGTCGCGCTTCGCATGCAGCTCCGCGCCGAAGCCGATGCCCTTCTTGCCGACGCGCCCCGAGATGATCTCCTCGAGCCCCGAGAACGCGCCCGCGACGATGAAGAGCACGTTCGTCGTGTCGATCTGGATGAACTCCTGGTGCGGGTGCTTGCGCCCGCCCTGCGGCGGGACCGAGGCGACCGTGCCCTCCAGGATCTTCAGCAGCGCCTGCTGCACACCCTCGCCCGAGACGTCACGGGTAATCGACGGATTCTCCGCCTTGCGTGCGATCTTGTCGACCTCGTCGATGTAGATGATCCCCTGCTCGGCGCGCTTGACGTCGTAGTCGGCGGCCTGGATGAGCTTGAGCAGGATGTTTTCCACATCCTCGCCGACGTAGCCGGCCTCCGTCAGCGCGGTCGCGTCGGCGACGGCGAACGGCACGTTGAGCCGCTTCGCGAGCGTCTGGGCGAGATACGTCTTGCCACAGCCGGTCGGACCGATCAGCAGGATATTGGACTTCGCGATCTCGACCTGGTCCTCGACGTCCGCGGGGTGCAGCTCGCCCGCCGCCCGGATGCGCTTGTAGTGGTTGTACACCGCGACCGAAAGCGCCTTCTTGGCCGCCTCCTGGCCGATCACATACTCCTCGAGGAATGCGAAGATCTCGCGCGGCTTCGGCAGGTCGAAGTCGGCGACCTCGCCCTCGGCCGACTCCGCGAGCCGCTCCGCGATGATCTCGTTGCACAACTCGACGCACTCGTCGCAGATGTAGACCCCGGGTCCTGCGATGAGCTGCTGGACCTGCTTCTGACTCTTCCCGCAGAAGGAGCACTTGAGCAGGTCGGCGCTTTCACCGATTCGTGCCATGTTCCCGAGCCTAACCGCTATCCCCGACATCGCCAGGCAAGCGCGGGGATAATGGCGGCATGTCCCGAAACGCCTCTGTACCCGTGCGCGCGGCGGCGGGTCTGATCATCGCCATCGCCGCCGCCATCGCGTTCTCCACCCCCGCAGCGGCGCACTCGACGATCGTCGAATCGACCCCGGGGGCCGGCGAGGAGATCGCCTCGGCGCCCGAGCGCTTCTCGATCACGGCGAACGAGGACCTCGCAGACATCACGGGCGCAGGCGAGGGCTTCGCGCTGCGAATCGTCGCCGTCACGACCGGCGAGGAGATGACGAGCGGGCCGCTCACGATCGACGGGCCGACGCTGTCGACCCCCGGCGTCCCGCTCGCCGGCGGCGCCTACGTCATGCAGTACCAGGTCGTCAGCGCCGACGGGCACCCTGTCTCCGGCGAGATCCCGTTCAGCGTCGCGGGCGCCCAGGCGCCCCCCACCGCTGGACCCGGCACCCTCGTCGAGCCTCCCGTGGAGGCGCCGCTGTGGCCGGTGTGGCTCGCGGTCTCCGTCGCGCTCGCGCTCGTCGTCATCGGCTCCATCATCGCGATCCGCCGCCGGCGCTGAGGCCCGGCCCGCGGCCGCGCGGCGACACGCCGGAAGATGAACCGGCCGCTTGCATCATTCGAACATATGTTCGATACTTCCCGGCATGACGAATGCGGCGGAGGTCGCCCGGCTCCGGGCGCGCATCGAGCAGGTCGAGCGCCTCGGGCGCGTCGGCCGCTCGGGTCGCATCGCGGCCGCGGCGCCCGTGCTGCCGGTCGCACCGGGCATCGCCCGGCTGCTGCCCGACCGCGGACTGCGGGCGGGCGGCGCGTACGCGCTCGGACGCTCCGGCGCACTGCTGACCACGATGCTCGCCGCGCCCTCGGCCGCCGGCATCTGGTGCGCGGTCGTCGGCATCCCCGAGTTCGGCGTCGAGTCGGCGCTGGCGGCGGGCGTGGACCTCGAGCGCATCGCGTTCGTGCCCCATCCCGGTGATCGCTGGCTCGGCGTCGTCGGCGCGCTCGCGGAATCGATCGGCGTCGTCGCGGTGCGCCCCGGCACGCGAGTCCGCGACGCGGAGGCGTCGCGGCTCGCCGCACGCCTGCGCGAGCGGCACGCGGTCCTCCTCGTCCAGGGGGCCTGGCCGCTCGCGGAGGCCCGGCTCGACATCGAGGACCGGGAGTGGACGGGGCTCGGCAGCGGACACGGGCTCCTCGAGCGGTGCACGGCGGGCGTCGTCGTCGCCTCGCGGCGCTCGGGGGCGCTGCGGCGGGGACGGATCGTGCTCGCGGGAGCACACGATGCGCTCGGGTCGAGTGCCACGCAGCGACGAATCGAGACCGCGGAACGCGGGTCGAATAGCGCGCAGCAGCGTATCGAGACCCCCGACCGCGCGGCGGCCGGCTGATGGAGCGCTGCCTCGTGCTCTGGCTGCCGGACTGGCCGGTGACCGCGCTCATGCGCTCGAGCATCGTCCCCGCCCACGCGCCGATCGCGGTGCTCGTGGGCAACTCCGTCGTGGCCTGCTCCGCGCTCGCCCGACGCCTCGGCGTGCGACGCGGCATGCGCCGGCGCGACGCCCACGCCCGCGCGCCCGGCCTGCACCTCGCGTCCGCCGACCCGGGGCGGGACGCGCGCGAGTTCCTGCCCGTCGTCGACCGGCTCGAGCAGCTCGCGCCGGGCATGCAGATCATCCGGCCGGGGCTCGCCGCGATCCGGATCCGGGGACCGGCCCGCTACTACGGGGGCGAGGCGCCCGCCGCGCAGGCGCTCGTCGCCCACCTGCGCGCGGAAGGCTTCCCAGAGGCCGCCGCGGGGGTCGCCGACGGCCGCTTCACGGCGGAGCAGGCGGCACGGCGCGCCGCTCCCGTGCTCGTCGTGCCCGCCGGCGGCGCCGCCGAGTTCCTCGCGCCGATCGCCGTCGAGTCACTCGGCGACGACGCGCTCGCGCGGCTGCTCGACCAACTCGGCGTGCGGACGCTCGGCGGCTTCGCGGCGCTCGGCGCCGACCACGTCCTCGAGCGCTTCGGGCCGACCGGCGCGCACCTGCATGCGCTCGCCGCGGGGCGGGACTCGCGCCGGGTCGCGCCGCGCCGGCCGCCGCCCGAGCTCGCCCGCGAGATCGCGTTCGAACCGCCCCTGACGATCGCCGACCAGGTCGCGTTCGGCATCCGAATGGGGGCCGAGGAGTTCGTCGCGGGACTCGTCGACCGCCAGCTCGCCTGCACCGAGCTGCGGATCGAGCTCATCGGACCGCGCGGCGGCATCGCGGAGCGGCTCTGGGCGCACACCTCGTCCTTCGACGCGGCGAGCATCGTCGATCGGGTGCGCTGGCAGCTCGACGTCGCGAGCGCCGATGCCCGCAGCGCCGAGGCGCTCGCGGAGGGCGTCGCGACCGTCCGGCTGACGCCCGAGGCGGTCGATCCGATCGGCGAGCACGAGCCGGGACTGTTCGGCGGGGCGAGCGACGAGCGGGTCCACCACGCCTTCGCGCGGGTGCAGGCGATCCTGGGTCACCGCGGCGTGCTCACCGCGAGCCTCGGCGGCGGGCGACGGCTCGCCGACCGCATCGTGCTGACCCCGTGGGGCGAGCGCCCGATCGCGGCGGCACGCACCGGCGACGATCGACCGTGGCCCGGGAGCCTGCCGCCGCCGCTGCCGTCAGCCGTGCCGCAGGACCCCATCCCCATCGCGGTCGAGACGGAGGACGGCTCGCCCGTGCGAGTGCGCGCACGAGCGCACCTCGACGGGCATCCCGCGAGGCTGCGGATCCAGGGCTCGGCACGACGCATCGTCGCCTGGTCCGGTCCCTGGCCGCTCATCGAGCACAACTGGGATCCGGGCACGATGCGGCGCGCGCACCGCTTCCAGGCCGTCGACGAGAGCGGTTCCGCCTGGTTGCTGCTCCTCGAGGGCGACGACTGGTCGATCGAGGGCGGGTACGACTGATGGGCTTCCACAACCCGCCCATGTCCTGGCGCGAGCTCGTCGAGACGCTCGAGGGCCGGGCCCGCGACACGGCGCCGATCGACGCGCCCGTCTCCACCTCGCGCGGCCCCTACCTGCCGCCCCCCATCGAGCGACCGCAGGACGCCGTCCCCTACGCGGAACTGCACGCGCACTCCACCTACTCCTTCCTCGACGGGGCGTCGGGACCCGAGGAGCTCATCGAGGAGGCGGCTCGGCTCGGCCTCACCGCGATCGCGCTGACCGACCACGACGGCTACTACGGCGCCGTGCGCTTCGCCGAGGCCGCGGAGGCGACGCGGGTCTCGACCGTGTTCGGCGCGGAGCTGAGCCTCCGACACGCTCCCGACGAGCGCGAGTCGAAGACGGACGGGGTCAGGACCGGCGTGCCGGATCCGGGCGGCGAGCACCTGTTGCTGCTCGCCCGCGGCCCCGAGGGCTACCACCGGCTCTCCGGAGCGATCACGACCGCCCAGCTGCGCGGCGGCGAGAAAGGCCGCCCGCATTACGAGCTCGACGAGCTCGCCGCCCACCGCGACCACCTCATCGCCCTCACCGGCTGCCGCAAAGGATCGGTGCGCACGGCGCTCGCCGACGAGGGGCCGGATGCGGCCGCGGCCGCGATCGACCGGCTCGTCGAGCGCTTCGGCCCCGACGGCGTCCTCGTCGAGCTGATCGACCACGGCGACCCCCTCGACTCCCGGCGCAACGACGTGCTCGCCGCGATCGCCGCCGAGCGCCGGCTCGCGACCGTCGCGACGAACAACGTGCACTACGCCAGGCCCGAGCAGGCCCGGCTCGCCACCGCGATCGCCGCGGTCCGCGCCGGGCGCTCGCTCGACGAGCTCGACGGCTGGCTGCCCGCGCACGAATCCGCGCACCTGCGCAGCGGACGCGAGATGCGCGAGCGCTTCCGGCGCTACCCCGGCGCGGTCGCCCGCACCGTCTCGATCGCCGAGGAGATCGCGTTCTCCCTGCGCCGCATCAAACCCGCGCTCCCCCGGCAGCAGGTGCCCGAGGGCCACACCCAGATGTCCTGGCTCCGCGAACTCGTCTGGGGGGCCGTGCCCGAGCGCTACCCCGCGCTCGACGCGGCCGGCCGGCAGCGGATCGCCCACGAGCTCGACGTCATCGAAGCCAAAGACTTCCCCGGGTACTTCCTCATCGTGCACGACATCGTCGCCGAGGCGCGCCGCCGCGGCATCCTCTGCCAGGGCCGCGGCAGCGCGGCGGCCTCCGCCGTCTGCTACCTCCTCGGCATCACCGCGGTCGACGCGATCGGCTACGACCTGCCGTTCGAGCGATTCCTGTCCTCGATGCGCGACGAGGAGCCAGACATCGACGTCGACTTCGACTCGGAGCGGCGCGAGGAGATCATCCAGTACGTCTTCGCGAAGTACGGCCGCGAGCGCGCGGCGCAGGTGTGCAACGTCATCCAGTACCGCCCGAAGAACGCCATCCGCGACATGGCGCGCGCGCTCGGCTACTCCCCGGGCCAGCAGGACGCCTACGCGAAGCTCGTCGAGCGGCACAGCATGGTCGGCACCGAGGAGTCCGACATCCCCGCGCAGGTCGTCGAATACGCCTCCGAGCTACTCAAAGCCCCGCGACACCTCGGGATCCACTCCGGGGGGATGGTGCTGACGGAGCGACCCGTCGGCGAGGTCGTGCCGATCGAGCATGCCCGGATGGACGGCCGCACCGTCATCCAGTGGGACAAGGACGACTCCGCCTGGATCGGGCTCGTCAAGTTCGACCTCCTCGGGCTCGGCATGCTCTCGGCGCTGCAGCGCACCTTCGAGCTCGTCGAGGCGAGCACCGGGACCCGCTGGAGCCTCGCGACGATCCCGAAGGAGGACCCCGAGGTCTACGACATGCTCGCGCGGGCCGACTCGATCGGCGTGTTCCAGGTCGAGTCCCGGGCGCAGATGGGGCTGCTCCCCCGGCTGCAGCCCCGATGCTTCTACGACCTCGCGATCCAGATCGCGCTCATCCGGCCCGGCCCGATCCAGGGCGGCGCGGTGCACCCGTTCGTGCGGCGCAAGATGGGACGCGAGCCCGTCACCTACCCGCATCCGAAGCTGGAGCCCGTGCTCGAGCGCACGCTCGGCGTGCCCGTCTTCCAGGAGCAGCTCATGCAGATGGCGATGGTCATCGGCGACTGCTCCGCGGAGGACGCCGACCTGCTGCGCCGGGCGATGGGCTCCAAGCGCGGCATCGAGCGCATCGAGTCCGTCCGCGAGCGGCTCTACGAGGGGATGGCCCGCAACGGACTCGAGGGCGATGCCGCCCATGCGATCTACCGGCAGATCCTCGCGTTTGCGGACTTCGGCTTCGCGGAGAGCCACTCACTGTCGTTCGCGCTGCTCGTGTACGCGAGCTCATGGTTCAAGCTGCGGTATCCCGCCGCGTTCCTCGCCGGCCTCCTCGACTCGCAGCCGATGGGGTTCTACTCCCCCGCGACGCTCGTCGCCGACGCGCGCCGTCACGGCGTGCAGGTGCGGCGGCCCGACCTCGCCCGCTCGGGCGTCGGCACGACCCTCGAGGATGATGGGCCGGCCGTCCGCCTCGGCCTCGCCCAGATCACGGGCATCGGCACCGAGACCGCCGCGCGCATCGTCGCGGAGCGCGACGAGCACGGTCCCTACCGCTCGATGCGCGACCTCGTCCGCCGCACCGACCTGTCAGAACGCCAGCTGGAGGCCCTCGCGAGCGCCGGTGCGTTCGACGGCTTCGGACTCACCCGCCGCCAAGCGCTCTGGGAGGCCGGCGGGGCGGCGCGCGACCGTGCCGAGTTCCTCCCCGGCACCGTCGTCGCCGTGCAGCCGCCGCTCTTCCCCGACCAGAGCGCGTTCGAGCGGCTCGCCGAGGACCTCCGGGCGACGGGCGTCAGCGTCGACGATCACCCGGTCGCGCACTTCCGGCAGGAGCTCGACGCGCGCGGCGTGCTGCCCTCGACCCGGCTGCGCGCGGCCGAGGCGGGTCGTCGCATCGAGATCGCGGGACTCGTGACGCACCGCCAGCGACCCGCGACGGCCTCCGGCGTGACGTTCATCAATCTCGAGGACGAGCACGGCCTCGTCAACGTGATCTGCACGGTCGGCGTGTGGTCGCGCTACCGACACGTCGTGCGCGGGGCGCCGGCGCTCATCGTGCGCGGCATGCTCGAGCGCTCCGAGGAGGGCGTCGTCGGCATCCTCGCGGACGCCTTCGAGCCGCTCCGGGTCGGGGTGCGGCACAGCTCGCGCGACTTCCGCTGAGCGCCGGCGCAGCGCCGAGCTCGGATCAGCGCGTGATCGCCGGCGCCGTCTTGCGCGAGGTGAGCACCTGGTCGATGAGCCCGTACTCGACCGCCTCGGCCGCCGAGAGCGTCTTGTCGCGCTCGATGTCCTTGGAGATCTCCTCCGCCGACCGCTTCGAGTGGCGGGCGAGGGTCTCCTCGAGCCAGACGCGCATCGACTGGATCTCCGCCGCCTGGATCTCGATGTCGGAGGCCTGGCCGTGGCCCGCCCCGCCGTACGAGGGCTGGTGGATGAGGATGCGGGAGTTCGGCAGCGCGAGGCGCTTGCCCTCCGAGCCGCCCGCCGCGATGACCGCCGCCGCCGATGCCGCCATGCCGAGCACGACGGTCATGACCTGCGGACGGATGTACTGCATCGTGTCGTAGATCGCCGTCATCGCGGTGAAGGAGCCGCCGGGCGAGTTGATGTACATGATGATGTCGCGGTCGGGGTCCTGCGACTCGAGCACGAGGAGCTGCGCCATGATGTCGTCGGCGGACGCGTCGTCGACCTGGACGCCGAGGAAGATGATGCGGTCCTCGAAGAGCTTCGCGTAGGGATCCTGGCGCTTGTAGCCGTAGGCGGTGCGCTCCTCGAACGTCGGCAGGATGTAGCGCGACTGGGGCATCGACGTCTGGGTGCCGGACTGCGGGAGGTAGAGGCTGCTCATGGTGATGGTTTCTCCTTGATCCCGAGTCAGTTCGCGGTGCCGCCGCCGCCGACGACGTCGGACGCGGAGGCGCGGATGTGGTCGACGAAGCCGTACTCGAGGGCCTCCTCGGCAGTGAACCAGCGGTCGCGGTCTCCGTCGGCGTGGATCTGCTCGACGGTCTTGCCGGTCGCGGCCGCGGTGATCTCCGCGAGGCGCTGCTTCATCGAGGTGATGAGCTTCGCCTGGGTCTGGATCTCCGAGGAGGTCCCGCCGAAGCCGCCGTGCGGCTGGTGCAGCAGCACGCGCGCGTTGGGGGTGATGTAACGCTTGCCCTTCGTGCCGGCCGTCAGCAGCAGCTGGCCCATGGAAGCGGCCATGCCGATCCCGACCGTGACGATGTCGTTCGGGACGAACTGCATCGTGTCGTAGATCGCCATGCCGGCCGTGATCGAGCCGCCGGGCGAGTTGATGTAGAGGTAGATGTCCTGCTTGTCGTCCTCGGCGGCGAGCAGCAGCAGCTTCGCCGCGATCTCGTTCGAGTTGTCGTCACGGACCTCGGAGCCGAGCCAGATGATGCGGTCCTTGAGCAGGCGGTCGAAGACGTTCGGCTGGAATGCCGGATCGGCCATGGGTTTCGCTCCTTGAATCTGCGGGCGCTTCTGCGCTGCGCATTCGACCCTAACGGGCCGGCGAGGCCCACCATGCCCGTGTTCGCCGCAGGCGGAGCCGCGGCCGGCTCAGCGCCAGTACTCGTCGAAGGCGATGGAATCGCCGTCGAACACGATGTCCGCGGAGAACTCGACGGTCGCTTCGGTCGAGCACGCCACCCAGGCGTTCGTCGCGAAGTCGAGCTCCTCCCACGTCACCGTCGCGCTGCCCTCGTCGCCCATGTCGGTGTAGGCGTAGCCGCCGTCGGCGCGCGAGTACGCGTCGACCGTGATGAGCGGGTACTCGTCGACCTTGAGGTCGATGGCGCGGTACCACTCGGGGTAGCCGGTCACCGGAAAGTAGGAGCAGGTCGTCGCGTTCGTCGACTGGCCGGCCGACCAGACGTAAGAGCAGGAGGTCAGCTCCTCGTCGATGCACGCGTCGATGCGCTGCGTCGCGAGCGTCGCGGCCTCCTGGAGCAGCGCGTCGCTCGCCGTCGCCGTGAAGTACACGTCGCCGTTCGTCTCGCCGACCACGATGCGGTCGACGTCGGCGCTGTAGTGGAAGAAGCGGTCATCGCCGCCGGTCGTGTAGCCGTAGACGCCGGGGTAGGCGGCAAGGCTCACGTATCCGTCCTCGCTGGGCTCGATCGGCACGCCCCCGATCTGGAGGTCGGTCGCGCCGTTGCTCGACACGCCGATGAGGGAGCCGAACGTGACGTACTGGACCTTCCAGTTGCGGAGCACGAGTGCGACGGTGTCGGCCGGGGCGAGGACGATCTCGCCGGAGATCCGCTCCCCCGCGAGTGTCGCCGTGACGGGGAAGTAGACGCTGCCGCTGCCGCGTGGGTCGGATTGCTGGGGGCCGAACGCGATGTCGGTGAGTCCCTCGATGAGCGTCACGGTCGGCGCGTCGATGAGCGTCGTGTCGATGCCGTCGGCGCTGGTCGGCGGCGTGAGCAGCTGCTGGGTCGCGGCGCCGAACTCGCCCTTGGCGACGTGTCCGAAGAACTCCTGCGCGCGGGCCTGCGGGCTGTAGACGGTGCTGTTCAGCACGGCGACGGTGACGGCGAGGGCGCCGCCGATGATGATGAGGGCGCCGACGACGACGAGCGTGATGATGAGCGGCTTGCGGCTGCCGGGGGTCCGGGCGCTCGGCGGGGTCGGCGCGTAGGCGGGGTAGGCGGCGGTCGCACCCGGTGCGGGCGGCGGCGGCGACGCGGATGCCGCGGGCGCCGGCGGCACGACCGGTGGTGCCGGCGCTGCCGGCGACTCGGGCACCGCTGCCGCGGCCGCGCGCGCCGTGAGGGCCGCCTGGACCTCGGGGCCGCCGTGCTCACGCAGGTAGTCGAGCAGGTCGGGATAGGCCGCCGGGTTGGCCGCGATGAGGGGCCACAGTTCCGGCTCGGTGCTGAGCGCTTGGAGCTGATGTCCGGTCGCTGCCGGGTCGGACGCCTGTTGCTTCTGCGCTTCGGTCACTGCCACAAGGCCGAGAGTATCGGCCCGGCGATGCGAACGCGAAACAGGGACGGCTCAGCCGAGCGCGGCGTCGAGGTCGGCGATGACGTCGTCGGTGTCCTCGAGTCCGATCGACAGGCGCAGGGTGCCTTCGTCGGTGAACGGCGAGCCGTAGAGGTCCTGCCTGGGACCGGTCTTCGTGTAGTGGACGATGAGCGATTCGTCATGTCCGAGGCTGGTCGCGGAGGTGATGAGACGCAGCCGGGAGACGAATGCGTTGATCGCCTCGGTGTCGCCGTGGGGAGCGAACGCGATCATCCCGGCCTGGCCGCGCGGCATGAGTCGCGCAGCGAGCTCGTGCTGCGGGTGACTCGGCAGACCCGGGTAGCGCACCCAGGCGACGCGCGGGTCGGCGGCGAGGAACTCGGCGACCTGCTGCGCGCTCTCGTTGACGTGACGCATCCGCAGCGGCAGGGTGACGGTCCCGCGCTGGACGAGCCAGGCGTTGAAGGGCGCGATGATGCCGCCTGCGTCAATCATCGCCTGCTGCTTGATCGGGTCGATGAGGCTCGTGCGGCCGAGGACGGCACCGCCGAGGGCGTCGCCGTGGCCGTTGATGTACTTGGTGATCGAGTGCACGACGAGGTCGGCGCCGTGCTCGATGGGCCGTAGGACGGGCGGGGGCGAGAAGGTCGAGTCGACGACGAGCAGGGTGTCATGGGCGTGCGCGATCGCGGCGAGCGCCGGGAGGTCGGCGACGACGGTCGTGGGGTTGGCGATCGTCTCGGTGAAGACGAGTCGGGTCTCGGGCCGGATCGCCGCCGCGACAGCGTCGAGGTCGGTGATGTCCACGAGTGTCGCGGTGATCCCGTACTTGCGGGGGAACAGGTCGACGAGCAGATTGAAGGTCGCCTCGTAGACGACGTCGGAGCACACGATGTGGTCGCCGGCGTTCAGGAACGTGAAGAACACGGCGTGCGTCGCGGCGACGCCGCTCGCGAAGACCGCGGCGTCCTCGGCGCCCTCGAGCGCCGCGAGCTTCGCCTGGAGGCTCAGCTGGTTGGCGCCGCTCGTGCGCGTGTAGAGCAGCTGGTCGTTGACGGTCCAGTCGATCGCGGTGGGGTCGTACGGCAGCTCGTACGAGTTCGCGAGCGTGATCGGCGTCTTGATCGCCCCGGTCGTCGGGTCGGTCGCGTTACCCGCATGGACCGCGGCACTCGACTCGCCGAGGGTACGGGGGTCACGGCGGTCCGGGCGGGTCACCAGGGCACCTTACTCGCCGCGCCGCGGCGAGCACGAAAGCGGGTTACGACGTGTAACGACGCCGTCAGTGCTCGTGGTCGTGGTCGTGACCCTCGTGGTCGTCGCCGTCGAGGACGGGACCACCGGGGGTCCCGACGAATGCGTCGACGAACTCGGTGACGTCGACCGCCTTGCCCTTCCCATCGACGACCTTCGCCTTGCCGAGGACGGCGGCGAGCGCCTTGTTGCGGGCGACCTCGGCGATCATCGCCGGGATCTGACCGGACTCGTCGAGCGCCTTGACGAAGTCGTTCGGCGCCATGCCGTACTGCTGCGAGGCGCGGATGAGGTGCATCGAGAGCTCCTCCTGGGAGACCTTGATCTCCTCCTGCTCGACGATCGCGTCGAGGAGGAACTGGGTGCGGAACGCCTTCTCGCTCGCCTCGGTGACCTCGGCGCGGTGCTCGTCGTCCTCGAGACGGCCCTCGGACTCGAGGTGGCGGTGCACCTCGTCGTCGATGATGCCCTGCGGCACCTCGATCTCGACCTGCTCGAGGAGCGCGGGGACGATGAGGTCGCGGGCCTGTGCGCCCTGCTGGAAGATCTTGCCCTTGGCGGCCTGCTCCTTGATGTCGGCCTTGAGCTCCTTGACCGTGTCAAACTGCGACGCGAGCTGCGCGAAGTCGTCGTCGAGCTCGGGGAGCTCGCGGACCTTGACCGCCTGGACGGTGACGGCGATGAGCGCCGTCTGGCCTTCGTGGTCGCCGCCGAGCAGCGCCGACTCGAAACTCGTGGACTCGCCCGCGGTGAGCGACTCGACCGCGTCGTCCATGCCTTCCAGCAGCTCGCCCGAGCCGACCTCGTAGGAGAGGTTGGAGGCCGAGTCGACCTCGGCGCCGTCGATCGTCGCGCTGAGGTCGAGCGTGACGAAGTCGCCCTTCTGGGCGGGGCGGTCGACGGCCACCAGAGTGCCGAAGCGGGTGCGGAGCGTCTCGAGCTCCTGGTCGACCTCGGCGGCGGAGACCTTCGCCTCGTCGACCTCGAGCTTGAGGCCCTCGTACTTGGGGAGGTCGAACTCCGGCCGGACGTCGACCTCGACCTCGATGACGAGGTCGCCGGACCAGTCCTTGATCTCGGGGAGCTGGGCGATGTCGGCCTGGGGGCGGCCGACGGCGCGCACCTTCTCCTCGGTGACGGCCCGACGGTAGAAGTTCTCGATCCCCTCGCTCACCGCGTGCTGCAGCACCTCGGCGCGACCGACCCGCTGGTCGATGATCGCGGGCGGCACCTTGCCCTTGCGGAAGCCCGGGATGGACACCTGCTCGGCGATGTGCTCGTACGCGTGCGCGATGGAGGGCTTCAGGTCCTCCGGCGTCACGGCGATGCTGAGCTTGACGCGGGTCGTGGTGAGCTTCTCGATCGTGGTCTTCACGGCGAACCATCCTACCGGCAGAACGCCGTGGCCCCGGACGGCGGATCGGGGCCCGGCTGGTCGGGGCGACTGGATTCGAACCAGCGGCCTCCCGCTCCCAAAGCGGGCGCTCTACCAAGCTGAGCTACGCCCCGAAGCGCCGTCCCTGTCCGGTACGATTGTGCGCGCCCTCAGGGGCCCCTACGGGGCGGTAGCTCAATGGTAGAGCCTCAGTCTTCCAAACTGATTACGCGGGTTCGATTCCCGTCCGCCCCTCTCAGTTCGTCGCCAGTCGACGGCAATCGCCCGAGACGAGGGCGATCTCGCATTGCGGGCCCTCGTCTCGAGCGGATTCCCTCGTCGGGAGGGGTGCTGCGTCAGTCGCGCAGCTGCTCCTTCATTTCGTTGCGCGTGCGGACGGAGTCGGCCTCCGCCTCGGCCTTCTTGACGTTGGCGTCGGCCTTGACTTCGTCGACCTTGTCCTTGACGCGGTCGACGGTGTCCTCGACGGCTCGCCCGACCTTCGTCGCGGCGGCCTCGGCGGTCTCCTTCGCGTCATCCACGAATCCCATGGTGTGCTCCTCTCGCTCCGGTGGGGGTACGGCTGCCACGCTAGGCACCCCCGTCCGGTTGCGACAGCCGCTTGTCACCGCCCCCGCGCCGTGCTATCCGACTCCCCTGGACGCCCAGGTGACAGGAACTGGCGTTCTGGCGTCGTCATAGGGGGCGTTGCTGTCACCTGAACGCCGACATCGGCGACCGCACCGTTTTCAGGATTCCCAGATCCGGCATTGGGGCGTCATAGGAACGCCATAGCCGGGCGTGGCGCAATGGTGCTCGCCGCCGCGGTTCCGCGGGCGGCGCAGACCCGGAAGGAGCGCTCTCGGTGGAGACCGCCATCATGCTCGCCGTCGACCTCGCCGCCATCGCGCTGCTGACCTTCGGCGTCTACTATCCCCGGCATCGCCGGCGCGACCTCCTCGTCGCGTTCATCGGCGTCAACATCGGCGTCTTCGCCGTCGCCGCGGTCCTCGCCTCCGCGGAGGTCGGCCTCGGGCTCGGCCTCGGACTCTTCGGCGTGCTGTCGATCATCCGGCTGCGCTCGTACGAGATCTCGCAGCGCGAGATCGTCTACTACTTCGCCGCACTCGCGATCGGGCTCGTGACGGGCCTGCCGACGACGACCCTGTGGCTGCCGATCGCACTCGTCGCAGTCCTCCTCGTCGTGCTGTGGGCCGCCGACCACCCGGGCCTCCTCGCCCGCTCGCGCCAACAGCTCGTGACCCTCGATCGCGCGATCGCGGACGAGGCCGAGCTGCGCGCCAGCCTCGAGGAGCTGCTCGGTGGCACCGTGACAGCGTTCACGGTGCAGCGGCTCGACTTCGTCGACGACGTCACGGTCGTCGACGTGCGCTTCCGAGCGCTGCAGCGCAGCCTCGTCGGGACCGCGCAGTGAGCGCCGTCGCGGAGTGCGTCGACGCCCTCGAGCCGATCGTGCTCGCGGACCTCGTCGCCGAGTCGGAGCTGCTCACCCGCATCGACCGCAAGTACATCGTCCCGCTCGGGGTCGCTGAGCGCCTGGTCGCGGGCCTCGAGCCGGGTACCCGCGTGCTGGAGATCGACGGCCGCCGCAGCTTCGACTACGACACCGTGTACTTCGACACCCCCGATCTGCTGAGCTGGCGGCTCGCGGCGCACTCGCGCCGGCGCCGGTTCAAGGTCCGCACCCGCCTCTACCGCGACTCCGCGGCGGCCTACCTCGAGGTCAAGACCCGCGGCTCGCGCGGCACGACCGTCAAGGAGCGCATCGACTATCCGATCGCGGAACGCCATCGCCTGACCGACGAGGGGCTCGAATACGCGGAGGAGTCGCTGCTGCCGCTCGGCCTGGGCACCGACGTCACCGCACTCGCACCCACGCTGGTCTCTCGCTACCGCCGGACGACGTTCGCACCGCCCGGTCGGGGCCTGCGCGCGACCCTCGACACGCAGCTGTCCTGGGAGACCCCCGACGGCGAGATGCTGCGCCTGCCGGGCACGGCGATCATCGAGACGAAGTCGGGCGCGCAGACGTCCGCCGTCGACCGCGCCCTGTGGCGGGCCGGGCATCGGCCGGTCGGCATCAGCAAGTACGGCACGGGGCTCGCGGCAGTCCGCGGGGACCTCGTCGCGAACAAGTGGACACGGGTGCTTCGGCGCCACTTCGATCAGAACGGAGGCGCACGATGCGCCGCATGAGCAAGGGCGGGGTCGCCGCGGGCGTCGTCGCGGTCGGCATCGCCGGCCTCATCCTCACCGGTTGCGCGAGCACGCCGACGACCACGCCGACCGCGAGCGCGACGAGCACCGCGGTCATCGAGGTGTCGACGACGTCGACGCTCGCGGAGCGCTTGCTCGCGGACAACGAGAACGCGACGGTGGTCCGCGAGGACGAGTGGTCGGCATCGGGCGCGATCGACGTCGTCCTGTCGGGCGGCACCGCGAGCGCGCCCGCGGGTGTCACCACCACCGGCTCGACGGTCACGGTGAGCGCCGCCGGCGTCTACCGGCTGAGCGGCACCCTCGACGGACAGGTCATCGTCGACGCCCCCGAGGACGCACTCGTCGTCCTCATCCTCGACGGTGTGACGATCTCGAGCACGACGGGCGCGGCGATCGAGGTGCGCTCCGCTGACGACGTCGCCGTCCACCTCGCGGCCGGGTCGCGCAATGCGATCTCCGACACGTCCGCCTACGCGCAGGACGCCGACGTCAACGCCGCGCTCTTCAGCGAGGAGGACCTCACGATCAGCGGCACCGGTGCCCTCACCGTGACGGGCAACGGCAACGACGGCATCACCTCCGAGGACGACCTCGCGATCATCGGCGGCACGATCACGGTCGTCGCCGCCGACGACGCCCTCCGCGGCAAGGACTCCCTGACGATCGAGGACGGCGTGCTCGACCTCACCGCGACGGCGGGCCACGCGCTCAAGGCGGACAACGCTGAGGAGGCCGGCCGCGGCTACGTCGTCATCGAGGGCGGGACACTGACCGCGACGGCCGGCAAGGACGGCGTCAACGCGTTCACCGACGTCGTCATCACGGGCGGGGAGATGGCGTTCTCGGTCGCCGACGACGGCATCCACGCCGAGCAGATCCTCGCGATCGACGGCGGGGAGCTCACGATCACCGACTCGCTCGAGGGGCTCGAGGCCTTTCAGATCGAGATCGCGAGCGGGCGCATCGACGTGACGGCGAGCGATGACGGCCTGAACGCGGCCGGCGGCGACGCCGGCGCGAACGAGATGGCGGACGGGGGACAGCAGCTCGTCATCACGGGGGGCGACCTCACGGTGCGCGCGGGTGGCGACGGGCTCGACTCGAACGGCTCCGTCTCGATCAGCGGCGGCACGACGATCGTCTTCGGCCCGACGAACGCCGGCAACGGCGCGCTCGACGCGAACGGCGCCTTCACGATCTCCGGCGGCACGCTCCTCGCGCTCGGCTCGGCCGGCATGGCGCAGTCCCCCGATGCGGACTCGCCCCAGGGCTGGGTCGCCGTGACGGCGGCCGGCAGCGCCGGATCGAGCGTGCAGGTGCAGGACGGCGCGGGCACGGTGCTCATCGAGGTCGTCGCCGAGAAGGCGTTCGAGACCATCGTGGCCTCGACCCCCGGGATGACGAGCGGCGCGAGCTACACGATCGTGGTCGACGGCTCGGCGACGACCATCACTGGGGGCGAGGCGATCGCCGGCGGCTTCGGCGGCGGGATGCGGCCCGGCCAGGGCCAGGCTCCGGGCGGCATGCCCGGCGGCGGTCAGCCGTCGCCTAACGGGTAGCCAGACGTGCCCGGTACGCGGCCGGCGAGTCGCCGAACGCGTCCCGGAACGCCCGACCGAACTGGGACGGCGTTCTGAACCCCCAGCGCAGCCCGACCGCGGCGACCGGCTCCGCGGCCTTCGCGGGGTCGAGGAGATCGCGGCGGCAGCGCTCGAGCCGTCGCCGCAGGATGCGCGCCGAGATCGTCAGGCCCGCATCGTGGAAGTGCTCGTGCGCACGCCGCAGCGACATGTAGTGCGCGGCCGCGACGACGCTCGGCGACAGGTCCGGGTCGAAGAGGTGGCGATCGATGTACTCGAGCATGTCCGCGAGCTCGTGGCCCGGCGACCACCGACGCGCGGGTGCGCCGGCGCCCAGGCGGGAGCGGAACAGGGTCGTCAGCAGGTCGATCGCGTTGTGCGCGGCGAGGCTGCGCACGTGGGGCGCCATCTCGTCGGACACGGCGTCGAAGGTGCGCAGCATGGTCGCGATCGCGGGCATGAGGCCGTCGTCGACGGCGAAGCGCGTCGCGCTCAACTCCCCCATCCCGGCCCGCGGCACGTCGACGAGCCGCTGCGGGACGCGCACGCACAGGCTGCG
Organism: Microbacteriaceae bacterium; assembly: GCA_035555435.1. Lineage (GTDB taxonomy): Bacteria > Actinomycetota > Actinomycetes > Actinomycetales > Microbacteriaceae > 73-13. The sequence goes on along the minus strand of DATMGN010000013.1, from coordinate 4,225 downwards.
GTAGCCGTCGGTGCTCGCGACGGTCGCGGGTCGCGTCGTGTCGAAGAACGTCAGATCCCCCGGCCGTACGACCGCCGAGCGACCGCCCTGCGTGAACTCTCCCTCCCCCGCCACCTGGAGGCAGACGAGATAGTCGGCGCGGCCATCGTCCTCGATGCTCGCCGCGTCGCGATGCGAGACGTGCCGACCCGTGGACATGCCGATGAACTCGACGCTCGCGACGTCGCGCACGCGGAACGACCCGCGGAAGTGCTGCGGCTCCTCCGACTCGACGTCGAAGCGCATGAACGACTTCGCGAGCAGCGTCCCCCAGCCGCGGACGTCGTCGACCGTCTCGGCGCCCTCCGGCGGTCTCGGTCCTGCGATGGGCTGCGCCACCTGACTCCCCTTCGAGTCCAGCACGGTCAGCGCTGCGAGCCAGACGGGGCGCGCTCATCGAGCGCGCACTCGGCGCACAGCCGTCTGCATCCTACGCCGATGCGCTCCCCGGCCCCCCGGACTTAGCGTGCCTGGACCGCCGGACCAGCCGGTCACACCAGGCAATGGAGGAGGAGCCATGACGCACGACCCGAAGCCCGAAATCGACATCCCCGTCCTCATCGTCGGAGGCAGCCTCGTCGGCATGACGACCGCCGTGCTGCTCGGCAGCCAGGGCGTGCGCTCGCTCGTCGTCGAGCGCCACCGCGGCACCGCGATCCATCCGCGCGCCGCACTCATCCTGCAGCGCTCGATGGAGGTCATGCGCAGCGTCGGGCTGGAGAACGCGATTCGCGAGCGCTCCGCGGAGCGCTTCGACCAGGATGCGGCGATCATGGCGGTGAAGAGTCTCGCGGGCGAGGAGATCGCCTGGTATCTGCCGAAGCTCAACGACGGCGTCCGCGACCTGAGCCCCTCCGAGCGGCTCTTCGCCTCCCAGATCGCGATCGAGCCGCTGCTCGCCGAGCGCGCGGCCGAGGTCGGCGCCGAGGTGCGCTTCGGCGCGGAGCTCGTGGACTTCGAGCAGGACGAGCGCGGCGTGAGCGCACGGGTGCGCGACCGCGACAGCGGGGAGCTGACGACGATCCGGGCACGCTACCTCGTCGCGGCGGACGGTGCGCGCAGCGGCGTGCGCGACCGGCTCGGCATCGCCCAGTCGGGCCGCGGCACCTTCTCCAAGAGCGTGACGATCTACTTCCGCGCCGACGTGCAGCCGCTGCTGCGCGGGCGCAGCCTCGGCGTCATCATGGTCGTCAACGACACGCTGCAGGGGTTCTTCCGGATCGAGAAGCCGTACGAGTCCGGGTTCCTCGCGGTGCACGGCCTCGGCGACCCGGCGAACCCGAACAGCGACGTGTGGACGGGGCTCGACGACGAGCGCTGCGTCGAGCTGGTGCGCGCGGGTCTCGGCGTGCCCGACATCGACGTCACGATCGACGACGTGATGCAGTGGCAGGCGAGCGCCGACGTCGCCGAGCGCTTCCAGGACGGGCGGGTCTTCCTCGTCGGCGACGCGGCACACGTCATGCCGCCCTACGGTGGCTACGGCGGCAACACGGGCATCCAGGACGCGCACAATCTCGCCTGGAAGCTCGCCTCCGTGCTGCGCGGCGACGCCGACGAGGCGCTGCTGACGACGTACGACGCGGAGCGCCGCCCCGTCGCGCGCTTCACGGCCGAGCAGGCCTACGCCCGCTACGTCGCCCGCGCCGCCCCGTCGCTGAAGGAGCTCGGCGTCGAGCCGACCGTGAGCGATACGAACATCGATCTCGGCTACCGCTACCGCTCCTCGGCGGTCGTGCCCGAATCGCACGACGCCTTCGAGGTCCAGGGCGACCCGCGGGAGGCGGGCGGGCTGCCCGGTACCCGCGCGCCGCACTGCGAGCTCGTCCAGTCCGGCGAGCGGATCTCGACACTCGACCTCTTCTCCGACGTCCCCGTCCTGCTCGCGGCCCCCGCCGGCGGAGCGTGGGCCGAGTTCGCGGACTCCGCGGCCGCGAGGCTCGGGGTCAGCGTCGAGACGCACGTGATCGGCGGCGACCTCGTCGACGCCGACGGCGGCTTCGCCGAGCGCTACGGGCTGAGCGACTCGGGGGCCGTGCTCGTGCGCCCCGACGGCGTCGTCGCCTGGCGGGCCCGATCGGCGCAGGATCCGGCGGAGGGCGTCCTCGCGGCGCTCGGCGCGCTGCTCGGCCGCGTGAGCGCTACGGCTGAATCCTCTTGAGCAGGTGGACCGGGATCGCGAACGCGATGCACACCCCGATGATGCCGCCCGTGAAGAGCAGCGCCTCGTACCCGGGCACCGCGAAGGCGAGCGAGAACAGGTACAGGCTGCCCGCGAAGATGATGAACGCGACGATGAACGTGAAGACCTTCACGCCGTCAGTCTAGACGACCCGATGCGTCCACCGTCCGCCGAGGAGTGTCGCGGCGACGGGCATGTCGCGCAACGTGCCCGTCGCCCCCAACGGGTCCGCCTCGAGGAGCACGAGGTCGGCGGGCTCGCCGGGACGGATCCTCGAGCGCACGGAGCAGGCGATCGCCTCCGCGGCGGAGATCGCCTGCTCCTCGTGCCACGGGTCGCGGCCATCCCGCGAGCGCAGCACCGCGGCGGCGATCGCATGCCATGGGTCGAGTGCCGCGACGGGGGCGTCGGAGCCGAAGCGCACGTGCACCCCCGCATCCAGCAGCGAGCGGATGAGGAACCCGCGGCCCGTGCGCCCCGCCCAGTACCGGTCGGCGATGTCACGGTCGTCCATCGCGTGCTCGGGCTGGATGCTCGCCCCGATGCCGCCCGCGACGAAGCGCGCGAGGTCGGGGGCGTGCAGCAGCTGCGCGTGCTCGATGCGGCCGCCCGTACCGAGCTCGATCATCGCGTCGAGCGCGAGCCGGTTCGCCTCGTCCCCGATCGCGTGGACCGCGGGCTCGAGCCCGATCTCCGCGGCGCGGCGCAGCTGCGCGCGGAGCGCGTCGGGTCCGACCGCGAGCACACCGTGGTCGTGCGTCCCGGGGTACGGCTCCGCGCAGTAGGCGGTGCGGGTCCCGAGCGAGCCGTCGGTGATCGTCTTGAACCGTCCGACGCTCAGGAGCGGCCCAAGCACGCGGCCCGTCGACAGCCCCTCGGCCTCCGCGCGATCGAGGTCGGGGGCGTAGATCCCCGACTCGACGCGGAGCGCGTCGAAGCCCGCGACGGTGCGACGCCGCCACGCCTCGACGTTGTAGCCCATCTCGAGGTCGTGGATCCCGACGACGCCCCGCGCCGCAGCGGCCGCAGCGGCCTCGCCGGCCCACGCATCGCGTTCTGCCGCCGACGCATCGCCGAGCTGACCGAGCACTGCGAAGCCGGCGTCCTCGCGCAGCAGCCCCGTCGGATGCTCGCCGACGCCGAAGCGGGCGAGGGCGGCGCCGTTGAGCCAGCAGCAGTGCAGGTCGGCCGAGACGAGCACGACGGGGCGGTCGGGGAACGCGCCGTCGAGCAGCGCGCGGTCGGGCGCGTCCGCCCACAGCGCGTCGCGGAACGAGCGCCCGATGACGAGCCCACCACCCGCCGGGGCATCGCGGATGACAAGCGCGGCGGCCTCCGCCGCCGAGGCCGCGGCCGACAGGTCGATGCGCCGGCGCGAGGCCGCCCACTGGTCGAAGTGGACGTGCTCGTCCCAGAGCCCCGGGATGATCCACCGCCCCTCAGCCTCCACGACCTCATCGACTGTGCGCTTCGGCGCCGCGCCGTCGGCGATTCGCGCCCCGGAGTGCACAGTCGATGGAACGACGGCGGTGATGCTGCCCTCGTCGACCTCGATGTCGACAAGGGCGGGACCAAGGCGCGCGCCGCGGATCAGGAGATCAGGCATGCGAGCGAAGATCAGGCATCGGGGATGGCGCGGCGGACCTCCGCCGCGAGCGCCGGGTAGCGCGGCTCGAGATCGTCCGCGATGCGCGCCATGACCTCGGGCGACTTGTTCTGGCTCAGCTTCGCGCGCGCGTCGAAGCGCGAGACCCGCATTCGGAATCCGCGCGTGCCCTTCGCGGCGCGGCGCGACCCCGCCTCGTCCTGCGCGAGGGAGCGGGCGCCCGGCCGGCCGCGCTCGAAGTGGTCCGTGAGCTCGCAGAGGACCCGGTAGTTCTCCTCCTCGTCGAGGATCTCCGGCACGCCGTACAGGTGGGCCGTCAGATGGTCCCACGTCGCGATGACCTCGCCGGGGTCGTAGGCGCTCGGGCTCACATAGCCGTGCGGGCCCTGGATGATGAC
>DATMGN010000012.1:0-2902 GCA_035555435.1 Microbacteriaceae bacterium | reverse complement strand
CCCGCGACGCTGACCTCGGGCGGCGCTGCGGCATTCGCAGGGTTCTACAACGCGGGCGACGCGCTCGACTCGCTGACCTTCACGGCGGGCTCCGCGGCATCGGGCATCGGCGGCGGCACGGTCGTCGTGGCGTCCGCGCAGACGACCGACGTGCGCACCCCGGCCCCGACCCCGCCGGCGACCACCGGCGTCACGGTCATCGGCACCACGCCGTCGCAGGGCGGCCCCGTCACGATCGAGGCGCCCGGATTCCAGCCGAACGAGGCCGGCATCCTCATCGTCATCTACTCCGACCCGGTCGTGCTGGGCACGGTCACGGCGGACGCGAACGGTGTCGCGCGCTGGACGGGCAAACTGCCGTCCACGCTGAGCGGCGTCCACACGCTGACGATGCAGGGCTCCGTCTCGCACGGTGTCGTCGTGACGATCGCGCCGTCGACCGTCAAGGCGGCCGGGGCGTGCACGATCTCCGACGCGACCCTGACCTGGGGTTTCAAGGAGTCGTTCCGCTCGTACCTGACGAGCACGATCGCGCACGGCGAGTGGGTCGTCGCGGACGGCGCCACGTATGAGACGCCGAACTTCTCGTGGACGGGCACCGGCTCGCTCGACCCGGAGACTCAGACCGGCGACGTCGCGTTCGACGGTTCGGTGCTCTTCACCGGTCACGACGGCGCGCTCCAGACGACCATCGCGAACCCGCGAGTCGTCCTCAGCGCCGACGGCGCCGTCCTCATGCTCGACATCACGGGCACGACGCAGAGCGGTGCGGAGGTCAACTCGCTCGGCGTCGAGTTCGCGACGCTCGACCTGAGCAGCGTGACCCCCGAGGAGAACGGTGACGCGCTCACCTGGAACGCGATCCCCGCGGTGCTCACCGAGGCCGGCTCGGCCGCGTTCGGCACCTACGCGGCTGGCGAGGCGCTCGACCCCGTGACCCTGTCGCTCTCGCTGCCCGCCGACTGCGGCGCGGCGGCCGCGGAGGAGACCCCGGCGCCGGAGGTCACGACGGCGATCGACAACGGGACGACGGGTCCCGGCCTCACCTGGCTGTGGTGGCTCATCGGCGGACTCGTCGTGCTCGCGATCGTCATCGCGATCATCGTGACGGTGCTCCGGCGGCGCAACGCGGCCTGATCGACACGGGAGGCCGCCGCGGGTGTGATGCAGCACCCGCGGCGGCCTCCCGGCGTCTCGGCTACGACTCCGGCGACACGATGAGGTCCGCGACCTCCGGATGGTCCGGCACCCAGCCGGCGATGAACGGGCAGCTGGGGATGACGCGCAGCCCCTGCGCCCGTGCATCATCGAAGGCGCGCTCGGCGAGGAGTCCCGCGAGTCCCTGGCCCCGGTGGCTCGGCTGGACGACCGTGTGCTGCAGGTCGATGACCCCGTCGGCGACCTCGTAGGAGAGGAACCCCCCGACCTTGTCGTCCACGACGACCTCGTAGCGGGACATGGACGGATTGTTCGCGACCGTGGCGCTCATGCTCAGACCCTAGACCGCCCGGCTGACGCGGGGCTCGTGCCCGGACCCCGCCGTGCCGAAAAGGCAGAACGCGATCACACGGAGTCGCGCTCGATCAGGCGGGTCGCCATGATCGTCTTGCGCTGCACCGGCCGACCCTCGATGAGCCGCACGAGGACCTCGGCGATCTTCGCGCCCTGCTCCGACGTCGGCTGCTCCATCGTCGTCAGCGGCGGGTCGGCCTCGATCGCGAACCGGTCGTTGTCGATCGCGATCACGGACACGTCCGACGGCACCGCAATGCCGCGCGCCTTCAGCTCGACGAGGGCGGCGTTGGCCATCTGCGCCGACGCGACGAACAGGCCGTCGAAGGCCTCGCCGCGCTCCAGCAGCCGCCGGAGCGCGGCGGCGCCGGCCTCGGGCGTGAAGTCGCCGGTCTCGACGGGCCCCGGCTCCAGACCCGCGGCCAGGATCGCCTCCCGCCAGCCCACGAGACGGTCGATGCCGGCGGCCATGTCCTGCGGGCCCGCGATCGTCGCGATCCGTCGGCGACCGTGCGCGATGAGGTACTCGGTCGCGGTCCTCGCCGCGGACGTGTTGTCGACGTCGACGATGACGGCGTCGTCGTCGTGCGCGACGGTCGGCCGACCGCTGAAGACGATCGGCAGGCGTCCGGCGAGCTCCACGTAGGAGCGGTCGTCGCTGTGCGTGGACAGGATGAGGGCGCCGTCGACGCCGCCGCCGCGCAGGTAGCGCGCCGTGCGCCCGGGGTCCGTCTCGGACGCGACGAGGAGCGCGAGCGTGTAGGGACTGCGCGCGAGGTGGTCGGCGACGCCCTCGACGACGGCGGCGAAGTACGGATCGGCGAAGAAGCGGCTCGTCGCCTCGGGGATGACGAGTGCGATGGAGTGAGAACGCCGGCTCGCGAGACTGCGCGCCGCGAGGTTGGGTGCGTACCCGAGTTCCGCGATCGCGCGCTCGACCGCCGCGCGCGCCTCGTCCGTGACCTTGGGCGAGCCGTTGACGACCCGCGAGACCGTCGACCGGGACACGCCGGCTCGCTCCGCGACCGCCTCGAGGGTCGGTGCGGCGCGTTCGGCTGAGGGACGAGTCGTCATGCGGTCCTCGGGTTCGGCGGCAGGCACCAGGCTAGCCGCGGGCGGCGGACTCGGCCGCGATGAGGTCGGCGTATGCGCGCCCGCTGTCCTTCACGGTGCGCTCGAGGCTGTCGTAGTCGACGCGGACGATCCCGAACCGCTCCCCGTACCCCCACGCCCACTCGAAGTTGTCGAGGAGTGACCAGACGAAGTAGCCGCGGACGTCCGCGCCCTGCTCGATCGCGTCGGCGACCGCCGCGACGTGGTCGAGGATGAACTCCGTGCGCTGCGCGTCGTGCACGAGCCCGTCGCCCGTGACGATGTCGTCGTATGCGGC
>DATMGN010000011.1:0-1528 GCA_035555435.1 Microbacteriaceae bacterium | reverse complement strand
AGCGCGGAGCCGAAGCGCCCGAGGCCGATGACCGCGACCGTCGTCGCAGGGCCCGTGAAGTGGGGAATGCGCTGTCTAGCCAATGACCGGCCTCTCCTTGGGGTACTGATACATGATGGTCCGCGTCCGCAGCGCGAGCGACGAGGCGAGCGTGATCGTGCCGATGCGGCCGACGAGCATGAGCAGGCAGAGCAGCATCTGGGCGGGCCAGTCGAGCTCCGGGGTGATCCCCGTGGATAGCCCCGTCGTCGCGAAGGCCGAGACCGCCTCGAACAGGATCGGGGTGAGTGACCGGCCCGTCATGATCATGAGCGCGACCGTGGAGGCGGCCACGAACGCGACGGCGAGGAGGACGACGGTGATCGCCTCGCGGTGCACGGCCCGCGACAGGCGCTTGCCGAACACGTTGACGGCGGTGTCGCCGCGAATCTCGGCGACGAGGATGAAGAACAGCACGCCGAAGGTGGTGACCTTGATGCCGCCCGACGTGCCCGCGGGGCCGCCGCCGATGAACATGAGGACCGACATGCCGAAGAGCGTCTCGTCCTGCATCGCACCGACGTCGACCGAGTTGAAGCCGCTCGTCCTCGTCTGCACGGATTGGAAGAACCCGGCGAGGATGCGCGTCCAGGGGTCGAGTCCCCCGAGCGTGCGCGGATTGCTCCACTCCACGGCGGTGATGAAGAGCCAGCCGGTCGCGAGCAGGGCGGCGCTGATCGCGAGCACGAGTCGCGTGTTCATGCTCCACAGTCGCGGCGTCCACAGGTGCTTGCGCAGCTGCATGAGGACGGGGAAGCCGAAGCCGCCGAGGATCGTGGCGACCGCGAGCGCGACGTTGATGACGGGATCGCCGACGAAGCCCATGACGCTCGCGTCGAACAGGCTGAAGCCCGCGTTGTTGAACGCGGAGACCGAGTGGAAGACACCGAGCCAGATGGCCTCGAGCGGCTGATAGCCGTAGGCGAGGCCGAACTGCAGCGACAGCACGATCGCGATGACGCCCTCGATGAGGAACGACAGGATGACGACGCCGCGGATGATCGACTTGGCGTCGGACATCCCGAGCGAGCGGTTCTCCGTCGCCGACGTCAGCCTCGCGCTCAGCGAGATCCGGCGCACGACGATGAGTCCGACGAAGGTCGCGAACGTCATGATGCCGAGTCCGCCGAGTTGGACGAGCAGGATGATGACGGCGTGGCCGAACCCGGTCCAGTACGTCGCCGTGTCGGTCACGGTCAGGCCCGTGATGCTCACGCTCGAGACGGCGGTGAACAGCGCCTCGTTCCAGGTCGCGCCACCGGGCCCCGCCTTCGCGATGGGGAGGGCGAGGAGCAGGGCGCCGACGACGATCGCGCCGAGGAAGCCGATCGCGACGACGCGGGTCGGCTGGATCGCGTGCCGCAGCGCGTGCACGCGGCCGGTTCGACGCGTGGCCACCTGGCGATGGTAGACCCGCTCGTGCCCCGGGTTGGGGCGCTGCGGGCATGTCGCGCGCTCGGTAGGCTCTCGCCGAGATGGACGAACGGCG
>DATMGN010000010.1:0-62114 GCA_035555435.1 Microbacteriaceae bacterium | reverse complement strand
CGCTCAAGCCGCAACGAAACCTGGGACGAGGAACTCGTCCCAGTCGGGCTGCACGCGCTCGGTCCCGCGCACCAGCCAGGTGGGACCGTGCGGCGCCCGCGGCTTGTGCCGCATGGTCCAGCCCATCTCCGCCGGCGTGCGGTCACCTTTCGCGTTGTTGCACCGCAGACAGCAGGCGATCAGGTTTTCCCAGCTGTCGGCGCCGCCGCGCGAGCGCGGCAGCACGTGATCGATCGTCGTTGCGTTCGAGCCGCAGTACCCGCAGCGCTGCCCGTCCCGCCGCAGCACGCCACGGCGCGACACTGGTGCCTGCCGCCCGCCCGGGATGCGGACGTAGTGGCGGAGGATGATCACGGACGGCCGCGGCCAGCTCATCGTCTCGGAACGGATCACGTCGAACTCGTCGGCGGCGATGACGTTCGCCTTCTGATTCATGACGAGGACCAGTGCGCGCTTGAACGAGACGACCGCGAGCGGCTCATATCCGGCGTTCAAGACGAGCGTGCGCATCAGTGCACTCCGCGAGTCCCGCCGGGTATGTGATCCACGGGCTCAGCGTAGTCGACGGCCTCGCCGCCGCGGCGGAAACGGCACGCCGCGGGGGAAGCGTTCACCCGGCGTTCTGCCCGTTGTCGCCGACCCGCCTCGATGTCAGAACGCGATGTCAGACGGCCACGAAGACGTGCGAGGCGATCTCCAGCGGCAGCACGATCGGCTCGGAGCCGTCGACCGCGACGCGCACCCCGCCGGACTCCTGCGACAGCTCCGCCTCCGCGCCGGGCGTCACGCCCGCATCCTTGAGCTGCTGCAGCGTCTCGGGGTGGACCTGGATCGGCTCGCCGAGTCGGCGGATGACGCCGCGGGCGCTCCCCACGGCGGGCGCCACCGTCGGCAGGCTCGCGACACCGTGCATGAACTCAGGCGACACGGGGCCGCCGATCTCCTCCAGGCCCGGGATCGGGTTGCCGTAGGGCGACTCGGTCGGCTCGCCGAGCATCTCGTAGATGCGGCGCTCGACCTGCTCGCTCATGACGTGCTCCCAGCGGCACGCCTCGTCGTGCACGAGCGCCCAGTCCAGGCCGATGACGTCGGCGAGGAGCCGCTCGGCGAGGCGGTGCTTGCGCATGACGTGGACGGCGCGGGTGCGGCCCTGCGCCGTGAGGTTGAGGTGACGGTCGCCCTCGACCGTGACGAGCCCGTCGCGCTCCATGCGGCTGATCGTCTGCGACACGGTCGGGCCGGAGTGCCCGAGGCGCTCGGAGATCCGGGCGCGGAGCGGCACGATGCGCTCCTCTTCGAGGTCGAGGATCGTCCGCAGGTACATCTCGGTCGTATCGACGAGGTCAGTCACGCATTCCTCCATCGGTTGCAGGCCGTCTACAGCCTATCCAGCCACGAAGGACAACGTCGTCAGACCGTAGAATCTTCCCTCGTGACGAGCATCGAGATCCCCGCCGCCCTCCGCCCCGCCGACGGCCGTTTCGGCTGCGGCCCGTCGAAGGTGCGCCCCGAGCAGCTCGCCCACCTCCAGTCGCACGCGCACCTCCTCGGCACCTCGCACCGCCAGGCGCCGGTCAAGGACCTCGTCGGACGGGTGCGCTCGGGCCTCGCCGAGCTCTTCGGCGCCCCCGACGGCTACGAGATCCTGCTCGGCAACGGCGGGTCGACCGCATTCTGGGACGCCGCCGCGTTCGGCCTCATCGAGCGCCGCGGGGAGTTCCTGTCGTTCGGCGAGTTCGGCGGCAAGTTCGCGAGCGCCGCGAGCGCGCCGTGGCTCGACGCCCCGCACGTCGTGAAGGCGCAGCCGGGCTCGCTCGCGCAGATCGAGCTCGTGCTGGACGTCGACATCGTCGCCTACCCGCACAACGAGACGTCGACCGGCGTCATGGCCCCCGTCGTGCGCGCCGAGATCGACGGCGCGCTCACCGTCGTCGACGCGACGAGCGCGGCCGGCGGCATCGCGTTCGACGCCGCCGCGACCGACCTCTACTACTTCGCGCCGCAGAAGAACTTCGCGTCGGACGGCGGCATCTGGTTCGCGCTCGCCTCGCCTGCGGCGATCGAGCGGATCGAGCGGGTCGCCGCCTCGGACCGGTACATCCCCGACTTCCTTTCCCTCAAGCAGGCGGTCGACAACTCGCGCCTCAACCAGACGCTGAACACCCCCGCGGTCGCGACGCTGCTGCTCATGGAGGCGCAGCTCGACTGGATGAACGCGAGCGGCGGACTCGCGTGGACCGACGCGCGCACCAAGGAGTCCTCGGGCCGGCTGTACTCGTGGGCCGAGTCGGTCGAGTACGCGTCGCCGTTCGCCGCGGAGCCGGCGCACCGCTCGCAGGTCGTCGCGACGATCGACTTCGCCGACGCGGTCGACGCGGCCGCGATCGCGAAGGCGCTGCGCGCGAACGGGATCGTCGACACGGAGCCCTACCGCAAGCTCGGGCGCAACCAGCTGCGGGTCGCGACGTTCGCCGCGATCGAGCCCGATGACGTCTCGGCGCTCATCGCCTCGATCGAGTACGTCGTCGAGCGCCTCTGACGACACCCGCCCTTCAGGGGCGGGCGGGGGTTCGCGTGCAATGCGCACGCGTACCCGCCTGTACTCCTGAGTCAGGCGAGTGCGTCGGGGTCGTCGTCGCCGATGAGGTCCTCGAGCGGGATGTCGTCGTCGAGAACGTCATCGTCCGGCCCGTCGAGGTCGTCGTCATCGTCATCGTCGTCATCGTCATCGTCATCGTCGTCATCGTCGTCATCGTCGTCATCGTCGTCGTCGTCGTCGTCGAGGACCACCTCATCATCCGAGTCGTCCTCGTCGTCCGACTCGCCGGCGTTCTCGGAGTCGTCCTCGTCGCCGGAACCCTCCGCATCCACGGCCGCCGCCTGCTGCGCCTGCCACTCCGCGAGCCGCACCGACCACGGAATCCACTCCGGCGCGACCAGCGAGTCCTCGCCCGGCAGCAGCCCGAGCTCGAGCACCGTCGGCGCCTCGCCCTCGACCTCCGCGATGCTGACGACCCACGACCAACCGCGGTACCCGGACTGCACGCTCGTGAACACGACGTCGGTCACGCCCGGCGCATCCTCACGCGTCCGATCCTCGACCCAGTCGCCGACGTTCGCGGCAGCCGTCGTCTCCGCGAGCGCCGCTCGCGCGAGCTCGTCGTAGCGGGAGACCACTCAGGCGTCCAGCTCGTCGGCGACGCGTCGGAGCATCGCCGCGATCTTGCCGCCGTGCGCCTTGTCGGGGTACCGGCCGCGCTTGAGCCCCGACCCGATCGAGTCGAGCAGCTTGACGAGATCCTCGACGATGACCGCCATGTCGTCGGCGGGCTTGCGCTGCGCGCGGCTCAGGCTCGGCGGCGCGTCGAGCACGCGGACGGAGAGCGCCTGCGCACCCTTGCGACCATCGGCCACCCCGAACTCCAGGCGCGTCCCGCCCTTGACCGTCGTCCCCGCGGGCAGCGCGGACGCATGCAGGAAGACCTCCTGGCCGTCATCCGACTGGATGAAGCCGAAGCCCTTCTCCTCGTCGTAGAACTTCACCCGACCGGTGGGCATTGCCTGGCTCCTCGATGTCCCGCACCGGCGTCCGCCGGGCGGCACCCAGCCTACCGGTCCGCGCTCCGCTCGGCAGGGGGCGATTGACGGGCTCCCGCCTCGGTATCCTGATGGAATGGCGAAGGCGACCAGCAGCGGCCCCGAGGACCGATCGACGCCGGTCAGCGAGAGCCGGCTCGATCGCGTTCTCGCCGCGATGATCGTCGGGATCATCGGACTGAGCGTCCTCGCGATCATCCTCTACGTCATCGGGACGGCGAGCGCCTGGCCGGCGCCGGTCACGACGACGCTGTGGGCGGTCTTCTTCTTCGGCCTGCCGGTCGCGATCATCATCATGATCGTCGTGACGATCCGCATCTCGATCCGCCGCCGTCGGGAGAACGAGCGCGGCCGCAGCTGACCGCACCGGCCCCGGGCTGAGAAATCGGCCCAGGGCTGAGGAATCAGGCAAGGAACTTCAGCCTGCGTCAGAGTTCTCAGCCCGGCTACGTCAGCTCCGCCGGATTGCCCCGCCCTGCCCGCGCTGCCGCCGCGCGGCGCACGTGATCGCGGGCGTGCGCGACCGCCGCAGGCAGCTCGTCGAAGAGGTGCCGGTGATGGCGCAGCGAGTCCAGGATGCCGACGCGTTTGGCGAGCGCGAGGTGGCGTGCCTGCACGCCCTTGAGGAGCACCGTGATGCCGCGGCGCTCGAGCCCCTGCACCATCTCGGTGACGACCCGCGCGCCCGTCGCGTCGAGGGCGCCGATCTGCGACATGCGCACGATCACGACCTCGATCTCACCGGGGACCTCCTCGACCGCGCCGACGACCGCCTCCGCCGCACCGAAGAAGAGCGCCCCGTCGAGCCGATACAACGCGATCCGCTCATCGCCCGGCTGCGCGGGCCCCGGCAGTGACTCTCGCGTCGCGCTGCCCGAGCGGGCGAGGGCGCGCAGCGCGAGGAACGCCGCGACGACGAGCCCGAGGATCACCGCGACGATGAGATCGAACGCGACCGTCACGACGGCCGTCAGTGCGAAGACGACCGCATCGCCCCGGCTCGCGGTCACGACGGAGCGCACGATCGCCGGGTTGACCATCCGGACCGCCGTGACCATGAGAACGCCCGCGAGCGCCGCGAGCGGGATCTGCGCGACGACGCTCGCCGCGAGATAGACGACGGCGAGCAGCACGAGCGCGTGCGTGATCGAGGCGAGGCGGGTGCGGCCCCCCGAGCGGACGTTGACGGCGGTGCGGGCGATCGCGCCCGTCGCCGGCATCCCGCCGAACAGGCCCGACGCGATCGACGCGAGGCCCTGGCCGACGAGCTCGCGGTCCGCGTGATAGGGACCGGTGTCGGCGAGTGAGGCGGCGACGCGCGCCGACAGCAGCGACTCGATCGCGGCGAGAGCGGCGACGGTGAACGCCGGGACGATGAGCTGCGAGACCATCGGCCAGTCGAGCGGGGGGATGGCGGGTGCGGGGAGCTGCGACGGCAGCGCGCCGATGCGGTCGATCGGCGCCGACGCCGCGTACGCGACGATCGACACGAGGATGATCGCGATGATCGAACCGGGCAGGTGGCGCTGGATCCGCGGCGCCAGCACCATGATCGCCGCGACGACGGCGACGATGCCGAGCGTCCACGGCAGCGCCGCGAGGTCGGCGAGCTGGACCGACTGGATCGCAGCGAGCAGGGCGTTCGTGCTGTGGTCCTGGCCGTGGAAGTCGCCGACGCCGAGCGCGTTCGGCACCTGCTGCAGAAAGATGATGATCGCGATCCCGAGCGTGAAGCCCTCGATGACCGGCCAGGGGATGATCGTGACGAGCCGACCGAGCTTCAGCAGGCCGATGATGAGGACGATCGCGCCGGCGAGCAGGCTCACGGTCGCGACGGCGCCGGCGCCGTGCGCCGCGACGATGGGGGCGAGCACGACGACCATTGCGCCCGTCGGCCCGGAGACCTGGATGTTGGACCCGCCGAAGATCGCGGCGACGAGCCCCGCGACGATCGCCGTCACGAGGCCCGCGGCCGCCCCGACGCCCGACGAGACGCCGAACGCGAGCGCGAGCGGCAGCGCGACGATCCCGACCGTGAGACCGGCGAGCAGGTCGAAGCGCCAGGTGCGCGGCAGGTCCCGGTAGTCGGCGGGCCCCGGGACGAGCGATCGGACGTATGCGGCGAAGCCCACGGTCCCCCCTACCGCCCGATCGCCGGGAGCGACTGGCTCGCGCTCAACCGGTCCTGCGACTCCTCCAGCACACGCACGAGGAGCTCGCGGGCGATCGCCAGGAGCTGCGCGACCTCCGCGTGGGCGAGTCGGTAGTAGACGAAACTCGCGCGCCGATCGGCGACGACGAGCCGGTGGCGGCGGAGCACCGCGAGATGCTGCGAGAGGTGCGAGGGCTCGAGGCCCGTGTCGCGCATGAGTTCCGTCACCTGGACCTCCTCAGCGCCCGCGAGCAGCTCGAGGATGCGCACCCGCACGGGGTGCGCGAGGCCTTTGAACATGTCGGCCTTGACCTGGTACAGCGGTCGCGCATCCGCCCAGGCCGTGCCCTTGTTTGCTGACTTCACCTTTTCACAATATCGCCACACGGCGTTCTCTCGCCCAAAGTGCACGTTCCCACCCACTGTGCGCGTTAGAGCGTGCACTCTGGGTGGGAACGTGCACCGTCAGCGGGTGTAGCGGAGGATCAGCTCGTCGGCGGGGCCGTGAAGGACGTGCGCCAGGCGCAGGGCGACGTCCGTCTCGCGGCCGTGCGCGATGCGCGGGCCGTCGCCCGCGACGAGCTTCGGAACGACCGTCAGGCACAGCTCATCGACCGCATCCGCGTGCGCGAGCGAGCCGAAGAACGTCGGGCCGCCCTCGCAGAGCACATCGCTCCAGCCCCGCTCGGCGAACGCGTCGCGGAGCGCCGCCCGATCGAGCGCGTCCTCGCCGACGAACGCGATGTCGGCGACCTCCGCGAGCGCCGCATGGCGGTCCGCCGGCGACGAGGCGTACGTCAGCACGAGCGGCCGCACCGGCGACTCGGCGAACAGCGCCGAGTCCGGGTCGAGGTCGAGGCGCTCCGACACGATCGCGAAGCCGGGATGCTCGGCGAGTCCGTGCTCGAGCCGCCAGGCCCGTTGCGCCTCGCGCACGAGCGGCCCCTCGTAGCCCTCGCGGCGCACCGTGCCGGCCGCGACGAGGACGACGTCGGCGAGTCGGCGCAGCACCCCGAAGACGGCCATGTCCGCCTCCGAGGAGATCGTCCCGCTGCGGTCGTCGTCGCCCGTCGCCGAGCCGTCGGCCGTCGCCACGAAGTTGACGCGGATCCACGGGCCTGCGCCGCGCGCAGCACCCGGGCGACCGTAGAGCTCGGCGAGGGCCTCGCGATCCAGGCCAGAACGCGATCCGGGCAGGATCTCGTCGATGTTCGGCATTGCCATGTCGACCTCCTTCTGCGGCGGCGTTCCCTCAGTTCTGGCCCGCGTTGTGCCACACGCGTGCGGGTTCGCGCAGGCCAAGGATGGCCTCCGCCATCCGCACGGCGTCGACCGTCTCGGCGACGTCGTGGACGCGCACGACGCGCGCGCCCGCGAGGACGCAGGCGACGACGCCGGCGATGGAGCCGATGACGCGCTCGCCGCGCGGGCGGTCGAGGGTCTCGCCGACGAAGTCCTTGTTGGACAGCGCGACGAGCGTCGGGTAGCCGAGCGCGACGATCTCCGGCAGCCGGCGGATGAGCTCGAGGGAGTGCCGCGTGTTCTTGTTCAGGTCGTGGCCCGGGTCGACGATGATCCGGTCGGCGGCGACGCCGGCGGCGATGCTGCGCTCGACGAGCGCGGAGAGGCGCTCGCGCACCGCGTCGACGACGTCGGCGTAGACGGGTGCGACGGGCTCGCTGCGCGGCGGGTGCAGGCTGTGGGTCAGCACGATCGTGGCGCCGGTGCGCGCGACGACGTCGGGCATCCGCTCGTCCCAGTATCCGCTCGTGTCGTTGATGACGCCCGCGCCGGCGCGGACTGCGGCGTCCGCGACGATCGCGTTCGTCGTGTCGACGGAGATGATCGCGGGGCTCGCCGCGGCGATCGCCTCGACGACGGGGATGACCCGGTCGAGCTCCTCCTGCTCGCCGACGGCGGGCCCGCGCCCGAAGGGCACCCCGCCGATGTCGACCCAGTCGGCGCCGGTCTCGACGGCGCGCAGCGACGCGGCGACGGCGGCGTCGAGCGCGTAGGTCGCGCCGCGGTCGTGGAACGAGTCGGGAGTGCGGTTGACGACGGCCATGACGGCGACGCGGCGCGCGGGGTCGAACTCGCCGCGCCCGATCCGTCGCACCCCGTCTCCCACGCCCTGAGCCTACTCACCGACCCCCGAGGCTTCGTCGGAGCGGACCTGTGAATGCCATTCAGGAACCGTCCGAGTGACGTCCAGGAAACTTACGGGCAATGGTCAGAGACTGGGCACATGACCAACGGCCCTCGCATCCTCGTCGTCGACGACGAACCGAACATCCGCGACCTGCTCGCCACCAGCCTGCGCTTCGCCGGCTTCGCCGTGCGCACCGTCGGCAACGGCGCCGCCGCCATCAGCGCCGTCATCGAGGAGGAGCCCGACCTCATCATCCTCGACGTCATGCTCCCCGACATCAACGGCTTCGGCGTCACCAAGCGCCTGCGCGCCTCGGGCTACACGAGCCCGATCCTCTTCCTCACCGCGAAGGACGACACCGAGGACAAGATCACGGGCCTCACGGTCGGCGGCGACGACTACGTCACCAAGCCGTTCAGTCTCGACGAGATCGTCGCGCGCATCCGCGCGATCCTGCGCCGCACGATGCAGGAGGACGACGACGCAATCATCCGCACGGGCGAGATCTCGATGGACCAGGACACCCACGAGGTCAGCGTCAACGGTAACGCCGTCGAGCTGTCCCCCACCGAGTTCAAGCTGCTGCGCTACATGATGCTGAACCCGAACCGCGTGCTGTCGAAGGCGCAGATCCTCGACCATGTCTGGGAGTACGACTTCAACGGCGACGCCGGCATCGTGGAGAGCTACATCTCCTACCTGCGCCGCAAGATCGATGCGCACACCGACGAGCCGATGATCCAGACGAAGCGCGGCTTCGGCTACATGCTCAAGACGAAGTCGGCGTGAGCTCCGCGAGGGCGCGGTAGCGGCGGTCGAGGTAGATCAGCGGCTCCCGGGCCTCGGGAGCGCGGGCGGTCAGCAGCTCGGCGATGAAGAGCTCGCTCGAGCCCGCCTCGATCGTGCGGGTGATGACAGCGCGCGCACGCGCATCGACGCCCGCCAGCCGTGGCAGGCCGGCCTCGTCCCAGCACCAGTCGGCCGCCGCGAAGCGGTCGAGGCCGCTCGTCGCGAAGACGTCGGCGATGCGAGTGTGCACCGCGTCGAGGAAGTGGACCAGCACCTCGACGCCGGAGCGCAGCGCATGGTGGCTCGAGGACGTGCGGTTCACCGAGAACGCGATGACCGCGGGCGCCGCGGACACGCTCACGACCGAGGTCGCCGTGAAGCCCACCGGAACGCCATCGGCAACGGTCGTGATGATCGCTACCGAGGCGGCGTGGCTGCGGAACAGCCTCGAGAAGGCTTCCCCGTCGACCGTCGTGGCCGAACCGTTCATCGACCCGACTCTGCCGAGCGCTCGTTCTGCGGATAGGGGCCGAGGATGAAGCCGATGCCGCCGAGCTCGATCTCAGGCCCCCCGGGCAGATCCCGCGAGATGAGATACTGACCGACCCGATCGAGGGAGCTCTCGGCGACGAGGGCGTGCTGCGCGCCGGTCTCCATATCTCGGTGGATGCGCTCGAGGGCGTGTCCGCGGTACACGGTCGGCGAGCCGGCCTGCTCGAAGACGAGCTGCACGGCCTTGCGCGCGAGGCTCACCGCGAAGGCGTTGGCCTGATGGATGCGCACGCGCAGCTCGAAGTCGAGCACCTCCTGATGCTTCGCCTGCTCGTAGCCGGCCTCCGCGATCTCCCAGAGGAACGCACGACCGGCGCGGACCATCGAGTCGGCCTTCGCGAGCGCGAGCTGATGGACCTGCTCGCGGCCAAGCCGCGCCTGACGGTAGGAGCCGCGCCGCGCGGACTGGTGCGCGAGGTCGATGAACGCATCGATCGCCGCGCGGGCCATCCCGAGCGTGTGGGCACCCTGGCCGAGCTGGAAGAACCGGCCACGGTAGAGCGGACCGTCGTAGGGGCGCGAGTGGAAGCCGGACTCGTCCATCAGCTCGTCGGGCACGAACGCGTCGATGACCTCGAAATCGCCGCTGCCGGTAGCGCGCAGTCCCAGCCCATCCCATGTGTCGTGGAGGATGACGTCGGACGCCGGGAAGTACGGGACCATCGTCAGCGGCATTCCGTTGCGCGGATCGATGACCGGCTCACCGTCCTCGCCGTGCAGGACCGATCGCCCGAAGAACCAGGTTGCTTCCGGCGCCCCGCTGGAGAATGGCCAGCGGCCACTCACCCGGTAGCCCCCCTCGACCTTGACCGCCTTGCCCGCGGCGCGGCCGAGGTTGCCTGCGGTGATCCAGCGGCCCTGCTCGAGGATCTTGCGCATCGTCACGGCCGGGATCGAGGTGTCGCCGCGGTGCAGCATGCACAGCCAGCCGATCGAGCCGTTGATCCGAGCGGCCTCCTCGATGCACTCGAGCCACTCGATGAGGTCGACCTCGAGGCCGCCGAGCTCGGCCGGCAGCCACGACCGGTAGACGCCCATGTCGTAGAGCGCGTCGGTCAGCTCCTGGGGGACCTCGCGCCGCTCATCCATCTCGCGCTCGATGGCGCGGATCTCGGGCTCGAGCTGCCGGACCATGTCGATGAGTCGGGGGCGGCCCTGATCGTCATGATCGCGGACACCGCTCACGGCGGTAGTGGAACTCATGGTCGCCTGCTTCCTCACTCGACACGGAGTGTGTATTTATTACACACATAGGCAATATGCTTGACAGGACGCTACGACTTCACTCGGAGTCAAGTCAAGTCCGCGCCGTCGGGTCGCCACGCGCGCCCCGCCTTGACAAGCTCGACCGCAGTGGTTTCAATAGGGCGCGATAGTATACGGTGCGGTAAATAGTTATCCACTGACCTGACTCCCTGGCGACAACGAGGTTCCACTTGTCTTCGATCGCGTCATCGCGCCCACCACGGCGGTTCGTCGAGCGCACCGCCGGCGTCCGGCGTGCGCTGCTCGGCTTCGTGGGCGCGATCGTCCTTGCCGAGGTCGCCATCCGCTTCTTCGACCTCGGCGGGGGCTACCTCCCGCCGATCACCGAGGTGCTGCTGCGCGCCGCGACGCTCATCTTCGATCCCGTCTTCCTCGTCGACGTCGGCGCCACCCTGCTCGCCGCGCTCATCGGCCTCGTGATCGGCTGCCTCATCGCGATTCCGCTCGGCACACTCTTCGGCTCCTCGTCGCTTGCGTTCACCGCCTCCCGCGCCCTCGTGGAGTTCCTGCGCCCGATCCCCTCGACCGCCCTCATCCCGATCGTCATCCTCATCCTCGGACAGCAGATCGAGATGAAAGTCGCCCTCGTCGCGTTCGCCACCACCTGGCCGCTGCTCTACAACACCATCTACGGCGTGCACGACGTCGACCCCGTTGCGAAGGACTCAGCGCGGGCATTCGGCTACGGCCGCTTTGGTGTGCTCGCCTTCGTCGTGCTGCCGAGCGCCGCGCCGTTCATCTTCACGGGCCTGCGCTTCGCCGTCTCGATCGCGCTCATCGTCACCATCAGCGCCGAGATGCTCGCCGCCTCACAACATGGCATCGGGAGGTTCATCCTGCTCGCGAACTCCGCCGGCATCGGCTACACCACGGTCTTCGCTGCGGCGACCGTCGCGGGCCTCCTCGGTTGGCTCATCAACTGGGCACTCGAGCGCACCCAGAAGCGGGCCTTCAAATGGACCGCCGAGGCGATCGGGAGCGGACGATGAACTCCGTCGCGAATCGCGTCCTGCGCGTGGCGCTCCCGCTCATCGTCCTCGCGGCGGTCATCGGCATCTGGCAGCTCGTCACGACCCTCGCCCCGTCGTTCTTCTTCCCGACCGCGACGCGGATCGGCGACGCAATCGCGGACCTCTACTTCTCGGGCCCGCCGGAGCACTTCTTCCTCAGCGACGCGTTCTTCTCCGAGGTCGTGCCGAGCCTTGCGCGCCTCTTCTCGGGCTGGGCCCTCGGCGCGCTCGTCGGGATCATCCTCGGTTTCGTCGTGGGACTGCTGCCACGCGTGGCCGGCTACGTCGACCCGGTCCTGCAGTTCCTGCGCTCCGTCCCGCCGCCCGTCATCATCCCGCTCTACCTGATCCTGTTCGGGATCGGCGACGAAATGAAGGTGCTCTTCATCGCGACCGGCGTGCTGTGGCCCGTCCTGCTCAACACGATCGACGGCGTGCGCAACGTGCCGACGACGCAGCTCGACACCGCGCAGGCGTTCAAGATCCGCGTGCCCGACCGGCTCTTGCATGTCGTGCTGCCCGCGGCGCTGCCGAAGATCTTCGCGGGCCTCACGATCGGCGTCGCTGTCGCGATCGTCGTCATGGTGCTCTCCGAGATGTTCGCTGCGACCAACGGCATCGGCTACATGCTGCTGCAGGGTCAGCGCGGATTCCGCTTCCCCGATATGTGGGGCGAGGTCGTCCTACTCGGCATCATCGGGTTCCTGTTCAACACCCTGCTCTTGTTCGTGGAGCACCGCGTACTCAAGTGGCACCGCCAGTCGAAGGGAACGATCTGAGTGTCTGGAAGCGATCGACCACTGCTGGAGGTCCGCGAACTGCGCCACCAGTACGGCAGCCACGAAGTGATCGGGGGGATCAACCTGTCGCTCACCCCCGGCGAGTTCGTCGCCATCGTCGGCCCGTCCGGCGCCGGCAAGACGACGCTGCTGCGCACCCTCTCGGGTCTGCTGCGCCCCACGAGCGGCGACATCTTCATGCACGGGGAGAAGGTCGACTCCGTACCCTCGGAGCTCGCGATGGTCTTCCAGGACTACAGCCGCTCGCTCTTCCCCTGGATGACCGTCGCGGCGAATGTCAACTTCCCGCTGCGCCGGATGCGCCAGCTCAGCAAGGCCGAGCGCGCCGAACGGGTCCGCGAGAGCCTCGAGTCCGTCGGACTCGCCGGGACCGAGCGCAAGTACCCCTGGCAGCTCTCCGGCGGCATGCAGCAGCGCGTCGCGATCGCCCGCGCACTCGCCTATCGCCCGAGCGTGCTGCTCATGGACGAACCCTTCGCCTCCGTCGACGCGCAGACCCGGATGGACCTCGAGGACCTCATCCTGCGGGTCTGGGAGACGCACCCCATGACGGTGCTCTTCGTCACCCACGACATCGACGAGAGCGTCTACCTCTCGCAGCGCGTGCTCGTCCTGTCGAAGTCGCCGACCCGCGTCGTGCGCGACATCGCCGTGCCGCTGCCGCGCGCCCGCGACCAGTTCGCCACCAAGGCGCTCCCCGAGTTCGCGGCACTGCGCGAAGAGATCGCCGGCCACATCCTGGGCCGGACCACCTGAGACCTCGCCCGAGGCACCCAGTAAAGAAAAAAGAGGAGATGCAATGAAGCACCGCACCATCCGCGGCAAGCTGTTGGCCGTCGCCGGCATGTCGGCCGCGGCCGCACTCGTGCTCGCCGGCTGCGCCAGCGGACCGGCCCCCGGGCCGACCGACGAGGCGCCGACCACGCCGGAGCCCCTGTCGATCGCCACGGTCATGCCCGGCACCTCGACGCCGGCGATCGTCCTCGGCATCGATGCGGGCATCTACGAGAAGCACATGATCGACTTGACCGAGACGACCGCACCGAGCGGTGTCTCGAATCTCGTCATCGGCGGCGAGGTCGACATCGCCGCGCCCGCCTGGGTGCCGGCGATCATCGCTGCCTCGCAGGGCGTCCCGCTCGTCGCAGTCTCGCACGCCGGTTCGTACGTCGGCCCGGGCCTGCACGGCTGGTTCGTCGGCAAGGACAGCGGTATCGCGAGCGGCAAGGACCTCGAGGGCAAGACGGTCGCGATGAACGCGATGGGCTCGCTCGGCGAGATCGCCATCCGCGAGTACGTCGTCGCGGACGGCGGCGACCCCGAGGCCGTGCGCTTCACCGAGCTCGCCTTCCCCGACATGATCCCCGCGCTCGCGCAGGGCAACATCGATGCGGCCTGGCTGCCGGGCCCGTTCTACATGGCAGGGATGGGTGACGACTCGCTCGTCCTGCTCACCGACTTCGCGGACATCGCGTCGGTCAAGGGCCTGCCGAACGTCGGCTACTTCTCGATGCAGGAGTGGGCGGGCAAGAACAAGCCCCTGCTCACCCGCTTCAACGCGGCGCTCAGCGAGTCGCTCGCGTACGTCAACGCGGACGAGTCGCTCGTGCGCCAGATGCAGATCGACGTCGGCGGCCTCCCCGAAGGCCTCGCCGCGGTGATCGCGCTCGAGCCGCACACGACGGACCTTCCGCGCGAGAGCGTCCAGCGCCTGATCGATCTCATGCTCAAGTGGGGCCTCATCGACCTGGCCCCCGACCTCAGCAAGCTGTTCCCCGAGCAGCTCTGATCCGGACACCTCGGCCTGCTCGACCAACCCCCGGTCGGGCAGGCCGAAGCCGTTCACCACGCACCCGCATCGAACGCGCCCTGCAGGGCGTACGACATACTTTGAAGATGGATGGCGACATGGCTGTCGAAGGACCCCGCTCCACCACGGTCGAGCGGGCCACCGCCATCATGGAGCTGCTCGCTCGGCACGGTGGCGGCATGAGCATCACCGAGCTCTCGCGCGCCTTCGATGCGCAGCGCGCCTCGCTCTATCGCATTCTCAATGCGCTCATCGCCGCGCGTCTCGTGACCCGCGATGCGAAGAAGAACTATCTGCTCGGCGTCGGCACCGTGTTCCTCTCACAGGCCTACCTCGCGCGCTTCCCCGCTGGGATCGACGCGGTCATCGCGCAGCTCGCGAACTCCACCGGACTGACCGTGACCCTCGTCTCGGAGGACAACGACGTGCTCACGACGGTCCTCACGATCACCCCGAGCGGCGAGGCAGCGCACCTCTACACCCCGCCCGGCTACGTCTTCCCATCCGGTCCGCTCGCGACCCGCACCGCGCTCAAGGCGTCGCTCCCGCCCTCGCCGGACGACGACGAGGAGGTCATCGAGGCACGCGCCCAGGGCTATGCCGCGGCGGTATGGCGCAGCGACATCATCCGCTACGGCATGTCGGCCGTCGTGCCCTACGAGCCAGGGGCCGCCTCGCGGCTCGCGATCGCGCTCATCTCGATCACGGAGTTCGAGACGGCGGACAAGGTCGAGCCGCTGCTGACCGCCGTGCAGACCCTCGGCGGCATGATCGGCTCACGCGGGACCATGACCAACCGGCGCTGAGGCCCGTTCCCGGCGCCTCCCGGTGATCGCGGCGAGCCGGTCGAGCCCGACGACCGCCGCCGCGATCGCCGCGGAGACCGCCAGCAGGACGAGCAGGTACAGCAGCACGCCCCACCAGCCCCACGCGCCCGGCTCGAAGAACGGGTACGGGAAGCGGCTCGAGACCTCGGGGAACCACATCGCCCGCAGCAGTGTGAGCAGCCCGTAGGCGAAGACGTACAGGAGCCACACGGGGATGTCGCGCCAGCGCACGATGCCGTGCGGCCCGAACGCGAGCCAGTCGATGAGCACCATGGCGGGGACCACGTAGTGGGCGATGAAGAGCGTCCAGTTGCCGAGGCGCACGGCCGCGTCGGGTTCGACGAGCCCCGGGAACGGGTTCGCCCAGTGCGCGAGCTCGATGTGGGCGATGATGCCGACCGTCAGGATCCACGCGACCACGGCGCCGCGCAGCCGAGGCGCGGGCGGCACCGTCGTGCGCCGGCTGACCATCCAGTAGACGGCGATCGCGAAGTAGGCGACGACGATGACGTTCGTCTGGCCCGTGAAGTACGCCATCGACCGCTCACCGGTGATGAAGCCGGCGACGGTGACGAGGATGAGCAGCAGGCGATACCAGAGGGCGACAGAACGCCACGGGGCGGCTTCGCGGGTCACGCGGCCATGATGGCGTACCCGGCGGGCATCCGCGAACCCCCAGCCGCCCGGCAGTACCCTGATGGCCTGATGTCGAAGCTCGCCCGCCGCTGGGACGCGATCTCGCTCCGCACGAAGATCACGGGGGTCACGGTCCTCCTGCTGACCGCGGGCCTCGTCGTCGCGGGTCTCGGCACGATGGCGGTGCTGCGCGGCTACCTGCTCGACCAGGCGGATCGCCAGCTCGGGACCGCCTACAAGTCGCTCGAGAACTCGGTGACGGAGTCGGCGCCGCTCGACAGCATCGCGGGCACCTACTTCGAAGACGACCCGAACCCGCTGAACCCCTACTACCTCGCGGTCCTCGACTCGGACGGGCGCCTGCTCGACGACAATCTGCCGCGCGGTAGTGAGACGATCCGGCCGAACTGGGACGCGATCGGCGCGAGCGTGACCGGTCAGGGGATCGTGACGGTCGGCAGCACCGACCGCGGCACCCAGTGGCGGTTGCTGCTGAAGACCCTGCCGGTGCAGGGCACCGATGACACCGCGACGCTCGTGATCGGTTCGGATCTCGCCGAGGCGGATGAGACGGTCGCACGCTTCGGCGCGGTGTTCCTCTTCTTCGCGCTCACCGTCGTGATCCTCGGCGGCGCGCTGACCCGCCTGCTCGCGACGACGACGTTCCTGCCGCTGCGTCGGCTGGAGGACCAGGCGGCGCGCTTCGCCGACGGCGACTACAGCCAGCGCATGACGGGTGCCCCGCCGAACACGGAGGTCGGGCGCCTGACCCGCTCGCTCAACACGATGCTCGCCCGCATCGACGCCGCGCTCGCCGACCGCACTCGCACGATCGACCAGATGCGGCGCTTCGTCGGCGACGCGTCGCACGAGCTGCGCACCCCGCTCGTGACGGTCCGCGGCTACGCCGAGCTGTACCGGATGGGCGCGCTGACGAGTCCGGACGATGTCGCGCAGGCGATGGAGCGCATCGAGAAGGAGGCCGTGCGGATGGCGGGTCTCGTCGAGGACCTGCTCGAGCTCGCGCGGCTCGACGCGAGCGCGGCCGAGTCGGCGTCGAGCGGAGCGTCGCAGGAGTTCGCGCCGATCGACCTGATCCCCCTCGCGAACGACGCGGCGAGCGACGCGATGGCCGCGGCACCCGACCGCACGGTGACGGTCGTCGGGCTCGACCCGGAGTCGCTTCGCGGGCCCGTCCGCGCGGTGCGGCCCGCCGACACGCCCGCGGCGCCGATGCCGATCCCGCCGTCGGAGGACACGCTGACGAAGCCGATCCCCCTCCCGCCGTCGGCCGGTGCGAAGGTCGGCCGGGCGGCGGCGAACGCGACCGGACCGGTCTCGCTCGTCTCCCGGCTGCTGCCGCGTCGGGCGCCCCGCGTCACCCCGCCCCCGGCACCTGAGCTGCCGGCGCCCGCGCCGGACCTCGATGCGGTGGTGACCGGCGCGGAGGACAAGGTCCGCCAGGTCATCGCGAACCTGATGGGGAACGCGATGCGCTTCAGTCCCGCGGGCAGCCCGCTGGAGATCGGGGTCGGCGTCGATGCGTCGACGCGTCGCGGTGTCGTCGCGGTCATCGACCACGGCGAGGGCGTCCCCCCGCAGATCCGCGACAAGATCTTCCAGCGCTTCTGGCGCGCCGACTCGTCGCGCGACCGCGAGACGGGCGGCAACGGCCTCGGGCTCGCGATCGTCGCCGCGATCGTGCAGGCGCACCGCGGCACGGTCGACGTGGTCGACACCCCGGGCGGCGGCGCGACGTTCCGCGTCTGGCTCCCCCTCGCCTGAGCCGAGCGCGGCACCCCTGCCGCGGCTGTGGCGTTCTGGAGTTGTGTCGAGGTGGGCGCAATGGGCCGTCTTGCGGCCGCCTGAGCGACCATTCACGCCCACTTCAGCAGAACGCGATCGGCGCGCACCCCGCGAGACCGGGGGCGGCGCCGGTCAGGTGAGCTTGAGGGCCTGGGTGAGGTAGTGCACCTTCCAGTCGCCCTCACGGACGAAGTCGGGCACAGGGCCGGCGGTGCACCCGAGGCCCTGCTCGCCCCAGCACTTCGACTCGACGGTGCCGCCCTGGTGCGTGAAGGCGAGCTCGAACGTCGTCGACTTCGTCGCGCCGCCCGGGAGCTTCAGCGTGAGATCCCAGGTGATCCACGACGTCGAGCGGGTGCCGAACCAGCACGTCGTGCCCTGGTCGAGCTCCACGAGGAACTGCTTCGGCTTCGAAAGGTCGATCGGCCCGTTGAACGCCTCGGCCATGCAGTTGAAGTCCTTAAGACGCAGCGTCGCCGTCGTCCCGGCGGGCAGCGCGGAGGCGTCGAACGTCATGCGGAAGCCATGCGGATACGCCCACGGCACGATCGACAGACCCTCCTCGACCTGATCGGCAGACCGGTCATCGCTCGGCGACGCGATCCCGACGAGCTCGCCGCCGCCGTCCGAGCCGCCGAGCCCGGGCGTCGGCTCGGCCGGTGCGCACCCCGCGAGCGCCCCGACGCCGAGCATCCCGACCGCCACGAGCGCCGCCGCGACCCGCATCCGCTTGATCATGTCGTCCCTCCCCGTCTTCAGCCGAGCCAACGCTAATGAGCGGGCCGCGTGGGCGGCAATCGGGAGTTCTCCCTAATCGACGACGAAGGGCGGCCCCAACGGGACCGCCCTTCGTGTGGAACTGTGGCTGGACTAGAAGTCCATACCGGCGCCGGGGTCGGCGTGGCCCGCCGCCGCCGGGGGCTGCGGCTTGTCGGCGATGACGGCCTCGGTCGTGAGGAAGAGGCCCGCGATCGACGACGCGTTGAGCAGCGCCGAACGGGTCACCTTGACCGGGTCGTTGATGCCCGCGGCGAGCATGTCGACGTACTCGCCGGTCGCGGCGTTGAGGCCCTGGCCGACGGGGAGGTTGCGCACCTTGTCGACGACGACGCCCGGCTCGAGACCCGCGTTGAGCGCGATCTGCTTGAGCGGGGCCTCGACCGCGACGCGGACGATGTTCGCACCGGTCGCCTCGTCGCCCTCGAGCGAGAGCTGCTCGAACGCGGTCGCCGACGCCTGGATGAGCGCGACGCCACCACCGGCGACGATGCCCTCCTCGACGGCGGCCTTCGCGTTGCGCACGGCGTCCTCGATGCGGTGCTTGCGCTCCTTGAGCTCGACCTCGGTCGCGGCGCCCGCCTTGATGACGGCGACGCCGCCGGCGAGCTTCGCGAGACGCTCCTGGAGCTTCTCCCGGTCGTAGTCCGAGTCGGTGTTCTCGATCTCCTGGCGGATCTGCTTGACGCGGCCCGCGATCTCCTCGGAGTCACCGGCGCCCTCGACGATGGTCGTCTCGTCCTTGGTGATGACGACCTTGCGGGCACGACCGAGCAGGTCGAGCGTCGCGTTCTCGAGCTTGAGGCCGACCTCCTCGGCGATGACCTGGCCGCCGGTGAGGATCGCGATGTCCTGGAGCTGCGCCTTGCGACGGTCGCCGAAGCCCGGCGCCTTGACGGCGACGGACTTGAAGATGCCGCGGATCTTGTTGACGACGAGCGTCGCGAGGGCCTCGCCCTCGACGTCCTCGGCGATGATGAGGAGCTGCTTGCCCGCCTGGATGACCTTGTCCACGATCGGGAGCAGGTCCTTGATGTTCGAGATCTTCGAGTTGACGATGAGGATGTACGGGTCCTCGAAGACGGCCTCCTGGCGCTCCGGGTCCGTGACGAAGTACGCCGACAGGTAGCCCTTGTCGAAGCGCATGCCCTCGGTGAGCTCGAGCGTCGTGCCGAAGGTGTTCGACTCCTCGACGGTGACGACGCCCTCCTTGCCGACCTTGTCGATCGCCTCGGCGATCAGCTCGCCGATCTCCGGGTCGGCGGCCGAGATGGACGCGGTGGCCGCGATCTCGTCCTTGGTCTCGATCTCCTTCGCGGAGTCGATGAGCGCCGCGACGACCGCGGAGGTCGCCTTCTCGATGCCGCGCTTGAGGCTGATGGGGTCAGCGCCGGCGGCGACGTTGCGCAGGCCCTCCTTGACGAGCGCCTGGGCGAGGACGACCGAGGTGGTCGTGCCGTCACCGGCGACGTCGTCGGTCTTCTTCGCGACCTCCTTGACGAGCTCCGCACCGATCTTCTCGAACGGGTCGTCGAGCTCGATCTCCTTGGCGATCGAGACGCCGTCGTTGGTGATCGTGGGGGCGCCCCACTTCTTCTCCAGGACGACGTTGCGGCCGCGCGGGCCAAGCGTGACCTTGACCGCGTCGGCCAGGGTGTTGAGGCCGCGCTCGAGGCCGCGACGGGCCTCTTCGTCGAAAGCGATGATCTTCGCCATTGTGTTTCTCGTCCCTCCCGGACGTAGTGCGTACGTGTTGGCACTCCAGGGGAGGGAGTGCCAACATCGACGTTAGCACTCAGGGATGTGGAGTGCAAAGGCACGGGAGCGCGATCGCGCTCAGCTCGCAGGCTCCTCCACGGGAGCGTCCGTCGGCTCGATCGTCGGCTTCGGGACGGCCGGGTGATCCATGCCGATCACGATGACGATGCTCTGCCCCGGGTAGATGTTGGGGTCGACCTCGCGGGCCTCCCCGTAGCCGAGGACCTCGGCGATCCCGCGCGCGACGTCGGCGTTCGCGGGGTCCGCGTAGTAGACGACGGTGTCGAGCACGTCGGTGTCGCCGGCGCGGGCTCGGGTGCCGATCGGCCAGCCGGTCGCGACGAGCTCGTCGCCGACGACGTTCTGCAGGCCCGTCACGGGCGTGCCGTTGAGCACCATGATGCTGAGGCCGCGCTCGACCGCGATCGCGGGGTCCGTCACGACGGGCGGCGGCGGCGTCTCGCTCGGCGTCGGGGTCGGCACGAGCTCCGGCAGGAACGGGAAGTTGAAGTCCAGGCCCTGGTCCGCCTGACCCGTGTCGCGCACGATGCGGTCGACGACGAAGAGGCCCACCGAGGTGATGACGATGAGGCCGACGAGGAACAGCCCGAGGCCCAGCCAGCCCCCGCCGCGACGCACGGGACCCCGGTGGGAGCCGACTCGCCCCGGTTCGCGTTTGAGCGCGTCGAAGCGGTCCCTCGCCTGTGCCATTGCGACAGTGTACGAGGATGTGACTGGGAGGCCGGCTCAGACGCCCCGTGCGCCGCGGTACATCGAGCGATGCGGGATGCCCGCCTCGTCGTACTCCTCGCCGAAGACCTCGTAGCCGAAGCGCTCGTAGAGACCGACGACGTACGACTGCGCGTGCAGCATCGAGGCGGCGCCCTCCTCGTCGATCGCCTCCAGCGCCCGGACCATGAGCTCGCGGGCGAGCCCGTCGCCGCGCCGATCCGCGCGCACCGCGACCCGCCCGATGACGCGACGCGCGTCGCGGTGCTCGGGGATCGCGTTCTGCAGCACCCGCAGGTAGGCGGCGCAGCCCCGCTCGTCCTCGATCCAGACGTGGAGCGTCTCCGGCTCCTGATCGCGGCCGTCCATCTCCTCGTCGTCGGCTCGCTGCTCCCACATGAAGACGTCGCAGCGCAGCTTGAGGAACGAATACAGGTCGGCGAGAGTTAGATCGTTCCAGAGCTTCACGACCGGCACGGGGCGATTCTACGGACGGGCCGGCATCGTGGAGGCCGGCAGCACGCGAGGAGGCAGTCAGATGGCATACGACGTGATCAAGTCCGACGAGGAGTGGCGCGCGATCCTCGGACCCGACCAGTTCGCGGTGCTGCGTCAGGCGGCGACCGAGCGGCCGTGGACCGGCGAGCTGCTCGAGGAGGCTCGCGAGGGCACCTACTGCTGCGGCGCGTGCGGTGCCGAGCTGTTTGCCGCCGGCACGAAGTTCGAGGCGCACTGCGGCTGGCCGTCGTTCTACGAGGCGATCCGGCCCGACGCGGTGGAGTACATCGAGGACCGCACGCACGGCATGGTGCGCACGGAGGTGCGCTGCGCGACGTGCGGCTCGCACCTCGGCCACATCTTCGACGACGCCCCCCAGACGCCGACGGGCGACCGGTTCTGCATGAACTCGCTCGCGCTGCGCTTCACCCCCGCGGAGTAGCGCGGGCGGGCGAATAGACTGCCCGGACGCCCTCTTAGCTCATCTGGTAGAGCAACGCCCTTGTAATGCGTAGGTGGCCGGTTCGAGTCCGGCAGAGGGCTCGAGGTCGCCCGAGTCGCGGCGCTCAGGCCGTCGACGTCGCCCCGCCGACGAACTCGCGGAAGTCGGGCCCGTCGAGGCGGCCCCGGTAGAGGGAACCGTTGACGAGGACCGTCGGCGTGCCCTGCACGCCCGCGTCGAGCGCGCCGCGGGTCCAGTCGCCCACCCACTGCGCGTACCAGCCGCCGTGGATGCACTCGACGGCCGCCGCGGGCGCCGCCATCGCGAGCTGATCGTCGGTGAGGCCCGGCGTCGCCTCGGCGGGCTGGATCTCGTAGAGGTGCGCCATGTAGTCGAGGGCGCGCTCGGGCGCGTGCTCGGCGACGCAGGCGAACGCGTTGGCCGCGCGGGTGGAGTACTTGGTGCCCATCGAGGCCCGATCGAGGATCGCGATGGGGTGCACGCGCAGCGTCGCGGCGTCCCGCTCGACGAGCCCGCGAATGTACTCGCCGTGGCCCTCCTCGAACATCCGGCAGTACGGGCAGAAGAAGTCGACCCAGGCGTCGATCACGATCGGGCCGGACCCGATCGCGAAGGCGCCGTCGACGGCGCGGCTCGGCTCCCCCGAGACCGCCTCGACGGGCACCTGGACGACGACGTCGCCGGGCGGCACGGATCCCGGCACTCCCGCGGTCGCGGGCGCGCACGCGGCGAGCCCGAGGAGGGCCGCCGCGCCGGCGAGGCCGACGAGGACGCGCCGCATTGCTAGCCGGCGGACGGGGTGGGCGTCGGGGTCGGCGTGACGGCCGAGTCCTCGACGTACTGGGCCCCTTGCGCCGCCGCGACGAACTGGCGGAATGTCGCCTGGTCGGTCAGCGAGCCCTCGTACATCTGGCCGTTGACGAGGATCGTCGGCGTCGCCGAGATGCCGCGGTCCTGCGTCGCGCGGTCGGTCGCCGCGTCCGTCCAGCTCTTGAACTGCTGGTCGCGGATGCACGTCTCGACGCTGGCCGACTTGGCGCCGGCCTGGCGCGCGAGCTCGACGATCTCGTCGTCGTTGAGACCGCCCGTGCTCTCGGCGGGCTGGTTGGCGAAGAGCAGCTCATTGAAGGTGAGCGCGGCGTCCGGCTGCTGGTCGGCGACGCAGCCGAAGGCGTTCATCGCGCGGGTCGGGTATGCCGTGCCGAGGGAGACGCGGTCGAGGAACGACAGG
Organism: Microbacteriaceae bacterium; assembly: GCA_035555435.1. Classification (GTDB taxonomy): domain Bacteria; phylum Actinomycetota; class Actinomycetes; order Actinomycetales; family Microbacteriaceae; genus 73-13. The sequence goes on along the minus strand of DATMGN010000010.1, from coordinate 39,264 downwards.
GGGAAGATCTCGAGCGACGCCGCGCCGGACTCGACGAGCGTGCGCAGGTACTCGGCATTCGTCGCCTCGAACTGGCCGCAGTAGGGACACATGTAGTCCACGTACGTCTGGATCTGGATGACGTCGGCGCCCGGCGTCGGATTCGGCGTCGGGGTCTCGCCCGGCTGGAGCGCGGGGGTGCGCAGCACTTCGCCGCCGGCCTGGATGAGCAGTCCGTCGCTCGCCATGTTCTGCGGACCGGGGGAGGCCGGCTTGACGGAGGAGACGATGATCAGGACCACGACCGCGGCGACCGCGAGGATGCCGACGATGATGCCGCTCTGCAGGAGGATGCGGTTGCGCTTCTCCTTCTTGCGAGCGGCTTCGCGCAGCTCGCGCGCCTGCTCGCGCGCCTGCTCTCGGCGTTCGTTCTTGCTCGGACGACCGCCGGTCGATGCGTTGTTCACGTTGCCCTCTCGAGTCTGCTTGGACAGCCCCGGAAGTCTACCTACCGTCTCCTGAACCTCGACCAGGCGTCGAAGCCGACCGCGATGAGGATGATGGCGCCGAGCGCGATGCCCTGGAACAGCGGGTCGACCTTGAGCAGCGTGAAGCCGTTGTAGAGCATCGCGATGAACAGGATGCCGAGGATGGTGCGCCACACCGCGCCCTCGCCACCGAGGATCGAGGTGCCACCGACGACGATGCCGGCGAGGACCGTGAAGGTCAGGCTCGTCGCGATCGCGTCATTCTCCGGGGCTGACGGCGTGCGCGCGAGGTCGATGACGCCCGCGAGACCCGCACCGAGCCCCGTGATCGCGAAGGTCGCGACCCGGACGACGTTGACGCGGATACCGGCGAGACGCGCCGCCTCGGCGTTGCCACCCGCCGCATAGATGTAGCGCCCGAAGCGCGTACGCCACAGCAGGATCGCGAGCACGACGAGCACGACGAACGCGATCCAGATCGGCAGGCTGATCCCGAGGAGCTTCGTCGTCGCGATCCAGCGGAACTCCGGGAAGTCGACCCGGATCTGCCCGATGCCTTCCTTGCCGAACTGCGAGACGAGCTTCGTCGTGCCGAGGATGATGAACGACATCGCGAGGGTCGCGATGAGCGGATTGATCTTGAGGTACGTGCTGATCACACCGTTGATGAGGCCGACGAGGAGGCCCGCGAGGAGCGCGACGAGCACACCCGTCCACACGCCTGCGACACCGCCGACTTTGATCACGAGGGTGCCGCAGATGACCGCCGTGAACATGTACGTCGCACCGACCGAGAGGTCGAGCCCGCCCGCGATGAGCACGAGCGTCGAGGCCGCCGCGATGATGAGGATGCCGGCCTGTCGGTCGAGGACGTTTGTGATGTTGAGGAACGTCAGGAAGTTGGATCCCGGGTACGCCGACAAGAAGATGAAGACGAGGAGGAACGGTACGACGATCGCGACCGAACGCCATGGGATGCGACGCGCGAACGACGGCGGGCTATCGGGCGCCTTCACTGCGGTCGTGGACGTGATCTTGTCCGGCTGGCTCATTCGTGGTCTCCCCGGCGTTCGTTCGGCTCCGACGGTCGCTCGCTCGCCGTGGGCTGGGCGAACGCCGCGTTCAAAATGTGTTCTTCGGTCATCTCATCACCGGTGAGCTCGGCGACGATCCGGCCGCCTCGGATGACGAGGATGCGGTGGGCGAGTCCGAGCACCTCTTCGACATCGGAGGAGATGACGACGACGCCGAGGCCGGCGCGCGACTCGTCGGCGATGAGGTCGTAGATGGCGCGGCGGCTGCCGACGTCGACGCCGCGCGTGGGCTCGTCGGCGATGAGGACCTTGCGCGGGCGCTGGAGGGCGCGTGCGAACAGCACCTTCTGCTGGTTGCCGCCCGACAGTGTGGACACGTTGCGGCGGTCATCCCCCGCGACCGTCACCCGCGTGAGCGCCTCGCGCGCCTCGCGCCGCTCGGCGCCCGTGCGCACCCACCCCCCGACGGTCAGCTCCTTGAGATTCGAGAGCGTGACGTTGTCCCGGATCGGGCGCCCGAGCACGAGCCCCTGCTGCTTACGGGACTCGGAGATGAGGAAGAGGCCGCCACCGAGCGCGCCAGGGACGCTCGCGGGCACCTCGACACCGTTGACCCGCACGGTGCCGCTCGTGCGCGGCACGGAACCGTAGATCGCGTGGGCGATCTCGCTCCGGCCTGCCCCGACGAGTCCCGCGAGTCCGACGACTTCGCCGGCACGGACCTCGAACGAGACGCCGGTGACCCCTGGCGCGACGAGATCCTCCACCTCGAGCATCGTCGGCGCATCGACCGGCGGCGCCGACTTCTCAGGGAACACCGAGCCGAGACTGCGGCCGAGCATACCCTCGATCAGGCTCGACTCGGTCTCCTCGGACGCGGGCGCGGTACGGATGTGTCGACCGTCGCGGAGGATCGTCACGGTGTCGGCGAGCTCGAGCACCTCACCGAGGAAGTGCGAGATGAGCAGCACGGTCGTGCCATTCGCGGCGAGCCGTCGGACGACGCCGTGGAGGAGTTCCGCGTCGTGCCCCGCGAGCGCCGCGGTGGGCTCGTCCATGATGATGAACGCGGCGCCGCGGGCGAGCGCCCGCAGGATCTCGACCTTCTGCTGGTCGGCGGTCCGCAGCGAACCGACTGGGGTGTCCGGGTTGAGATCGAACCCCGTCGGCCCAGCGAGCTCGAGGAACTGCCGACGCAGCTGCCGGCGGTCGAGGAAGCCCGCCCGCCGCGGCTCGCGGCCGAGAAAGACGTTCTCCGCGACCGACAGCGCCGGGACGAGCGCGAGCTCCTGCGCGATGGTCGCGACGCCACGATCGAGCGCCTCGCGGGGCGTCGTGAAGCGCACCTCCTCGCCACCGACGACGAGCGTGCCCGTGTCCGCCTGGTAGACGCCCGAGATGATCTTGCTCAGCGTGGACTTTCCAGCGCCGTTCTCACCGACGAGCGCGTGGACACTGCCCGGCTCGATCGTGAGATCAATGTCCTGGAGGACCCAGGTACCACCAAAGGACTTGCCGACACCCCGCAGCTCCACTTGGAGCTGCGGGGCGTCGACAGTCGCGGCCTCAGCCGTCACCGATCACCCGGCCCACTCGCCGGTGAACTGGCTCGCGGTGTCCTTCGTGATGACGCCGTTATTCGGGAAGTCCTTGAACGGGTCGATGTCGCCCTGCATGTTGCCATTGCGCAGTGCGTCGACGAGCGCCTCCATGCCGAGACGACCGGTCGTGGCCGGTGCCATGAGGACATCGGCGAAGACGACGCCTTCCGCGACGCGCTGCTGGGCCCAGACGGACCCGCCGTAGCCGACGAGGACGAAGTCGCTGACGGGCAGGCCAGCGGCCTCGATCGCGAGGACCGCACCCTGGAGGCCCTGGTCAGAGGTGACGATGACGTCGATGTTCGGGTTCGCCGTGAGGATGTCCGCGACGGCGGTCTGCGCCGCAGCCGGGTTCCAGAACGTCTCGCCCTCGGCGACGACCGTGACCGGCGTGCCCGCCGTGACCTCATTGAACGCGTCCCAGAGCGCGATGCTCACCGCGGAGGTCTTGAGGTCGTGGAGGTAGGCGACGTTGCACGGGTCGGCGTTGATCGACGCGCAGGCCGCGACGGTCTGCTCACCGAACTTCTCGCCGAGGATCGACCCGACGAACACGGCGTTCGCCGCGAGGCCCGGAAGCTGGGTCGCGCCGCTCGTGAAATCGTTGCCGAGAATCTGGTCGATGTTGACCACCGTGATGCCGGCCTCGATCGCCTCGCCGACGACGTCGTAGATCGCGGGGCCGTAGACCGGCTGGACGATCATGCCGTCGTACTGGCCCGAGGCGATGACGTCCTCGATCAGCGTCGCCTGGAGCGCGGGGTCGAGCGCGCCGTCGAACACGGTGAGCTCGATGTTGTTCGCAGCGGCAACGGCCTCGATCTCAGCCTGCATCGGGGCGTCGTACGTGTTGTCGACCGCGAACGAGATGAACGCGACCTGCAGGGTCTCCTCCTGAGGCGCCGGAGCGTCCGTCGCGGTCGGGGTCGGGGACCCGCTGGTGCAGCCGGCGAGGGCGAGCATCGCGACGCCGATGCCGGCGAGCGTGAGCACCCCCTTGCTCCGTCCGCGGAGGGCATTGCTGTGGCGCATGACTTCTCCCTTGAAATCTTGTGATGCGGATTGGTGAATCGGCCTCGAGGCCCGCCGCCGCGGCTTGGTGACCCGCGACGATCCCGAAGGTCGTTCAGTAATGCTTGACACTCTGCCCGTTCGGGCCCGAAAAGGCAAGCATCCCCAGCATCAGTCGTACAACGATTCCCCGTGCCGCGCGAGCACCGCCGGCGGCCGCGCCCCGCGGACGCACCACCCAGTGCGGTCGGCCTACTCGCCCCAGCCGGCGATCGGCGTCTTCGCGCCCTCGCCGAAGTGCCAGTACTCGCGGAGGACCCGCACGAGTCCGCTCGGGTCGAAGACGAGGTAGAACTCGCCGGCGAGCGTGAGCTCGAAGCCGTCGTTCTTCAGCGTGACCCACCACTCGACCGCGGCCCGGTCGCCCGAGACGATCGGCGTGCCGTAGCTCATCCGGATGTCCGACTGGGTGGACGTGACCTTGGTCCAGTACTCCCGGACGCCGTCGCGGCCGCGGTAGGGCTCCTCGTACGGCTGGTCCTGGTAGGTCGCGTCTTCGGTGAAGAGCGCGGCGGCCGCCTCGGGGTCGCGCTCGACCCAAGCGGTCCGATAGTCGTCGAGCCAGCGCTGCACGTCGATCGTCATTGGTCTCCTCCTCGAGACGGTGTTCAGTCCTGCTTCAAAGCATGGGGCGGTGCCGCGGAACGCGCAAGGCCGACCCAGGGGCCGCTCGGCCGGGGCGTGCGAGAATCGCGGCATGGCCTCGGTCACGTTCGAGCGCGCGACGCGCATCTATCCCGGGGCAGCCAGGCCCGCCGTCGACGCGATCGACCTGCACGTCGCCGACGGTGAGCTCATGGTGCTCCTCGGGCCCGCCGGCTGCGGCAAGTCGACGCTGCTGCGCATGCTCGCGGGGCTCGAGGAGCTCGACGGCGGACGCATCTTCATCGGGGAGATCGACGTCACCGACGTCGCCGCGGCCGACCGCGACATCGCCATGGCGTTCGAGTCGTACGCCCTCTATCCGCACATGACCGTCGCGGAGAACATGGGCTTCGCGCTCAAGGTGCTCGGCATCCCCAAGGCCGAGCGGGTCGCGCGCGTCGAGGAGGCCGCCCGGCTGCTCGACCTCGAGGCCGTGCTGTCGAAGAAGCCGATGGCGATCTCCGGCAGCCAGCGCCAGCGGGTCGCGATGGGACGGGCGATCGCACGGCGCCCCCAGGTCTTCCTCATGGACGAGCCGCTCGCGAACCTCGACGACGAGCTGCGCGTCCAGACGCGCGGGCAGATCGAGCAGCTCCAGCGCAAGGTCGGCGTCACGACCGTCTACGTCACGAGCTCCGCGACCGAGGCCTTCGAGATCGGCGATCGGATCGCGATCCTCAATCAAGGGGTCCTGCAGCAGGTCGGCACCCCCGACGAGCTGCGCTCCTCGCCCGCGAACGAGTTCGTCGCCGACTATCTCGGCCTCGCGAGCTGAGACATGCCGGGCTCGCTGCGCATCACCGCGACGACGGTCGACCCCGGGCTTCTCGCGCTGCCGTGGGACCAGCCGCTCGAGCTGTGGGGCGACGAGCACATCGCCGCGCTCCCGAAGGGCATCTCGCGCCACGTCGTGCGCCTGGCCCACCTCGCGGACCACGTCGTCGCGATCAAGGAGACCACCGAGGTGCTCGCGAGCCGCGAGTACGAGATGCTGCGCACGCTGCAGCGCCTCCAGGTGCCATGCGTCGAGCCGATCGCCGTCGTCGCGAATCGCACCGACGAGCTCGGGGAGCCGCTCGACACCGCGCTCGTCACCCGGCACCTGCGCTTCTCGATGCCGTACCGCGCCGTCTACTCGCAGCGACTGCGGCCGGGCACCGCGAAGCGACTCGTCGACGCGCTCGCCGTGCTCCTCGTGCGTCTCCACCTCGCGGGCTTCTTCTGGGGCGACGTGTCGCTGTCCAACACGCTCTTCCGCCGCGACGCCGGCGCCTTCGCCGCCTACCTCGTCGACGCCGAGACGGGCGAGCTCTTCGAGGGCGGCCTCACCGCGGGCCAGCGCGAGCACGACCTGGAGATCGCCCGGATCAACATCGCCGGCGAGCTGCTCGACCTGCAGGCCGGCGACCGGCTCGAGGACGACATCGATCCGATCGCGGTGAGCGAGCGGATCGTGCAGAAGTATCGCGACCTCTGGCAGGAGCTCACGGGGGCGGAGCAGTTCGAGCAGTCGGAGCGCTGGCGCATCAACCAGCGGATCGAGCGGCTCAACGAGCTCGGCTTCGACATCGAGGAGTTCGAGATCCACACCGACGAGACCGGCACGACGGTGCGGCTCAAGCCGAAGGTCGTCGACGCGGGCCACCACTCGCGGCGCCTGCTGCGACTCACCGGCCTCGACGCCGAGGAAAACCAGGCGCGGCGCCTGCTCAACGACCTCGACGGCTACCGGGTGCGCAGCGCGAGCGGCGCCGACGAGGAGGTCGCCGCGCACGAGTGGCTGACCAAGGTGTTCGAGCCGGTCATCGCCGCGATCCCGCGCGAGCTGCGCGGCAAGTTCGAGGCGGCGGAGATCTTCCACCAGCTGCTCGAGCACCGGTGGTTCCGGGCGCAGTCGGAGTCGCGCGACGTCCCGCTCTCGGAGGCGCTGACGAGCTACATCGACACGGTGCTGCGCCACCGCCGCGACGAGCTCACGCTCGTCGAGCCGCCGACCGACGCCATCCAGATCGTCCAGGGACTCGAGCACCCCGACACGACTTCGTCGATCGACTGGCGCGACCTGGTCTGAGCCGCTGCGCTGCGCCGGCGCCCGTCATCGCGTTCTGGAGAACGCCGGCCGGGCCGGTCGATTTGTCGACGCCGTTCGGGAGAGTTATAGTCAACGCGACCATAACCAGTCGATCGATGGAGCCGCAAGTGATCCGGCCGATGCTCAACGTGAGCGAGCGAGCGCAGCAGGCGCCGATCGTCTCCGTGTCGACCGTCATCTTCGCGCTGCGGCCCCTCGCCGGACAGCCCGCCGCCGACGCCGAGCGCGAGCGGCTCGGCGTCCAGCTCTGGGTGCCGCTCGTGCGCCGCACCCGGCCGCCCTTCGCCGACGCCTGGGCGCTACCTGGCGGCCCCCTCACGTGGGACCGCTCGCTTGACGAGGCCGCGCGCGCCACCCTGCTGTCCTCGACCGGGCTCGCGCCCCGCCACCTCGAGCAGCTCTACTCCTTCGGCGGCGTCGAGCGCAGCGCCGGCGACCAGCGCCACGTCACGATCGCGTACTGGGCGCTGCTCGGCATCGACCAGGGCGCGACGCAGGTCGAGACCGACAACCTCGGCTGGTTCCCGCTCGGCGCACTCCCCGACCTCGCGTTCGACCACGCTGAGATCCTCGACGTCGCGATCGACCGGCTGCGAGCCAAGACCGTCTACGCCGACATCGCCGCCCGCTTCCTCGGGCCCGTCTTCACCCTGAGCGACCTGCGCGAGGTCCACGATGCGGTGCTCGGCACGCGCAGCGACCCCGCGAACTTCCGCCGCCGACTGCTCGCGTCCGGCCAGGTCGAGCCGACCGGCGGCGCCCGGCGCGACGGCGCCCACCGACCGTCCCAGCTCTACCGGTTCACCGGCAGCGCATCCACCGAGGCCGAGCGACCGCTCGCACCGCGAACCGAATCAGAGACGAGCCGAACCGCATGAGCACGACGCTGCCGATGCCCGCCAGGATCCGCACCGAGAGCTGCGACACCGAACTCCAGCTGCCGACCTGGGAGATCGACGCGCGACCGCAGCCGCTCTACGGTCCCGGCGCCTCCGCGGGCGACGCGATCCCGCTCGACGCGCCGCGCCAGGGCCCCCTGCCCGCCGAGTACACGAGCGCGAGCGACGCGGAGCTCACCGAGCGCATCCTCGCCGCCAAGCGCACCCTCGGCGACCGGGTCGTCGTGCTCGGGCACTTCTACCAGCGCGACGAGATCGTCCGCTTCGCCGACTTCGTCGGCGACTCTTACCAGCTCGCGAAGGCGGCGGTCGCGGAGCAGCAGGCCGAGGCGATCGTGTTCTGCGGCGTGCACTTCATGGCCGAGACGGCCGACATCCTCACCCGCGACGACCAGGCCGTCATCCTCCCGAACCTCGCCGCGGGCTGCTCGATGGCGGACATGGCGACGATCGACGACGTCGAGGACTGCTGGGAGCAGCTCGAGGCGCTCTACGGCAGCGAGCCCGACGCCGAGGGCCGAGTGCCGCTCCTGCCGATCACCTACATGAACTCCTCCGCCGCGATCAAGGCGTTCTGCGGGCGCCGCGGCGGCGTCGTGTGCACCTCGTCGAACGCGAAGGCGGTGCTCGAGGACGCATTCCGCCGGGCGCAGCGCGTCGTCTTCCTCCCCGACCAGCACCTCGGCCGCAACACCGCCCGCGCCCTCGGCGTCCCGCTCGAGCGGATGCCGCTGTGGAACCCGCGCCGGCCGCTCGGCGGCAACGACGCGGCGACGCTGCAGCACGCGACGGTCGTGCTGTGGCAGGGATTCTGCTCCGTGCACAAGCGCTTCACGGTCGGTCAGATCGAGCAGGCGCGCGCGCAGTACCCCGGCATCCGGATCATCGTGCACCCCGAGTGCACGATGGAGGTCGTCGACGCCGCCGACGTGTCCGGCTCGACCGACCTCATCCGCCGCGAGGTCGAGGCAGCGGCACCCGGCTCGATCCTCGGCATCGGCACCGAGATCAACCTCGTCCACCGGCTCGCCGCGAGCCGGCCCGACCTCACGATCTTCTGCCTCGACCCCGTCGTGTGCCCCTGCTCGACGATGTATCGGATCCACCCCGGCTACCTCGCCTGGACGCTCGAGCGGCTCGTCGCGGGCGAGGTCGTCAACCGGATCACCGTGTCGCCCGAAGATCAGGAGGCGGCCCGCGTCGCGCTCGACCGGATGCTGGCGGCGGTGCCGTGAGCCGACGCGTCATCGTCGTCGGCGCGGGTGCCGCCGGCGCGAGCGTGGCGCTCGAGGCCGCTCGGCACGGCGCCGACGTGCTCGTCGTGAGCGCCGGCCCGGCCGACGAGTCCGCGACCGCATGGGCGCAGGGCGGCATCGCCGCGGCCATCGGCACGGGCGACTCGATCGAGTCCCACATCCGCGACACCCTCTCAGCCGGGGCCGGGCTCTGCGACCCGAGTGCGGTCCGCGTCCTCGTGACGGAGGGCGCCGACCGGGTGCGCGCGCTCCTGGCGACAGGCTTCCCGGCGGATCGTGACGCGGCCGGCCGCGTCGCGCTCGGCCTCGAGGCGGCGCACGAGCGGCCTCGCATCATCCACGCCGGCGGCGACCGCACGGGCGCGGCGCTCGCGGCGTGGCTCCTCGAGCGGCTCGCGGAGGCGCGCATCGAGCTGCTCGAGCGCACGCGGCTCGTCGAGCTCGTCGAGCGGGGCGGCGCCGTCACCGGCGCGATCCTCGAGCAGGACGGGGAGCTCACGGTCGTCGACGCCGACGCGGTCGTGCTCGCGACGGGCGGCCTCGGCCGCCTGTACCCGGCGACGAGCAACCCTCCGATCGCGCGCGGCGACGGGCTCCTCGCCGCCTGGGACGCCGGCGCCCAACTCGCGGACCTGGAGTTCGTCCAGTTCCACCCGACGACGCTCCCCGGTGCGGGCGACTTCCTCGTGTCCGAGGCCGTGCGCGGGGCGGGGGCGCAGATCCTCGACGAGGCGGGCCGCCGGTTCCTCCTCGACGCCGACCCGCGCGGCGAGCTCGCGCCGCGCGACGTCGTCGCCGCGGCGGTGTGGCGCCGCGTGCGCGAGCAGGGCGGTCGGCCCGTGCTGCTCGACGCGACGGGCATCGAACGCGACGGCGGACCGGGCACGCTCGCGCGCCGCTTCCCCGCGATCGACGCCGTCATCCGTGGCCACGGCCTCGACTGGTCGCGCGAGCCCGTGCCGGTCATGCCCGCCGCGCACTTCGCGATGGGCGGCGTGCGCACCGACCTCGACGGGCGCAGCAGCGTCGCTGGGCTGCTCGCCGCGGGGGAATGCGCGCGCACCGGCGTGCACGGCGCGAACCGACTCGCCAGCAACTCCCTCCTGGAGGGCCTCGTCTTCGGCGCGCGCGCCGGCCGCACCGCCGCGCTCGCCCCGCTCGACCCCCCCGCCTGGGCCGCCACTTCCCTCTCCCTTTCCCCCCGCGACCGTTCCGGCGGCACGTCCGACGCCGCGAGCGCGGCCACAGCCGCCACTCGAGCGGATGTGCGGGCGGACAGTGCGCAGAACGCGATGGTGGCGGTGCGCGCGGCCATGGCGGACGGCGTCGGGATCGAGCGGGACGCCGACGGGATCGGTGCAGCGCTACGAGTGTTCGACGCGGTGCTCGCGGACCCTGCGGCGAGCGGCAACGTGCACGCCGCTGCACGGATCGGCTCGCTCGTCGCGCACGCCGCGCTCGGCCGCGAAGAGTCCCGCGGCGCGCACCGGCGCACCGACTTCCCCGAGACCAGCCCGCGGCTCGCCGCCCCGACCGCCCTCGTCCGGGCCCACCGCGGCGCGCCCGTCGCTGCGGGACGAACGGAGGACCCGTGCTGACCCCCACCATCATCCGCGACGGCATCACGCGCGCACTCGCCGAGGACGCGCCCTGGGGCGACGTCACCGCGACGCACGTGCTCCCCGAGACCGCGACGGCGACCGCTCGGCTCATCCCCCGCGAGCCCGGGGTGCTCTCCGGCGGCACGGTGTTCGCCGAGGCCTTCGCCCAGGCCGACCCTCGCATCGAGGTGTGGCTCGCGGCGCAGGACGGCACCGCGTTCTCCCGCGGCGACGTCCTCGCGACCGTCACCGGGCCCGCCCGAGGCGTCCTCACGGCAGAGCGGATCGCGCTCAACTTCGCGCAGCGGATGAGCGGCATCGCGACCCTGACCGCCCGCTACGTCGCCGCGGTCGCCGGCACGAGGGCGCGGATCGTCGACACCCGGAAGACGACGCCGGGGCTGCGCGCCTTCGAGCGGCACGCGGTCGTCAGCGGCGGGGGGCGCAACCACCGCTTCGGACTCTCCGACGCCGTGATGCTCAAGGACAACCACCTCGCGGTGCTCGCCGCGCAGGGCGCCGACCTGCCGTCCGCGCTTCGAGAGCTGCGCGATCGGCTCGGACACCTGGTGCCGATCGAGGTCGAGGTCGACCGGCTCGACCAGCTCCCCGACGTGCTCGCGGGGGGCGCCGACGTCATCATGCTCGACAACTTCTCGCTCGCCGACCTCGCCCGCGGCGTCGAGTTCATCGCGGGGCGGGCGATCGTCGAGGCGAGCGGCGGCGTGAGCCTCGACACGGTCGGCGCGATCGCCGCGACCGGTGTCGACGTCATCTCCGTCGGCGCGCTCACGCACTCGGCGCCCGCGCTCGACCTGGGTCTCGACATCGCGCTCGAGCCCGGCGCCCGACCGTGATCGACCTCGACCGCGCGGCGACCGCGCCCGTGCGCGAGGAGGTGCTGCGGGCGATGTGGACCCACCTCGCCGCCCCGACCGGCAACCCGTCGAGCCGGCACGACCTCGGCCGCCGAGCCGCCGCCGACCTCGATGCCGCGCGCGCCGCGATCGCGGGGGCGCTCGGCGCGCGCACGGGCGACGTCGTCATCACCTCGGGCGGGACCGAGGCCGACAATCTCGCGATCCGCGGCATCGCGCTCGCCCAGCCGCGCGGCCGCCGCATCCTCGCCGCCCCGACCGAGCATCCCGCGGTGCTCGAGACGTGCCGCGCACTCGTCCGGCTCCACGGCTTCTCGCTCGACCTGCTGCCCGTCGACGGCACCGGCGCCGTGAACCCGCGCGACGTGCGCGAGGCGGCGGACGAGGATACCGCCCTCGTCACCGTCGCCGTCGCGTCGAGCGAGATCGGGACGATCCAGCCGATCGCGGAGATCGCCGCCGCAGCGCACGCGGTCGGCGCGCCCGTGCACACCGACGCGGTGCAGGCCGTCGGCCAGGTGCCGCTGCGCTTCCGCGAGCTCGGCGTCGACGCGATGACGATCGCGGGCCACAAGATCGGCGCGGCCGTCGGCGTCGGCGCCCTGCTCGCGCGCCCTGCACTGCCGCTCGAGCCCCTCCTCTACGGCGGCCGGCAGGAGTCCTCGCGTCGCGCCGGGACCGAGAACGTCGCCGCCGCAGCGGGCCTCGCCGCCGCGCTGCGGCTCGCCGTCGCGGAGCTCGACGAGCGAGCCGCGACGCTCGCGGGGCGGCGCGACGAGCTGCGCCACCGGGTCGAGGCGGAGCTCCCGGATCTCCTCCTCGTCGGGGACCCCGAGCGACGACTGCCCGGTCACCTCGCGTGGTGCGTGCCGGGTCTCGAGGCGGAGCCGTTGCTGCTGCGGCTCGACGAGCGCGGCGTGCGCGTCTCCTCGGGGACGGCCTGCGGCAAGGACGCCGACGAACCGTCGGAGGCGCTCATCGCCTGCGGGATCGCGCCGGAGCTCGCCCGCGGCGCGATCCGCGCGTCCTTCGACACGGCGACGAGTCCCGAGGAGCTCGCCCGCGCCGCCGAGCTCATCGTCGAGGCGGTCAAGGACCTCCGGGGGCTCGCCGGTCGGCTCACCTGAGCCGCTGCTGGGGCACCACGACCTTCTTGACGATGCGCAGGAGCGAGGCGGTGACGGGCGCCGCGACGGCCGTGGCGTAGGGCAGACCCAGGACCGTCATCACGGCGAAGTAGAGCGTGATCGCGAGCACGAACAGCACCGAGAACGTGCCGTCGACGATGCTCACGACGAGCCCGATCGCGCCCCCGATGATGAGGCGCGGCAGCGACCGCAGCCGATCCCGCCGAGCAGTGCGGGCGCGAGCGCCTGGCCTGCTTGAGGAGGAAGGGCGCGAGCAGGCTCTGCGCGACGGCGAATATCGCGATGGTGAGGAGGCCGTCCGAAGGGGAGAAGCGGAAGTCCGGCAGGATCGCCGCGGCGACGAGCAGGCCGATCGCCGCCGTGCCGAGGAAGATCGCGGCACGGACCAGGAAGCGGATCATCGTCCCGCCCCACCGCGGGCGACCAGCATCGTCATGGGCTCATGACGATCGCCCGCGTAGCCCCCTTCAGACCAGCATCTTGACGGGGTGCTCGATGAGGTCGACGAACGCGGCCATCCACTCCGCGGCGACCGCGCCGTCGACGACCCGGTGGTCCGCCGACAGCGTCACGGTCATGACGCTCGCGACGGTGAGCTGCCCGTCGTCGCCGACGACCGGACGAGGCTTCGCGGCCGAGACCGCGAGGATGCCCGACTGCGGCGGGTTGAGGATCGCGGAGAACTCATCCACGCCGTACATGCCGAGGTTCGAGACCGCGAACGAGCCGCCCTCGAGCTCGTCGAGCTTGATCTTGCCCGCCTTCGCGCGCGCGGCGAAGTCGGCGACGGTCTGCTGGATCTCGGTGAGCGACATCCGGTCGACGCCGCGGATGACGGGCGTGAGGAGCCCGTTCTCGATCGCGATCGCGACGCCGATATCGGCGCCGCTGAACTGGCGGATGCTGTCGCCGTTCCAGATCGCGTTCGATGCGGGCACGCGCACGAGCGCGCCCGCGACCGCCTTGAGGACGAAGTCGTTGACCGAGATCTTGACCTCGGCGCCCTCGTTGGCCTGCTTGCGGAGCGCGAGGAGCGCATCGGCCTTGACGTGAGCGGTGACGTAGAAGTGCGGCACCGTCGACTTCGACTCGGTGAGCCGCCGCGCGATCGCCTTGCGCATGCCCGTGAGCGGGATGTCGGAGAACGCGGCGGGCGCACCGGCCGGGGCCGGCTGGTTCCGGGACGGCGAGGCGTCGGCGGCCACCGGCTGCGCCGGGGCGGCGTCGAGGTCGCGTCGCGTAATGCGGCCGTTCGGCCCGGTGCCGGCGACGGCAGCGAGATCGAGGCCGCGCTCCTTCGCAAGGCGGCGGACGATCGGGGACGCGAAGACGCGGTCGCCGGTCGAGTCTTCGACTCGGCCTTCGTCCTCACTCGGGGCACCGGAGGTGGCGGCGTCGCCCGGAGTGATGGACACCTCGGCGGGCGCGGGGGCCTGCGCGGCGGCCTGGACCGGGGCGCCCTCCGTCGGGGCCGCCTCGGCGGGCGCCGCGGCGGTCTCGGAGCCGATCTCCGCGAGCGCCTTGTCGATGTCCGCCTCGGACTCACCCGCCGTGGTGATGACGAGGATCGGCGTGCCGACGTCGACGTTCTGGCCGGCGCGCACGAGCAGTCGCCCGACCGTGCCTTCGACCTCGGCGGCGAACTCGACGACCGCCTTCTCCGTCTCGATCTCGGCGATCAAGTCGCCGACCGCGATCGACTGCCCGACCTCGACGAGCCAGGTCTGGATCGCGCCCTCCGTGACCTGCGCGAGCGCAGCGGGCATCCGGACGATTGTGGCCATCAGTTCTTCCCCAGACCCTTGCGGACCTCTTCGAGGCCGGCGACGACTTCCTCGGTCTTCGCGATCGCCGCGCGCTCGAGGACCTTCGAGATCGACGGCGAGGCCTCGCCGCCGGTGACGCGCTGCACCGGCTGGTCGAGCCAGTCGAAGTAGCGCCGCTGGATCTCGTCCGAGAGCCAGCCGCCGTAGCTCGGGCCCTGTGCGCCCTGCTCGACGATGAGGACCGCGTTCGTCTTCTTGATCGATTCGCCGATCGTGTCCCAGTCGATCGAGGCGCGGTCCAGCCAGCGCAGGTCGATGAGCTCCGCGTCGATCCCGGTCTGCTCAATGGCCTCGGCCGTGTGGTGGACCATCGACAGATAGGTGATGACGGTCACGTCGGCGCCCTCGCGCCGCACGACCGCCGAGCCGGGACCCGGCGGGATGATGTAGTCGAGCGCGCCGTCCGGGATCCGGTCGGCCTGACCGTAGAGATCGACGTGCTCGATCACGAGCACCGGATCCTCGATCGCGAGCGCCGCGTTCATGAGGCCGACATAGTCGGCGGCGTTCGACGCGGCGACGATCCGCCAGCCGGCGCTCGTCGCGAAGATGCCCGCGGGGTCCATGAGGTGCTGCGAGCCGTAGCCCACGCCCATCGCGACCTTGGTGCGCAGCACGAGCGGGACGGTGTTGTTGTCGCCGAACATGTGGCGCACCTTGCCGACCTGGTTGAACACCTGGTCCGCGGCCACCCACATGAAGTCGGGGTACATGAACTCGATGACGGGGCGGAAGCGACCGTCGAGCGCGAGCCCGCCGCCGAGACCGAAGAATCCGTTCTCGGAGATCGGGGTGCCGATCACGCGGTCGGGGCCGTACTTCTTGAAGAGACCCTTGGTCGCGCCGTTCGTGCCGCCGTTGAGCCGGTGCACGTCCTCGCCGAGGACGACGATGCGCGGGTCGGCCTCCATCGCGTTGTCCATCGTCTTCGCGACCGCGTCGACGAACTTGATGTCGGTCCAGCCGCCGGTCCAGTTCGCCGGGTCCGCGACCTTGAGGTCGGCGATCTCCGAGAGGTCGCCGCGAATGCCGACATCGACGAACGACGTCTCGGGCCACAGCGACGGGATGATGCGGCGCTTGCCGGCGTTGTCCGGGTCGTCCTCGATGAGCGCGGCCGCGGCGGCGTGGGCCGAGGCGAGCGCCTGCTCACGCACGGACGCGACTCCGGCTTCGTCGATGAGCCCGAGCTCGATCATCTCGCGGGCGACGCGGTCGAGCGGGTCGCGAGCGCGCCACTCGGCCTCCTCCTCCTTCGTCCGGTAGCCGAACGCGGAGCCCGGGTACGGGCCGTTCTGGTGGAAGAAGCGGTAGACCTCGGCCTCGACGATCGCGGGGCCCTCGCCCGATCGCATGCGCTCGAAGGCCTGCTCGGTCGCGAGGTGCACCGCGAGCGGGTCCATGCCGTCGACACGCCACGAGGGGATCGAGAAGCCCTGGCCTCGGACCGAGAACCGCAAGTCCGCGCTGACGTCGCCCGCGTAGGTCGACACCGCGTAGAGGTTGTTCTCGATGAAGAACATGACCGGGAGCTTCCACGCCGAAGCGAGGTTGAAGGACTCGAGCACGGAGCCGATCTGGCTCGACCCGTCGCCGAAGTAGTTGACCGTGACGTTGTCGGTACCCGAGTGCTTCTGCGCCCAGGCGTTGCCGGTCGCGATCGGGGCGCCACCGCCGACGATCGCATTCGTGCCGAGCGCGCCGGCCTCGAGCCACTGGAGGTGCATCGAGCCGCCGCGGCCGCCGGAGAAGCCCTGCGCGAGGCCGAGGATCTCGGCGAGGGTGCGCTGGAGCACCGCCTGCAGCTCGCCGTTGACGAGCTCCGTGAGGTCGATCTCGGGGGTCACGTACTTGATGACCTTCGCGAGGAACTGGTGGTGGCCGCGGTGCGAGCCGTTGACGGCGTCCTCGGCACTCATGCCGATGATCGAGCCGACCGCGCCGCCCTCCTGACCGATCGAGGAGTGGGCGGGGCCGTGGAGCAGGCCTTCGCCGGCGAGCTCGAGGACGACCTCCTCGAAGGCGCGGATGATGTGGAGCTGCCCGAGCATCGTGGCGAGCAGCTCGGGGCTCGCCGCCTTCCAGTCCTCCGGCGTCGTCTCGAGCTGGACCCAGGCGGTCCCGGTCTCGAGCGGAGTGATCTTCGGCATCCTTGCCTCCGTAGGTGCGGCATCTCGTCTCCGGTGACGTCGTCACCGATCGCGAACGGCCAGATGTGCTCGCGATCGAACGAGACTAACCGGGGATTGCATCCAAAATCAAGCGGATCGGCGGTCGCTCCTGGCGTTCTCCCGAACAATCCGACAGTATGTATCCAATCTGCATCCGTCCGACGAGGAGGTCGACATGGCGATTCCAGGAATGCACGGCACAGATCACTTCGGATTCACGGTACCCGACCTCGACGAGGCCGAGGCCTTCCTCGTCGGCATCCTCGGGGCGACGCCGATCTACACGCTCGGCGCCAAGCGCGACGACGAGAGCGACTGGATGACCCGTCAGATCGGCGTGAGCCCGCGCAGCGTCATCGAGGAGATCCGGTTCTACCGGCTCGCCAACGGCTCCAACCTCGAGGTCTTCAAGTACACCGCGCCCGAAGGCCAGGCCCCGCAGCCCAAGAACTCCGACATCGGCGGCCACCACCTCGCGCTCTACGTCGACGACATGGACGCCGCCGTCGCCTACCTCAAGGCGCAGGGCGTCGAGGTCATGGGCGAGCCGATCCCGAGCGCGGGCGCCGCGCTCGGCCAGCGCTGGATCTACTTCCGCAGCCCGTGGGGCATGCAGTTCGAGCTCGTCTCCTATCCGGGCGGCAAGGCGTACGAGCAGGACGCCCCCGTCAAGCTCTGGCACCCCGCGCACCCCGCGGAGTGACGGCCGGGGACGGGAGACGAGCATGAGCGCGGACAAGGAGCGCACCCACGGCGCCGCCGGTACGCGGATCGCCGCGCGCATCCGCGACGCGATCCTCTCCGGCGAGTACGCGCCGGGCGCCCGCATCCGCCAGGAGGACCTCGCCGACCAGCACGGCGCCTCCCGGCTGCCCGTGCGCGACGCCCTGCGGATGCTCGAGGCCGAAGGGCTCGTCACCCTCAAGGCGAACGCCGGCGCCTGGGTCTCCACGCTCACCCGCGCCGACTTCGAGGAGCTCTACCTCGTCCGCGAGCGCGTCGAGCCCTTGCTGCTCGGCTTCAACACCCCCCTGCTCGACGATGCGGCGATCGACCGGCTCGACGCGCTCGCCCGCGAGATGGAGGCGTCGCGCGACGTCGAGGAGTTCCTGCGCCTGGACCGCGAGTTCCACTTGTCGAGCTACGCCGCGTCCGGCACGAGCGTGCTCGGCGAGTTCATCACCCAGCTCTGGAACCGCACGCAGCACTACCGGCGCGCCTTCACCCGCGTCTTCCGCGACGGGGGCGACCGCAGCGCGCACCACGACCACCACCTCATCGTCGGCGCGCTGCGCCGCCGCGACGTCGACGAGGCCGAGCGGGTGCTCGCGATCCACATTCGCCGGACGCGGCTCGAGCTCGAGCGCCACACGGAGATCTTCGAGACCTGATTCCTTCCCTCGGCGCGGACCATGCGAAGGTGGACTCGTAGCGCAGGTGGGAGAGAACGCGAGGGCTTGATGGAATACGTGCGACTGGGCAGGAGCGGGCTGGAGATCTCACCGATCGCGGTGGGCGCCATGAGCTACGGCTACCCCGACCGCGGCACGCATCCCTGGACCGTCGGCCCGGACGAGTCGCGCGAGATCATCCGCACCGCGCTCGACCTCGGGATCAACACGTTCGACACCGCCAACGTCTACTCCGACGGCACCGCCGAGGAGATCCTCGGCGCGGTGCTCGCCGACCTTGGCGTGCGGGAGGAGCTCGTCATCGCGACCAAGGTGCAAGGCCGCGTCGCGCCCGGCGCGAACCGCGAAGGCCTCTCGCGCAAGGCGATCATGCAGGAGGTCGACCACTCGCTGCGCCGGCTCGGCGTCGACTACATCGACCTGCTGCAGATCCACCGCTTCGACAAGGTCGTCCCGCTCGACGAGACGCTCACGGCGCTCGACGACCTCGTCCGTGCGGGCAAGGTGCTCTACCTCGGCGCCTCCTCGATGGACGCGTGGCGCTTCGTCAAGGCGAAGGAGCGCCAGCGCGAGCTCGGCCTCGCCCAGTTCATCTCGATGCAGAACCAGTACTCGCTCATCGCGCGTGAGGACGAGCGCGAGCTCATCCCCTACTGCGCCGAGGTCGGCGTCGGCCTCATGCCGTGGAGCCCCCTCGGCCGCGGCAAGCTCGCGCGCCCCTGGGGCACCAAGACGAACCGCACGGACAAGGACGAGATCCAGCAGGGCTTCTACCGGCAGGCCGTCGAGTCGGACGAGGCGGTGGTGAACGCGGTGCAGCAGGTCGCGGAGGAGCTGGACCGGCCCATGGCGCACGTCGCGATCGCTTGGCTGCGCCGCCAGCCGGCGTTCTGCGCGCCCCTCGTCGGCGCGACGAAGCCGAGCCACCTCACGGATGCCGTCGCGGCGCTCGACCTCGTCCTGACCGACGAGCAGGCCGCCCGCCTCGAGGCCCCCTACGCACCGCGCTTGCCCGAGCTCTACTGAGCACGGGCGCCCCACGTGGGCGCAAAGTGCCGCACCTGCCGCTCAAGGGCGACCATTTGCGTCCACCTGCGGGGTGACCAGGCTACGGCTTGACGATCGGGGTGATCTCGGTGCGGTCGCGGGAGGCCGCGAGCGCGAGGTTGATGTCGGCGAGCGGGTAGACGCCGCCCATCATCGCGTCCACGTCGATGCCGCCCGAGGCGAGCA
Organism: Microbacteriaceae bacterium; assembly: GCA_035555435.1. Classification (GTDB taxonomy): domain Bacteria; phylum Actinomycetota; class Actinomycetes; order Actinomycetales; family Microbacteriaceae; genus 73-13. The sequence continues at coordinate 19,930 of DATMGN010000010.1, read as the reverse complement.
TCCGGGTGAACTGCGCGATGTCACGGCGCATGTCGAGCCGACCCGACTGCGAGGAGCGCACGTCACGGCCGCGCAGCGCGAGGTCGAAGAGCGGCAGCTCCGCCTCGCTCCAGCGCTCGACATAGGAGGTGAGGACGGTCACGCCGCCGTTGCGGGTCGCGAGGAAGGCGTCGCGCACCGCCTGCAACGTCCCGCCCGCGTCGAAGCCGTAGTCCGCGCCGCGACCGCCGGTCAGCTCGCGCACGGCGTCCGCGACGGGCCCGTCGGCCGGGTCGATGACGTCGGTCGCGCCGACGCGGGCGGCGATCTCGCGCCGGTGCGCGAGGGGCTCGACGGCGATGATCCGCCCGGCTCCGCGCAGCCGCGCGCCCTGGATCATCCACAGGCCGACCTGGCCGCAGCCGACGACGACGACGCTCGAGCCGGGCTCGACGCGACCGACGTTGACGGCGGCGCCGACGCCGGAGACGATCCCGCAGCCGAACATCGACAGCCACTCGTCGGGCAGGTCGGAGTCGATCGGGAACGCCTGGATGCCACGCAGCACCGAGCGCTGCGCGTACGTGCCGGTGTGGCCCGGCGCACGCACCTCGGCGCCGTCGGCGAGCGTGCCGACGACGGGCGCGGGCACGAAGAGCCCCTCGCACTGGTCGATGCGCCCCGTCTCGCACCAGAAGCACACGCCGCACTCGGGCGTCGCGGTGATGAGCACCCGCTGCCCGAGACGGTGATGCGACTCGGCGCCCCGCTCGACGACCGTGCCGACGGCGGAGTGGCCGAGCACGATGGGCCGGATCCCGGGTACGCGCGCCTCGGCGTCGCCGTCGATCGACAGCCAGTCGGAGTAGCAGAACGCCGTCGCCGCGATCTCGACGACGATGTCGCCTTCCCCGGGGTCGCGCAGCCGCAGCGGCTCGACCCGGAACTCCAGCTCGCCCTCGTGCGCGACGGCGGCGGTGATCTCAGTCGGCATGGCGCTCCCTCGGCTCTGGCCCCGCGGCAGCGCGAGCGGCCCTCGTCGCGCGCCCAACCGACCCTAACCCGGCGAGCGCGACCGCGAGGACGGCGAGGACCGCCCCGACGACGGAGCTCCCGGTCACGCCCATCGCGTCGACCGGCGCGAAGAGGTCGACGAGGATCGAGGCGATCGCCTGCCCGGCGGCGATGCAGAGCATGGAGCTGAGCACCCCGATCGTCTTGACGGTGACCGCGATGACGATGCCGACGATGACGCCGACTGTGCCGCCGAGCGGCGCCCACCACGGCAGCGCCGAGAAGTCGGGCGGATCGATGCTCATGATGATGAGGAGCGCCGTACCGGTCGCGAGCGTGGACAGGATGAAGTTGATGACGGTCATCACCGCCCACTCGCCGCCCGTCACGACGAGGATCCAGCCGTTCGCCGCCTGCTGGATCGCGACGATCACGCCGGCGATGACGACGAGTGGGATGAAGACGAGGTTGCCGGGGTGGAGGTGCCCCATCGCGCCGACGGCGATCGCGATGATCGCGACACCGATCCCGACGATCCGCAGGACGCTGAGGGGCCGCTTGCCGCCGGGCCCGAGCGCGGCGGAGTCCGCGAGGACCGAGCCGCCGAGTTGACCGAGCGTGATCGCGACGGCGACCATGACGACGCCGAGCTCGGGGGTCGAGATGACGATGCCCATCATCGCGGTGAAGCCCATGAAGCCGCCGAGGAACCACCACCAGCGGATCTCGCCGCGACGGGCGCGCAGGCTCCGCCACGCCCGCGGGAACGCGCCGAGCACGAGCGACGCGAGGATGCCGATGAGGAGCCCGCTGCCGTGGTTGATCGCGACGGCGAGCACGGGCGAGCCGGTCATGACGCTGACGTGGCCGTTCGCCGAGGTCTGCACGGCGACGAATCCGCCGCTGATGATCGCGGCGATCGTCGAGAGCACGACGGCGCGCGTCGGTCGACCGCCGCGCGCGCGGATCCCCGGCCGCTCGGTCGGACGTACCCCGGTACTCAGGACAGCGCCGCGAGCATGAGCTCGATGTTGGCCGGCACCGGCTCGAGCTCCCCGCGCTCGATGCGCCGGGCGATCTCGGTGACCGACGTGTTGACGGGGGTTGCGATCCCGACCTCGCGCCCCTTCGCCGCGACGTGGCCGTTGAGGTCGTCGACCTCACTGTGCCGACCGGCGCCGCGGCGCCAGTCCTGCAGCACGGTCGTCGTCGCGCCGGGTACGACGAAGCCTTCGAAGAGCTTGTCCGTCATGACGTCGACGATGCGGTCGCGGTCGACGATCTCCTCCGCCGTCAGTCCGAAGATCGGGAGCACCTGGTACCCGAGCGCCCCGCCGACCGCGAGCGCCTCGTTGCCCGCCGCGACCATGACGTCGCGGTAGCCGGGGGTGTGCAGCGCGTCGAGCATCGGCAGGCCGAGGATCGCCGAGGTGACGAGCAGGGTCGAGTTGGAGACGAGCTTCATCCACTTCGCCGACTCGATGTCGTCGAAGTGCTGGACCGTGCCCGAGTGGCGCAGCAGGGCGGCGATCTCCTCCTCGCGGTCGGCACCGGGCCCGCCGGGCAGCACACCGGTCGCGTACCAGGAGCGGGAAACGGGGGTGTGCCGGTGGACGACCGCGGGTTCGTCCATCGTCGCCGAGCACTCGATGACCGTCGAGATCGTGCGGTGCGCGCCGACGACACTCTCCACGACGCGGGTCGTCATGCCGTTCTGCACGCCGGCCATGAGGCCGTCCTCCGCGAGGTACGGCTCGATGAGCTGCGCGGCCCAGCGCGAGTCGTAGGCCTTCATGAGCATGAGGACGATGTCGAAGTCCTCCTTGAGCTCGGCGACCTCGCACAGGTGGATGACCTTGGGCCGAACCCGGATGACCTCCTCGGGCGTGTGGATCGTGAGGCCCTCGCTGCGCATGCGCTCGACGTGGCTCGGCCACTGCTCGACGAGGGTGACGTCGGCGCCGGCGATGGTCAGGTCGGCCCCGATCGAGGCGCCGTTGGCCCCGGCGCCGAGCACCGCGATCCTGGGGTTCGTCAACGCAGCTCCTCCTTGCAGCCCGGGCGCACATCCGTGACGCGCCGCATTGGTATTTTGAGTGCTACGGCGCGAGAATGTAAATCGTCGCTGAACACTCGAGGGAGAACCCAATGCCGGTCCTGCACATCGCATCCTTCCGCTGGAAGCCCGAAGTGACCGAGGCGGATGTCACCGCCCTCACCGAGGCGCTGTACGAGATGCGCGCCCAGATCCCCGAGATCAAGTCGTATGTCGCCGGTGCGAACCTGCACCTGCGCGCCGGTGGCGCCGACTACGGCGTCGCCGCGATCGTCGACGACGGCGCCGGCCTCGACGCCTACATCGACCACCCGCTGCACAAGGCCGTGTACGAGAAGTACCTCGGCTGGATGATCGGCGAGCGCTCGGCCGTGCAGCTGCCGATCGACGCCGGGAGCTTCGCTTGACCTCGACCACCGCCGCCGTGCTCCACGCGCCCGGCGACCTACGGATCGAGTCGATCGAGATCCCGGAGCCCGGCCCCGGTGAGGTCCGCATCCGCGTCGGCGTCTGCGGCGTGTGCGGGTCGGACGCGACCGAGTACGGCCGGAGCCTCGTGCTCGCCGAGCCGCCCGTCGCGCTCGGCCACGAGTTCGCGGGGACCGTCGAGGCCGTCGGCGAGGGCGTCGAGGGGCTCACGGTCGGTGCGACCGTCGTGTGCGGCGCCGGCGTGTCCTGCGGCGAGTGCCGGCCGTGCCGGCGCGGACGCACGAACCTGTGCCGCTCGTACAAGACGATCGGCTTCGCCTTCGACGGCGGTCTCGCCGGCTACGTCATCTCGCCCGCGAGCATCGTGCTCGACGTCAGCGACTCGGGCCTGACGATGGACACGCTCGGCCTCGCCCAGCCCATGGCGATCGCGGTCCACGCGGTGCGCCGCTCGGGCCTCGCGGCCGGCGACGACGCCGTCATCGTGGGCGTCGGCGGCATCGGCGCCTTCATCACGGTCGCCGCGGTCTCGACCGGCGCCCGGGTGCTCGTCGTCGACCTCAACCCGGAGCGGCTCGAGCTCGCGAAGGCGCTCGGCGCGACCGACGTGCTCGTCTCCGGCACGCAGTCCCTCAAGGACAAGCTCGCCGAGATCGGCTTCGACGCGGACGTGTTCTTCGAGGTGAGCGGCTCGCGCCCCGGCCTGCAGTCAGTGCTCGAGGCCGCGCCGCGCGGTTCGACGATCGTGCCGGTCGGCATCCAGCGCGGCGAGCCGGAGCTTCCCCTCGGCCACTGGACCCTCAACGAGATGAAGGTCGTCGGCACGGTCGCCCATGTCTTCCGCGATGACTTCCCGGAGGCGGTGCGCCTGCTCGGCACCCGCGAGGACTGGACCGACATCGCGCCGACCGCGTTCCCGCTGGACCGTGTCGTGCCGGACACCCTGCAGCCGCTCCTCGACGGGTCGGCGCAGCAGATCAAGGCGCTCATCGACCCGTGGATCAGCGAACCCCGCGCGGCGGTGCACGGACGGTGACCAGCGCGGGGGTCTCGATACCCGCTCTGCGCGCTACTCGACCCCCGGCTTAGGCCATGCGGGTCCCTGAGCGAGCGCAGCGAGTCGAAAGAGCGCTCAGTGCCGCAGGGCACCGAACTCCTCGACATTGACGCCCTCAAGGTCGACATCCGAGAGCGTGTGCGCACGCCGACCGAGCAGGAACCACACGCCCTTGGCGATGCGGTCGCTGCGGTTGGCGAACATGTGCGGCCGCGCCGACTCGAACTGCAGCGAGTCGCCGGCCTTCAGCACATAGGAGTCGAAGTCGAGCTGCAGTGTGAGCTCACCCTCCACGACGTAGGCGTACTCGACGCCCGAGTGGCGCATGAGCTTGCCCTCGATCGAGGACGAGGCACCGGGCTCGTAGGTCACGAGGATCGCGTCGGCCGGGCCGCCCTCGCCGACGGCGAGCCGCTCCCAACGCACGCCGTGCTCCATCTCGATAATCGGATTGTCCTCGGCGCGCTGGACGTTGGGCAGCGGCGTCCCGCTGTGGCCGAACATCGTCGGCGCGGGCCGAGCGCTCGTCGGCACGATGCCGAGCAACTCGTCGAGCGAGACGCCGAGGTGGTTGGCGATCGCGTAGAGCGTGGAGACCGAGGGCTGGGTCTTGCCGGTCTCGACCTGCGACACGAGACTCGCCGAGACGCCCAAGGCGTTGGCGACGCTGCGCAGGCTCAGACCGCGCTGCATCCTCGCGTCCCTGAGTCGAGCACCAATGCCCGTAGCCGGCATGCTCGCCTCCGCCGTCGATCCCTGTGGCGCGAGGATACACGTTAAGCTGGGCTGCACGCAGTCGCATCGCGACGCACCCGGAAATATTGACTCTGGAGGATTCGATGAAGAGCACGGGTTCCACCGGCACGAACGCGGTCGACTGGGAGGTCCGGGTCGACATGGAGCGCCTTCGCGACGCACGTCTCGCACGGCTGCACGCGAAGCTCGAGGAGTCCTCGCTGGGCGCCGTCCTCGCGTTCGACTTCTCCAACATCCGCTACGCCTCCGCGACCCACATCGGGACGTGGGCGATGGACAAACTCATCCGCTTCTGCCTCGTGACGCGCAAGAGCGACCCGATCGTCTGGGACTTCGGCTCGGCCGCGAAGCACCACGCGCTCTACAACCCGTGGCTCGACGTCACGACCCAGGAGGCCGACGCCGACCCGTCGAAGCCGCACGAGGGCGCGAAGCGCACCCGCCTCGAGTCGGGCGCGCGGGCCGGCATCTCGACGCTCCGCGGTGCGTTCCCCGCCGACGCCGACATGGCCGGCGACGTCGCCCGCAAGATCAAGCGCGAGCTCGAGCGCTTCGGGCTGGCGAACGAGCCGCTCGGCGTCGACGTCATCGAGCTGCCCGTCCTCCTCGCCCTGCAGAAGGAGGGCATCGAGGTCGTCGACGGCCAGCAGGTCTTCATGGAGGCCCGCAAGATCAAGACCCCCGACGAGATCCGCCTGCTCACCCAGGCCGCCTCGATGGTCGACGCCGCGTACGAGGAGCTGTACCAGTTCCTGCGCCCGGGCGTTCGCGAGAACGAAGCGGTCGGCGTCGTCGCGAAGACCCTCTACGACCTCGGCTCCGAGTACGTCGAGGGCGTCAACGCGATCTCCGGCGAGCGCTGCTCGCCGCACCCGCATGTCTTCTCCGACCGGCTCATCCGGCCCGGCGACCCGGCGTTCTTCGACATCCTGCACAGCTGGAACGGCTACCGGACCTGCTACTACCGCACCTTCGCGGTCGGCTCGGCGAGCCAGGCGCAGAAGGACGCGTACACGATCTGCCGCGAGTACATGGACAAGGCGATCGCGCTCGTCAAGCCGGGCGCGACGACCGCGGACATCGTCGCGGTGTGGCCCAAAGCCGAGGAGTTCGGCTTCGCCGACGAGATGGCGGCGTTCGCCCTGCAGTACGGCCACGGCGTGGGGCTCTCCATCTGGGAGAAGCCGATCTTCAGCCGCCTCACGTCCTTCGACCACCCCGAGGTGCTCGAGGAGGGCATGGTCTTCGCCCTCGAGACGTACTGGCCGTCCGCCGACGGCTGGGGCGCGGCGCGCATCGAGGAGGAGGTCGTCGTGACGGCCGACGGCTGCGAGGTCATCACGAAGTTCCCCGCCGAGGAGCTCATCGTCGCCGGTCGCCAGTACTACACGATCGACGGCCCGCTCAACCTCAACCGCGACTCGCAGTCGCACAAGAACACCAAGGCGGGTCGGGGCGAGTCCTGATGACCGAGCCGAGCACCGTGACCGTCGGGTTCCTCGGTCTCGGGACCATGGGTTCCGGGATGGCCGCCCGACTCCTCGAGTCGGGCGCCGAGGTCCGCGTTTGGAACAGGGGCAAGGACCCCGTCGCCGAACTCGTCGCGAAGGGCGCTGTCGAGGCGCCGGAGGCGAGGGACGCGCTCGCCGCCGACATCTCGTTCTCCATGCTCGCCAACGATGCCGCGGTCGACGCGGTGCTGAGCAGCGAAAACCTTACGGCGGGCACGACGCACGTCAACATGGCGTCGATCTCGCCGAAGTTCGCGACGCAGCTGCAGGAGCGGTTCGAGCAGGCGGGCGTGCGCTACGCGGCGGCACCGGTCCTCGGCCGTCCCGCGGTCGCGGCCGCCGGTCAGCTCAACATCCTGTCCGCGGGCCCCGCGGACGTGCTCGAGGCGGCGAAGCCGTACTTCGAGCTCATGGGCAAGCAGACCTGGCACTTCGGCGAGACGCCGTCGATCGCGAACTCGATCAAGGCGCTGTGCAACTACATCCTGATCCAGGCGCACGAGGCGCTCGGCGAGACGATTGCGATGGCCGAGCGTCTCGACGTGGACCCGGGCCTCTTCGTCGAGCTGCTCAACTCGACGTTCGTCGGCGGCCCCGCCTACACGGTCTACGGCCCCATCATCGCGACGCAGTCGTACACCCCGGCGGCGTTCACGATGACGCTCGGCCGCAAGGACCTCGACCTGCTCGAGCAGGTCGCCGAGGCGACCGACACCCATGTCCCCTCCTTGCCGGCCCTCAAGGCCGTCTACGAGCGGGCGCTCGCGGAGGGCATGGCGGACTACGACTGGTCGGCGATCGCCGAGGTCACGCGCCGCAACCTGCTCAAGTAGCGAGCTCGCCCGCGACCGCGGCGAGCCGGTCCCGCACCCAGCGATGGGCCGGTTCGGTGGTGCGCGCGGGACTCCACCACATCGCTTGGGCGATCGGCGGGATCGGCAGCGGTGGCTCGACGACGGTGATGTCCGCCATCCGCTGCAGCAGCGGTACGACCCGGGCGAGCACGAGCGCGACGAGCTCGGTCCCCTCCAGGAGCAGCGGCGCGAGGAAGAAGCTCTCGACCGAGAACTCGACGCGCCGGCGCATCCCGCTGCGCTCGAGGACGTCGTCCGCGAGCGACATCGGCACCCCCGGCCCCATCGAGTAGACGATGTGCCCGAGCTCGGCGAACGTCTCGAGGTCGAGCGCGTCCCTGATCCGGGGGTTGCCGGCCCAGGCGCAGCACAGCCACCGGTCCTCGAACAGGCGGTGCGAGGCCAGTGCAGCGTGCCCCATGATCGCCATCGGCTCGATCACGAGGTCGGTCGCCATGCCCCTGAGGCTGCCCACCGGATCGGCCGATCGCGGCTGGACCTGGATCGTGACTCCCGGCGCCTCGGCGGTCAGCCGGCGCACGAGCGGGGCGACGAGGAGCACCGCGCTGTAGTCGGAGCAGCTCACCCGGATCGTGCACTCGTCGACCGCGGGGTCGAACGCCGGTCGCTCCTCGAGCGCCCGCCCGATCGTCGCGAGCGCCTCGCGCACCGGCTCCGCGAGGGCCTCGGCGCGCGCCGTCGGGACGAGCGACTGACCGTCGCGGACGAGCAGCGGGTCGCCCGTGAGCCGGCGCAGCCGCGCGAGCGCGCTGCTCATGCCGGGTTGACTGAGGCCGACGCGCGCGGCGGCCCGGCTCACGTGGCGTTCTGACAGGAGGGCGTCGAGCGCGACGAGCAGGTTGAGGTCGATCCGGGACAGGTCCACGCCGCGATATTACTTCCGCAGATGATCGGTATCTGCATAATCCGCTTTGGCGATGATCGGTGTCCGAGGATGATCGAGGGCATGACACAGAACGCGATGGACGACGAAGTCCCGGTCCTCATCATCGGCGGAAGCCTCGTAGGCCTCACGACCGCGATGCTGCTCGGCCTGCACGGCGTCCGCGCGACGGCGATCGAACGGCACGCGGGCACGGCGATCCACCCCCGCGCCGGGCACCTGCAGCTGCGCACCCTGGAGATCATGCGCTCGGCGGGGCTCGAGCCCGAGCTCCAGCGGCTGTCCGCAGAGCGCTACTTCCCGAACGGCGGCATCAACCTGATGCGCACGATCGCGGGAGGGGAGGTCGCGAGCTTCATCCCTGACCTCAACCAGGGCGTCGAGGAGTTCAGCCCGTCGCGCCGCCTCTTCATCGCCCAGGACGCGCTCGAGCCGCTGCTGCGCGCGCGGGCGGAGGAGCTCGGCGCGCAGCTGCGGTACGGCGCGGAGGTGATCGGGCTCGAGGAGGGCAGCGACGGCGTGCTCGCGACCGTCCGGGACCTCGCGACCAGGGACGAGCGCACCATCCGCGCCTCGTACGTCGTCGCGGCCGACGGCAGCCGGAGCCCCACCCGCAAGCGGCTCGGCATCGGGATGAGCGGCTACGGCGAGCTGTCCCGGAGCGCGACCATCTACTTCCGCGCCGACTGCCGCGAGCTGCTCGCCGGCACCGAGTTCGGGGTCATCTACGTCGACAACGAGCACCTGCGGGGCTTCTTCCGCTTCGAGCGCGCGCTCACGGCCGGCTTCCTCGCCGTCAACACGCTCGGCGACCCGACACGGCCCGGCGCCCTCGACGTGACGACCGGCCTCGACGAGGCGGGTGCCAGACAGCTCGTGCGCGCCGCGATCGGCGATCCCTCGGTCGAGGTCGAGATCGATGACGTCGCGGCATGGGTCGCGACCGCGGACGTGGCCGACCGGTTCCAGTCGGGGCGCATCCTGATCGCGGGGGACGCCGCGCACCTCGTGCCGCCGAACGGCGGCTTCGGCGGCAACACCGGCATCCAGGACGCGCACAACCTGGCGTGGAAGCTCGCGGCGGTGCTGCGGCACGGTGCCGGGCCCGGACTGCTCGCGAGCTACGAGGCCGAGCGCCGACCGGTCGGGCGGCTCACAATCGAGCAGGCATACTCCCGCTACCGGCACCGGGTCACGCCCGAGCTCATGGACGACGACGTGCCCGGGCTCGTCGACGACTTCAGCATGGAGATCGGCTATCGCTATCACTCCAGCGCGGTCATCCCCGACGCCGGCGACGAGTCCGCCGCGGTCGTCGGACACCCGCGCGACGCGGGCGGAGCCCCCGGGACGCGCGCCCCGCACGTCTGGATCGCTCCGGAGACGTCGACCCTCGACGCCTTCGGATCGGGGTTCGTGCTGCTCCACGGTCCCGACGGCGCGGCATGGGGCGATGCGGCCGCGTCGGTCGGGGAGGAGCTCGGTGTGCCGCTGAGCGTCGTCCACGAGCCGGCCGATCCGGACGCGCTCGCCGCCGCCTACGGAATCGGCCGCAGCGGCGCGAGCCTCGTGCGGCCGGACGGCTTCGTCGCCTGGCGCTCCCCCGGTCCCGTCTCGGACCCGGCCGCGGCGCTGCGCGAGGCGTTCGGGCGGGTGCTCGCGATCGGCTCAGTCGAGCGCTGAGCCGTCGTCGAGGCGGTGCCAGGCGCGATCGACGTAGACGAGCCCCTCCGCGACGCCAGCCGAGAGGTCCGACTGGAGTGCCTGGGCGACGACGAGCGTCGCGGTGCCCGCCTCGAGTCGACTCACGATGCGGGCGCGGATCCACCGCGTGCCGTGAAACACGGGCTCGCCGGAGGCGAGCGGGGCCCACAGGCTCGTGTCCTCGAACCGGTCGATCCCGCTCGTCGCACCGAGCGTCGCGAGCCGGCGGTGCCGGGCGTCGAGCAGGTGCACGACGACGGTGTCGGCGCTCGAGAGCGTCCGATGGCTCGAGGAGAGGGTCGAGACCGAGAAGACGAGGAGCGGGGGCTCGGCGCTCACCGACGCGACCGACGTCGCCGTCATCGCGACCGGCCCCTCGGGTCCCGTCGCTGTCACGAGCGAGATGCCGCCCGGGTGGTGGCGGAAGGCGGACTTGAACTCGTCGGGGCTCATGACCGGGAAAGCGGCGCCCGCGTCCGCCGATGCCACAGACGGCGCCGCGCCGTTCGCCCGGGTCATCGCTGCGTGCGCGCCTTGATCGCCGCGAGACCGGCGAACTCGAACTTCTCCTCCGTCATGTGGATGTGCTGGAGGGTCGCGAGGAGGTTGCGCAGGTGGCGCTGCATGGGGTGCTCGAGCGAGAGGACGCGGCCGCCGCCGTAGCGGAAGAGCTCCCGGACGAGGTCGGCGCAGAGCTCGCCGACGTAGGCGTGCCGCGCCCAGAGCCGCGCCGCGGTCCCGTCGTCGACGCTTCCGAGCGTCTCGGCCATCGCGAAGCCCTCCGCGAGCGCGCCGCGGTAGAGCCCGCGCGCGGCGTGCAGCTTCGCCTCGGCCTGCCCGATCGCCTTGTGGAACGCCGGGCGGTCGATGAGCGCGCCGACCGTCCGGGTCGTCGACTGGGCGAGGTCGATCATGTCGTCGATCGCGCGACGCGCGACGCCGACGACGAGGGGGGAGATCTCGTTCGAGATGAAGATGAGCACGCCCTCCTTGAAGAGCGGGCCACCGCGCTTGGCGATGCCGGCGTAGGCGTTCATCGTGCGGTACGCGGGCACGAAGACGTCCTCCATCGAGTAGTCGTGGCTGCCGGTGCCCTGGAGTCCGGCGACGTTCCAGTTGTCGTGCACCGTGACGTCGGACTTCGGCGCGCAGACGAAGATGATCTCGTCGGCGCCCTCCACGACGGCCGCGCCGATGACCCAGTTCGCGTGGTTGATGCCGCTGCCGAACGCCCAGCGCCCCGTGACCCGGTAGCCGCCGTCGACGGGGACCGCCTTGCCGCGCGGGGTGAACTGGCCTGCGGTCACCGGGGGCTGGGCCTTGTCGGCGAAGAGCTCCTGCACGCCCTCCTCCGGGAGCCAGCCCGCCATGACGCCGGTCGTGCCGTTGCCGATCATCGTCGCCCAGGCGGCTGAGGCGTCGTGGTAGGCGATCTCCTCCATGACGTCGGCGAAGTCGAGCGGGTTGAGCTCCGAGCCGCCGAGCTCGAGCGGGGTCTTCATCCAGAACAGCCCCGCCGCCTTCATCTTGTCCGAGACCTCGGCGGGCAGCCGGCGATCGAGCTCCGCCTGGCGCGAGTTCGCCTCGAAGTCGGGGGCGAGCGCCTTGGCCGCAGCCAGTAGCGGCTTGACGCGCTCCGCGGAGGTTGTGGTGTCAGCGGTGGTGGACATGGCGGTTCCCCTTCGAACGGCGACGGTACCCGTCCATGCTCGCGATCGGGACGCCGGATCGCAGTCCGATTCCTGCGGCGATGCCTGCATCCTGCGGCTGACGCGCGGCTTGAGTTGACCGGCGGGGTCTGGTGGAATGGTCGACGACCCACCGATCTTCCAAGAGGTCACACGGAGAAGTGTGGTTTCGTTGACCGACTCCATCAGTCCTGCAGCGCCGCTCGATGCCTTCAGAGTGCTCGATCACGGCGCGCCGGAGGAGACCCACGAGCTCGCCGTCGGACTCATGAACCGTCATCGGATGCGACTCGGGTCGAACGCGGACGGCTTCCGGGCCGACATCCGGGCGACGCCGACCGCGGGGGTGTCGATGCTCTACTTCTCGTACGGCGTCGCGACCGAGATCAACTCCGCCCCGCTGCCCGACTTCACGACCGTGCAGCTGCCCCTCCGAGGCCGGATGGAGTACGCGCACGGCGAGGAGCAGGCAGTCGCGCTCCCGGGCGGCGGGGCGTTCTTCTCCGAAGGCGAACCGGTGCGCACGCGCTGGAGCGCCGACCTCGAGCTGCTCGTCCTGCGCGTCGAGCGCGCGGCGCTCGCGCGCAAGCTCGGCGCGCTGACGGGGCGACGAGTCGCCGCGCCCGTCGTCTTCTCCCCGGTCGTCGGCACCGGCGCGGCCGGACGCGCACTGACCTCGACGATCGTCACGCTCGCCGAGATCCACGACCGCTTCGGCATCGACGGGCTGCCGCCGGTCATCGCGACCGAGTACGAAGAGCTGGTGCTCTCGATGCTGCTGCTGGATCACGAGCACTCGTTCTCCGACGCCATCCGATCGCGCATCCCGACCGTGCCGGGCAAGGCGATGCGCGCGGCCGTCCGCCACATCGAGGAGAACTACACGCAGCCGCTGACCGCGACCGCGCTCGCCGCGGCGGCGCACGTCAGCGAGCGGACGCTCTTCGACGGCTTCCAGCGCGAGTTCGGCCTGACGCCGATGGCGTTCGTGCGGCGGTTCCGGCTCGAACGCGCCCGCGAGGCGCTCATCGCCGCCGGGCCCGACGACGGTCGGACCGTGGCCGACATCTCGCTGAGCCACGGCTTCGGCCACCTCGGCCGCTTCGCGGCGAGCTACCGCGAGCGCTACGGCGAGACGCCGTCGGAGACGCTGCGGCGCTGAGCCCCTCAGCCGGCGCGGCGCGTGCGGCGGCTCGCGAGCGCCCGCACGCCCGCGACGACGGTGCCGAGGATGCCGCCGGGCAGGAAGCGGATCACGAGCACGAGGATGAGGCCCGAGAGCAGCGCGCTGACCGCGGGCAGCGACTGGAGCTGGATCGTGATCCCGTAGTAGATGACGACGACGCCGATGACCGGGCCCCAGACGGTGCCGAGGCCGCCGATGATCGCCATGACGATGATCGTGATCGACCAGTCGAGGCTGAACGCGGAGAACGGCTCGATGCTCGCCTTCTGCAGGGCGAACAGTCCCCCGCCGAGCGCGGTCAGCGCCCCCGAGAGCAGCATCGCGACCATCTTCATGGAGAACGGGGAGATCCCCAGGCTGTCGGCGATGTCCTCGCCGTCGCGCACCGAGCGCAGTCGGAGGCCGAGCGAGCTGTGGATGACCAGGATGCTCGCGACGAGCGCGATGCCCGCGGCGGCGAGCGCCCAGAGGTAGAGGGTCTTCGAGTCGGGGATCAGGTCGAGCGGCGCGCTGATCCCGCGCGTGCCGCCCGTGAACTCCCAGGTCGTCATCCAGGTCATCGCGGCGAGCGCGACCGCGAGCGTGCCGATCGTGAAGTAGAAGCCGCGCAGCCGGAACAGGATGAGCCCGAGGATCGCGGCGAACAGCGCCCCGGCGACGATCGCGAGTGCGAGCGCGAGCCAGACGGGCGTCTCGAGCCCGCGCAGCAGCATGACGACGGTGTAGGAGCCGACGCCGACGAACGCGGAGGGGGCGAGCGAGAACTGGCCCGCGACGCCGCCGATGAGGTTCCACGCCGAGACGACGCAGACGTAGAGCAGCAGCGTCGTGAGCACCGAGACCTGGTAGCGGCCGAGCGCGCCCTGCACCGCGATCAGGATGACGAGGCCGATCGCGAGGCCGATCAGGGAGCGGTTGCGGGCCGGCGCGACGCCCGCGTCGAAGAGGCGCTTCATGCCCGGACTCCCGTCTGACGGATCGCGCCCGGCCGGCTGCGGGCCCGGTCGAGCAGGTGCTCGGCGATCGGCTTCGCGGCGAGGACGATGATGAAGAAGGCGTAGATGACGAAGTCGCGGTACTGCCCGCCGAGCAGGGCCCCGCCGACGCTCTGCACGAGGCCGAGCACGAGCCCCCCGATGAGGGTCCCCCAGGCGCTGCCGGTCCCGCCGAGCACGACGACCGTGAAGCCGATGAGGATGTAGCCCATGCCCGAGGTCGGGGTGAACGAGTAGGCGGTCCCGATGAAGACGCCGCCGATCGCGGCGATCCCGGCCGACGCGGCGAAGGTGATCGCGTACACCGCGTTCACGTTGATGCCCATCGTGCCGGCCGTCGACGGGTCGGTCGACGCGGCGCGGAGCGCGGCGCCCCACCGGGTGTGGCGCATGACGAGATAGATGAGGACCGTCAGCGCCACGCCGATCGCGAGCCCGACGACGTCGATCACGCGGACCTGCTGCCCGAGCAGGTTCATGCCGGCGGTCGAGTAGGTCGACGGCAGCTTCCGCGGGTCGCCGCCCGCGAGCGCCGTGAGGCCCGCACTGATGATGAGCGAGAGCCCGAAGGTCGCGACGAGCGGGGGCTCGAGCCCGCGCCGCAGCAGCCCCGTGAGCAGGTAGCGCTGCACGGGGTAGGCGAGCGCCGCGAGCACGGGCACGACGAGGACGAGGGACAGGAACGGATCGATGCCGAGCCACGAGATCACGAGCGATGCGGCGTACGCGCCCACGACGATGAGCTCGCCGTGCGCCAGGTTCACCAGCCGCATGACCCCGAACACGAGCGAGAGCCCGAGCCCGATGATGGCGTAGAGTCCACCGGTCAGCAGACCGGCGATGACGACTCCGAGATCCATTCCCGTCCCTCTCCTCGACTACTGCTGGAGGCCGACGACCGGCGTGACGAGCTGTGCCTCGCCGTCCGCCGGGAAGACCTGCAGCTGCGCGTTCCCGAACCACTGGAGCGTCGCGGCGTCCGCCGGGAAGCTGTGGTCGGGCCGGAACTTGACGTGCCCGATCGGGTACTCCTTGTCCGTCGCGGCGATCGCGTCGTTGACGGCGGCCCCGTCGGTCGTGCCGGCGGTCGCGATCGCGTCGAGCAGGACCCGCGCGGCGCTGTAGGCCGCGAGCACCGAGCTCGCGTCGACGTTCTGCCCGTACTCGCCGATGACCTTCGCCGTCAGGTCGGCCCACTCGGGCGCGTCGGACGGGTTCGCGAGGTAGACGTTCGACGTCGCCTCGGCGGTGTCGCCGAGCACCGCCTGGAAGGCGGCCGAGCTCGAGCACTTGAGGCAGAACGCGAGGTCCGGCACGAACTCGAGGGCCTTCATCTGCTCCCAGAGCGCGAACGCGTCCGGCGGGATCAGGATGCCGAGCAGGATCTCCGCACCCGCGGCCTTCGCCGCGTTGATGTCCGCGGTGAAGTCGGTCGTGCCGGCCGGGTTGTCGGCACGGTAGACGACCTCATAGCCCTTGCCGGGCGCCTCGGCCTCCCAGAGTCCGCCGGTGGCGACCCCGTCCTCCTCCGTGTCGGCGAAGATGACGACCTTCTTGTTGGTGTCCGCCAGGTCCGCTGTCGCGAACACGATGTCGGAGAACTGCTGCTCGTCCATGAACAGGTTCCACGCGTACTGCCAGCCGTCGGGGTTGCCGCCCGCCCACGCGAAGTTCGGCGTCAGCGAGCTGACCATCGGCACGCCCTCGAGGTCGGCGACGTTCGACGCGGGGATCGTGAGTCCGGGCGTGACCGAGCCGAGCAGGCCCGCGACCCCGTCGTTGAGGACGAGCGTGCGCGCCTGGTCGGCGACCTTGTTCGGGTCGGTCTCGTTGTCGAGCAGGACGAGCTCGACGGGGTGGGACACGCCGTCGATGACGATGCCGCCGTCGGCGTTGACGTCGTCGACCGCCGCCTGATAGCCGGCCTCGATGATCGGACCGAAGCTCGCGAGGCCGCCCGTCAGCGGAATGCTCGCGCCGATCTTGATCGCGTCGCCCGTGGAGGGACCCTCGGTCGCGTCGCCCCCGCCGCCGCCGCCGGCCTGGCATCCCGCGAGCGCCAGCGCCGTGACGCCGAGCGCGGCGAGAATCTTCGTTGACTTCTGCATCAGTGCTCCTCGATTCGTGATTCGGTATCTCTGGTGTCGCCGGCCAGTGCTGCCGGCACGACTTGGGTCAGGTCCGCGCCCCCGGGTCGGCCCCGAGGTATGCGGCGACGAGGGTCGCGTCGTCGAGCTCGTCGGCCTTGCCCTGCCAGAAGACGCGACCGCGCTCGAGCACGTAGGCGCGCCGGGCGGCCCCGAGGCAGCGCTCGGCATCCTGCTCGACGAGCAGCAGGGCGGTCCCCTCCTCGGCGACCCGGCCGAGGGCGGAGTAGATCTCGTCGGCGACCTTCGGCGACAGCCCGAGGGTCACCTCGTCGCAGAGCAGCAGGCGCGGCCGGCTCATGAGCGCGCGCCCGATCGCGAGCATCTGCTGCTGGCCGCCCGACATCGTCGTCGCGACCTGGCCGGCGCGCTCCGCGAGCACCGGGAAGATCTCGTGCACCTGCGCCTCGCGGGCGGCGATATCGCCGCGCCTCGCGCCGAACGCGCCGAGCCGGAGGTTCTCGGCGACCGTCAGGCCGGCGAAGAGCTTGCGGCCCTCCTGGCAGTGCGCGATGCCCGAGCGGGCGCGGACGTGCGCGGCACGGCGGGTGATGTCGGAGCCGCCCCAGGTGATCCGGCCCTCCCGGGCGCGCAGCAGCCCGCTGATGGTCTGCGTCAGCGTCGACTTGCCCGCGCCGTTCGCGCCGAGGACCGCGACGGTCTCGCCGGGCGCGATGTCGAGATCGAGCTCCCGCACCGCGGTGAGCCCGCCTCGGCTCACGGTCACACCGCGCAGCGACAGCCCGCCGCCCTCGGCCGCCGAGCGGGTCGCGCGCGTCGCGGGGTCGACGGCTGCCGCCTCGCGGGCGGGGCGGCCGGCGCCGAGGTAGACCCGACGCACCTCCTCGTCCGCGGTGACCTCGGCGGGCGTGCCCTCGGTGAGCAGCGCCCCCCAGTTGAGGACGAGCACCCGATCGGCGAGCTCGTGGATGACGCGCTGGACGTGCTCGACCATGAGCAGCGAGGTGCCCGTCGCGTGGATCGCCGCGATGAGCTCGATCGCGGCGTCGAGGTCGGCCTCGTTGAGCCCCGCGCTCACCTCGTCGAGGAGCAGCAGGCGGGGGCTCGACGCGAGCGCCCGCGCGACCTCGAGCCGCTTGAGGTCCAGGAGCGGCAGCGTCCCCGCGGGACGGTCCGCGAAGCGATCGAGCCCCGTCAGGGCGAGGATGCCCTCGAGCCGCTCGCGAGCCGGGCGCGGGTCGCGGGGGCGGCCGGCCGGGAGCCCGACCATGACGTTCTCCGCGACGGTGAGCGTCGCGAGCGGGCGCGGCACCTGGCGGGCGAGCGCGACGCCCGCGCGGGTGATGCGGTGGGCCGTGCGCCCCTGCACCTCGCCGACGCCGTCGAGCACGATGCGGCCCGAAGTCGGACGGTCCTGACCCGCGACGAGGCGCAATAGCGTGCTCTTGCCCGCGCCGTTCGGCCCGATGACGGCGAGCTTCTCGCCCTCGGCGAGCTCGAAGCCGAGGTCGTCGAGCGCGCGCACACCGCCGAATCGGCGAGTCAGGTGCTCGACCCGCAGCAGTGACATCGTCGCGTTCCTCCTTGAACGAATCGTGCGGTCGCCGGCCCATGCGGGCAGGCGGCAACCCGTCAACTGGACCGTATTGGTGCGCGCGGGCGGGGCGAAGCCTTTGCCGCGACTCCCGCAGGATCTGGCCGAAACCCGCGGGAATCGGACATCGGAGGCCGTGCCGGCGGCGCGGCCGGCGATCGCGTTCGGGTAGGATTTGTCTGACAATCACGAACGTCGTCGTTCAGGAAGAGGCACGCATGCGCATCGTTTCCGGCCGCTCTGGGGCACCCTCCAACCCCGCCGTCAACACCTTCAGCGGCGTCGTCTGGCAGGACGCGGTCATCACCGACCTGCCGAACGTCAAGGTCAACAACGTCACCTTCACGCCCGGCGGCCGCACCTACTGGCACTACCACGAGCACGGCCAGCTGCTGCAGGTCTTCGTCGGCCAGGGCTTCGTCGCCGGTGCCGACGGCGTGCCGCACCTCATGAAGGAGGGCGACACCATCTACATCGAGCCGGGCGAGCGCCACTGGCACGGCGGCACCCAGGACTCCCTGTGCGGCCACACCGCCGTCACGCTCGGCGCCACCACCTGGCTCGACGAGGTCACCGAGGAGGAGTACGAGGCGGCGGCGAAGCTCAACGGGATACGCGAGTGACCTCGGTCCAGGCCCCGGCGTTCGAGCTGCCGGAGTCCGTCCGCGACGAGCTCATCGCCGTCGTCGGGCGCGAGGACGCGCTCGTCACCGACGCCGAGCGCGACGAGTACCGAGACCCCTACTGGTTCCAGGAGGATCGCACCTACGACTCCTCGCTCGTACTCTTTCCCACCTCCACCGAGGAGGTGCAGGAGATCGTGCGGATCGCGAACCGCCACGAGGTCCCGCTCTGGGCCTCGTCCCAGGGACGCAACAACGGCTATGGCGGACCGTCGCCGCGGGTGCGCGGATCCGTGCTCATCTCGTTCCGCAAGATGAACAAGGTGCTGAAGTACGACGAGCAGCTCGGCTACGCCGTCGTCGAGCCCGGGGTCCGCTGGTTCGACCTCTACGACGTGCTGCACGCCAAGGGCGACCAGCACCTCCTGTCCATCCCCGACATCGGCTGGGGCTCCATCGTCGGCAACTCGCTCGACAACGGCATGACCTACCTGCCGCTCGGCTCCGACTTCCAGGCGCAGACCGGCATGGAGATCGTGCTCGCCGACGGCTCGCTGCTGCGCACCGGTATGGGCGCGATGGACGACAACCCGTCCTTCCACCTCTACAAGCGCGGCCTCGGCCCCGACATCCAACCCCTCTTCACGCAAGGCAACTACGGCATCGTCGTCAGCATGGGCGTCTGGCTCATGAAGCGGCCCAAGGCCTACCGACCCATGTACCTGATGGTCCCGCGCGACCATCAGATGGCGCAGGCGGTCGACATCCTGCGAGAGCTCCGTCAGGAGGGCGTGATCCGCGGCGTGCCGCTGCTGGAGAACCTCATCCTGCAGGGCGTGCACTTCCCCGAGCACTTCGGCAAGTTCCCCGCCGCCGACGCGACGTGGTCGGACGATCGGCTCGACGCGCTCGCCGACGAGACCGGGATCGGCCGCTGGGGCGTGCGCACGCACCTGTGGGGCGAACCGGAGGTCCTCGACGTGCACGAGCGCCGCATCCGCGAAGCCTGGTCGGCGATCGACGGCGCCCGCGTCGACACCTGGAAGACGTACACGGCCGAGAACTGGGACGACCTCCAGGACGCGGGCTTCATGGACAAGATCGGCGGCGGCGTCCCGACCATGATGATGGTCGAGCGGATGCCCGACTTTGTCGGCCACATCGGCTTCAGCCCCGTCGTGCCGCTCGTCGGCGCCGAGGTCGAGAAGGTCTCCAACATCATCAAGGAGAAGGTGATCGCCGCGACGGGCGGCAACTACACCTCCGCGATCTTCCCGACCAACGACCGCTCGGCGATCATCGTCTCCTCGCTCATCATGAACCGGGACGACGAGTCGAGCGTGCATGCCGCGTTCGCGACCGCGAAGGACCTGCTCGTCACGCTGTCCGCACTCGGCTACGGCGAGTACCGCGCGCACCTGGACTTCATGGACGACGCCTCCGACCAGTACGCCTTCGGCGACCACGCCTAC
>DATMGN010000009.1:0-52584 GCA_035555435.1 Microbacteriaceae bacterium | reverse complement strand
GTGCCGATCGCGGGCGCGCCCGCGACGATCGCGGTGATGCCGGCGAACGAGCGCTGCGCACGGAGATAGCGGCGCTTGAGCGCGGCGAAGCGGCCGCCCCACACGGCGAAGGCGCGACCGCCGGCATCGGCGACGCGGAGCTTGGCGACGCCGTTGACGATCTCGACGGAGGTCTGGAAGACCTGGCTGCTGTATCCCATGGTCGCCCACTGGTGCGGCATCTGCGCACGGATCAGGATGGCGACGACGGTCATGATGAGCGCGATCGCGACGAGCCCGAAGGCGCCGAGCCGCGCGTCGAGGATGAACGCGTAGACGAGGCTCGCGATGCCCGCAGGCAGGGCGAGGAGGGCGCCAAGGACGGTCTCGGTCAGGAGCTCCTCGATGCGCTCGAGGCCTTGGATGCGCTGCGTGATCTGGCCGCTGGAGTGGCGCCGGAAGAACGGCACCGGGAGGTCGAGCACGCGGTCCCAGATGGCGGACTGCAGCTCGGCGCTGACCCGCCCGCGGATCCGCAGGATCGCGGTCTCCTGCGCGAGCACGAAGCCGAGCCCGGCGAGCGCGGAGACGATGAGCAGTGCCGCCATCCAGGTGAGGCTGCCGCGCTGGTGTCCCGGGACGACCTCGGAGAAGAGGTAGTCGGTGATGACCGGCGGCACGAGGGCGACCGCGGCGCTGATGATCGCGTAGGCGCTGAGCCAGGCGAGCTCGCGGCGGACGGGTCGGGTCGCGAACCCGAGGAGGTCTCGTCCGCGCAGCGAACGCGATGGCAGAGCACGGTACAGCACGTGCGCGTGGGGAGCGAGCCGCCGGGCGCTCGCCGGGGTGACCCGGGTCCGCGTCCCGTCGCTCGCGACCAGCTCGTAGCCGCCGTGGCGAGCACGCAGTACCGCGACGGGGGCGCCGCCGTCGGCGAGCGTCGCGAGGAAGGGCGCCACGTCGCTGCGCCACCACTCGTGCTCGAGGCGCTGGCGGCGGCTGCGGACGCCGGACGCGCGCGCGATGGTCGCGACGGGGTCGGTGCCGACCCGGATCGCGCTGCGCGCGGGCGCGACGATCTCAATCCCGATGGCGTCGCCGAGGAGCCCGAGGACGCGCAGCAGCTCGTCGTGCGCGTCGCCGCGCTCGATCGCGGGCGGGGTGTCGCCGAGGATGCCGGCGAAGTCGGCGTACGCGCTCGCGCGCAGTCGTCGCTCGTGCTCGCGGCGCCGCCCCGCACGCTCCGCGGTGTCCGCGGCGCCGCGGTCGAGCTCGGACCGCAGCAGGGTCAGCGCCTCGAGGTGAAATGCCTCGATGCCGGCCCAAGCCTCCGGCTCGGCGAGCGCGTCGGCGGGGCGCATCGGGTCGAGCCGCAGGTCCCGGTGCGCACGGATCCAGCCCTGCGCGGGGATGGGCACGATGCGGGGCATGGGCTCCGCGCCGGGACGCAGGTCGTAGCCGGCGAGCTCGCCGCCCGTCGCGCGCACCCACACCTGCGTGGTCGCGGGCCACGCGGCCTCACCGGTGGCGAGCTCGGCGGCCTCGCCCGCGGCGAGCGAGCGGCCGCGGTCCGGCGGCACGGGCCGCAGCGCCGCGCCGAGCGCGTCGATCCAGTCGGCGACGAGCGGCGCGACGAGGGTCGACCCGGCGGCCGCGGCCTCCGCGAGCCGCTGCAGCGGCAGTGCGCGCACCCGGGCATCGGGGGTGATGCCGACGGCGATGAGCTCGATCGGCGCGGCCTGGGGCGGGGCCAGGAGCGCTCCGCCCGTCTCGACGGCGACGAGCGGGGTCCGCGCGGCGGGCGCCTCGCCGCGCGGCAGCGCGAAGACCTGGACCGCGCCCGCGGTGACGATGCGGGCAGTGCGCGCGTCCGCGAGCCGCAGGGGCGTCGCGGCGGGCAGCGCCTGCACCGGCCCCGCGCCGAGCTCGTCGAGCAGCTCGTCGATCGTCGTCGTGGCGGCGTCGGGCATCGCTCAGTCGCCCAGCAGCTCGGTGTAGAGCCCGCCTTCGGCGAGCAGCGCCTCGTGCGTGCCGCGCTGCACGACCTCGCCG
The DNA here is from genome assembly GCA_035555435.1 of Microbacteriaceae bacterium. Classification (GTDB taxonomy): domain Bacteria; phylum Actinomycetota; class Actinomycetes; order Actinomycetales; family Microbacteriaceae; genus 73-13. The sequence continues at coordinate 50,553 of DATMGN010000009.1, read as the reverse complement.
CGGTCGAGGACGATGATCTCGTCGGCGTCGCGGATGGTCGACAGCCGGTGCGCGACGATGACGGTCGTGCAGCCACGGCTGCGGATCGCCTGATCGATGCGCTGCTCGACGACGGGGTCGAGCGCGCTCGTCGCCTCGTCCATGACGAGCACGCTCGGATCGGTCGTCAGCGCGCGCGCGATCTCGAGCCGCTGCCGCTGTCCGCCGCTCCAGTCGCGCGCGTCCTCCTCGACCTGGCGTTCGAATCCGCCTTCGCGCATCACGATGTCGCCGTGGATCGCCGCGTCGCGGGCGGCCCGGATGAGGGCGTCGTCGCTCAGCGTCGGGTCCCAGAGCGTGAGGTTGTCGCGGACGCTGCCCTGGAAGAGGGTGATGTCCTGGTCGACGAACGCGAGCGTCGTCGCGAGGACCTGCGGCGGGAGCTCCTCGCGCGGGATGCCGTCGATGAGGATCTCGCCGCGCCAGGGCTTGTGCAGTCCGACGATGAGCTGGGAGACGGTCGACTTCCCGCTCCCGCTCGGCCCGATGAACGCGACGCGCTGCCCGGGCTCGATGCGCACGTCGAGGCCCTCGATGAGGGGCGGCCCGAGCGGGTCGTAACCGAAGGTGACGTCGCGCAGCTCGATCGCCCCGGTCAGCTTCGCCGGGACGCCGGCTCGCGCGGGACGGACGGGGTCCAGCGGGTGGTCGAGCACGTCGTCGACGCTCGCGAGGCTGCCGCCGGCCTGCTGCACCTCGGCGCCGAGCCCGACGAGCTGACTGATCGGCAGCGCGAATCCGGCGGCGAGCATCTGGAAGGCGACGAGCGTGCCGAGACTGAGCGCCCCGTCCATCACCATGAGTCCGCCGAAGGCGATGATGACGGCCGTGCTCAGTGCGCTGAGGAGCACGGGCACCGAGTTGAGTGCGGCGAGCGGCGCCCCGATCGCCTGCGTCGCGGTCACCACCTTGGCCTGCAACCCGGCCCAGCGGGTGAAGAATGCGGCCTCGTCGCTCGTCGCCTTGAGCGTCTCGATGTTGGCGATGCCGATCGTCCCGGTGCCGACGAGCCGCCCCGCGTCCTGGGTGAGCAGGAGGCTCGCGTTCTTCTGCCGCCGCGCGACGAGCTGGAGTGCGAACGCGTTGAGCGCGGCGAAGAGCAGGGAGACGAGCGCGAGCTCCCAGGAGTAGACGAACATCATGACGAGGTAGAAGGCGGAGGTGACGAGCGCGAGCAGCGCGGTCGCGAGCTCGCTCGACAGCAGCATCGCGATCGCGTCGTTCGCCTCGATCCGGGTCGCGATGTGGCCCGCGGAGCGCTGGGCGAAGAAGCGCATCGGCAGGCGCAGCACGTGTTCGAGGAACTTCGTCGACATCGTCACCGCGAGTGCCACGGACAGTCGCAGCAGCGCGATCTGCTGCATCGCGATGAGGACGATCTGCGCGACGACGGCGATCGCGATGCCGACGATGAGCAGCACGAGCCAGCCGTTCTGGTTCGCCCCGAGCACCTCGTTGACGAAGATCCGCGTGGCGGCCGGGACGAACAGGCCCGGCACGAGCAGCCCGAGCCCCGCGAGGAGGCAGAACGCGAGCGTCGACCATCCGCTCGTGAACCGGCGCCCGAGTCCCGCCGTGAGCGAGGGGCGCGCACCGCCGCGCTCGAACGCCTCAGTCGGCTCGAACGTGAGCGCGACCCCGGTGAACGAGCGGTCGAACTCCTCCCAGCTCACGAGACGCGGGCCCGTCGCGGGATCGTTGACGGCGACGCCGCGCGGGCCGTAGCCCTCCACGACGAGGAAGTGGTTGAAGTTCCAGTACACGATGATCGGCAGCGCGACGTCGGCGAGCCCGGCCGGCTCGATCCGCCGGCCCTTCGCCGCGAGGCCGTGTCGCCTCGCGGCGGCGAGCAGGTTGCTCGCCTTGGCGCCGTCGCGGGAGACGCCGCACTCGATGCGCAGCTGCTCGAGCGGCACCCACTTGCCGTGCTTCGCGAGGATCATCGCGAGGGAGGCGGCGCCGCATTCGGCGGACTCCATCTGGAGGACGGTCGGCGTCGCGACGCGTCGGCGCCCCGCCGGGGTCTCGTGTCCTGCGGCGTCGGTCACAGCACGTCCTCGATGGGATGGCGCACGCCCGTGACGAAGACGAGCGAGGCAGGGAGTCCCGCGGGCAGTTCGGCGCCGGGCCCGGTGCCCGTGCCCCAGACGAGGCCGTTCGGTGTCGCGGCGGACTGCTCGAGCTCGACCACGACCTCGTTGGCCGGTCCGAGCGCGCGGACCTGGTCGACGAGGGCGGCGTCCTGGAGGATGAACGCGAGTCGTTCGGCGGTCGCGGGGAAGGGGCTGACGCTCGCGACACGACCCTTTGCGAAGCCGTACGACTCCGCGATCCCGCCCCCGAATCGCACCTGCACCTCCGAGCCGACGGCGAGCGCTCCGGCGTCGCGGACCGGCAGGTAGGCGTAGACGACGAGCGGCCAGCCGACGGGGCGCACGAGGGCGAGTCGTTCGCCGGCGTCGACGTGGGCGTGGAGCACGGCGCTGACCTCCGTGACCTCGCCGGTCTCGGGAGCGAGGAGCGGGGCGAGCTGCCCCGACTCGTCGGTCGTCGTGCCGATCACCTGCTCCGCGATGACGTGCGAGCCGACGGCGACGTCGAAGCTCGCGACGGTCCCTGAGACGGGCGCCTGCACCTTGCGCAGGCCGCCTTCGGGCAGCAGGTAGCCGATGCCGGCGAGCGTGGTGGGGATCGTCGCGACGACGGCCCAGAGGATCGTCGCGACGAGCAGCGCGATGATGCCGGCGAGGGCGAGCCAACGCCTCGGCGGGACGAGCCGGATCATCCGGTCGAGCTGCTCCGGTGCGGCGATCCGCTCGACGGCCGCCGCCCGGAACCGGCCGCCGCCCTCCTCGCGGTTCGTCGCGTTCTCGGTCACGACCGATGCCCCTCCTCCGCGCGCGTATCGCCACCGTACGCGCGGGCGGCTCGCGTGCGGAGGGCGCCAGGCCACCCTTTTCCGTGGCGCGCTCAGTCGGCGCGATGCGGCGCTTCGAGCCGGAAGAGCGGGTGCGGCTCGGGTGCGGCGATGCGCCAGCGCTCCCAGTCGTCGGGGCTGCGGCCCTCGAGCTTGCCGAGCAGGTGGTGCCACTCGGCGTCGAGCTCGACCTGCGTCAGCGGCATGACGGGCAGCGGCGGCGAGGGTCGGTCGATCCGGCTGCGGTCGAAGCGGTAGCCGCGGCGGTCCGCTTCGTCGGCGAGCCCGACGAGGTAGGCGCCGATCCGCTCGCCCGGCTCGTCCTGCGCGCGGAACCGGTCGAGCTGGGGGTGATGCTTGTAGCCCCTGGTGCGCCCCGCGAGCACGGCCTGCGCGAGCAGGGACTCGCGCCAGCACGCGACGAGCGCGACGCGATCGAGCTGTCGCGGATGCATCGACCAGATGCGCATGACGCTCCCGTCAGGACCCGAGTCGCATCGCGATCGCGATGAGCAGCAGGGTCACGGCGAAGCCGACGAGGTAGTTGACGACGAGGAAGCGGCGCCACGACCGGTTCGCGGCCCCCGACTCGGCGTCGGCGACGGAGCGGTAGGGCCAGGCGAGCAGGATGTACGGCACCGCGAGGATCGCGGCGAGCCTGCCGGGGAAGGGCAGCAGGAGCAGGAGCGCGCCGGCGATCGCCCAGGCGCCGATCGCGAGCCGGACGGTCCAGGCGGCGCCGAGCACGGTCGCGATCGAGCGGATGCCGCCCTCCCGGTCAGGGATGACGTCCTGCACCGCACCGAAGGCGTGGCTCGCCATGCCCCAGAGGAAGAACGCGATGAGCACGATCACGACGCGCCAGTCCCAGACGGCACCGGCGAGGACGAGCCCGTAGACCGCGGGGCTGACGAAGTGCGTGCTCGACGTGATGGAGTCGAGGACGGGGATCTCTTTGAACCGCAGGCCCGGCACGGAGTAGGCGGCGACGGCGAAGAGGCTGATGGCGAGGACCGCCCAGGAGGCGGGCGAGCCGAGGACGACGAGCGCGACGACGAACGGGACGCAGACACCGACGGCCCAGATGAGCACGGCGCGATGCACCGCGGGCTCCAGCAGCGCGCCCTCCGCACCGCCCTTGCGCGGGTTGACTGCGTCCGAGGCGTGGTCGAAGACGTCGTTGATTCCGTACATGGCGAGGTTGTAGGGGATGAGGAAGAAGATCGTGCCGACGACGAGGGCCGCGTCGATCCCGCCGCCGGCGAGCAGGTAGGCGGCGGCGAACGGGTACGCCGTGTTGATCCAGCTGAGCGGCCGCGAGCTGATGAGCAGCCGGGTCGCGAGCGGCCTACGCGCCATCGCGGGCCCTCCTGGCGGTGAGCTCCCACACGGCCGGGAGCATGATCGCGACGGCGATGGGGTAGGCGAAGTCCTCGATCGGCGCGAGGCCGATTCGCACGCCGGAGATGTGCGCGGGGGCGTACTCGAAGAGTCCCGCCGCGATCATCGCCGTGTCGAACACGGCGGTGAGGACGAGGAGCACGACGGTCGCGAGCAGCGTCGGGAGCACGGGGATCCGCCGGCCGCGACGGCGCGCGACCACGTCGCCGATGACCCGCACGACGACCGCGACGAGCAGCAGTCCGCCGACGAGGAGCACGTACGTCATCGTTCGCTCCGGCGCCGCAGCAGCTGCCCGGCCGCGAGCAGGTTGAGGGTGAGGTAGGCGAGGAACGCGAGGAAGAAGAGCTCCTCGAGGGGCAACTCCGGTCCGAGCAGGATGCCGGTCATCGCCCACGTCGTCGAGCGGTGGAAGACGCCGAGCGCGATCCCGATCACGTCGACGACGAGGAGCACCGCGGTGACGACCGCGATCGAGATCGCGGCGCGCCGGGCGTCCCGCCAGAACGCCAGCCGCCAGCGCCGGTCGAGGAGGATCATGCACCCGATGAGGACCAGGAGCACGAGGAGATACACGGGACTCACGTCAGGACCGCCGCGGGCTCCGGCAGCGGCGAGGCGCTCCGGTCCCCGCGCAGGCGCTTGACGACGAGCTCGGCGCTGATGAGGCACATGGGCACGCCGATGCCGGGGATCGTGCTCGATCCGGCGTAGAGGAGCCCCGCGACCCGTTTCGACGCGTTGCGGGCGCGGAAGAAGGCGCTCTGCCGCAGATTGTGGGCGGGCCCGAGGGCGCTGCCCGACCAGGCGCCGAGGTCGGCGGCGAAGTCGCCGGGTGCGAGCGTGCGACGCACCGCGACCCGTTGCGCGAGGTCGCTCGCGCCCGTCCAGTCACCGATCTGGTCGATGACGCGGTCGACGAAGGCCTCGACCCCCGGATCGCCCGCCCCATCGACACCGCCGCGCCCGATGGCGGGATCGGCGGCGACGGGGACGAGCACGAAGAGGTTCTCGTCGCCGGGCGGCGCGACACCCGGATCGGTCGCGCTCGGCATACCGATGTACAGCGAGGGGTTCGTCGGCAGGCCGCGTCCGGGCGCGGCGACCGCGTCGAAGGCGCCCTCCCAGTCGTCGGCGAAGAGCAGCGTGTGGTGCGCGAGCTCCGGCAGTCGCCCGCGGACCCCGAGCATTGCGAGCACCGCGCCGGGGCCGGGGTCGCGCCGTGCCCACCAGCTCGGACCGCGGTCGCGGTACTCGGGCGGGAGCAGCTGCATGTCGACGTGGTGCAGGTCGGCGGTCGCGACGACGAGCTCGCCCTCGATGCGGGACTCGCGGCCCGCCGAGTCGCGGTAGCGCACGCCGCGGGCCCGACCGCGTTCGACCAGGATCTCGGTCGCCGTCGCGTCGGTCACGAGCCGCGCACCTAACGTCGTCGCGAGCTGCGCGATGCTCTCGATCACGCGCGCGAAGCCGCCCTCGGGATACAGGACGCCGTCGTTGACGTCGAGGTGGCTCATGAGGTGGTACATGCTCGGCACCCGCAGCGGCGAACCGCCGAGGAAGACCGCGGGGTAGCCGAGGAGCCGGCGCAGGCGCGGGTCTCGGGTGCGGGTGCGGATCTCCGCGTCGAGCGACCGGCCCATGAGGCGGCCGAGGCGCGGGAGGCCCGCGAGGACCTCGCGATCGAGGAACGGCCGCATCGAGTCGAACGAGCTGTAGAGGAAGCGGCGCAGTGCCAGCTCGTACGTCGATTCGGCGGAGTCGAAGTAGCGGTCGAGCTGCGCCCCGGCCGCAGGATCGAGGGAGGCCATCGCCGCCCGCGCGGCATCGCGGCCCGCGGGCAGGTCGAACGGCACGGGGTCGCCCTCGAAGTAGGTCCGATAGCCGGGGTCGAGTCGGTGCAGGCGCAGCTGCTCGTCGGTCGACGTGCCGAGCATGCGGTAGAAGTGGTCGAAGACCTCGGGCATGAGGTACCAGGACGGCCCCGTGTCGAAGCGGAACCCGTCGGCGGACCAGGAGCCCGCCCGGCCCCCGAGCTCGCGGCGCGCCTCCAGCAGCGTCACCCGATGCCCTTCCGCCGCGAGGAGCGCGGCGCTCGCGAGCCCCGACACCCCGCCGCCGATGACGATCGCGTCGATCGCGCTCATGCCCCGCTCCAGGGCCAGACGGTCCAGCGCAGTGCGATGAGCGCCTTGGCGGCGGCGGGCACGGACACGCGCTCGTGCGCGAGCCGCTCGGCGGGCGTGCGTTCGAGGCGCGACAGCAACGACCCGAAGATGTCGGTCGCGACCCGCACCGCGCGGCGGCAGTCGCGGGGAAGCGCCGCGGTCGCGCGCCGCGCGGCGTCGAGGTCGCCGCGGATCTCGGCGACGATCGCGGACTTGGCAGCCTCGTCGATCCGCCCGGGCGCGATGCCGGGGAAGTAGGCGCGGCCGAGCGCGTCCGAGTCGTGCCCGAGGTCGCGCAGGAAGTTGACCTTCTGGAAGGCGGCGCCGAGGCGGACCGCGCCCTCCTCGAGCCCGCGCCGGGTCCCATCGTCGGCGGGGTGATCGATGAGGAAGACGTAGAGGCACATGATGCCGACCGCTTCGGCGGAGCCGTGGATGTAGGCGCGGTACTCGGTCTCGTCGAAGTCGACGGCGCCGAGGTCGCGACGCATCGAGGCGAAGAACGCGACGACGGGCTCGCGTGGGATCCCCGCGCGTCTCGCGACGACGGCGAAGGCGTGCACGACGAGGTTCGCGCTGAAGCCCGTCTCGATCGCCCGATGCGTCTCCGCTTCGAGCTCGTCGAGCCGAGTCCGCTGTGCTTCGGGGCCGAGGCCCGCCTCGGCGGCGGTCCCGTCGACGATCTCGTCGGCGACGCGCACGAGCGCGTAGATCGCGCGGATGGCGGCGCGCGATCGCCTTGGGAAGAGCGAGGTCGCGAGCCGGAACGAGTTGGAGTAGCGGCGGATGACCGGGGCGGCGGCGGCGGCCGCGGTCGACGAGTAGAGCTCGAGTCCCTGCTCGTCGGTCATGCCCGGCGCTCCGCCGCGAGGCCCGCCTCCGCCTCGAGGAGCTCCGCGAGCTCGCTCGGCAGGTCGGCGCTCTCGATGAGACGTCCGACATGGTCGCGCTCGTCGCGGATCGCCGCCTCGAATCGCTCCCGCGCGCCCGATCGCTCGAGCGCGTCCCGGAGCCGCTGCGCGTCCGCCTCGTCGAGGTCGTCCGACCCGAACAGCTCGGCGGACTGCGACCACTCCCGCGTGTCCCGGGCGAGCGCGACGAGGATCGTCTGCTTGCCCTCGCGCAGGTCGCTCGAGTTGCTCTTGCCGGTCTCGTCGCTGGAGCCGAAGACGCCGAGCAGGTCGTCGCGCATCTGGAAGACGATACCGAGGGATCGGCCGATCTCGCCGAGTTGGTCGCCGAGCGCGTCGGGGGCGCCGGCGAGGATCGCCGCGGCGCGCAACGGCAGCTCGAGGGAGTAGTGCGCCGTCTTGTCCGCCATCATGGCGCGGATCTGAGCCTCGCTCGGGGTCGCCAGGCCGGAGGCGTAGGCGACGTCGGCGAGCTCGCCGGCGGCCGCCCGGTAGATGCTCTCGTCGACGAGGTCGATGAGGCGCCGCCGGCGCTCCTGGTCGAGGTCCACGGTCGCGGTCATCCGCACGGCCGCGGTCAGCAGCAGGTCGCCAGCGAGGATCGCCGCGGTCTCGCCCCATCGCCGCGCGGCGGCGTCGCCGAGTCCGAGGCGCCGCGCTTCGTCGGCGAAGGACCCGACGAGGTTCTGCGTCCCCCGCCGCTCGACGTCGCCGTCGATGACGTCGTCGTGCAGGAGGAGCGCGGTGTGGAGCAGCTCGACGGCGGTGGCGATCGCGACGACCGCGTCGGTGTCGGCGTCGCCGAGCAGCGGCGCCGCGGAGACGACGAGCCGCGGGCGCAGGCGCTTGCCGCCCGTCGCCGCGGCGTGCAGCTCCCGCCAGAGATCCTGGTACTGGGGTGAGTGCGTGGCGGAGCGCTCGATCGACTCGGCGAAGAATCGGTCGATGCGGCCCTCGACCTCCGCGAGGAGCGCCGCCCGCGCCGGGCTCACGCGGCGGCTTCCGCGCGGAAGAGGTCGAGCAGGTCGACCTGCAGCACGAACCACGGGCTGAACGCCCATGGGGTGAGCCGAGCTGCGGCGGCGACCTCGGCCGGGTCCACCCAGGTGTGGTCCATGACCTCGGCGGGCGCGGGCTGGAGCGCCGAGTCGAGTCGCGCCCGGTAGACGGGGCACAGTTCGTGCTCGACGACACCGGAGGCGTCGGTCGCCCGGTAGCGGAAGAGCGGCAGCTCGAGGCTCAGATCGGTGATCTCGGCGCCGAGCTCGACGAGCGCGTGCCGGCGCACGGCGTCGACGACGGTCTCGCCCGGGCGGGGGTGGCCGCAGAAGGAGTTCGTCCACACGCCCGGCCAGGTGCGCTTGCTGAGCGAGCGCCGCGTCATGAGCATCCGCCCCGCGTCGTCGAAGAGATAGCAGGAGAACGCCAGATGGAAGGGGGTGTCGGCGGTATGGATCGCGGACTTCGGCGCGGTGCCGATCTCTTCGCCGGTCGGCGAGAGCAGGATCACCTCGTCCATGAGCACCCCCGTTTTATCTAGCCAAGGTAGTAATAACGTACAGCAAGATTCAACGGGGTATTAATGATGTCTACTCGTGCCGCGGGAGCATGAGCGTGATCCGCCCCGACTCGGGATCGAAGGGCGGATCCCCCGGCGACGGCGCGGGCGCAGGGAGCTCCGTCTGCGCCTCCCAGATGAGGCGCGCCTCCTTCGCGTCCGGGTGGAACACCTCGTCGAATGCGGCACCCATGAAGCCGCCGCCCTGGCGGCGCCACCGGAAGCGGTCCTCGCTCATGCCGGGAGGATACGTGCCCCGCCTCCACGCCGCATGACCATGGAAGCCGGCGGGCACTACTCGGCGGAGTCGATCGCGTTCTGCTCGCCCTCGACATCCGCAACGCGCTCCACGTCCTCGGCACCGCCGGCGTCCTCGACGTCCTCGATCCACAGGTCGTCGTCGGCCCGCAGCGTCTGCCACACGGCATAGGCGACCGCACCGGCGGCGATGACGCCGATCGTGATGCCGATCCAGCCGCCGACGCCGAGCCCGCGAGCCGCCGGCGCCGCGACCACGACCGGCGCCGTCGCGCGACGCGCGCGCTGCAGCCGCGCCAGGATCTGGCGCACGCCCTGGTCCCCGATCGCCGCCGCCGTCGCGATCGTGCTCGACGCGATCGGCAGGACCCGGTCGTACGCGGAGCGGGCCGCCGTCATGCCCTGCAGACGCGCCTCATTGGCGACCTTGCCGGCCGCGGCGAAGACCTCCTGCTGGCGTTCCCACAGCGCCTCCGCATGGGCCTTGAGGATCTCGAGGTCGGCCTGCTGCTGGGACTTGGACATGAGGGTCATTCTGACACGCGTGATTGAATGTCACCATGCCGCAGCCCACCGCCGTCGCCGTCCTGCACACCAACCACGGGGACATCACCCTCAACCTCTGGGCGACCCACGCGCCCAAGACCGTCGCCAACTTCACGGGCCTCGCGACCGGCGCCAAGGAGTGGACGCACCCCGCGTCCGGGGAGAAGCAGGTCGGCGTCCCGCTCTACGACGGCGTCATCTTCCACCGGATCATCCCCCAGTTCATGCTGCAGGCCGGAGACCCCCTCGGCCAGGGCATCGGCGGCCCCGGCTACAACTTCGACGACGAGATCCACCCGGAGCTCCAGTTCGACCGTCCCTACCTCCTCGCCATGGCCAACGCCGGCAAGCAGATGAACCGGATCACCGGCCAGGTCGAGGGCACCAACGGCTCGCAGTTCTTCATCACGACCGTCCCCACCCCCTGGCTCAACGGCAACCACACGATCTTCGGCGAGGTCGCCGACGCCGCCTCCAAGGCGGTCGTCGACGCGATCGAAGGAGTGCGGACCAGCGCCGGCGACCGTCCGGTCGACGACGTCGTCATCACCGGTGTCGACGTCACCGAGCTCTAGACCCGCGTGACCGACGCGCCGGAGCGCTCCTCCGACACCTGCTACCGGCACCCCGGTCGTCAGAGCTGGGTGCTCTGCCAGCGCTGCGGTCGCACGATCTGCCCCGAATGCCAGACGGCGGCGGCCGTCGGCGTCCAGTGCCCGGAATGCGTGCGGGAGGGGCGCGCGTCGTACCCGCGCGTGCGGCGCGGCAGCCGGCTCGGACGGGTGTTCCGCCCCGGCGACCGCACCCCCGTCGTGACGTGGTCGATCGTCGGCCTCACCGTCATCGTCTTCCTCGCCCAGCTCATCGGCCAGTGGAGCGGGGCCGACTACGTCACCGCCTACCTCCAGTACTACGCGCCGTTCAGCCCCGTGCTGCCCTGGACGATGCTGACGTACGCGCTCGTGCACGGCGGCGTGCTCCACATCGTGCTCAACATGTACTCGCTCATCATCGTCGGCCCCCTCCTGGAGCTGAGCCTCGGACGCTGGCGATTCCTGCTGCTCTACGTCGTCGCCGCGTTCGGCGGCGCCGTCGCCGTGCTCTGGCTCGCCCCCGGCTCCGCCGTCGTCGGCGCATCGGGCGCCGTGTTCGGCTGCTTCGCCGCCCTCGTCGTGCTGCAGCGCGGGCTCGGCGGCAACCCGACGATGCTCATCGTCATCATCGGAATCAACCTCGTGATCGGGTTCCTGCCCGGATTCAACGTGTCCTGGCAGGCGCACGTCGGCGGGCTCGTAACGGGCGGCGCCATTGCGCTCGTCTTCCTCGCGACGCGTCACCGCGGTCGGCGCGCGCTCCAGTACGGACTGCTCGCACTCGTCGTCGCGGTGCTGCTCGGGGCGACGTTCCTGCGCTTCGCGCTCGCCTAGCGGGCGCTTAGCGCCAGCGGGTCGTCATCAGGAAGCCGACGAGCATGATGCCGATGCCGATCGCGATGTTCGCGTTCCCCAGCTCGCGGATCGGCAGCGTCGAGTCGCTGATGTAATAGACGAGCAGCCACGCGAGCCCGAGCAGCATGAAGCCGAACATCACGGGCTTGAACCACACGGGGTTCGGCGCGCGCTCGCCGCTCGCCTGCGCGCGCGCGGCGCTCTCGGCCTTCGCGACCGCCTTCGCGGACTTCGCCTTCGGGGACTCGTCCGACCTGCTGCGAACCATGCGCGGCAGTCTACCGTGACCCACCCGAGCACCAGCTTGCGTCAATAGAATCGCGCGATGGACACCGAGCACCCAGCCCCGGCGTACCGCCGGCGCGGGTCGGGGGTCGAATCCGCAGGACCCGGCGGCCGCCGGCCGCGGCGCAGCGGCGGTCGCATCGTGCTCGGCGCGGTCGGCGTCCTGGGCGAGCTCCTCTTGACCGCCGGCGCGTTCGTCTTCCTCTACCTCGGCTGGCAGCTCTACCTCAACAACGCGATCTCCATGAACGAGCAGACGCAGCTCGCCCAGGACCTCAGCCGCACCTGGGCCGCCGAGTATACGGCCGCGCCGATCACGGGCGAGGTGCCGAAGGCGGGCCAGCCCGTGCTCGCCGCCGACGTGCCCGTCTACGGGGGTGCGCCCGGCAACGCCGAGCAGTTCGCGACCCTCATCGTGCCGCGCTTCGGGCACGACTGGACCCGGCCGATCGCCGAAGGCATCGGCATCTACGACGTGCTCAACGTCTACGGGATCGGCCACTACCCCGGCACCGCGATGCCGGGCGCCGTCGGCAACTTCGCCGTCGCCGGCCACCGCACGAGCTACGGCGACCCCCTCATCAACATCAACCAGCTCGATGTCGGCGACTCCATCTACGTCGAGACCCCCGACGGCTGGTACCGCTACGCCTTCCGCTCGCACGAGTACGTGCCGCCGTCCGGCGTCGAGGTGCTCGCCGCCGTGCCCCAGATGCCGGGCGCCGCCGCGACCGACCGGATCATCACCCTCACCTCCTGCAACCCGGTCCACTCGGTCGCGGAGCGGTACATCGCGTACGGCGTGCTGACCGACTGGACCCCGCGCGCGCAGGGCCCGCCCGCCGAGATCGCCCACCTGTACGGGGCCGCCTGATGTACGGTGCCCTGTGGAGGATCCTCCCCGGCCCCGCCTGGGTCCGGGTGCTCATCCTCGTCCTGCTCGTCGGGGCGATCCTCACGGCCTGCGTCCTGTGGATCTTCCCCTGGGTCGAGCACACGTTCTTGATGGAGGACTCGACCGTGGTCGACCCGACAGCCGCAGGAGGATCCCGATGACTCGCGTACTCGTCGTCGACAACTACGACAGCTTCGTCTACACGCTCAACGGCTACCTGCTCGAGCTCGGCGCCACGACCGAGGTCGTCCGCAATGACGCGTTCGCTGAAGCGCAGGCCGCCGCGCGCGCCGCGGAGTACGACGCCGTGCTGCTCTCGCCGGGCCCGGGCACGCCCGCCGATGCCGGCGTGAGCATCGCGCTCGTGCACGCCGCGATCGCGTCGGGCCAGCCGCTGCTCGGCGTGTGCCTCGGCCACCAGGCGATCGCCGAGGCGCTCGGCGCGACCGTGACCCACGCCGACGAGCTCATGCACGGCAAGACCTCGCGCGTGACGCACGACGGCAGCGAGCTCTTCGACGGCGTCCCCGACCCGTTCACGGCGACGCGCTACCACTCGCTCGCCGTCGTCGACGGGACCGTGCCCGAGGAGCTCGTCGTCACCGCCCGGACGGAGGGCGGCGTCATCATGGGCCTGCGCCACACGACGCGTCCGATTCACGGCGTCCAGTTCCACCCGGAGTCGGTGCTCACCGAGGGCGGTTACCGCATGCTCGGCAACTGGCTCGAGGGCGCGGGCCTGGCCGGTGCGTCCGGGCGCGCGACGACGCTGTCGCCGCTGCTTCGGGCGTAGGGGGTCTCGAGGTCTCGATACGCGCTGCGCGCTACTCGACCCGCGGAGACCGGCTGCGCAGCGACGGAGTGGGGCTAGGCGCAGATCGTGATCGTGATCTGCGTGCCCTGCGGGTAGTCGCCGGGTGAGAGCGACTGCGACTGCACCGTCCCCTTGCCATCGGTACACACGACGATGTTCGGCGTGACGTTGCCCGTGCCGAGCAGCGACTTGAGCAGCTGGTCCGCCTGGCTCGTCGGCATGCCGCGCACATCGGGGACGGTCACGAGCCCATTGGAGACCTGGAGGTCGATCGCGGTGCCGCGCGCGACCTGGATGGGGCTCTTCGGGCTCGACTCGATGACGAGACCCGCGGGCACCGTGCCCGAGTTGACGGAGTAGACCGTCCCGACGACGAGCCCCGCGTCGGTGAGCAGGGTCGCCGCCTGGTCCTGCGGGAGGTTCGCGACATCGGGGATGTCGATCTTGCGGGGGCCGCTGGAGACGGTGACGCTGACGACGAATCCGCGGTCGACGCGGGTGCCGGGCTCCGGCGCCGTGCCGATGATCGTGCCAGCCGCGACCGTCTCATTCGTCTCGTCGGCGCGCTCGACGGCGAGCCCGAGATCCTCGAGCGAGCCTGAGCCCGCCTCGTAGGTCATGCCGTAGACGTTCGGGATCTCGACGGTGAGCGAGTCGGCGAGCTTCGCCGGCTGGAGGGTGAAGATCCAGAACACGACGGCGGCCACGATCGCGACGAGGACGACGATGCCCGCCCACAGCCACACGACCGGCGGGCCGGTCTGGGTGCGGGTGCCCCGGTTGTCGCCGTCCGCCGAGAGCTGGCGGGCGGTCTGTGCCGCCTGCGCCGCCGCGCTCGAGCCGAACAGGGCCGCGTTGAAGTCGTCGGGTTTGACCTGGCGCGCAACGGGGAGCTGGCCGCCCGCCGCGGTCTCGAGGTCGGTGCGGAACTCGGCGGCCGTCTGGTACCGGCGTGCCGGCTCCTTCGCGAGGGCCTTGCCGACGACGAGGTCGAAGGCCGGCGCGATGCCCGGGTTCAGGCGCGTCGGCATGGGGGGCTCGGCGTTGAGGTGCTGGTAGGCGACCGCGACCGGGTTCTCGCCTTCGAACGGCGGCCGACCGGTGAGCAGCTCGAAGAGCACGATGCCGGTCGAGTAGAGGTCGGTGCGCGCGTCAACGGCGTCGCCCCTCGCCTGCTCGGGGGAGAAGTACTGGGCCGTCCCGACGATCGTGCTCGTCTCGGCGAGCGTCGAGGAGGACTCGGACACGGCGCGCGCGATGCCGAAGTCCATGACCTTCACCTGACCCGAGCGCGTCACCATGATGTTGCCCGGCTTGATGTCGCGGTGGATGACGCCGGCGCGGTGCGAGTACTCGAGCGCGATGAGCACCTGCTCGACGATCTTCGCCGCCTGCTCCTGCGGGACGGGCCCGTCGGCGATGATGTCGCGCAGCAGCCGACCGTCGACGTACTCCATGACGATGAAGGGGACGAAGCGCTCGGTGCCGTCGGCGTCGGTCACCGCCTCCTCGCCGGCGTCGAAGACGCGCACGACGGTCGGGTGCGCCATCTTCGCGGCGTCGTGCGCTTCGCGACGGAATCGGGCGCGGAACGCCGGGTCGTCGGCGAGGTCGGGGTGCAGCAGCTTGATCGCGACCTGGCGGCCGAGACGCGTGTCGGTCCCGAGGTGCACGTCCGCCATCCCGCCGTGACCGATCGCCTCGCCGACCTGATAGCGGCCGGCGAGCGTGGTCACGGTCTGCGAGGCGTCGTCAGACAGCGGAGACTCCTAGTGGTGCGGTAATCGGTGCAGCTGCGGAAAGCTCACGAGAGTCTAGCGGGATGAGCCGCGCGGGGCTCCGGGGAGCTCACGGATTGACGACGAGGACGAGCGGGGAGCTCGTCGCCGTGAAGTCGCCGCAGTGCGGCGTGTAGGTCACCGTCGTCTGGTCGCCGGGGTCGTCGCCGAGCACCGCGTCGACCCACGTGGTCTCGGGCGGCAGCGGCGTCACGATCGGTTCGACGCCCGTCCGGCTCTCCGTCACCGTGTAGCCGGTGAGCGGGTAGTCGGCGTTGCAGGCGGCGTAGGCCGGCCAGCTCACGCGGACGATCCGATCGGCGGGCACCGTCGGCGTGTAGGGGGGCGCCGGGTTCCCGGTCGGCGTCGCGGGCTGCGTCATGACGGGCGGCGTCGGCACGTATGCCGTGTAGAAGCGCACCGTCACCTTCGTGCCCTTGTCGATGAACCCCGTCGGTGTCGCGTCGTACGACAGGCCCGAGCTCGCGGGGTCGGTCGCGGCGGTGCCGTCCTGCGGGTCGAACGCCAGCTGCAGACTCTGCAGGATGGCGGCGACCTCGTCACGCGACTTGCCCATGATCGAGTCGCGCACGAGCTCGACCCTGGTGTCGGCCGACGGGGTCGGATCCGGCGGCGCGACGGTCGGCCCGGTCGGCGGCGTCGTGGGCGAAGGGCCCGAACCGTTCGACAGCGCCGAGACGAGCACGATGACGAGCGCGATGAGGAGCACCCCGACGACCCCGATGAGCGTCCACAGCCAGGCGTTCGAGCGCTTCCTCACGGGCGCGGCGACGATCGGGTTCGGACGGGTCCGCGGACCGCGGCCGTCCGCCGCCGACAGCACCTCGGTCGCGGCGGCCGTCGCGGGCGGCACGGTCCCGACGGCGGCCATGACCGACGGCGTGAGGATGCCGGGGACGGCGGCCGCCGCGCCGGCGATGTCGCCGCGGCGCAGCATCTGCGCCGCGCGCGCGAGGTGCTGCGCGGTCGCCGGGCGGTTCTTCGGGTTCTTCGCGATGCACGAGAGCACGAGGTTGCGCACCGGCTCCGGGATCGACGGCGGCAGCTCCGGCGGCGCGTCGTTGATCTGCGCCATCGCGATCGCGACCTGCGACTCGCCCGTGAAGGGCCGCTTGCCGGCGAGCGCCTCGTAGGCGACGATCCCGAGCGAGTAGATGTCGGTCGACGGCGATGCGGCCTTGCCGCTCGCCTGCTCTGGCGAGAGGTACTGGACCGTGCCCATGACCTGGCCGGTCGCCGTCAGCGGCACCTGGTCGGCGATCCGGGCGATGCCGAAGTCGGTGATCTTGACGCGGCCGTCGGGGGTGATGAGCAGGTTGCCGGGCTTGATGTCGCGGTGGACGAGGCCCGCGGTGTGCGCGGCGTGCAGCGCCGCCGCGGTCTGCGCGACGATGTCCAGGACCTTGTCCACGGGCAGCGAGCGCTCGCGTTCTATCAGGGCGGAGAGCGCCTCGCCGGGCACGAGCTCCATGACGAGGAATGCGCTGCCGTCCTCCTCGCCGTAGTCGTAGACGTTGGCGATGCCCTCGTGGTTGACGAGCGCGGCGTGCCGGGCCTCCGCGCGGAAGCGCTCGAGGAAGCCGGGGTCCCCGAGGTACTCGTCCTTGAGGATCTTGATCGCGACCGTGCGCTCGATGACGAGGTCGGTCGCCTGCCAGACCTCGCCCATGCCGCCGATGGCGATCCGGTTACCCAGCTGGTACCGGCCACCGAACGTCATCCCGCTCTGGGGTCTCATTCCGCGGTCACCTCCTGATCGCCGCCTCGAGTACAGCCTTGCCGATGGGAGCCGACAAGGTGCTCGACAGCTGCTCCTCCTGCGGGAGTCCCCCGCCGTCCTGCACAACGACCGCCACCACGATCTGCGGGTTCTCGGCGGGCGCGAACCCGGTGAACCACAGCGTGTAGGGCTGACCCGCCCCGTTCTCGGCCGTCCCCGTCTTCCCCGCCACGCTGACGCCCTCGATCGCGGCGTTCTCAGCGGCACCGCTGTCGACGCTCGCCACCATCATGGCAGTCACGGCGCGCGCCGTCGCGGTCGTCATGGGCTGGCCGAGCGTCTGTGGCTCAACCGTGACGAGCGGGGTCTGGTCGGGGGAAATGACCGAGTCGACGAGGGTCGGCGCCATGAGCACGCCCTGATTGCCGATCGCCGCCGCGACCATCGCCATCTGCAGCGGCGAGGCCCGCACGCTCGACTGGCCGAACGACGACAGCATCGTCTGCGGCTCGTCGGGCGCGGGCGGGTACCAGCTCGGCGTCGAATACATGGGGCTGAGATCGAGGTCGTCGAACGCGGTGCAGCCGTACTCGATGACCGGCTGGACGCGCGCGACGTCGTAGCCGTGGCAGAAGCCGAGAGCGCCGGCCATCGACTTGATCGGCTGGTAGCCGAGCTGGTCGGCGAGCTCCGCGATCGGGATGTTGCACGAGAGCCGGATCGCGTCGGTCAGGGTCACGGTGTCGCCCCCGCCGCAGGACCCGCCCGAGGCGTTGTAGATGACGGCGCTGGACTGCGGCAGCTGCAGCTGCCCCGGGTTCGGGAAGGTGGAGTCGGGCGTGAAGCGCCCGCTGTCGAGCGCGGCGGCCGCGGTCACCAGCTTGAACGTCGAGCCCGGCGGGTCGAGGTCGCCGTTCATCGCGCGGTTGATGAGCGGCTCGCCCGGGTCCTCCGTGAGCAGGTCGTAGGTCGCCTCGACCGCGTCGGGATCGTGCGCGGCGAGGAGGTTCGGGTCGTAGGTCGGCTTCGACACCATCGCGAGGATGCGGCCCGTCGCCGGCTCCATCGCGACGACCGCGCCCGTGAAGTCCCCGAGTGCGTCCCAGGCCACCTGCTGCAGGTAGGCGTCGATCGTCGTCTCGACCGCGGCGCCCTGCGGCTCGCGACCGGTGAGCACCGCGTTCGCCAGATCGAAGAACTGCCCGCCCGTCGACGCCGTGAGGTAGTCGTCGAAGGCGGCCTCGAGACCGGTGTTGAGCCCGTCGAGTGTGTATCGGCCGGTGATCGGTGCGTAGAGCGGCCCGTTCGCGTAGACGCGCTGGTAGCGGATCTCGCCGTCGGTCGCGACCGACTGGGCGATCGGCTCGCCCTGGACGAGGATCGGGCCGCGGTTGACGTTCTGGCTCGCGAGCGTCGTACGCCGGTTGCGGTCGTCGGCGCGCAACTCGTCGGCGACCCCGACCTGGATGATCGAGGTCGAGATGAACAGCGCGGCGAACATCGCGATGACGACGATGCTGACGCGACGCAGGTTCTTCGTGATCCCGGCACCGGTGCTCATGCGCCCACCACCAGCCTCGGCTGGTCGCCCGTCTCGGACTCGATGACGAAGCGGGGCCCCGAGCGGATGCCGTCGGAGAGGCGCAGCAGCAGGGCGACGATGATCCAGTTCGCGACGAGCGACGAGCCGCCCGCGGCGAGGAACGGGGTCGTCAGTCCTGTCAGCGGGATGATCCGGGTCACGCCGCCGACGACGACGAAGACCTGGAGCGCGAACGCGAAGCCGAGGCCGACGGCGAGCAGGCGGCCGAAGTCGTCCGTCCCGGAGAAGCCGATCCGGAATGCGCGGCCGACGAAAAGGAGCAGCAGCGCGAGGATCGCGAAGAGCCCCACGAGGCCGAGCTCCTCGCCGAGCGCCGCCATGATGAAGTCGCTCTCGGCGAGCGGCGTGATGTCGGGCCGACCGCGGCCGAGGCCCGTGCCGAACATGCCGCCCGCCGACAGGCCGAACATGCCGACGACGAGCTGATAGCTGCCGCCGATCGCCTCGAAGTGCTCCGGGTTGAACGCGTCGAGCCAGGAGGCGAACCGGCTGCCGACGTAGCCGAGGAGCCGGCTCGCGATGAGCGCGCCGCCGACGAAGAGCACGAGGCCGAGGACGATCCAGCTGAGCCGGCCCGTCGCGACGTAGAGCATGCCGAGGAAGAGGCCGAAGTAGAGGAGCGCGGTGCCGAGGTCGCGCTGGACGACGAGGACGACCATCGAGGCGGCGAAGACGACGAGGATCGGTCCGAGGTCGCGAGCGCGCGGCAGGCGCATGCCGAGGAAGCGGGTGCCGACCATCGAGAGCGACTCTCGCGCGGTGACGAGGTAGCCGGCGAAGAAGATCGCGAGCGCGACCTTCGCGAACTCGCCCGGCTGGAACGACATGGGCCCGAGCTCGACCCACAGGCGCGCGCCGTTGACCTCCTTGCCGATGCCGGGGAGCATCGGCAGGACGAGCAGCACGATGCCGACCAGCATCGCGAGGTAGCGATAGCGGGCCAGAACGCGATGGTTGCGGATCACGAGCAGCGTCACGATCGCGAGTGCGAGCGCGATCGCCGTCCACATCACCTGCCGGTTCGCGTACGCGTCCCAGCCGCTCAGGCCGTTCGCGATGTCGAGCCGGTGGATCTCGGCGATCCCGATGCCGCCGAGCGTCACGGCGATCGGCATGACGAACGGGTCGGCGTCGGGAGCGGTGACGCGCAGCACGATGTGCAGGACGATGAGCAGCACGACGAGTGCGACGAGCTCCCAGCCGAGCGTCGCGTCGAACGCGGCGCCCGTGCCCACGTCGACGAGTGCGATCGCACCGACGGTCAGCGCGATCGCGCCGAGCAGCAGCGGCACCTCGAGATTGCGCAACCGTGCGGGCTTGCGCAGCTTCACCACGATCGCGCCGGTGAGCGAGCTCACGCCACTACTCCCGCGCGGCACTGCGCAGCTCCTTCACGGTCGCGTCGGCCTCTGCGAGGCTCCCGAGGCTGATGGTGCGCTCGACGCCCTCGCGGCGGAAGGTCGGGAGGGCGTCGAGCCGGATGTCCGTCTTGTAGGCGAGGTGGTGCAGCGAGATGGGCCCGAGGTCCTGCTGCACGCCCTGGAACACGGCGACGTAGCCGTCCTGCGGTCCGACGAAGAAGCGCGACTGGGTCCACTGGTAGGCGAGCCAGAGCCCCGACACGACGATCGCGATCGCGACGAGGATGAGCGTGATCGCGACGGCGCGGCGACGCCGCAGCCGCCGGCGATCCTCCGTGACGAGCGCGGCGAGGTACTCGTCCGTCTCCGGCTCGAAGTGCGAGTCCTCGATCGGCGCGGGGCGCAGCGGGTGGCGCAGCAGCGCCGGGAGGCGCGTGTGGCTGCGGGTGCGCGGTGCCGGGAACTCGACGGGGCCCGCCGCCGAGCCGACCGTCTGCGGCGCGCGCGACCCGTCGGAGAGCGCCGTCGCCGCGCCGTCGGCCGCGATGTCGACGACGACGATCGTCACGTTGTCGGGTGCGCCGACGCCGAGCGCGTCGCGCAGCAACTGCTCGGCCGCCGCCTCGGGGGTCGGCCGCGACTGCAGCGCGCGGCGGATGTCGGCTTCGCTCACGTAGCTCGAGAGCCCGTCGGAGCAGAGCATCCACCGGTCGCCGGGCCGCGTCTCGACGATCTCGGAGTCGACCTCCGGGACCTGGTCGATGTCGCCGAGCACCCGCATGAGCACGGAGCGGCGCGGGTGGTGCGCCGCCTCCTCGGGCGTGATGCGACCGGTCTCCACGAGCCGCTGGACGAACGTATGGTCGCTCGTCATCTGCTCGAGGGCGCCGTCGCGCAGCCGGTAGATGCGGGAGTCGCCGATGTGCGCGATGACGGCGAGGTCGCCGACGAGCGCGAGCGCCGAGACCGTCGTCCCCATCCCCGCGAGCTCCGGATGCTCGGCGACCATGTCGGCGATCGCCTCCTGCGCCTCCACGAAGCCGCGGCGGATCGCGTTCTCCGCCTCCGGCGCGGAGTCGTAGCCGCGATCGAGCGCCGCGAGCCCGCGGATCGCGATCGCCGAGGCGACGTCCCCGCCCGCGTGCCCGCCCATGCCGTCCGCGACGACGTACAGCCCGCGGCCGGAGTAGCCCGAGTCCTGATTGTTGGACCGGGCGAGTCCGACGTCGGAGACCGCGTGCGCGTGCGTGGTCGTCACGCCTCAGTCCCGGAGCTCGAAGGTCGAGGTGCCGATCGTGATGGGGGTGCGCAGCGGCACGGGGGTCGGCGAGTGGACGCGCGTGCCGGCGAGGAAGGTGCCGTTCGTCGAGTCGAGGTCCTGGATGACCCAGCCGTTCGGCCAGTTGAGCAGGCGCGCGTGGCGGCTCGACGTGAAGTCGTCGCGGATGACGAGGCCCGAGTCGCTCGAACGGCCGATCGTGAGCTCCTCGTCGGGCAGCTCGATCTCCAGCCCGCTCTTCGGACCGTCGGTGACGACGAGCCGGCGTGCCATCTCGCCCGGGGCCGGGGCGGGGAGCGTCGGCCGCTCCGCGGCGCCGGCCGCGCGCGGGGCACGCGCCGCGGGGGCGCCCGCGCGCCCGGTCACCTGCTCCTCGCGCGCGCGGGCCACCACCTTGCGGATGCGCTGGCCGAAGAGGTCCGAGCGCAGCGCGTACACGACCGCGAAGACGAAGACCCACATGAGCGCAAGGAAGCCGAACTTCAGCAGCATGTAGGTGAGTTCGCTCATCGGCCGCCACCTGCCGACCGTGCGAGGAGCCGGTAGACGATGCGCGTGCGGCCGATGTCGATGACGGAGTCGGGCTCCAGCAGGGCCTTCTTGACCGGTTTGCCGTCGAGGCGAGCGCCGTTCGTCGATCCGAGGTCGCCCACCTGCGCGCGCTTGCCGTCCCAGATCACCTCGACGTGCTTGCGGGAGATGCCCGTGTCGTCGACGGTGATGTCGGCGTCGCTGCCGCGCCCGATGACGGTCCGGCCGATGCGCAGCTCGTGCCGCACGCCGGCGATCTCGAGCACGGGCGTCCAGTCGACGCCGCCCTCGATGCTCGCGGAACGGACGTCGATCATGCCCTGCGAGAGCGCGGGGTCGGCGATGAAGCGGATGTCGATCCCGCCGGGGAAGGAGTAGCGCTGCGCGACGGCGTGCCGCTGCACGAGCTCGGTGAGCTCACTCACGAGCGGCGCGCCGATCGCGGTGATGCGCTCGTGGTCGACGGTCGAGAGGCGGACCGTGAACTCGTTGGGCACGAGGATGCGGTCGCGCGAGACGATCGCCGCCTTCGTGTCGAGCTCGCGGCGCAGCGCCGCCGAGATCTCCACGGGCTGCACGCCGGACTTGAACGTCTTCGCGAACGCGCCGTTGACCGCGCGCTCAAGCCCGCGTTCGAAGCTGTCGAGAAGTCCCACGCCACTCCCATGTCCGTCCGGTGACCGCGACTAAGGGTAGCCGAGGGCTCTGCGCCTGGACCGGAGGGCGCTCGGGGTCTGCGGGGTGGTAATCTCGATCGTTCACGCGCAAGTGGCGAAATGGCAGACGCGCACGGTTCAGGTCCGTGTGCCCGAGAGGGCGTGTGGGTTCAAGTCCCACCTTGCGCACCGATTATTCGAGCTTCCCTGACGGCGTTCGACGCGCGGTGCGCTGGGCCGCGGCGCCCGCGAGGACGACGAGCGCGATCCCGGCGACCTGCAGGATCGACGGCAGCTGCGCGAGGACGACGAGCCCGAGGAGCAGGCCGATCGCCGGCTCGACCGCCATCAGGGTGCCGAAGGCATTCGGGTTCATTCGGCGCAGCGCGAGCATCTCGAGCGCGAACGGCACCACTGGCAGCAGCAGGGCGAGGCCGATCGCGATCCCGACGACCTCGAGCGTGATGTGGCCGACGGCCTGGGGGACGCCGACGATCGCGGCGGTGAGTGCGGCGATCGGGATCGTGATCGACAGGGCGCGGATGCCCGTGAAGCGGTCGCCGACCCGCTGCGTGAGCACGATGTAGCCGCCCCAGCCGGCGCCGGCGAGGGCCGCGAACCCGATCCCGACGAGGTCGAAGTGCGCCTGCCACGGCTCGGTGAGCAGGACGACGCCGACGAGTGCGAGCGCGGGCCAGAGGAGCGCGATCGCCCGACGGCTGTGCACGGCCGCGACGGTGAGCGGGCCGAGGAACTCGATCGCGACCGCGGTGCCGAGCGGGATCCGCTCGATCGCCGCGAGGAACGCGATCGTCATGAGTCCCGTCGCGACGCCGAGGCCCGTGAGGGGGAGCACATCGCGCCTGCGGATCGAGCGCAGCGGTGGCCGTGCGATGACGAGGAAGATGACGGCGCCCGCGGTCAGTCGCAGCCAGGCCGTCCCGCCCGCCCCGACGACGTCGATGAGTCCGACCGAGAGCGCGGAGCCGAGCTGGACGGACAGCATCGCCGTGACCGCGAGCGTCCACGGCGGGATCGCGTCGCCGAGCCGCGCCAAGCGGGTCGGGGTCCGGTCAGGCATGTCGGCCGCTCGGACGGGCCCCGGGGGCGATCGGCTCGCGGACGGCGAGCGAGAAGCGGACGGGCGCCGCGGACCGGTTCGTGTAGGAGTGCGGGGCGTCCCCCGAGAACGCGATCGCGTCGCCGGCTTCGAGCGTCTCGGGCTCGCCGTCGATCTCGACCACGAGCGTCCCCTCGTGCACCTGGATGAGCTCCCTCGTACCGCTCGTGTGGGGCTCGCTCGTGCGGGTGTCCCCGGGGCCGAGCGTCCAGTTCCACAGCTCGAACGCGCCGTCGTCATCGGCGCTCGCGACGAGCAGACCGCGCCCGCCCGCCTCGCCGGTCCACAGCGGCATGCCGTCTCCCGCCCGCGTGACGCGCGCGGCCTGCCCGGCGGATGGCTCGACGAGGGCGGGCAGTCCGACGCCGAGCGCCTCGCTGATCCGCAGGAGGGTCCCGAGGCTCGGGTTGACCGCGCCCTGCTCGATGCTGACGATCATGCGACGGCTGACGCCGGCGTTCTGCGACAGCTGGTCGAGCGTCCAGCCGCGCGAACGGCGGCGCTGCCGCACGCGCGTGCCGATGAGCGAGGCGAGCTGCGAGGTGTCCGGCTCCATGGGAGTGCAGCATACTGCACTTGGAGTGTGATCTATCGCACCGCTTCGAGTCCGGTCACGCGACGCCGAGCAACAGCGTCACCGCGACCGCGGCGCAGCCGATGCACGCCATCCCGAGACCCGCGAGCCAGCGCGGGAAATCCGTCCACCGGGCCCAGAACCAGCCGAGCCAGTAGAGCGCGGCGATCGCGATCGCGTTCGAGATCCACACCAGGATCTCGACCGGCGCCGGGACGACGAACGGTACAGCCGCCGGCAGCGCCGCGAGCAGAGTCGCGCACAGCGACGCGAGCGCCGTCATCCAGTCGTCCCGAGTCAGGTGCAGCGCAGGCGGCGTGCTCCCCGAGCGGCGCGCGGCGAGCCGCTCGCGCCCCTGCACGAAGATGCTCGCCACGAGCCCGAGCCCCGCATCGATGACCCCCCACGCGATCGCGAGGTAGATCGCGGTCTGGAGGATCTCGACGCGATCCGGCGCCGCCTCGATGAAGGTGTAGCGGACCGCGCTCGTCGTCCCGATCATCATGATCAGGCAGAACGCGATCGTCAGCAGCGAGTAGCTCGCATCGAGCGTGTTCGCGAGGCGGTGGGCGAAGCGGGCGCTCAGCGGACGCCCTTCATGAGGCGCAGCGACAGTGGCGTGATGACGACCATGATGACGCCGAGCACGAGCGTCGCGATCCCGAGCGTCGCGAAGTAGGGCGTCTCGTCGCTCTCGTTGTAGAGCTGCGCGAGCACCCCGGACACCGCGCCGCCGATCGCCATCGACAGGAAGTACAGCGCGAACATCTGGCTCGTGAACGCCGTCGGCGAGAGCTTCGTCGTGAGCGACAGACCCGTCGGGCTGAACAGCAGCTCACCGACCGTCCACACGAAGATGATGACGACGACGCCCCACAGCGGCGTCCCGTGGTCGCCCGTGCTGACGAACGGCAGGAAGAGGAGGTACGCGACCCCGCAGAAGAAGATGCCGAGCGCCCACTTCACGAGCGTGTTCGGCTGCCGCCGGCCGAGCTTCGTCCACAACGCCGCGAAGAACGACGACAGGATGAGGATGAAGATCGGGTTGATCGACTGCACCCAGGCCGGCGGCATCTGCCAGCCGAACAGGTCGAGGTTCGTCCGGTCGTTGCCGTAGACCGCGGCGAGCGTGAACGACAGCAGGTAGACCGACCAGAAGCCGACGTTGACGAGGAACAGGGGCACGAACGCCCACACCCGGGAGCGCTCCGTCGGCGTGATCCTCGGGCTCGACAGGATGACCGCGAACAGCGCGACCGCCGCGAGCGAGGCGATGATCGTGATCGTCTCCGGCAGCTCGTCGAGGTCGAGGATCTGCATCGCGATGAGCAGGATGACGACGCCGAACACCGCGACGACGACGGCGCCGTAGGCGAAGAGTCGCGAGCGGCTCACCGGGTTCGGCACGCTGTGCGTGATCGCCGGCAGGCCCTTGCGCCCGAGCCAGTACTGCACGAGCCCGATGCCCATGCCGACGGCGGCGGCGCCGAACGCGATGTGGAAGCCGAGCGAGGTCTGCAGCCACCCGGTCAGCAACGGGCCGAGAAACCCGCCGAGGTTGATGCCGAGGTAGTACAGGGAGAAGCCCGCGTCGCGCCGGGTGTCCTCGGGCGCGTACAGCTTGCCGACGATCGCGCTGGCGTTCGACTTGACGCCGCCGGAGCCGATCGCGATGAGGATGAGGCCGACGACGAGGCCCGGCGCGCTCGGCAGCACCGCCATCGCGAGGTGGCCGACCGCGACGACGATCGCCGAGTAGAAGAGCGTGCGCTCGGCGCCGAGCACGCGGTCGGAGATCCACGCGGCGAGGATCGTGGACAGATATACGGAGCCGCCGTAGGCCCCCATGATGCCGAGCGCCGTCGTCCTGTCGATCCCGAGACCGCCCTGCGCGACCGTGAAGTACATGTAGTAGAGCAGGATCGCCTGCATGCCGTACCAGGA
Organism: Microbacteriaceae bacterium; assembly: GCA_035555435.1. Classification (GTDB taxonomy): domain Bacteria; phylum Actinomycetota; class Actinomycetes; order Actinomycetales; family Microbacteriaceae; genus 73-13. The sequence continues at coordinate 24,726 of DATMGN010000009.1, read as the reverse complement.
GAACCGCTCCCAGGTCTCCACCCCGAAGATGTGCACGAGCGGCCAAGGCTGGCCGAAGAACCGCCGGTCCGCGGTGCCGTCGGCGCGAGGAACGCCATCGCCCGCGATCTTGGTAACGATCTGCTGAGCGTTGTCATCCGACATGCCTGACATGCTGGCAGATGCGCGCGCCGTGTCGGCATACTCGCCGCATGATCATTTCCCGCTTCTCCGCGCTTGCCGGTGGCATCGCGATCGCCGCCTCCGCACTCGTCCTGACCGGCTGCGCCGGTGGCTCCGCCCCCGTTGGCGGCGACACGCTGCCGCCCGTCACCAAGACCGCCACCGAGCTCCAGGGCGCGACGGTCGAGATCAACTCCAAGCAGCCGCTCAACATCGACACCGGAGACCTCGCGGTCGACAGCTACACGCTCGTCTCGGCGACGCCCGAGGGCATCGTGGAGTTCGTCCAGGGCCGCAACGACGGCTCGGCGACGTTCAACCCCGGCTTCACCGCCGTCAAGGAGGGCTCGACCGAGGTCGTGCTGAAGAACGCGCAGGGTGGCATCCAGGACCTCAGCTTCACGATCGAGGTCGTCCCGGCGCCGTAGTGCCGTCGCGGGTCGAGTAGCCGCGCTGCGGCGTATCGAGACCTCCCCGCTAGAACAGCCGATCCGGACGCTCGTCGAGGCCCCGCATCGCGTCGTAGTCCAGCAGGACGCACGCGATGCCGCGGTCCTCGGCGAGCGTCCGTGCTTGCGGCGCGAGCACCTGCGCCGCGAAGACGCCGCGCACCGGGGCGATGAGCGGGTCGCGGTTGAGCAGCTCGAGGTAGCGCGTCAGCTGCTCCACCCCGTCGATCCCACCGCGCCGCTTGACCTCGACCGCGACGTGGCGGCCATCGGCGTCGGTGACGAGCAGGTCGACGGGTCCGATCGCGGTCGGGTACTCCCGTCGCACGAGTCGCGTGCCCTCGCCGAGCAACCCGACCTGTTCGGCGAGCAGCCGCTGCAGGTCCGCCTCGACACCGTCTTTCTGCAGGCCCGGGTCGAAGCCGAGCTCGTGCGAGGAGTCGTGCAGCACCTCGTGGATGGAGATGACGAGCAGATCCGCCGTCTTCGCCTGGTTGACCCGCCACACGGCGGTGACGCCGACGGCCGACTGCTCCTCGTCGGGCTCCATCTCGACGATCGTGCACGGCGGGCTCATCCAGTTGAGCGGCTTGTAGCTGAGGGAGTCGGAGTGGACCAGCACCGAGCCGTCGGACTTCACGAGCAGCAGCCGGGTCGCGAGCGGCAGGTGCGCCGACAGCCGTCCGGCGTAGTCGACCGAGCAGCGGGCGATCACGAGTCTCATCGGTGCAACGCTACCGGCGGCATGGCGTTCTCCCGCTCGCCGGTCGGCGCTCCCGAGTCGGTTCAGGTGACAGGAACCGGCGTTCTCATCGCGGCAGAACGCCAGTTGGTGTCACCTGGGCGACGCACGCCGGTCAGTGCCGCAGCTCGGGGTCGTCGAAGGCGTCGGTCGGCGTCGGTACGGTGCCCCGCGGGGGGCGCACCGCCGGGCTCGCGGCGAGCGCGAGGGCGATGAAGGCGAAGATGATCGTGAGGGCCGGCAGGATCCCGGTCTGATCGGCGATGAAGCCGACGAGCGGGGGACCTGCGAAGAACGCGACATATCCGATGAGCGACACGGCCGCGACGCGGCTCGCCGCCGTCGCGGGGTCGTCGCCAGCCGCGGACAGTCCGAGCGGGAAGCCGAGGCACGAGCCGAGCGCCCAGACGATCGTGCCGACGATGACCGCCCACGTCTCGGGGACGAAGATGAGCAGGCCGAGCCCCGCCGCGGCGATGAGCGCGGAGCCGATGAGCACCGGCAGCCGTCCGAGCCGGTCGATGACGGGTCCCGCGAGGAATCGGCCCGCCGTCATCGCGGCGGTGAACACCCCGAGCATGAGTGCGGCGCCCGCCTCGTCGAAGCCGCGCTCGTCGTGGAGCGCGAGCGTCAGCCAGTCGTTCGCGGCGCCCTCGATGTAGGCGAAGGCGAACACGACGAGCCCGAGCAGGATGGTCCGCGGCTGAGCCCAGACGGCACGGCGCTGCGCCATCGTCGGCTTCGGCCCCGCGTCGGCGAGGACCGTCGGGATCCAGCGCGGCAGCGTGAACGCGAGCACCATGCTCATCGCGGCGATGATGCCGAAGTGCAGCGGCAGGCCGATGCCGAGCTGCGCGGCGAGCGCCCCGAGCGTGGCGCCGAGCACCGTGCCGAGGCTGAAGCCGGCGTGCAGCGTCGTCATGATCGTGCGCTTCGTCTCGCGTTCGATGGCGGCGCCCTCGACGTTCGTCGCGACATCGGTCACGGCGACGGCCGCGCCGAACACCATCGACACGATCGCCGTCGTCGGGTAGCTCTCGAACACGGCCGCCGCGATGCCGATCGCGCCGAGTGCGACCGCGATCGTCGGCATGCCGAGCTGGATGATGCGTCGCGCGCCGATCGTGTGCAGCAGCGTCCCCGAGAAGACGAGGCCGAGCACGGATCCGCCCGAGAAGAACGCGATCATGAGGCCGACCTGCCCCGGATCGATGTCGAGGTGGTCGCGCAGCGCGGGCAGCCGCGAGAGCAGCGTCGCGATCGTGATGCCGGCGACGCCGAAGACGGTGAACGTCGCATTGCGCCAAGCGGTCGTGGAACGACCTGCGGGCGCGGGAGAGGTCACCGCACGACGCTACTCGCGCGGCATGGGAGCGTTTCGCGACTCGGCCGCGCTCGGCGCCGAAGGCTCGCGCCGGAATCAGCCGGTGGAGGAGCGGCGCGCGGTGCGCTTCGGCAGCTGCTGCGGCGCGTCGCGGTCCTGCGGGAAGTCCTCGAAGCTGAGCCCTTCGATCAGTGAGCCCGGGTCGAGGCCCAGGGTGTCGGCGAGTCGGACGAGGGTGGCGAGGTTCGGCAGCGCCTTGCCGGTCTCGTAGCGGCCGAGGTTCGTCGGGTCGACGCGTGCGTGGTACGCGAGATCGAGCCGGGAGGCGCCCGCCGCCGCTCGCGCCTCGGCGATCCGCCGCCCGATCGTGAGCGCCGCCGTCGACTCGATCCCTCTCATCCGCCTCAGCGAACCGGAGCCATGGTCTCCGGTCGAGAGCATTGTCGCAATGGTGCTTTGACCATGGAAATGACCTCGGGCTGACGCATCGCGTTCTGCCAAGCATGCGCTCGTAGGCTGAAGCGCATGACCGACGCCGTGACCTCCGGGATCGACACCGCCGAGCTGGACCCCGCCACCCGTCCCCAGGACGACCTCTTCCGGCACGTCAACGGGAAGTGGATCGACCGCACCGAGTTGCCGGCCGACAAGGCCCGCTACGGCTCGTTCCACATCCTCCACGAGGAGGCGGAGGAGGCGATCCGCACGATCATCGAGGAGTCGCAGCACGCGACGCCCGGAACCGATGCGCGCAAGGCCGGTGACCTGTTCGCATCCTTCATGGACGAGGCGGCGATCGAGGCGAAGGGCGCCGCGCCGCTCGTGCCGCTCCTCGCCGAGGTCGACGCGGTCGACTCCGTGGACGCGCTGCTCGCGACGATCGGTCGGCTCGAACGCGCGGGGGGGCCGGGCTTCGTGCACCTCTACGTCGACAACGATCCCGGCGACCCCGAGCGCTACCTCCTCAACGTCGTGCAGGGCGGCCTCGGACTGCCCGACGAGTCGTACTACCGGGAGGACAAGTTCGCCGAGATCCGCACGGCCTACCGGGCGTTCGTCGAGGAGCTGCTCGCGCTCGCGGGCGTCGACGACGCGGCGGCGCGGGCCGAGCGCATCGTCGCACTCGAGCACGAGATCGCGGCGGCCCACTGGGACAAGGTCGAGTCCCGCGACGCGCAGAAGACGTACAACCTCCTCACCTGGGATGCCGTCGCCGAACTCGCCGGCGCGGCGCCGCTCGCCGGCTGGCGCGACGCGATGGGGCTCGCGCCGGAGCACACCGCGGAGCTCATCGTGCACCAGCCGAGCGCGCTCGCGGGCATCGCGGCGCTCGTGACCGCCGAGCGGCTGCCCGCCTGGCGCGACTGGCTCGCGTTCCACACGGTGCGCTCGTACGCGAGCTCGCTCTCCGACGCGTTCGTCCAGGCGAACTTCGGCTTCTACGGCCGCACCCTCACCGGCACGCCCGAGATCCGGGCCCGCTGGAAGCGCGGCGTGAGCCTCGTCGAGGGGGTGCTCGGCGAGGCGGTCGGGCGCGTCTACGTCGAGCGCCACTTCCCGCCGGCGGCGAAGGCCGCGATGGACGAGCTCGTCGCCGACCTCATCGAGGCCTACCGGCGCTCGATCGGGTCCCTCGAGTGGATGGGGCCCGAGACGCGTCGGCGTGCACTGGAGAAGCTCGAGAAGTTCACGCCGAAGATCGGCTTCCCCGTGAAGTGGCGCGACTACGGGACGCTCGAGATCGTCGCGGATGACCTCATCGCGAACCAGCGCGCCGCGGCGGAGTTCGAGTTCCAGCGCGAGCTCGCGAAGCTCGGTCGGCCGATCGACCGCGACGAGTGGTTCATGACGCCGCAGACCGTCAACGCGTACTACAACCCCGGCTTCAACGAGATCGTCTTCCCCGCCGCGATCCTGCAGCCGCCGTTCTTCTCGGCAGAACGCGATGCTGCCGCCAACTACGGCGCGATCGGCGCCGTGATCGGGCACGAGATCGGCCACGGCTTCGACGACCAGGGCTCGCGCTTCGACGGGGACGGGCGGCTCATCGACTGGTGGACCGAGGCGGATCGCGCGGCGTTCGAGGAGCGCACCGGTTCGCTCATCGCACAGTACGACGCGCTCGTGCCGGAGCAGTTGGACGGCGATCCGGAGCAGCACGTCAACGGGGCGCTCACGATCGGGGAGAACATCGGCGACCTCGGCGGGCTCGGGATCGCATGGCAGGCCTACCTCGTCCACCTCGAGCGCCAGGGACTGACGGAGGGCCCCGTCATCGACGGGCTCACGGCGGCGCAGCGCTTCTTCCTGTCGTGGGCGCAGGCCTGGCAGCAGAAGGGTCGCGACGAGGAGGTCATCCGGCTGCTCGCGATCGACCCCCACTCGCCGAGCGAGTTCCGATGCAATCAGATCGTCCGCAACATCCCGGCGTTCTACGAGGCATTCGGGCTCACCGAGGCCGACCGGCTGTGGCTCGCGGAGCCGGAGCGCGTCACGATCTGGTGAACCCGACTCGGCGGATCGACCCCGTCGCGGTCTGTCAAGCCCCAGTATTCCCATGGCGGCATGTAGCCGAGAGGGTTACTGTGGTCCCATGAGTCTGAAGGGCAAGCTGGTCCTCATCGGGCTCGGCGTGGGCGTCGGCTACATCCTCGGCGCGAAGGCCGGGCGGGAGCGATACGAGCAGATCGCGAAGGCGGCGTCCACGGTGTGGAACGCGCCGATCGTGAAGGGCGTGCGCGACACCGCCGCCGGCTTCGTCGAGGATCGGCTCGATGACCTCGGCGGCCTGCTCAAGATCGGTGCCGCGTCCGCGATCGATCGGGCGACGGGCAAGACCAAGCGAAAGCGGCGGGCGCCCGCGCCGACGGAGTCGCTGTGAGCGACGAGCATGAGCTGCCGCGCCGCTCCCTCTTCCAGCTGATCGGGGAGTTGCCGGGCCTCATCGGCGACCTCATCCGCGCCGAGATCGAGGCGATCAAGGCCGACCTGAAGAGCAAGGCGATCCGCGCCGGCGTCGGCGCCGGGCTCATGGTCGTCGCGGCGTTCTTCGCGCTGTGCGCGATCGCGGTCGGCATCTTCGCGGCGATCGCCGGCATCGCGACCGCACTGCCCTGGTGGGCGAGCGCGCTCATCGTGTTCGGCGGGCTGCTGCTCATCGCGCTGATCCTCGCCTTCGCGGGGATCGGCGCCTTCAAGTCGATGAAGGGCCCCGACCGTGCCGCGAAGGTCGTCGAGGACGTGCAGTCGCTCGGCAGCGGCGCGCGCCGGGCCGCGCGCGAGCGCGGGGAGGCGTCGAATGGCTGACGCGGAACTCACCCCGGACCAGCGCGTGGCCCTCGCGCGGCTGCGCCTCGCCGCCAACCTCGACGCGATCGAGGACAAGTTCAACGTCCCCAAGCGCGCCCGGGCCGCCTCCAAGCGCATCAAGGCCTCCTACCGCCGCAACCCCGCGCCGTGGATCGCCGGGGCGATCGGCGTCGCCGCCGTGATCGCGGGCGGCATCGCCTGGGCCGTGACGCGCCGGCGCTGAGCGGCCGCACGGATCGGCTCAGGCGAGCGCGACGGCGAGCAGCACGAGGCCGACGAGCGGCGCTGTCCCCTGGATGAGCGCCCCGCGCAGCAGTCGGCCGCGCGACGACGCGAGCAGCACGACCGCGGCGCCGCCCATGCACAGCGCGCAGAACGCGGCGACCCAGCCCCAGCCGTCGAGCCGCGGCCCCCAGCCGAACACGGCCGCATCCGCGAGCGGCGCGGTGACGACCCAGTCCGCGCCTCGTGCGAGTGCCGCGATCGCCCCGAACCCTCCGACGATCGCGCCGAGCCCGAGGAAGAGGTTGTAGAAGCCCTGGTTGAACGCCCACGGCCGGGCGACCTCCGCGTCCGACTCCGACCGGATGCCGAACTGCCGCCAGGTCCTGCCAGAACGCCAGAGCAGCGACTCGAGCGCGAAGATCCACACATGCACGAGTCCGGCGAGGACGAAGCACGCCATCCCGGCGATCGCGAGCGCTGCGGACACGGCCCCTCCGATCAGCCGAACAGGATGGCGGCTTCGTCCCAGCGGGACTGCGGCACGGCGTTCAACCGACCGATGCCGTCCGCGATCGGGACGTGGGTGATGTCGGTCCCGCGCAGCGACACCATGCGGCCGAAGCGCCCGTGCACCGCCGAGTCGACCGCGGCGAGACCGAACCGGGTCGCGAGCACGCGGTCGAACGCGCTCGGCGTGCCCCCGCGCTGGATGTGGCCGAGGATCGTGCAGCGCGACTCGATGCCGGTGCGCGCCTCGATCTCGGCCGTGACGAGCTCGCCGATGCCGCCGAGGCGTGGCCGGCCGAACGCGTCGACGCCCTGATCGGAGAACGCCTCCGTGCCGCCCTCGGGCACGAAGCCCTCCGAGACGACGACGAGCGGTGCGCGGCCCCGGCGATGGGCGCTCATGACCCACTCGGTGAGCTCGTCCCACGAGGTCCGCTGCTCGGGGATCAGGATCGCGTGCGCCCCGGCCGCCATGCCCGAGTGCAGGGCGATCCAGCCGACGTGTCGCCCCATCACCTCGGCGACCATCGCGCGCCCGTGCGAGTCGCCCGTCGTGCGCAGCCGGTCGAACGCCTCCGTGGCGATCTCGACGGCCGTGTCGAAGCCGAATGTCAGGTCGGTCGCGGACAGGTCGTTGTCGATCGTCTTCGGCACGCCGACGATCTGCACGCCCGCGTCCGCGAGCTCCGCCGCCGCCGCGAGCGTCCCCTCGCCGCCGACGACGATGAGCGAGTCGACGCCGAGGCGTGCCATCGATTCCTTCGCCCGCCGCCCCGTCGTGTCGCCGTCGCCGAGCGGATTCGTGCGCGAGGTGCCGAGGATCGTGCCGCCGAGCTTGCCGATGCCCTGGATGTCACGGCGCTCCAGCGGGACCGCGTCGCCCTCGACGAGGCCGCGCCAGCCGTCGCGGAACCCGACGAACTCCTGCCCGTAGATCTGCACGCCCTTGAGGACGACCGCGCGGATGACCGCATTGAGCCCAGGACAGTCGCCGCCGCTCGTCAGAATGCCGATCGCCACGTAATCAACGTAGCGTCCGGGCCCGGCTGTGAGTACGCTCACAGTCGACCAAGGCCACCGCCACGAAAGCAGGAACCAGTCATGACCGACCCCAACGCCCCGCAGCAGCCCGCCTACCAGCAGCCGGCATACCAGCAGGGACAGCAGCCTCTCCAGCCGGCGCCCGGCGACTACCCGGGCAAGACGCTCGGCATCGTCGGCCTCGTCTTCGCCTTCGTGTTCGCGCTCGTCGGTCTGATCCTGTCGATCGTCGCGCTCAACCAGTCGAAGGCCGCCGGTTACCAGAACACGCCCGCCAAGGTGGGCCTGATCGTCTCGATCATCGTCCTGGCGATCTACGTCGTATGGATCATCGTCGCGGTCGTCATCGGCGCGACGGCGCTCGCGACCCTCGGCTCGCTGTCGACCTACACGACGGGCTGAGTCACAGCAGCTCCAGCACGGCCATGGCGGCGTTGTGTCCCCCCAGTGCGGACACAGCGCCGCCTCGTCGTGTGCCGGAGCCGCACAGCAGGATGCGTTCGTGCGCGGTCGCGACGCCCCAGCGCTCCGCGGCCGTCGCGAGCGGCTCGCCGTCCTCCGCCCAGGGCCATGACAGCGGCCCGTGGAAGATGTTGCCACGCGGCAGCCGCAGGGAGCGCTCGAGGTCGAGCGTCGTCTTCGTCTCGATCGTCGGCCGGCCGTCGGCGTCGGTGAGCAGCAGCGACTCGATGGGCTCGTCGAGCACCGAGTCGAGGCTCGCGATCGCCGCATCCTGGAGTCGCCGGCGATAGCGTTCTGCCCCCGCCTCGCCCGCGTAGGCCGCCGACTCGGCGAGGCGATGCGGGGTGTGCAGGCCGAACAGCGTGATCGTCTGCGCGCCGGTCTCGCGCAGGTCCTCGGAGAGGATCGTGGGGTCCGTGATGGAGTGGCAGTAGATCTCCAGCGGCAGGAGTTCGGGGACGTCGCCCGCGGCGGCCTCGTCGTACGCGGTCTGCAGCTGCGCCCACGTCTCGTTGACGTGGAACGTCCCGCCGAACGCCGCCCGCGGGTCCAGGCGCGGATCGCGCAGTCGCGGCAGCCGCTTGAGGAGCAGGTTGACCTTGACCTGCGCGCCCTCGGCACCGGCGGGCGGCGCCTCGCCGAGCAGTCGGGCGAGCTCGTGGGGCGAGCAGCCCGCGAGCACCCAGCGTGCCGCGAACTCGACCTCCTCGTCGCGGATGCGCGCGCTGACGCCGCCGTCGGGACGGATCGCGGTCGCCTCCGCGCTCGTGAGCAGCTCGGCGCCGGCCTGCAGCGCCGCGCGCCGCAGCTCGCCGGTCACGGAGCCGATGCCGCCGATCGGCACGTCCCAGTCGCCGGTGCCGCCGCCGATCACGTGGTACAGGAAGCAGCGATTGGCGGCGAGCGTCGGGTCGACGTTCGGCGCGAAGGTGCCGATGAGCGCGTCGGTGAGGGCGACGCCGCGGGCGAGGTCGTCGGTCAGCGCGTCCTGGATGACCTCGCCGACGGGCTCCTCGATGAACGCCATCCAGGTCGCCTCGTCCGCGACCGCGCGGCGGGCCTCGGAGCGGGTCATGAGCGGCGCGGTGACGCTCGGGAAGAGCGTGCGGGCGAGCTGCCCGGTCGACTCGTAGAGGGCGCGCCAGCCGGCCGCGTCGGCGCCGAGCGCGCTCGCAGTGGTGTCGACGCGGTCCACGAGCAGGCCCGTCGAGGTGCCAGGGCGGGGCGTGTAGGAGGAGTAGCGCCGCCGCGCGAGCCGGATGTCGAGCCGGAGGTCACGGATGATCGAGGCGGGCAGCAGGGAGACGAGGTAGGAGTAACGCGACAGGCGGGCGTCGAGGCCTGAGAACGCGTCGGCCGAGACGGCGGCCCCGCCGACCTCGTCGAGTCGTTCGAGCACGGTGACCGTGAGCCCCGCCTGGGCGAGGTAGGCCGCGGCGGCGAGCCCGTTGTGCCCACCGCCGACGATGACGACATCGCGTTCGCTCGTCCCCCCGACCACGCCCGAAGCCTACCGACCCCTCCGGCCCCTGAAAAAGGGAGCAGAATCGGGGGCGTGGACGGGTTTCCCGCGGTGCGGACGGCGCCGCTGCGCGGCGGGCCCGTGCTGCGGTGGGGCGTCCTCGCCCCCGGCCGGATCGCCAGGCTGTGGGCCGACGCCGTCCTCGCGCACACCGACCAGCGGATCGTCGCGGTCGCCTCGCGCGATGCCGAGCGCGCGAGCGCGTTCGCGACAGCCGTCGGCGCCGAGCGGGCCTACGACTCGTATGCGGCGATGCTCGCCGACCCGGGGGTCGACGTCGTCTACGTCGCCTCGACCAACGAGCTGCACCGCGAGCACGCGCTCCTCGTCATCGCGGCCGGCAAGCACGTGCTCATCGAGAAGCCGATGGGGTGCTCGGCGGCAGAGGCCCGCGAGATCGCGGCGGCCGCGCGGGCCGCTGGCGTCTTCGCGATGGAGGCGATGTGGACGCGCTTCCTGCCCCAGACCGACGTGCTGCTCCAGCTCGTGGTCGACGGCGCGCTCGGGGAGGTCGCGATCGTCGACGCCGAGTTCTGCGCGCCCTTCGACCGGGCGCGCAGCGCCCGCGTCTTCGCGCCGACGATCGGCGGCGGCGCGCTCCTGGACATCGGCATCTACCCGCTCAGCTTCGGTCGCTTCCTGCTCGGTCCGAGCGACTCGTTCGTCGCGACGGGCACGCTGACGGCCGAGGGCGTCGACGCGCGCACCGTCATCGTGCAGGAGTATGCGAGCGGTGCGCGCGCGATCGCGACGACGGCGCTCGACGCCGCGGAATCGCAGCTCGCGCGCGTCATCGGGTCGAGCGCGCTCGTCGAGTTCACGGAGCCGTTCTTCACGGCGGGATCCTTCGACCTCGTCGCCGCCGGCGAGCGCCGGCGCTATGTCGACCCGAACGGCATCCGCGGCCACGCGGGCCTGGGCTACCAGGCGAGCGCCGTCGCGGCGCACATCGCCGCGGGCCGCACCGAGGCGCCCGAGCGGCCGCTCGCCGAGTCGATCGCGGTGATCGAGCTCATCGACGAGGCGCGGCGCAGGATCGGCGCGATCTCGCCGGCCGGCTGATCGCGTTCTCGCCGGCCCGGTCTAGGCTGACGGCGGAGGACACCATGGACCTCGATCCCGCGATGCTGCAGCGCTTCCGCGATCGCGCGCCCGGCTACGACCGCGACAACGCCTTCTTCCACGAGGACCTCGAGGACCTCCGCGACGCCGGCTATCTACGGGTCCGGTCGCTGCTGGAGACGGCGCGCGACCAGCGCCGCCTCGCCGCGTATGCGCCCGCGACGGCGCTCGCGGTCAACATGCATCACGTCTGGCTCGGCGTCGCGCGCGTGCTGCGCGACCGCGGCGACGACTCGCTCGCGTGGGTCATCGACGATGCGGCGCGCGGCGAGCTCTTCGCGTTCGGGATCAGCGAGCCCGGCAACGACTTCGTGCTCTGGGATGCGATGACGACCGCGGTGCGCGTCGAGGCGCCAGTGCCCGGCTGGGCGCTGACCGGCACGAAGGTGTTCACCTCGCTCGCGCCGGTCTGGACGCGTCTCGGCGTCTTCGGCCGCGCCGAGACCGCGGACGGGCCCCGACTGGTCCACGGCTTCCTCACGCGGGCCGACGGCGGCGTCACGACGCTCGACGACTGGGACACGCTCGGCATGCGGGCGACCCAGTCGCGCACGACGGTGCTGGAGAACGCGATCGTCCCCGACGAGCGGGTCAGCCGGATCCTGCCGGTCGGCCCGAGCGCGGACCCGTTCATCTTCGGGATCTTCGCGAACTTCCTGCTGCTCATCGCCTCGGTCTATGCGGGGATCGCCGACCGTGCGCTGGAGCTCGCGGTCGAGGCGGTGCAGCGCCGTGGCAGCCGCGTCACGGGTCGCAGCTACGCGCAGGATCCGGACTTCCGCTGGCGGGTCGCCGACGCGGCGCTCGCGCTCGACGCGACCGGGCCGGACCTGGAGTCGCTCGCCGCCGACGTCGACGGCCTCGTCGATCGGGGCGCGGACTGGTTCCGTCACCTGACGGGTGCGAAGCATCGCGCCACGGAGGCGGCGCGGTACGTCGTGGACCAGGCGGTGCGGTGTGCGGGCGGCGGCGGGTATCGCAATGCGGCGGAGCTCGCCCGGCTGCAGCGCGATGTGCTCGCGGGGATCTACCACCCGAGCGACACGGAGTCGGTGCACGCGACGGTCGCGGCCAGCCTGCTCGGGCCGCTCGAGCGCTGAGGCGGGCGCCTGCGGATCGTTAGCCGCCCTAATGAGCTAGGATCGTTAGGGTGGCTAAGGAATCGGATGCGCTCGACCGGGTCGCCTCCGACCTGCGCGTCGCCGCGTTCCTCTTCACGCGCCGCATGCGACTCGAGTCCCACCTCGACGAGGTGACCGACTCGCAGCTCACCGTGCTCATGCATCTCAACCGGACCGGGCCGCAGACTCCGGGCCAGCTCGCCGAGTTCGAGCGCGTGTCCGCGCCCTCGATGAACCGGACCATCAACGTGCTCGCCGACGCCGGCTGGGTGCGCCGCCTCGACGACCCCGCCGACGGGCGGCGCGTCCTCGTCGAGATCACGGCGGCGGGCGACGAGCTCGCGCGCACCGCGCGCAAGCGGCGCAACGCCTGGCTCAAGACGCAGCTGGCGCCCCTCGACCCGGCGGATCGCGCCGTGCTCGAGCGCGCCATCGAGCTCATCGGGGCGATGGCGCGCCGATGAAGGGCGCCATGATGTTCCGGTCGCTCCGGCACTACAACTACCGGCTCTGGTTCTTCGGCGCACTCGTGTCCAACGTCGGCTCGTGGGCGCAGTCGACCGCGCTGAGCTGGACCGTGCTCACCGTGCTCACCGACGGCGACGCCGCCGCGATGGGCGTGTGCCTGGCGCTCCAGTTCGGGCCGCCGCTCCTGCTCGTCGGCGTGACCGGCTGGGTCGCCGACCGCTTCCCCCGCCGACGGCTCCTGCTCGTCACGCAGACCGCGCTCGGGACCGTCGCGCTGACCGCCGGCATCCTGCTCCTCGCGGGCGTCATGACGCTCCCCCTCATGTACGTGCTCGCCTGCTGCTTCGGCATCGGGACCGCGTTCGACAACCCCGCGCGGCAGGCCTTCGTCTCCGACCTCGTCGGCCGCGAGGACGCGGCGAACGCCGTCGCGCTCAACTCCGCGGCGTTCAACGGCGCGCGCCTCATCGGCCCCGCCGCGGCCGGCATCGCGATCATCTGGATCGGCCCCGGCTGGGTCTTCATCGTCGACGCGATCAGCTACCTCGCGACGATCACCGTGCTCGCCCTGATGCGACGCCGCGAGCTCGTGCCCCGCGCGAAGGCGACGGGCGTGCAGCGCTTCATGGACGGGTTCCGCTACGCCGCGCGCCGCGGCGACCTCGTCGCCCTCTTCGCGATGGCGTTCGTCGTCGGCGCATTCGGCATGAACTTCCCCATCTTCGCCTCGACGATGGCGCTCGAGTTCGGCCGCGACGCCGACGGCTTCGGACTGCTCACCTCCGTCATCGCGATCGGCTCGCTCGTCGGCGCACTGCTCGCCGCCCGCCGCGCCCGCGCGCAGTTGCGCGTCGCGATCTTCGCGGCCCTGCTCTTCGGGATCTCCTGCTGCCTGTCCGCGGCGATGCCGTCGTTCTGGACCTACGCCGCGATTTGCGTCGTCATCGGCTTCTCCGTCATCACGATGCTGACGACCGCGAACGGCTACGTGCAGACGACGACCGATCCGGCGCTGCGCGGTCGCGTGCTCGCGATCTACATGGCACTCATGATGGGCGGCACGGTCGTGGGCGCGCCCATCGTCGGCCTCGTCGCCTCGACCGCGGGCCCGCGCGTCGCGATCCTCGTCGGCGGGGCGTCGGGCATCGTCGCGTTCGCGATCGGCGCGGTGTGGTTCCTCGCATCCGGCCGCGTGCGACGCAGCTCCGAGGCCCGACTCGGGGTCGAGCTCGTCGCGACCCGGCCGGTGCCGCTCGTCATCGCACCGGAGGAGTTCTCCGATCAGGTGCTGCAGGCGACGCCGATCCGCGAGGAGCCGGAGGACGAGCTTCCGGAGGAGCCCGCGCGCACCTGAGGCGCCTCGCCACGGTCGAGTTCTGCGGAGGAACGCCGGATGTGCGGCGACCCGGGGCGGATATCCCCGCAGAACCGCCGATTCCCCGCGGAATCGGCGTCGGCGACTACGTCCGCGGGACGAGGCGCTGCAGCTGCGTCACGTGCCGAGGGCCGAGCTCCTCGACCGTGGCGACCTGGAGCAGCTTCATCGTCTGCACGATCTGCCGGGTCAGGATCTCCATCGCGCGGTGCGCGCCGTCGACCCCGCCGGCCATGAGGCCGTACATGTACGCGCGCCCGACGATCGTGAACCTCGCGCCGAGCGCGATCGCCGCCACGATGTCGGCGCCGTTCATGATGCCCGTGTCGACGATGATCTCGGTGTCCCGTCCTACCTCCCGCACGACCTCCGGGAGCAGGTGGAAGGGGATCGGGGCCCGGTCGAGCTGGCGCCCGCCGTGGTTCGACAGGATGATGCCGTCGACGCCGAGGTCGGCGAGGCGCTTCGCGTCCGCGACGTTCTGCACGCCCTTGACGACGAGCTTGCCCGGCCACATGCCGCGGATGACGTCGAGGTCGGCGAACGAGATCGTCGGGTCCATTGCCGAGGACAGCAGCTCGCCGACCGTGCCGCCCGTGGCGCTGAGGGAGGCGAACTCGAGCTTCGGGGTCGTCAGGAAGTCCCACCACCACCAGGGCCGGGGGATCGCGTTCGCGATCGTCTTCATCGTCAGCTGCGGCGGGATCGAGAAGCCGTTGCGGGTGTCGCGAAGCCGGTTGCCCCCGACGGGCGCGTCGACCGTGAACATGAGGGTGTCGAAGCCCGCCGCTGCCGCCCGCTCGACGAGTCCGTAGGAGATCTCGCGCTGGCGCATGACGTAGAGCTGGAACCAGTTGCGCCCCGGATTGATCTCCGCGACGCGTTCGATCGCGGTGTTGCCGAGCGTCGAGAGCGTGAACGGGATGCCGATGCGGGCCGCCGCGGACGCACCGCCCACCTCGCCCTCCGTGTGGGCGATCCGGCTGAAGCCGATGGGGCCGATCGCGAACGGGTAGGCGCTCGGCCCGCCGAGGATCGTCGTCGAGGTGTCGACCGTCGAGACGTCGTTGAGGATGTCCGGGTGGAACTCGATGTCCTCCCACGCCTGGCGGGCGCGGCTGAGCGAGAGCTCGCCGTCCGCGGCGCCGTCGACGTAGTCGAAGGCGGCCCGCGGGGTGCGGCGCTGCGCGATCGTGCGCAGGTCGTGGATCGTCAGCGCGCTCGCGAGCCGGCGCTCCTTCGCGCTCCACACGGGGCGCTTGAACCGCATGAGCTCGAACACGTCCTTGGGGTTCGGGAACTGTCGCTGCACCATCAGTCGAGTCCTTGCGTCGGGTCGGTCGTGGCCTGCGCGGCCGCGAGCAGCCGATCGCGAGCGCCGTGGATGTGGTCTCGGGCGAGTCGCCCCGCGAGCGTCGCGTCGCCGGCCGTGACGGCGTCGAGGATCGCCTGGTGCTGTGCGCCGATCTCGACCGGGGTCAGCACGCGCTCCGCCTGGACCTGCGCGATGCACAGCTCGATCTCGCCCATGAGCAGGCCATGCATGCGGGCGAGCCGCGCATTCGGCTGACCCGCGACGAGACTGCGGTGGAACGTCGCGTCGAGCCGGGCGAACGGCGCGCGGTCATCGATGGCGAGGAGCTCGCGATGCGCGGCGAGCGCCTCGGCCGGAATCGAACCGGCGCGCGCGAGCCGCTCGATCGCGGCCTGCTCGACGAGGGCGCGACTGTCGAAGATGTCGGCGATGTCCTGAGCGCTCAACACCGGCACGCGAGCCGACTGGTGCGGGGCTCGGGCGAGCAGCCCCTCCGCGACGAGCCGCTCGATCGCGAGGCGCGCCGTGGGCCGGGCCACGCCATAGCGGCTCGCGACGGCGGATTCGGTCACGGCGGTCCCGGGAGGCAGCTCGCGATCCAGCACCGCGTCGCGGAGGGCGACGTGCAGGGTGCCCGGGAGGACGGCGTTCTCCTCGGCGATCGACCTCACCCCGATAGATTGTCTAACAATCGGGGATTTTGCAAGGCAAAGTCCCGTTCTCGCCCGCGCTCCAATCGCCCGCCGGGCCACCGGCGCCCCCGAGCGGTAGATTCCATCCATGGCAGCGACCCGCAAAGACGCGACGTTCAAAGACGGGCTCGGCGTCACGATCCACTACCACGTGTGGTCGCACCCGAGCCCGAAGGCCGTGATCCAGCTCGTCCACGGCGTCGGCGAGTACGCGCTGCGCTACGAGCGCGTCGCCGAGGCGCTCGTCGCCGCCGGCTACGAGGTGTGGGCGGACGACCACCGCGGCCACGGCCGCACCGGCCTCGAGCAGTGGGGCGAGGACCGCAGCAAGCTCGGCCGGCTCGGCAAGGGCGGCCACCGGGCCGCCGTCGATGCCGTGCACCGCCTCAGCAAGCTCGTCAAGGCCGCGCGGCCGGGCATCCCGTTCGTGCTGTTCGGCCACTCGTGGGGATCCTTCATCTCCCAGATCCTGCTCGACACGTACCCGAAGGAATACGATCTCGTCGTCCTCTCCGGCTCCGCGTATCGCGTGCTCACCGGCATGAACGCGGCCCCGCTCAACGCCCGGCACAAGAAGACCGTGGCGGACCCCACCGGGTTCGAGTGGCTCAGCCGCGACCCCGAGCTCGTCGCGAAAGCGGCCGCCGACCCGCTCATGGTCGCGACGCCGCTCGTGAAGCTCTTCGGCATCCGCGAGACGCTGCGGCTCCTCGGCAAGCCGCGGATCGGGCTCGCGGCAGAGCACGACGTGCCGCTCCTGCTCATCGTCGGCTCCGACGACCCCGTCGGCGGCGAGCGCTCCGTGCGCCGGCTCGCCGAGGCCTACCTGTCGCGAGCCCGGCTCACCGACGTCGAGGTGATCGTCTACGACGGCGCCCGGCACGAGGTGCTCAACGAGACGAACGCGGACGAGGTCATCGCCGACGTCATCGCCTGGCTCGACGCGCGGGTGGGCTGATGCACGGCGAGTACAAGGTGCCCGGCGGCAAGCTCGTCGTCGTCGACCTCGAGGTGGTCGACGAGCGCCTGGCGGGCGTGCGGATCGCCGGCGACTTCTTCCTCGAGCCCGACTCCGCGCTCGCGGTCATGGACGCTGCGGTGGAGGGCCTGCCCGCCGACGCGAGCGCGAAGGACATCGCGGGTGCGATCCGCCAGGCGCTGCCGCCCGAGGCCGAGCTGCTCGGGGTCACGCCGGAAGGCATCGCGACCGCGGTGCGTCGCGCCGTCGCCGGCGGCCGCGAATGGGCCGACTACCCTTGGCGACTCGTGCGCGGCCCGTCCCTCCCGCCGCGCACGCAGGTCGCGCTCGACGAGGTGCTCGCCGAGCGCGTCGCCGCGGGGCTGCGCGAGCCGACGCTGCGCTTCTGGGAGTGGGACCGCTCCGCCGTCGTGATCGGCTCGTTCCAGTCGGTGCGCAACGAGGTCGACCTCGAGGCGGCCGAGCGCTACGGCGTCGAGGTGGTGCGACGCATCTCCGGCGGCGGCGCGATGTACATGGCGGGCGGGCAGGTCATCGTCTACTCGATCACTGCGCCCGTCGACCTCGTGCAGGGGATGAGCTTCGCCGACTCGTACGCGTTCCTCGACGATTGGGCGGTCGAGGGCCTGCGCTCGCTCGGGATCGACGCGACCTACGTGCCGCTGAACGACATCGCGAGCCCCGGGGGCAAGATCGGCGGCGCCGCGCAGAAGCGGCTCGCCGGCGGCGGGCTGCTGCACCACGTCACGATGGCGTACGACATGGACGGCGAGCGGATGACGCAGATCCTGCGGATCGGCCGCGAGAAGCTCAGCGACAAGGGGATCGCCTCCGCCGCGAAGCGCGTCGATCCGATCCGTTCGCAGACGGGGCTCGAACGCGAGGCGATCATCGACGCCCTCATCGGCGTATTCCGCGAGCGGTATGGACTGGTCGACGACGTGTTGCACCCCGATGAGCTCGCCGCTGCCGAGGCCCTCGCGACCTCGAAGTTCAGCGACCCGGAGTGGACCCACCGGGTCCCCTGATCGCGCGCGTCGTCAGCGGACCCCGAGCACGCGGCCGATCGGCTCGGCGCCGTCCTCGGTGTGCGGCGTGAGCGCGTCGATCGCGACGACGGCCTGGTCGGTGAGGGGCGTCTGCGGCGTCGCGTCGACTCCGAAGCGGAACACGTCGGGACGTGCGTAGTGCCCGGCGCCGTCCGCGAAGAACTTCGCGAACGGGATGATGCCGAGGTCCAGGTCGCCATAGATGATCGCCTCGGTGTCCCGGTGCGGCTCCGACAGCCACTTGCCGTTCGGGCCGATGAAGCCGGACAGTCCACCCCCGAGCGTCGGCGCGTCGGGACCGTCGGGGATGCCGAGCGTGTCGATGATCTCCTGCGTGATCATGCCCTGCGAGACGACGACGTAGGTCTGCGCGCAGATCGCGTGCGCCTGCGCGAGCGTCGTGGAGTAGTGGTCGAAGTCGCCCGCGTTGGGGTCGGCGTGGGTCGCGTTGATCGCGGGCCAGGTCGCGACGTGGATCTGCTCCCCGAGCGTCGTGAGCGCATACCGCGGCAGGTCCATGCTGTGCTCGAAGCAGATGAGGCCGCCGAGCCGGGCGAAGCCGGTGTCGACGACGAAGACGTCGCGCCCGTCGCCGCGGCCCCACACGGTGCGCTCCGCGTTCGTCGGGTGCAGTTTGCGGTGGCGGGCGACGAGCCGTCCGTCGGGGCCGAAGTACGCCTGCGTGTTGTAGAGCGTGCCGCCGTCCCGCTCGTCGGTGCCGAGCACGACCCAGACGCCCGCCTCGCGTGCGGCCTCGCCGATGGCCCGCGACTCGGCGCTCGGCAGCTCGAGGGCGTTGTCGTAGAGCCGAGCGAACAGCGGCGCGGCGTACTTCGCGGTGTGCGACCAGATCCAGTGGGGGTAGCCCGGCAGGAAGGTCTCGGGGAAGACGACGATCTTCGCCCCGCCGCGGCCGGCCTCGAGGATCGCTTCACGGGTCTTCTCGACGCCCGCCGGCAGGTCGAGGAAGGGGGCGGCGGCGTGGACGGCGGCGACGCGCACGATCTTGTCGTTCATGCCCGCAGACTACGGGGGCGCTCGGCGGCGGCTTGCCGACGCGTGCCGCGGGGCCGGCGCACCGGCGCGGGCGCACGATTCGTCAAGCGGACGCAGCCGGCCGATCCCTCGACGGCGGCCTGCCGAACTCAGCCCGGTAGAGCCGGCTGAAGTGCGCGGCGCTCTGGAAGCCGCTGCGCGCCGCGATCTCCGACACCGAGCTCCCCTCCGGCGCCAACCGTTGCAGCAGGTCCCGCGCGTGGTCGAGCCGGGCGTGCCGGATCGTGCCGGCGACGGTGCGGCCGTCGGTCGAGAACGCGGCGTACAGGGTCCGCCGAGACACGGCGAGCGCGTCGGCGAGATAGTCGGGCGTGAGCCAGGGTGTCGCGATGCGCTCGCGGATGAGGTGCTCGGCCCGCTGCCGCAGCGCGTCGTAGCGGGCCCGCAGCGCGCGGTCGAGCACCTCGCCCTCCGGTCGCACGGCGACGAGCCGGTCCAGACTGCGGTCGCGCTCGAACGCCGTGATGCCCGCGTCGGCGACGCGCAAGAGCGTCGCCCGCAGCGCCGCGATGCCCTCGCCGCGCAGCCGCGTCGCGGCGAGCTCGTCGAGGCGCGCCGCGTTCAGCGGGATCGCATCCTCCGGCACCATGCCGATCGCGAAGTCGAGCGGGGCGTCACTGCCGACCGCGTACGGTGCGCTCGTGCGGTAGAGGCACAGCTCGCCCGGGGCGAGCGTGATCCGGCGTCCGTGCTGCGCCACCGTCACGCGCCGGCCGAGCGGGATCGCGAACTTCACGTAGCGCACCGCATCGCGTTCTGCGAGCTCCGCGGTGCGCTCGCCGTCGTGCGCGCTCGCGGTGATCCGGCACAGCCTCACGCCCTCGGACTCGTCGGCGCGGATCGTCCCGTTGACGGTCTCCGCCTGCGCGGTGATGCGCAGCGGGACGAGGAACCGCGCGGTCGCCGCCGTCCAGTTGCCGAGCCGATCCTGGATGGGCAGACGAGCCGCATCGAGCTGCCCGAGCGGACGCAGGCGGCGCTCCAACGCCATCGCCGAACTCACGTCGATCAGCTCCTTCGCTCGATCGACGTCAGCGTAGCCGCCGTGCCGCGTTCAGGCGAACGTCCGGCGGGGCAGCACCACCGGTCGGCCCGTGTCGGGGTCGGCGAGGATGCGGACGGGGGTGCGGTAGACCTCCTCGACGCGCTCCGCGGTCAGCACCTCGGCGGGCGAGCCGTGGGCGACGAGGCGGCCGTGGTGGAGCATCGCGAGGTCGTCGGCGTAGGCGGCGGCGAGCGACAGGTCGTGGAGCACCGCGACGACGGCGCGGCCCCGCTCAGCGAGTCGGCGCGCGACCCGCAGCACGTCCTCCTGGTGGCCGAGGTCGAGCGACGCGGTCGGCTCGTCGAGCAGCAGCACCGGCGTGTCCTGTGCGAGGACGCGGGCGAGCGAGACGCGGGCGCGTTCGCCGCCGGAGAGCGTCGGGAAGGGGCGGTCGGCGAAGCCCGTCGCGTCCGTCTCCTCGAGGGCTCCGGCGATCGCGTGCTCGTCGTCGTCCGCGGCGAGCGTGCCGAGCCACGGAGCCCGGCCCATCTCGACGACCTCGCGGCCCGTGAAGGAGAACGCGACGGCGTTCGACTGGAGGAGGACGGCGCGTCGCCGGGCGAGCTCCCGCACCGACCAGTCGGCGATGGGGCGGTCATCGAGCGCGACCCAGCCCTCCGTCGGTGCGACGTCGCCCGCGAGCACGCCGAGCAGCGTCGACTTGCCGGCGCCGTTGGGCCCGACGAGCGCGAGCACTCGCCCATAGCCGACCTCGAGCGAGACGTCGGCGAGGATCTCGGCGTCGCCGACGCGGTAGCCGATGCCGGAGGCGCGGTAGGCGATCGGGAGGCTCATGCCCAGCCTCCCGCCTTCGCGCGGTTGCGCCGGATGAGCCAGAAGAAGAACGGTCCGCCGATGAGCGACGTGAGCATCCCGATCGGGAGGTCGGACAGCGGCACCGCGGTCCGGGCGACGAGGTCCGCCCAGACCATGAGCGCGGCACCGCCGATGAGCGAGCCGACGATGAGGGAGCGGTGGCTCGGCCCGAGCATCATGCGCACGAGGTGCGGGATGACGAGGCCGACGAACGCGATGATCCCGACGAACGCGACCGCGACGCCGGTCATGAGCGCGACGAGGATGATCGAGACGACGCGGAGCCGCTCGACGCGGACCCCGAGGTGGGAGGCGGTGCGCTCACCGAGCGCGAGCAGATCGTAGCGGCGTGAGAGCGCGAGACCGACCACGAGCGTCGGCAGGCCGACGGCGACGACGATGAGGACATCGATCCAGCGCGAGCCGTTGAGCGAGCCGAGCTGCCAGAAGATGATCTGCTCACGGCTCGCCGAGTTGGACATGAAGAGCACGAGGGCGAGGCCCGCGCCCGCGAAGGCATTGACCGCGATACCGGTGAGCAGCAGGGTCACGACTTCGGTGCGGCCGCGGGAGCGTGCCGTGAGATAGACGAGGACGATCGCGAGCAGCGCTCCGACGAACGCCGCGGCGGCGACCGTCCAGCCGCCGAGCGCGCCGGCGCCGAAGGAGATCGCGGCGGCGGCGCCGACGGCGGCACCGGAGGAGACGCCGACGACGCCGGGCTCGGCGAGGGGGTTGCCGAAGATCGCCTGCATGATCGCGCCCGCGACCGACAGCAGGGCGCCGACGAGGATCGACATGGCGATGCGGGCGAATCGCACCCGCCACAGCGCGTCGGTCAACGTGGGGTCGTCGGGCGCCCAGGCGTTGTCGATGCCGAGGCCCTGCAGGATCGAACCGATGAGCTGCTGGGGGCTGACGGGCAGCTGACCGAGCGCGAGCGAGGCGAGGATGCCGCCGACCAGCAGCGCCGTCAGGACGGCAAAGACGATCGTGCGGCGAGCCCTCATCGTCGAGTCACTCCGCCTCGGGTGCGTAGATGGCACGCGCGAGTGCGTCGACCACGGCGGCGGTGCGGGGGCCGAAGGACAGCACCTGGCCGTCGGCCATGTCGACGAACCGGCGGTGCTTCCCGGCGTTCGTCAGCGCGATCGCCGGGATCTCGTCGAGGAGCCCGTCGACGCCGCCGACGGAGACGAGTCCCTCCGTCATGACGAGGATGATGTCGGGGTTCGCGGCGATCGTCGCCTCGTCGGTGATCGGCTGCATGCCGCGCCAGCCGATCTCGCTCGCGACGTCTATGCCGCCAAGAGCATGGATCAGGTCGGCGCTGCCGGACGCCTCGCCGAAGAGGTAGTAGATGCCGCTGCCGCCGCGCAGGTAGAGGAACATCATGCGCATGCCGGGTGTCGGCGAGATCGTTGCGATCGACGCCTCGACGGCGGCGATGTCGACCCCGATCTGGTCGGCGAGCAGCTCTCCTGCCTCGGGTGCACCGTAGATCGCCGCGACATCGCGGGCGAGCTGCTGCGCGCCCTCGAACGAGGACTCGTGGTCGACGAAGACGACCGTGATCCCGACGTCGCGCAGCTGCTCGATGACATCGCGCGGTCCGATGGTGCCATCCGTGATGACGAGGGAGGGGCGCTGGGCGATGATCGCCTCGGCGTTCACCGAGTGGCCGCCGGAGGTGGCGAGCGGCAGGTCGGCGGCGCCGGGGAACGTCGTCGACTGATCACGTGCGATGAGGGTGTCGCCGAAACCGAGTCCCCAGACGGTCGCCGCGAGCGAACCGGCGAGGTCGATCGCGATGACCCGCGAAGTGTCGGTCACCGTCACGGTCGTCGCGCCGCCGAGGTCGGCCGACTCGACGGTGGCCGGGAGCTGCTGTGCGGGCTTGGTCGCGACCGGCTCGATCGCCGTCTCGTGCAGGATCGCCGTCGAGGCGCCCTCGTGGGTGAAGGGGTCGGCGATCAGCTCGAGCTGGTCGAGCGGCACGAGCGACGCGCCGTCGCCGACCGGCTCGGCCGGACCCGTGTGGCCCGCCGCGCACCCGGAGAGCGCCACGACGAGGACGAGCGCGGCACCCAGGATGCCGCGTTGCCGCGCGCGCACGCTATGCGGCGTCGGCGCGCGAGCCCAGCTCGTCGAACACCGCGGCATTGAAGTCGAACGCGGCCCGAGCCTCGGCGACGACCGCCTCGCGCTCCTCAGCCGTGAGCTCGAGGGCATCGAGGGCCTCACGGTACTCGCGCTTGTAGATGACGGGCTTCTCGATGTCCGCGAAGTGGAAGAACGCGAGCTGCTCCGGCGTCGCGCCGTAGTGTCGCGCGATCATCGCGCCGATCGCCTGGCCGCCCGACAGGTCGCCGAGGTAGCGGGTGTAGTGGTGGGCGAGGTACTCGGCGTAGCGACCGACCGAGAGCTCGCGAAGTCGGGCGGCGTACGCCGCGGTCGACGGCAGCGCGGGGTGGGTCGTGCGCCAGTCGGCGGCGCCGAACGCGGCGAGGTCCGACTCGATCGAGGCCAGACGGGCGAGGCGCGGGTCGTGCAGGGGCGCCGGGTCGGCGGAGGTGTCGCGCGACTCGAGGGCCTCGTAGACGTACGCGAACTGCGCGACATAGTCGACGTAGTCGCCGAGCGTGAGCGCGCCGCCCATCAGGTCCGCGATGAAGGGGCGCGTCTCGGCCCGCTGGTGCTGATCGGCGGTGGCGGATCGCAACAGCTCGGAGAGCGGCGTGGGGGCGTCGACATCGTGCTCGACGATCGCGTTCGCTGAGGTCATGACGAAGAAGTCTACGGCAAGTAAGGTAAGCCTCTCCGAAATTTTGACAACGCCGCTGACGTCTGCGTACGCTCTGCTTAGCTGAGCCTTACCTAAGTGCAATCCCGCCAGGGTCTCAGCCTTGTCCTGCGCTCGCGTTCTGCGGCGCCCCGACTGGAGATTCCACGCGCATGCCCAAGCCCGTTCGCGCCGCGAGCCGCTTCGCCCTGGGAGCCGTTGCGGCCCTCGCCCTCATCTTCGGCGGCCTGACCGCCCCGGCCTTCGCGGACGATCTGCCCGTCGAACCGCCGGTCTCGGAGTCGGACTCGGTCGAGACGCCGACCGCGCCGATCGAGGAGGACGCACCCGAGGATTCGGACGCGCCCGCCGAGGGTGAGGCTGAAGAGGCGGGCGAAACGGTGCCCGCTGGTGAGGATGCTGAGTCGCCCGAGTCGCAGGAACCGTCCACCGCCAAGACCGATACCGCGACCGAAGCCGAGACAGGGACGCTGTTCGGTGCGTCGGCAATGTCGACCATGGACGCCGACGAGGCCGCGCCGACCGTAACGGTCTCGAAGACGACAGGCCTTGCTCGAGACGGCGAAACGATCACGGTCTCCGGCACGGGGTTCGTGAACGCGGGCGCGGCGACAACGGGCACGCGTCCGCCGCTGGCTGGCGAGTTCACCGGCGCCTACATCGTCTTCGGCAAGTTCGCGGACTCCTGGAAGCCGACTGACAACGCGGCATCCTCGGCCCGCTTCGGCATTGAGACTCGCTGGGGTGTTCTCGCGGAGGACCTCGCGACGATCGGCGGCGAAGCCGCCGGTGGCGTCGTCATCGAGGCTGACGGTTCGTTCTCCATCACGATGACCGTCTCGGCCACCATCGCGAATGACATCAAGGTCGGCAACTACGGCATCTACACCTACGCGGCTGGCGGGGCGAAGTACGCGCCGTTCGAGACCTACACTCCGCTTGCGTTCACCGTTGCGGCCCCGCAGGTCTTCGTGTCCAAGGTCAGTGACCTTGACTGGGGTGGCGAGACGATCACGGTCTCGGGCACCGGGTTCGTGAACGCGGGCGCCGCGACGACCGGCACGCGTCCGCCGCTGGCGGGCAAGTTCACCGGTGCCTACGTCGCGTTCGGGAAGTTCCTCGACGCGTGGAAGCCGACGGAG
>DATMGN010000008.1:0-107003 GCA_035555435.1 Microbacteriaceae bacterium | reverse complement strand
TCGCGGCGGGCGACCCCTCGCCGCTGCTCGGCATCCCCGTGGGCGTCAAAGACCTGATCGGCGTCGCCGGTCAGCCCCTGACCGCCTCCAGCCGGGTCCGCGAGGGCCGGGTCGCCTCGGCCGACAGCGCCGGCTGGGCCGCGCTCGCCGCGGCGGGCGCGGTGTTCGTCGGCAAGACCCACACCCACGAGTTCGGCTGCGGCGGCACGACCGACCAGGTCGGCAACCCCTGGGACCTGACGCGCTCGCCGGGCGGATCCAGCGGCGGATCGGCGGCCGCGCTCGCGAGCGGCATGGTGCCGCTCGCGCTCGGCACCGACACGGCGGCCTCGCTCCGCGTCCCTGCCGCGTTCTGCGGCGTGTCCGCCTTCAAGCCGTCGTTCGGGCGCGTCCCGACCGACGGGCTCATCCCGTGCGGCTACACGTTCGACCACCTCGGCCCGATGGCGCGGACCCTCGCGGACTGCGTGAGCGCGCTCGAGGTGCTCAGCGCCGCGTCGCGCCACCGCGACCCGTGGGGCGTCGCGAGCCGCACCCCGATCGTCGCCGACGTGCTCGCCGACCTGCGGGGCGTGCGCATCGCCATGACGGATCGGCCCGACAATGTCGGCCTCGCCGTCGATCAGGAGATCCTCGACGGCCTCGCGGCGGCGCGCGCCGCCCTCGAGTCGCTCGGCGCCGAAGTCGTCGAGCTCCCCGCCGCCCCCGACTTCGCGCGGTCCGACTACCACGCGATCCTCCTCGCCGAGTCGCAGGACGCGCACGCCGAGTACGCGGGGCTCGAGGACCGCTACCGACCGAGCACACGCGAGTTCCTCGCGCCGGGCTCCACGCCGATCCCGAGCGACACCTACCTCGCCGCGCAGCGCCGACGCCTCGACGGCGCGGCCGCGTGGGACGAGTGGTTCGTCGCCAACCGCATCGACGCGATCCTCGAGCCCACGACCGCGGCCGGGCCTAGCGTGCGCGGCCACGGCTACGATGCCGGCGCCGGCATCGGCGGCGAGGACCCGCTGACCTGCTTCACCGCGACGTGGAACAGCGCCGGCACGCCGGTCGCGGCGATCCCGACGGGGCTCGGCGCGACGAGCGGCCTGCCCGTCGGCGCCTCGCTCATCGGCCGCGTCGACCACGACGCCCGCCTGCTCGGCATCGGCGTCGCCCTGCAGACGGTGCTCGCGCCGCCGCAGCTCGAGTGGGACGGGGCGCGCGCATGAGCGGGCGTCCCGTGCGGATCGGCGTGCAGTACCTGCCGCAGCATTCGGCGACCTACGGCCCGATCCGCGACGCGGTGCTGCGCGGCGAGGAGGCCGGGGTCGACATCGCGTTCAACTGGGATCACTTCTACCCGCTGTCCGGCGACCCCGACGGCTACCACTTCGAGTGCTGGACGATGCTCGCCGCGTGGGCGGAGCAGACCGAGCGGATCGAGTTCGGCCCGCTCGTGAGCTGCAACTCGTACCGGAACCCGGAGCTGCTCGCCGACATGGTCCGCACGATCGACCACATCAGCGCGAAGGGCGACGAGGGACGCGTCATCCTCGGCATCGGCTCGGGCTGGTTCGAGCGCGACTACGTCGAGTACGGCTATGAGTTCGGCACGGTCGGCTCGAGGCTCGACGATCTCGCCGAGTCGCTGCCGCGGATCGAGTCGCGCTTCGCGAAGCTGCATCCCGCCGCGACCCGCGACGTGCCGATCATGGTCGGCGGCTCGGGGGAGCGCAAGACGCTGCGGCTCGTCGCCGAGCACGCCGACATCTGGCACACGATGTACGACCCCGAGGTCTTCTCGCGCAAGCTCGACGTGCTCAAGCGCTGGTGCGACGATGTCGGCCGGGAGTTCGCCGACATCGAGATCTCGGTCGGTCGGTGGGCGTTTCAGGGCTTCGACCGCGAGCTCCTCGACGAGGCGTATGCGAAGGGCGTGCGGCTGTTCACGCTCGGCGCGGACGGCCCGGACTATGTCGCGAACGATCTCGACGCCTACCTCGCCTGGCGCGACGAGAAGAACGAATAGTGCCGGCACAGGGGCACGGGGCCGAAGATGTTGCGACGGCTCCGGCGATGTGGGACGGCCCGGAAGACCCGTATGCCGCTTCGTCGTCGCCGATCGAGCTCCCCTTGACCTACCCCGGCGTCTGGCCCAAGCGCTCGGTCGTCATCACCGGCAGCGAGCTCTGGGAGATCCGCGACCAGGACGGGCATGAGCTCGACTGGGAGTTCGCCGCTGCGGAGGTCGGCCCCGATCGCAGTTCCGAGCTGTTCCGCTCGCTCGGACTCGTCCTCGACAAGGACCCGCTGCTCTCGCTGCCCGACGTGCTGGACGCGGAGCACAGCTACGGCGCGCTCATTCCGCTGCGCCGGGACCGGCACGTCCGCGGGGGCGAGTCGGCGATCGGCCAACGCTCGGCAGCGTCGAAGTCGATCACGTCGTGCGCATGGCCGCCGGGGTCGGGCTCGCGGAGCCGGTCGCGATCCGCGCGGCGTCCGTGCGGCGCAAGGCGTTCGCGGATCCGGTCCTCGGCCGACCCAACTACGTCACCATGCGCGTCACGCTCGCGGATCCGTCGACGGCAGAACGCGATGTCGCCCTCATGAGCGCGCTCACGCTCGAGCTGCTCGGCGTCGATTCCGGCGACTATGTGGTCCTCGAGGGCGCTGCGGGGCCCGACGGCGTCGTTCCGACGGTGACGCTCAAGGCGTTCACGGCGCCCGACGAGGTGGTCGCGGAGCGCCTGCGGGTCACGGGCGGTGTCTGGGGCGCCCGGTTCCCGGGCGTGCGCGAGACGCTCGGCGTGCACCCGGACATTCCGCTCGTGTTCCTCGACTCGGCTATGCGATCGCGGCTGGGTCTCGGCGGGAAGGTGCTGCCGACCGTCCGGGTGCGACCGGCCCGCGTCCAGCAGTTCCTCGTGGAGCTCCGCGAGGTCGCGATGATTCTCGCGCTGACGTTCATCGGCATCGTCGTGCTGCGGATGCGCCGGCGACTATCGCACGTGTTCACGCGGAACGCGAGATGATCCGGGCGCGGATTGGTCGCACGGGGTTGCATCTGGCAGAATGTTTCCTCGGCCAGCGCGTTCCGACCCTCTAATCCGAACGACCGGCCCGACCCAGCTTCCCCGCCGAGTGTGCACCCCACGCGTCCGGCGAGCGGCACCGAATACGCACGTCCCAATAGGAGAGACAGTGGCTGTCAAGATTCGACTCAAGCGGCTCGGCAAGATCCGCGCCCCGTACTACCGCATCGTCGTGGCCGACTCGCGCACCAAGCGCGACGGTCGCGTCATCGAGGAGATCGGGAAGTACCACCCCACCGAGGAGCCGTCGTTCATCGAGGTGAACTCGGAGCGCGCGCAGTACTGGCTTTCCGTCGGCGCCCAGCCGACCGAGCAGGTCGCCGCGATCCTCAAGCTCACAGGCGACTGGGGCAAGTTCAAGGGCGACAAGAACGCCGTCTCCACCGTCAAGGTCGCGGAGCCGAAGGCGCCGTTCACCGTCGACGAGAAGAAGAAGCCGGTGCTCGTGCCGAAGTCGGAGAAGAAGGTCGAGGCGCCCGCCGAGGCCGCTCCCGCCGAGGAGGTCGCCGAGGCGCCCGCTGAGGCCGTGGAGACGCCCGTGGAGGTCGCCGACGAGGCGGCCGAGGCGCAGGCTGAAGCCGTCGAGGAGACTGTCGAGGCGGCCGCCGACGAGCAGCCCGCCGAGGGCGACGAGGCCTGATCCTTTTGTCCCGACTCTCGGATGCGCTCGCGCACCTCGTCAAGGGCATCGTCGACCACCCCGACGATGTCGCTGTCGCGTCGTTCGACTCGTCCCGCGGCGAGCTCCTCGAGGTGCGCGTGCACCCCGAGGACCTCGGCCGCGTGATCGGTCGCGGCGGTCGCACCGCGAAGGCCCTGCGGACGATCATCGGCGCGCTCGCCGATGGCGAGCGGGTCCGCGTCGACGTCGTCGACACCGACCACTGACGTGGCGCGCCCCGAGCGTCCGCCCGGGACCGAGCTGCGCGTCGGTCGGCTGACGAAAGCCCATGGCCTCAAGGGCGCGCTCAAGATCGACCTCTACACGGACGACCCGGCGAAGCGCTTCGTCCCCGGTGCGACGTTCGCGCTCCAGGTTCCGGAGTCGAGCCCATGGCACGGCCAGCGGCTCGAGCTCACCGAGCTCAAGTGGTTCAATGGCGTCGCAGTCGGCTTCTTCGCCGGCGTCGGGGATCGCACGACCGCGGAGAGCCTCGTCAAGGCGGTGCTCTGGGTCGAGGTCGCGGCCGACGAGCCGCAGGAGGACGACGCCTGGTACTACCACCAGCTCGTCGGCCTGCGCGTGCTGCGCGACGGCGTCGAGCTCGGGCGCATCGCTCGCGTCGACGAACTGCCGGCCCAGGACCTGCTCGCGGTCGAGACGGCCTCGGGCGAGGTGCTCGTGCCGTTCGTCAAGGCGATCGTCACCTCCGTCGACCTCGAGGCCGGGACCGTCACGGTCGACCCGCCCGGGGGCCTCTTCGATGAACTGGGCTGAGCAAGCGCCCCGGGGCTGAGGAGTCGGCCGCGATTCCTCAGCCGCAGGGCGGCATCTCAGCCCGCCGTAGGGTAGATCCGTGCAGATCGACGTCGTCACGATCTTCCCCGAGTTCTTCTCCGTGCTCGACGTGTCGCTCATCGGGCGGGCGCGGGAGTCCGGCGTTCTCACCGTCCAGGCGCACGACCTGCGCGACTGGACGCACGACCGCCACCGCACCGTCGACGACACCCCCTACGGCGGCGGCGCGGGCATGGTCATGCGACCCGAGCCTTGGGGCGAGGCACTCGACGCGCTCGTGCCGCGCCCGCAGGGCGAGCCTGACCCGGTCTCAGGACCGGTCGTCGTCTTCCTGACGCCCGCGGGCGAGCCGTTCACGCAGGCGACGGCGCGCAGCCTCGCCCTCGAGCCGCACCTGATCTTCGCCTGCGGCCGCTACGAGGGCATCGACCAGCGCGTCGTCGACTACGCCGGCGGCATCGCGCGGGTCCGCGAGCTCAGCCTCGGCGACTACGTGCTCAACGGCGGCGAGGTCGCCGCGATGGCGATGATCGAGGCGATCGGCCGGCTCGTCCCCGGTGTCGTCGGCAACCCCGACTCGCTCGAGATCGAGTCGCACGAGGACGGACTGCTCGAAGCGCCGAGCTACACGAAGCCCGCCGTCTGGCGCGGGCTCGAAGTGCCCGAGATCCTGCTGTCCGGCCACCACGCGCGCATCGAGGCGTGGAAGCGGGAGCAGCAGGAGACGCGGACTAGCCGAGTCCGACCGGATTTGCTCCCGCCGTCAGAATGACGGGACCGTCCTCGGTGACCGCGACCGTGTGCTCCACGTGCGCGGCACGCGAGCCGTCGCGCGAGCGCAGCGTCCAGCCGTCGTCGTCCGTGTAGATCCGGTCGGTCGTCAGGCAGAACCACGGTTCGATCGCGAAGACGAGACCCGCGCTGAGCGGCCAGCCGCGGCCCGGCCGACCGTCGTTGGCCACGTGGGGGTCGCCGTGCATCTCGCGACCCACGCCGTGGCCGCCGAAGTCGAGGTTGATCTTGAGCCGGTTGCGCTTCGCGACCTCCCCGATCGCGTGCGAGACGTCGCCCATCCGGTTGCCGACGCGCGCCTTGGCGATGCCCGCGGCGAGCGCCTCCTCGCACACCGCGATGAGCCGCTCGTCCTCGGGTCGGGGAGTGCCGACGACGACGGAGATCGCCGCGTCCGCGACCCAGCCGTCGACCGATGCGGCGAAGTCGAGGGTGAGCAGGTCGCCGTCGGCGAGCCGGTAGTCGTGGGGGAGGCCGTGCAGTGCGGCGTCATTGACCGAGGTGCACATGACCCGGCCGAAGGGGCTCCCGCCGAACGACGGGTGGTAGTCGATGTAGCAGGATTGCGCGCCCCGGGCTCGGATCATCTCGTGCGCGAACGCGTCGAGCTCGAGCAGGTTGACGCCGACCGCGGCGGCCCGGGAGGTCGCGCGAAGCACCTCCGCGACGAACGCGCCGGCGGGACGCATCGCCTCGATCTCGGCCGGGGTCCTCAGTTCGATCACAGGTCGATGCTACGGCTCAACCGCCGACAGGAGCCTCCGGGGCGTGCGGGGCGAGGATCCCGATGATGAGCTCCTTCGCGGCGATGAGGAACCGCTCGTCGCCGCCGTCTCGCGCAAGGAACGCGCGTCGCGTCACCGCGTCCGCGCACTCCATGGCGACCTGCGTCGCTCGAGGAGGACGTCCTCGAGCTGCTGCGCGAGTTGTTCGTTGTTGGACGCCTCCTGATTCGCGAAGCGCATCGAGACGACGTCACCGAAGCGCACCACCCGAAACCCCGGGGTGTCGCTGCCGAGCGCGGTGTAGACGTCGACGCACATCGTGGAGCACGCCATCTCGTCGTCATCCCGACGACGCCCGCGGTGTCGACGATCTCGGCGGCCGCATCGAGCAGGGCGTCCACCCGCGCCAGCCCGCGCGCCTGCACCGGCGTCGTGGGTGAGACGAGCGTGGGGTCGGGGGTGGTGGCCATTGCGTATCCTGCCTGCAGGCCATCGCGCGATCGGACTCCCGTGTCCAGTCGGGCGGACCTGCGCGAGTTCGACTGGTGGGCCTGGGTGTGGCAGAATAGACGATCGTGCTCGCGCGGGCTCTGCCACAGGGGAAGCCAACGGGCGCAGCACACCTCAACTCGACTGAACCAGTCCTCTGAAGCGTCCGACCTGTGGCGGCGCGGGAAGCGAAACATCATGCACGTCCTTGATGACATCGACGCCGCCAACCTCAAGGGCGACATCCCCGACTTCCGCCCCGGCGACACCGTCAAGGTGCACGTCAACATCGTCGAGGGCAGCCGCTCCCGTATCCAGGTCTTCCAGGGTGTGGTCATCGGCCGCTCGGGCGAGGGCATCCGCGAGACCTTCACGGTCCGCAAGGTGAGCTTCCAGGTCGGTGTCGAGCGGACGTTCCCGGTCCACTCGCCCTCGATCGACCACATCGAGCTCGTCACGCGAGGCGATGTGCGCCGCGCCAAGCTCTACTACCTGCGCAACCTGCGCGGCAAGAAGGCGAAGATCAAGGAGAAGCGCGAGGGCTGAAGCCCTCGCGCCTGGGCGTCTTCGACGCCGTTGCCGCCAACGGATGACAGGCTAGGGGCGTGAGCGAGACCGACGTCCCCGAGGCCGATGTCCCGCTGACCCGTCGTCCCGTGCAGCGCCACGGCCGCCGCCGCAGCGGCTGGGTCGTGTTCCTGCGCGATCTGCTCGTGATCCTCGTCATCGCGTTCCTCGTCTCCTTCGTCCTGAAGACGTATCTGGTCCGCTCGTTCTACATCCCGTCGTCGTCGATGGAGAACACGCTGCAGATCAACGACCGGATCATCGTCAACGAGCTGGTGCCGAACGTCATGCCCGTCCAGTACGGCGACGTCGTCGTCTTCCGGGACCCGGGCGGGTGGCTCGCGTACAGCCCGAAGCCGCAACCGAACTGGTTCCTGGGGGCACTGGACTGGCTCGGCTCGCTCATCGGGGTCACCGCCTCCGACTCGAACGATCACCTCATCAAGCGCGTCATCGGCATGGCCGGGGACCAGGTGGTGTGCTGCACGCCGACCGGGAGCCTCAGCGTCAACGGCATCCCGCTAGACGAGCCATATCTCAAGCTCGCCGACGGGCAGAACGCGGCGCCGGTCGAGTTCGACGTGACGGTGCCGGAGGGCGCGCTCTGGGTGATGGGCGACAACCGGTACAACTCAAAGGACTCGCTCGGCCACATCGACGATCCCGGCGGCGGCTTCGTGCCGCTCGGCACGGTCGTCGGCAAGGCCCTGGTGATCAGTTGGCCGATCGGGCGCTGGAGCGTCCTCGACAACTATCCGTTGACGTTCTCCGGCGTCGCCGAGGCACGCGGCGTCGATTCGGCCGTGGGCGCAGTCGCCGGGGATGACCGGTGACGACGCCGACGCTCGAGTTCGAGGCGCAGCTCATCGCGCAGCTGCGGGCCGATCAGCGGACGGCGGCGGGACTCGTCATCGGCATGGACGAGGTCGGGCGGGGCGCGGTCGCCGGGCCGGTCGCCGTGGGCGCCGTCGCGGTCGACCCCGCGGTCGTCCTCGTGCCGGATGGGCTCCGCGACTCGAAGCTCCTGACCGAGCGGCGCCGTGAGGCGCTCTACCCGGTCCTGACAGTGTGGGGGACCGCGCGCGGCGTCGGTCTCGCCTCCTCGCGCGAGGTCGACGAGCTCGGCATCGTGCGTGCGCTCGGGCTCGCGGGTGCGCGGGCGCTGCTCCAGCTGCACGAGGCCGGCGTCGCGATCGCCGCCTCGCTCGTGCTGCTGGACGGCTCGCACGATTGGCTCACGCCGGCACTGCGCCACCCGCCCGGGGTGCGCACGCGGGTCAAGGCCGACCGTGACTGCGCGTCGGTCGCGGGTGCGAGCGTGCTGGCGAAGGTGCATCGCGACAGGATCATGGCGACCTCCGACATCGAGCACCCCGGGTACGGGTGGGCGAGCAACAAGGGCTACGGGGCGCCCGAGCACCTCGCGGCGATCCGCGCCACGGGCCCGAGCCCACTGCATAGGCTGAGCTTCCTCGGCAACCACCTCGGCGCCGGGCTCGAGCCGTCCCGCGCTATCGCGACGGCCTAGACTGGACCGATGGACGACGACGACTTCGAGGACTACGACCGGGAGGTCGAGCTCGCGCTGTATCGCGAGTATCGCGACGTCGTCGGCCAGTTCCGGTACGTCATCGAGACCGAGCGCCGCTTCTACCTCGCCAACGAGGTGAGCCTCGAACGCAAGGACACGGAGCACGATTTCTACTTCGAGCTGACGATGCACGATGTGTGGGTCTGGGACGTCTACCGCTCCGACCGATTCGTGAAGTCGGTGCGGGTCCTCACGTTCAAGGACGTCAACATCGAGGAGCTCTCGGCTCGCGAGCTGGAGCTGCCGAAGGAGCTCGCGCTCGACGAGTGACCGCGTGGATCGCGTGATCGCGCAATCCGATCGCGTTGTGCACACCCGGTTGTTTCGACGCCTTCTCCACATTCCGGGCGGCCGCACGGCCTGGTCGTCGGACCCAGCCGCGAAGCTCGGCGCATGGGACGCAATCTCGAACTCGGACGCCGTGGCGAGCGCATCGCCGCAGACTTCCTGACGATCGCCGGACATCGGGTCGTCGCGCGCAACTGGCGCACGCGCATCGGCGAGCTCGATATCGTGACGATCGACCGGGGTGTCGTCGTCGCCGTCGAGGTCAAGACGCGCACCTCGCTCGGCTTCGGGCATCCGCTGGAGGCGATCGACAGCCGCAAGCTGCATCGCCTCCATCGGCTCGCGAGGGAGTGGTGTGCCGCGCACGGTGTGCGGACGGACCGCGTGCGCATCGACGCGGTCTCCGTCATCGTCTGGCGCGACGGGTCGCGCCCCACGATCGAGCACCTCGAGGGGGTGCGCTGATGCCCGTCGCCCGGAGCCGTGCGATCGCGCTCATCGGCATGCGCGGCGAGATCGTCGAAGTCGAGGTCGATCTCGCCGACGGCATTCCGGCGTTCAACCTGATCGGCCTGCCCGACACCGCACTGGGAGAGGCCCGCCAGCGCGTGCGCTCGGCGGCGGCGAACTCGCAGTGCGAGCTGCCGAACCGCAAGTTCACCGTGAACCTCTCGCCCGCCGCACTTCCCAAGCACGGTTCGGGCTTCGACCTCGCCATCGCCCTCGTGATGCTCGCCGCCGGGGGCACGGTCTCCGCGGCCTCGGTCGAGGCGGTGGTGCACATCGGCGAGCTGGGGCTCGACGGGCGCGTGCGCTCAGTCCCCGGGGTGCTGCCGGCGGTACTCGCCGCCAAGCGGCTGGGCTGCGCGACGGTCCTGGTGCCTGCTGCGAGCGCGCGCGAGGCCTCGCTCGTGGACGGCGTGCGCGTCGTGCCGGTCGCGACCCTGCGCGATGCCGCCATCTGGCACGGCGCCCAGCTCGAGCCCGAGGACGTCCCACCGCCTCCGGCAGTCCCTGCGGCGGTCGAGCAGGCCGCCGCTGCGCCGGCCGACCTCTCGGACGTCGTCGGCAACGAGGAGGCGGTCCGCGCGCTGACGCTCGCGGCGGTCGGAGGCCACCATCTGTTCCTCCTCGGGCCGCCCGGGGCGGGCAAGACGATGCTCGCGACCCGACTGCCCGGGATCCTGCCCGAGCTCGACACCGCTGCCGCGATCGAGTGCGCGTCGGTGCGTTCCTTGAGCGGACTGTCCGTCGACGGGCTGAGCCTGCGTCCGCCCTTCGAGGCGCCGCACCACACGGCGTCGACACCGTCGATCGTCGGCGGCGGCAGCGGGATCATCCGACCCGGCGCGATCGCGCGAGCGGCGCACGGCGTGCTCTTCCTCGACGAGGCCCCGGAGTTCAGTCGCGTCGCGCTCGACGCACTGCGGCAGCCGCTCGAGACCGGCGTCATCACGATCCAGCGGGCGAACGCGACGGCGCACTTCCCTGCGAACGTGCAGCTCGTTCTCGCCGCGAACCCGTGTCCGTGCGGCCGGCTGGGCGAAGCCGAATGCAGCTGTACGCCGATGGCGCGACGGCGCTACCTGGGCCGGCTGTCGGGGCCGCTGCTGGACCGGGTCGACCTGCAGCTCACAGTCCGCCGGATCACGGCGACGGGGCTGCGAGCCGCCGCTGAGCCGAGCGGCCGGGTCTCGACGGCCGCGGCCGCGCGTGCGGTGCGGGACGCCCGGGCCGCGACGGTCGAGCGGCTGTCGGGCACGCCATGGCGGCGCAACGCCGACGTGCCGGGGTCGTGGCTCAGAGCCCGGCCGAGGCGTCCCTCGCGTGAGGCGCTCGCAGTGCTCGACCGTGCGCTCGAGCGGGGTGCGATCACCATGCGCGGGTACGACCGCGTGCTGCGCATCGCGTGGTCGCTCGCCGACCTCGGGTCCGCCGGGGCGCCCGGCCGAGCCGAGATCGGCGAGGCGCTCGGCTACCGGACGGTGGCCGCGGCATGAGGATCTTCGACCTGCCCGTCGAGGACGTGCGGCGCCTCGTGGAGTCCGTGCGGGCCGAGGCCGCGCCGGAATCGTTCCCCGAGGTGTTCGCGCGGATGACGTGGAGCGTCCTCATCGAGCCGGGCGACCAGGTCGCGGGCCAGTTGCTCGCCGCACTCGGGCCGGGCCCGGCCCTCGACCTGCTGATCTCGCAGGACCCCACGCCCGCGATCGACGTCTGGCTCGAGGACGGCGCGCCGGCCAGTCGCGCGGAGCGCGTCGTGACGGAGGCCTTCGCGCGATGGCGCCCACGCCTCGTCGCCCGATCCGTCACACGGGCGATCGAGCAGGCCGCCGCGCTGCGCATGCAGGTCGCCGTCCCGGAGGGCCCCGGATGGCCGAGCGGCCTCAGCGACCTCGGTCCCGCCGAGCCGGTGGTGCTCTGGGTGCGAGGCGACCCAGGGGCACTCGACGCCCTCGGTGACTCGCTCGCCGTCGTCGGGGCGCGCGCGGCGACCGGGTACGGGGAGTACGTGGCAGCCGAGATTGCGGGCGGGGTCGCGGAGCGCGGCCGTGCGATCGTCTCGGGCGGTGCCTACGGGATCGACGCCGCCGCGCACCGGGCCGCGCTCGCCGCCGACGCGGTCACGATCGCGTTCCTCGCAGGCGGTCTCGATCGGTACTATCCGGCGGGCAATTCGGACCTGCTGCATCGCGCCTCACGCACGGGAGCGGTGATCTCGGAGGTGCCCCCGGGCGCGGCCCCGACCAAGGTGCGGTTCCTGATGCGAAACCGCCTCCTCGCGGCGGCGACGGCCGCGACCATCGTGGTCGAGGCGGGCCTTCGGTCCGGGTCGCTCAACACCGCCCACCACGCGCTCGCGATCGGGCGCCCCGTCGGCGCCGTGCCCGGGCCCGTGACGAGTCCCGCGTCGGCGGGCTGTCACCGACTGCTGCGCGAGGACAATGCCATCTGCATCACCTCGGCAGACGACGCGATCGAACTGGTCGGCGGCGATCGTGCGGTCGAACTGGGCGGCTACGAGCCCGCCGATCCCGCCGTCGTGCGCGTCCTCGACTCGATCGGGGTGCGCCGCGGGCGCACGGTCGACGAGATCGCTCGCTCGAGCGGCATGGCCGTCGGCGAGACGCTCAGCGTGCTCGGCCCGCTCGAGCTCGCCGGCGTGGTGCGTCGCGCGGACAGCGGCTGGGTGCGGGTCCCGGGCGTGTCGACGCCGAGCGTCGTGGCGAGCTCGAAGGGCCCGGCGCTAGCGTGATCCCATGCAGCTCGGCCAGCATCCGGCCCCATCGCACGTCATAGCGCACCTGTCGGACCCGCACCTGCTCGCGGGTGACGCACCGCTGTTCGGCACGGTGGACTCGACCGCGCATCTCGCCGAGATGCTCGGGCAGGTGGAGACCTCCGGGCTGCGTCCCGACGCGATCGTGTTCACGGGCGACCTGGCGGACCTCGGCGAGGAGTCCGCCTATCGCCGGCTGCGCGAACTCGCCGAACCGGTTGCCGCCCGCCTCGGCGCGGAAATCATCTGGGTCATGGGCAACCATGACGAGCGCGGGCCGTACGCCGAGGTGCTGTTCGACGACCCCGACGGCGTCCGCCCGCAGGATCGCGTCTACGACGTCAAGGGGCTGCGGATCATCTCGCTCGACACGAGCGTCCCGGGCTACCACCACGGGGAGCTCGAGCCCGGGCAGCTCGAGTGGCTCCAAGCGGAGCTGAGACGACCCGCGCCCCACGGCACGCTCCTCGCTATCCACCACCCGCCGATGCCGTCACCGCTCGACATCTCAATGGAGCTGCTCGAGCTCGCCGACCAGGAGCGCTTCGCGCAGGCGATCCGCGGCAGCGATGTGCGGGGGATCCTCGCGGGCCACCTGCACTTCTCCTCCCACTCGATGTTCGCGGGCGTGCCCGTGTCGGTCGCCGCTGCCAGCTGCTACACCATGGCGCTGGCGCGCGCCGATGTGATGCTCGGCGGCTACGATGCGTTCCAGTCCTACGACGCCGTGCACGTCTATCCGGATCGACTCGTCCACACTCGGGTGCCGCTCGGCGACCGCCCCCTCGTATCCGGATTTCCGATCGCCACCCTCGCGAGCCTCGCGGACCTCCCGGCCGACATACGCCACGAACTCTTCTCCTGGAAGGGCTCGGGACTCGACGCGGCGGCGGTGCTGAGCGGCGATCCGGCCGCGCTCGCGCATGCGTCCGCCGCCATCGCGGCGGAGCTCGAGCGGCGCGGCGGCACCCGCTCCAGCTGACCCGGCGCGAGCATGGTCACATGGAGTGGGCGCCGACGATCGAGAGCTGGCTCGACCGGCTCGCGGTCCAGCGCGGCCTGAGCGCGCACACGCTGCGCGCCTACGGCACCGACCTCCACGACCTCGCGAGCTTCGCGACGGCCCGCGGCGCGGCCGGACCCGACCAGGTCGATCTCGAGCTGCTCCGCGACTGGATGTGGTCGCTCGATCGCGCCGGCGCGGCCCGATCCACGATGGCGCGCCGCGCGGCGGCGGCCCGCGGCTTCTTCGCGGCGCTGACGCGGGAGGGCACCATCACGCGTGACCCGGCCGCTCGGCTGCGGGCGCCGCGGCCCGAGCGGACGCTGCCTCGAGTCCCCTCGCGAAAGCAGGCGGCCGAGGCGCTCGAGGCGCTCGCACTCGCAGCGGAGCAGGATGCTCCGCTCGCCGTCCGCGATCTCGCCATCGTCGAGCTCCTCTACGCCGCTGGCATCCGCGTCGCCGAGCTGGCCGGGCTCGATCTCGGCGACCTCGACCTCGCGCGCGGCACGGTCCGAGTGCTCGGCAAGGGAGCGAAGGAGCGCGTGGTGCCATTCGGCGCCCCGGCGGCACGTGCGCTCTCGCGCTGGTTGGACGTCCGACCCGCGCTCGAGCGCGAGGACCGTCGATCCGCGGCGCTGTTCCTCGGGGCGCGCGGCGCGCGCGTCGGCACGCGCGCCGTCTACGGTCTCGTGGAGCGGCTGCTGCGCGACGATGGGACCTCGGGACCGCGCGGGCCGCACGCGTTCCGCCACGCTGCGGCGACGCACCTCCTCGACGGCGGGGCGGACCTGCGGGTGGTCCAGGAGTTCCTCGGCCACAGCAGCCTCGGAACGACCCAGCTGTACACCCACGTCAGCATCGAGAAGCTTCGCGAGGGCTACCGCCTCGCACACCCCCGCGCCTGAGCTGCCGGGAGAGGGTGGCAGCGTCGACCACGTGCGCGCACGCTCGGCGTTGTGCCGGAGCGACCGCCGTGATCTGGACGCAAATGGTCGGCTTTGCCGGCCCCAGGCGACACATTGCGCCCAGTCCCAGCGCACCGGTGCGAACCTCGGCCCCGTGGTGGGCGCAAAGAGTCGCGGCAGGGTGGCACTGACGACCGTTTGCGACCACCGCGGCCCGCTCGCCCTCGCCAGGCGGACAGGGGCAGGCCGGGACCGCCGCGGGCGCCTCGCCTCAGACGCCGCCGGACAGCGGGCGCGTCGGCAGCAGGATCGGCCATGACGCGCCGCCGAGCAGCAGCAGGGGATTGCGGTACGCGCCATCGATGCGCAGGCCCACGTGCACGCAGGCGACCGGGCAGTGCCCGCCATCGATACGTGCGACGACCTGCCCTCGGGCGACCGCCTCGCCCTCGGCGACGAGTGCGACCACGGGCTCGAAGCTCGAGACGACCGCGCCACCGTGATCGATCGAGAGCACGCCCCGGTCGACGACCCGCCCCGCGAAGCGCACGATCCCGTCGGCCGGCGCGAGCAGCTCGAGCCCATGCGCGGCGATGTCGATCCCACGATGCCCGGGCAGCCACGGCTCGGGCGGCAGCACGAACGCGCGCAGCACCCCCCGAGGACCGTCCACCGGCCATGACCACGTCGCCGCGCTCGAGACCATCGTCACCGTGCCCGAGCCCATCGCCATCGGCGCATCCCCGAGGCGCGTCGCCGCACCAGCGGTGAGCGCGACGGCGAGGGCCGTCGCCACGGGAATCGCGAGCATCCGACGCAGGTGCATTCCGGCACCTTCGCGCATCCGGGAGACCGGCGTTCCCGAGGACGACCCGGATGGGGATCAGCGTCGACGGCCGGCCGATGTGAGGGCTTCACGGAGGCCTGCGCCTGCTACCATTGACGTCGCACTTCGCAAGGAGTGACTTCGCGCGTCCGCGAACGGCCGAACCCAATCAGTCCCCGCAAGCCAGAAGGCGAGCAGGGCGGGGGACTCCGGGACGCTAGGCGCCGGACCGATCCGTGTCCGGCGAATACAACTGAGAAACCGCGCATGCCTCGGCATGTGGCGAGGAGATGCCGGCCCGCGGTCGGCGAAGAGAGGAAGATCGGCCATGGCCGTCGTCACCATCCGCCAGCTGCTCGACAGCGGCGTGCACTTCGGGCACCAGACCCGCCGCTGGAACCCGAAGATGAAGCGCTTCATCTTCACCGAGCGCTCGGGCATCTACATCATCGACCTGCAGCAGTCGCTCGGCTACATCGACAAGGCGTACGACTTCGTCAAGGAGACGGTCGCGCACGGCGGCACGATCCTGTTCGTGGGCACCAAGAAGCAGGCGCAGGAAGTCATCGCGGAGCAGGCGCAGCGCGTCGGCCAGCCCTACGTCAACGAGCGCTGGCTCGGTGGTCTGCTCACCAACTTCCAGACGATCTCCAAGCGCCTCGCGCGCATGAAGGAGCTCGAGGAGATCGACTTCGACGACGTCGCCGGCAGCACGTTCACCAAGAAGGAGCTCCTGCTCAAGAAGCGCGAGCTCACGAAGCTGCACAAGTCGCTGGGCGGCATCCGCAATCTGACGAAGGCGCCGAGCGCGATCTGGGTCGTCGACACGAAGAAGGAGCACCTCGCGATCGACGAGGCGCGCAAGCTCGGCATCCCCGTCATCGGCATCCTCGACACCAACTGCGACCCGGACGAGGTCCAGTACCCGATCCCGGGCAACGACGACGCGATCCGCTCCGTCGCGCTGCTCACCCGCATCGTCGCCGACGCGGCGGCGGAGGGGCTCATCCAGAAGCACCAGGCGCCGGCCGCGGAGGGCAATGTGTCCGCCGTCACCGACGTCGAGCCGCTCGCCGAGTGGGAGCGCGAGCTCCTCGAGGCCTCGAACGAGCCGGCTACGGCTGAGCCCGCAGCCGACGAGGCGGCCGCGCCGGCCGCGGAGGCGTCGGAGAACGCCGTCGCCGAGCCCGCGGAGGCTCCGGCGGCTGCCGAGGACGAGGAGTCGGCGGCGAAGCCCGCGCGCAAGTCCGCGGCCAAGGCGCAGCCGGAGGCCGCGCCCACCGAGGCCGAGGCCGCCGCGCCCGCCGCCGAGTGATCCCAGCGACCTAAGAACCGAAGGAACCAGGACAAATGGCAGATGTGAGCCTCGCCGACATCAAGGCGCTCCGTGAGCGTCTCGGCACCGGCATGGTCGACACCAAGAACGCGCTCGTGGAAGCCGAGGGCGACATCGAGAAGGCGGTCGAGATCCTCCGGCTCAAGGGCGCGAAGGGCAACGCGAAGCGTGCCGACCGCTCCACGAGCGAGGGCCTCGTCGCGGCGGCGCAGTCGGCCGACGCGGTCACGCTCATCGAGCTCGCCTGCGAGACCGACTTCGTCGCGAAGAACGAGAAGTTCGGTGCGCTCGCCGAGCGCGTACTCGCGGCGCTCGTCGACTCCGGAGCGGACACGCTCGAGGCGGCGCTCGCCGCGCCGGCCGAGGGCGGCACCGTGCAGTCCATCATCGAGGAGCAGGCCGCGACGATCGGGGAGAAGGTCGAGTTGCGCCGGATCGCCCGCGTGCCCGGCGAGCACTTCGAGGTCTACCTCCACCAGACCTCCAAGGACCTCCCGCCGCAGATCGGTGTCGCGGTCGCCTACTCGGGCTCGGACGCCGAGACGGCGCGCTCGATCGCGCAGCACATCTCGTTCGCCGACCCGCAGTACCTGACCCGCGAGGATGTCCCCGCGTCGGTCGTGGACAACGAGAAGCGCATCGTCGAGGAGATCACCCGCAACGAGGGCAAGCCCGAGGCGGCGCTGCCGAAGATCGTCGAGGGCCGCCTCGGCGCCTTCTACAAGCAGGTCTCGCTCGCGGAGCAGGAGTATGCGCGCGACAACTCGAAGTCGGTCGGCCAGGTCGCGAAGGATGCCGGCATCACCGTCACGGGCTTCGCCCGTTTCAAGGTCGGCGCGTAGCCGCAGCCAGTTCGCACGCAGGGCCCGGTTCCGTTTCGGACCGGGCCCTGCGTCGTCGGCACCAGCGGCACTCGGCCACTAGTGTGATCGCATGACCGAACCGCGGCGCAGAGTCCTGCTGAAGCTCTCCGGCGAATCCTTCGGGGGCGGTCAGTTGGGTGTGAACCCGGACGTCGTCTCGAGCATCGCCAAGGAGATCGCGGCCGCGAGTGCCGAGGGCGTGGAGATCGCGGTCGTCGTCGGCGGCGGCAACTTCTTCCGGGGTGCGGAGCTCAGTCAGCGTGGCATGGACCGCGGTCGTGCGGACTACATGGGCATGCTCGGTACCGTCATGAACGCACTCGCGCTCCAGGACTTCCTCGAGCAGGCCGGGGCGCAGGTGCGGGTGCAGTCGGCGATCACGATGACGCAGGTCGCGGAGCCGTACATTCCGTTGCGGGCGACGCGCCATCTGGAGAAGGGCCGCGTCGTGATCTTCGGGGCGGGCGCGGGCCTGCCGTACTTCTCGACCGACACGGTGAGCGCGCAGCGCGCGCTGGAGATCGGCTGCGACGTCGTGCTCGTCGCGAAGAACGGCGTCGACGGCGTGTACACGGCGGATCCGCGCAAGGACGCGAGCGCGGAGCGCCTCGACCATGTGACCTATCAGGATGCGCTCATCCGCGGGCTCAAGGTGGTCGATTCGACAGCGTTCTCGCTGTGCATGGACAACAGCATGCCGATGCTCGTGTTCGGCATGGAGCCGGCCGGCAATCTGACGCGCGCGCTGCGCGGTGAACGCATCGGCACACTGGTCTCGAACTGACGGTTCGATGCGCGGGGGCGGGTCGCCGACGGCGACGGATCAGGAACTGCTCGTCCGCGTGCGTGCCGGCGACTCCGACGCCTACGGGGAGCTCTGGCGTCGCCATTCCGGCGCGGTCACGGCGATCCTGCGGCTCGAGACGCGTCTGGATGCCGACGATCTGACGGCGGAGGTCTTCACCCGCATCCTTGGGACGATCCGGGCCGGCAACGGTCCCGACACCGCGTTCCGCCCGTATGCGCTCGTCGCGGCGCGCAATCTCGCCGCCGAGTGGGGGCGGCGCGGTCGGCGCGAGATCGCGGTGGCGGAGGAGTCGCTCGACGCGGAGGCGGACTCGCCGCCCGTCGATGAGTCGGCGGTCGTGCTGCCGCACCGGCACGTCACCGCCCGGGTGTTCGCTTCGCTCCCGGTGCGCTGGCAGGAGGTGCTCTGGTATCTCGAGGTGGAGCAGCTCTCCGCGACCGAGGCCGCTCCGCTCGTCGGCCTGAATGCGAACTCGACCGTCCAGCTCGCCTTCCGTGCCCGCGAGGGCTTCCGTCAGGCGTGGATCCAGGAGCACCTCGTCGCTCGACCCGGCGGCACTCGAGACTGCGCTTGGGTCGATCGCCGCGTCGGTCGATACGTGCGCGGCAAGCTCGCGGTCATCGAGCGCGGCAAGCTCGAACGCCACGCGGCGGCCTGCGAGCGCTGCTCCGCCCTCATCGAGGAGGGTCGCAGCGTCGAGAGCAGCAGCATCTTCTCGGTCCTGACGGCGCTCATCCTCGGCGGCGCCGCGCCGGCCTATGTCGCCGCCGCCACGAAGGGACAGGCGCGCCGCTCGGAGTCCAAGCTGCCCGGCGAGGCTGTTGTCGGGCGAGCCCGATTGGCGAAGCGTCGCACGTCGCGCATCGGGGTGCACCGCGTGACCGGGCGCACGGCAGGTCGGAGGGTGTCGAGACCGGTGACCGCAACCCTGTCGGTCGCGGGGTTCGCGGGGGCAGTCGCCGCCGTGGTGATCGGCATTGTCGTCGCCCAATCCTCGGTCGAGCCCGTCGAGATCGCGCGAGCCGCGGACCAGCCCACGTTGGACGGTCTCCGCGACGAGCGTGGCGTGCCGACGGTCGCGCGCTCGGCGACGACGGGGCCCCTGCTGCCGGATCCCCTCGGTGCGGTCGTACCGCATGCGGATGCGGATCGTGCGATCGCCCCCGAAGCGCAGGAGGCGACGCCGGCGCCTGCGCCGGCTGCGACCGCATTCGTCGCAGCGGTTTCGTCGGTCTCGGCGATGCCGGAGGGGTCCGCCTATCCGCATGTGGTCGGCTTCGGCATCCCTGACGCCTCGATCGAGCTCTTGGTCGATCAGTCGGGTGCGGCGATTTCCCTCTCTGGGACGGCCGATTCGAGCGGGGCGTTCAAGATCGACGCGATCGCGCCGGGGCTGCTCGGGGATCAGTGGGCCGTCGTGCGACAGGTCGTCGACGGTATTGCCTCGGAGTGGTCCCCGCCGTTCAAGATCGTCATTCCGGCTCCACCGATGGGTGTGTGGGCATGGACAGCGCCGGGGAAGTTCGCGATCACGACGACCGCAGTGCTGGCGCTGAACGACGTCGAGGTCTCGATCGACGGTCTGGTCGTCGACACGTTCATTCCGAACGCCGTGTCGGGCGAGACATTCCACTTCGTCACCTCGGCGTCATCGCCGGTGGTGACGATCCGGTACGCGACTGGTTCGGACCAGTCCCCGATCACGCTCGTGCCGCAGCAGCCGTAACGATCCATCTCTCGGATCCGCGTAATCGGCTCCACCGCTTCGCATC
Organism: Microbacteriaceae bacterium; assembly: GCA_035555435.1. Classification (GTDB taxonomy): domain Bacteria; phylum Actinomycetota; class Actinomycetes; order Actinomycetales; family Microbacteriaceae; genus 73-13. Next base: position 87,219 of record DATMGN010000008.1, on the reverse strand, counting down.
TTTCCTCTGAAGTAGCCGCATGGCTATCGCCGGGGAAGGACCATCGTGCGCCGCACTCATCTCGTTCAGCGCCGCTCCGCTCGCGTGGTGCGGGAGCGTCGTCATCGTCTTCGCAAGCTCATCGCGACCGTCGTCGCGTTCTCGATCGCCCTCAGCGGGGCGGCATTCACCGCCACGACCGCGTTCGCGGTCCCGAGCGGGGGGCTCACGATCTCGACCTCGAGTCCCGCGGCGCAGCCGATCGGCTCGACGTTCTCCTACACGGTCGCCTGGTCGTGTCTGGGGGTCGGGGTCGACTCGTGCGCATCCCCGCGCCTTGAGATCCCCATCTCGCTCGACTCGCCGGCCGGTGCGATCCAGGACATGGAGTCCTGGGGCGTGACGGTGCAACTGCCGTCCGGGTCCGCGGCAGCGTTCAGCTGCAGCACCGACTACGGCAGCACGCAGATCCTGATCACCTGCCTGTCCTCCCAGACGGTGCCCGCCGGCGCGACGGAGAGCATCCTCGTGACGGTGCACCCGAACCACGCGGAGGGCGACGGCGCGGGCTTCGTGTTCGGTCCGGCCGTGCTCTCCTCGTCGAGCTTCACGACGCCGGTCCCTTCGAACTCCCTCCCGCGATCGTCCGTGACCGTGGCCGATCTCGTGGCCCCGAGCAAGCGGTTCGTCGGCGGTTCGCGGATCGCGGCCGGCGTCGGTCGATTCGTCTACGAGATCCAGCCGCAGATCAGGGGCATCTGGGACTCCACGACGAACGCCTGGTCGGACTGCACGCCGCAGTTCTGGAGCAACAATGCGACCGATACCGCCGTCGCGGGCACGATCTCCATCGTCGACACGCTGCCGGCGGTGCCGGGTCTCGTGTTCGTGTCGGCGAGCGCCGGCGGGGTGTACGACGCCGGCACGCGGACCGTCACCTGGACCTCCTGCGGGCCCGCTGATCGCCCACCGTTCTACGTCACGGTGGACATGCCGACTGTCGCGTCGTCCGCCGACCCGGCCTATGACCCGGCGATCGTCAATGCGCTGGACGTGACCTTCACGGACACCGCCGGCGTGCTCCACCAGCAGCATGCCGAGGTGCAGCACAGCAACGTGCTCACGCCGAGACCGGACCCGTACGCATTGAAATGCGGTCGCGGGCGCGTCAACCCGGAGGCCGGGTACGTCCCGCCCGCGGGCGTGTGCAACGCGTGGTTCGCGACGCCGTACGGCTTCGGTGGCCAGATGGCCGGACACACCTACAACATGAGCGTCAATCTGCTCCAGCCGGGCGACGACGTGCGGATCACCGACTGGATGCCGTGCGCCACCTCGCCGACGGCGGACGGCTACGCGTCCGAGGCCGGGTGCAGCGACCCGGCGGAGACGCTCCACGGGCTCAGCTTCAGCTACACCCCCGGCGGGGCGTTCGGGATACGCAGCCTCGAGCTCTTCTACGACGACGGGACGAGCGCGGTGTTCTCGCCGGCGAATCCGATCGCCTCGCTCAACCCGCTGCCGACTCCGACCGGCGGACGCAGCTACGTCGGGTTCAGCGTCCTGATGAATCAGCCGACCGTCAATGGCAGCGTCGGCATCGTCCTGGACACCCGACTCACCGAGGTCGCCGACCAATCGATGCTGCTGGAGAACACGTTCGAGGCGACGATCGAGAACGCGGCGCAGAGCTACTTCTCCGCGGTCGAGGCGACCGGGATCGGCGTCGTGCGGGAGTCCATCGCGCAGGCGACCGCGGTCACCCTGCCGGCGCTGGTCGCGGGGCAGCACCTGGTCACGGCGAACTTTCTGACTTCCGGCCTGGACCCGTTGTCGGGACTCCCCGTCTATACGATCGTGCTGCCCGAGGGGTACGCGGTCGACGCGGGCCGGATGTCCAACCCGAACTACTACTACGTGCGCGACCTCAACGCAGGCGGCAGCGCGAACCACATCGGGGACTACGACATCGAGATGGTGCCGGAGCACCCGGTGACCGGTCGGCCGGCACTCGTGCGACTCACGCCGCGGCTCGGGACGCCGGCCGTGCCCGCGACGACCGGCGACTTCTTCCACTGGATCGCGGTCTCCGTGCCGATCGTGCCCACCTGGGGCTCGTTCTACGGACTGATCCAGGCCGCCTCCTATTCCTCGGTCGACGGCTCGCCGCTGCCGACGCACTGTCTCGAAAGCCCCCTCACCTACGGGGTGTTCGCCAATGATCCGCGCGACCTCGACGGGGACGGGCTGACGGTCGGCGACGCCGGCTGCTACCGGACCACGAGCGCGAACTACGCGGTGCCGACGAGCGCTGCGGCGAGCTCGGTGGGCAAGCACGTCCGAGACGTCGCGTCGTCGACCTGGCTCGGCATCGGCGAGGTCGCGTCCACGCCGAGCGGGGCTGCCGAGTACCTGATCCACTGGGAGAATGCCGGACAGCCGACGCTCTCGGACATCGTGCTCTACGACATCCTGCCGTTCGTCGGCGACACGGGGACCACCGCGACGAACACGGGTCCGCGCGGCAGTGCGTTCTCGCCCGTGTTCACCGGACTGACCGCCGCGGTCCCGCCCGGTGCGAGCGTCGCGTTCTCCGCATCGGCGAATCCGTGCCGTCCCGAGGTCTACCCCGGCCAGGGTGCGTGTGACAACGACTGGACGTCCGACCCGGCCTTGTTGGGCGGGAATGCGGCGGTGAAGGCGCTGCGCATCGTGCTCGCGGGCAGCTGGGCGTCCGGCTCGAGCGTCAACATCCGGTTCGGGATGTCCATCCCAGCGGGGACCGACAGCGGACGTGTCGCGTGGAACACGGTCTCCCAGCGGGCATCGAGCGGCGGCCTGCCACTGGCGCCCGCCGAGAGCGGGGGCGTCGGCATCACGATGCCCGCGGAAGTGCTCGTGACTAAGACGAGCGCGCAGGCCGGCACCCCGGTCGCGGTCGGCGACGTCGTCGAGTACGAGATCACCGCGGTGAACCGGCTCTCCTCGGCGGCGAACGGGGTGACGGTGAGCGATGACCTCGCAGGGATCCTCCAGTACGCGACGTACAACGGCGACGCCGTCGCCTTCCTGAGCACCGACGACACCGTCCCGCTCGGCACCGTCGGGTACGCCCCTGGCGCCGCGACACTCACGTGGACGGGCTCGCTCCAGCCGGGCGAGGCGGTGACCATTCGCTTCAGCGTGACGGCGACGCAGCGCACGCCGGGCGTGCTCGGCGGTGCCGGCGTCGTCAACGCCGTGACGGGCGTGATCGGCGGCATCCCGACGAACTGCCAGACGGGCACGGAGCCCGGCTGCGCGGTGAGCATCGCGATCGTCGAGCCGTCCGTCTCGATCGCCAAGTCGGCGCGTGGGGCCGTCGAGGGCTCGAGCGTCATCGAGCGCACCGTCCTGACTTGGGACTACGTCGTGACGAACTCCGGCAACGAGCCGTTGACGAGGCTCGTCGTCGTCGACGACCAAGGCGTCGTCGTCGACTGCGGGGGCGTCACGACGCTCGCGGTCGGCGCCTCGATGACCTGCGAGGGCAGCGGTTCGATCGGCACCCACCTCGGTGCCCCGACGACCTACCGCAACGTCGCGACGGTCACGGGCGAGGGCTCGCTGAGCGGGATCCCCGCCGAGGCCGAAGACGACTGGTTCGCCGACGTGCTCCCGTACGTGCCGCAGATCTCGGTCATCAAGTCGGGAGTCGTCGCGAGCAGCGGTGCGGCGATCGTGGAGGGCGCGTCGCTGCGGGGCATGACGGCGGTGACCTGGAGCTACCGCGTCACGAATACCGGCAACGAGCCCATCGAGGACCTCGAGGTCACCGATGACCGGCTGGCGCCCGGCACGGTGAGCTGTCCCGTCGGCGTGCTCGGCGTCGGGGCCTCGACGACCTGCACGGCGACAGGCTCGATCGGCAATGCCGCCAGCTACACGAACCTCGCAACCGCGACGGCCGTCGGCAGCGAGTCAGCCGAGGTCGCGACGGCACTCGACGACTGGTCGGTCCTCATCGATCCGCTCGTGCCGCTCGTCACGATCGACAAGTTCGCGGTCGGCGTGAGCGAGGCGCCCGCGCAGATCATGCCGGGCACCGCCGTCACCTGGACGTATCGGGTCACCAACACGGGACCCGAGGCGCTCGCGGACCTGCTGGTCACCGACAACCGTGGCGTCGCGGTGGCCTGCCCGGCGACGACGCTCGGCATCGGCCTGTCGATGGACTGCACCGGCACCGGCTCGGTCGGCACGGCCTCGCCGTATACGAATGTCGGCGTCGTGTCCGGCGTCGGCGTCGTGTCGGGGGGCGCCGCGACGGCGAACGACCCCTGGTCCGTCGGCATCATCCCGCCGGTGCCGGGCCTCACGATCGACAAGTACGCGACCGACGCGATCGAGGGCGGCCTCGTCCCGGCGGAGACGGTCGTGCACTGGGAGTACGAGGTCACGAACACCGGCACCGAGACGCTCGGCGGCATCTCGGTCGTCGACGACCGGATCGCGAGCGTCGTCTGCCCGGTCAGTGTGCTCGCGCCGGGCGCCTCGATGACCTGCGCCGCATCCGGTTCGGTGGGCCTCGGCCCGTCCTACACCAATGTCGCGACGGCGAACGGCGTCGGCCAACTGACAGCGCTGCCTTCGAGCGACCAGGACAGCTGGACCACCGCGGTCGACCCCTACGACGTGGGCGTGACGATCGATAAGCGTTCGACGAACGCGGTCGAGGGCGGCATCGTCGCCGGGGGCACGGTCGTGGACTGGGAGTATGTCGTGACCAACGCCGGCGAGGAGCAGGTCGTCGCGCTGTCGGTCGCCGACAACCGCGGGGTCGTCGTCAGCTGCCCCGTGACGGTCCTGGACCCGGGGGCCTCCATGGTCTGCACGGGCAGTGGTTCGGTCGGCGGCACAGCGGGGACCTACACGAACATCGGCGCGGTGACCGGCACCACGGTGCTGACGGGCACCCAGGTGACGGACGATGACGAATGGAGCGTCGAGGTCCACGTGCCGTTGATTCCGAGCCTGACGATCGTCAAGGGCTCGACGAACGCGATCGAAGGCGATGTCGTCCCGGTCGGGTTCGTCGTCGATTGGAACTACGCAGTGACCAATCACGGCGAGGAACCCCTGGAGGGGCTCACGGTCGTCGATGACCGCGGGGTCGTCGTGACCTGCCCGGTGACGACGCTCGCGATCGGCCAGACGGTCGTGTGCACCGGCTCGGGCTCCGTCGGTGTCGCCGCCGGGTACACGAATGTCGCGACGGCGACGGCGACGGGCACGTCGTCGGGGGATTCGGCGACGGACGACGATGACTGGAGCATCGCGCTCAGCATGCCTGAGCCGGCGGTGCGGATCATCAAGGACGCCGTCGGGATCAGTGTCGGCGCCGCACTCGAGGCCGACCGCGATGTGACCTGGGAGTACACGGTCACCAATACGGGAGGCGAGCAGCTCGTCGATCTCGCCGTCGTCGACTCGCGCGGAGTCAGGGTGATCTGCCCTGCGGTGGCCATCGCGGTCGGCGCGACGATCGTCTGCGAAGGCACCGGCCCCATCGGGCCGGGGCCCAGCTACTCCAACGTGGGCACCGCGCGCGCCGTCGGCATCTGGTCCGGCGTGGCCGTGTTCGACGACGACGAGTGGTCGGCCGCGATCCTCGCGGGCCCCTCCGTGACGCAGCTCGCGTACACGGGCCAGGAGGGCGCTCGCGGCGCGTTGCTCATCGCGTTCTGGCTCGTGACGCTCGGCGCTGCCACGGCGATCCTGCGGATCCGCCTGCGTCGGCGGTGAGTCACGGTCGGCCGCCCGCGCAAGTCGAGGGCGGCCGACTAGACTCAGGCCGACGTGTAAGGAGCGCCCGAATGACGATCACCGACGTCCTTGCGGACGCCAAGGAGAAGATGGACCTCGCCGTCGAGGTCGCGAAGGACGACTTCGCGACGGTCACGGCCGGCCGGGCGAACCCCGCGCTGTTCCAGAAGGTGCTCGTCGAGTACTACGGCACGCCGACGCCACTCGTGCAGCTCGCGACGCTCCAGAATCAGGACGCCCGCACGCTGTTGATCACGCCGTTCGACAAGTCGGCCCTCAAGGACGTCGAGAAGGCCCTCGTCGCCGCCTCGCATCTCGGCGCGACGGTCGGCAACGACGGGTCGGTCATCCGGGCGACGATTCCCGAGCTCACGCAGGACCGCCGCAAGGACTTCGTCAAGCTCGTGCGGGACAAGGCCGAGGCGGCTCGGGTGGTGCTGCGCAACCTCCGCCGCACGGCGCGGGAGGCGCTCGACAAGCTCGACGGCGTCGGGGACGACGAGATCGCGCGTGCGGAGAAGGAGCTCGACGCCGCGACGAAGACGCACGTGGACGCGATCGACACGGCGCTCAAGCACAAGGAATCCGAGCTGCTCGAGGTCTGATGGCGGCCGACTTCGAGACGTTCGAAGCCCAGCTGCGCGAGGCCAACGACGAGATCAATCGCCGGAGCGGACGTCCGCTGCTCCAGGCCATCCTGACCGGCGTCATTCTGGGCGGGCTCGTCGTCGCCGGCGTGTTCTTCAAGCCTATCCTCGTGCTCGTCGCAGCGGCCGCGACCGTCGCGGGCTCGTCGGAGCTCGCGAACGCCCTGCGCGGCATCGGCCGGCGCGTGCCGAGGATCCCGCTCATCGCGGTCGCGGTGCTCGGGCCGCCCGCGGGATTCTGGCTCGGGAGCGCCGGCCTGTGGCTCGTCACGCTCGCCGGCATCGCGTTCGTGCTGCTCTGGCGCATCGCCGAGCAGGCGTCGCCGCAGCTGCGCGCCCGGCCCGGCGCGCTCGGACCCGACCTCGCGTCCGCAGCCTTCGTGGTGCTCTACGTCACGTTCCTGTGCTCGTGGTCGATGGTGCTCCACGCGCAGCCGGAGGGGCAGTGGTGGCTGCTCGGCTGTCTCATCATCGTGATCGTCAACGACACGGGTGCCTACGCGGTCGGTCTCACGCTCGGCAGGCACCCGATGGCGCCGAAGATCAGTCCGAAGAAGTCCTGGGAGGGCTTCGCCGGCGGCATCGCCGCCTCGCTCATCGCCGGGCTGCTCATCGGCATGTTCATGTGGCAGCAGGCGTGGTGGGTCGGACTGCTCGCAGGGCTGCTGTTCGTCGCGACCGGGACGATGGGCGATCTCGCCGAATCGCTCATCAAGCGCAACATCGGCGTCAAGGACATGAGCGGCTGGATGCCCGGCCACGGCGGGGTGCTCGACCGCCTCGACTCGATCGCCCCGTCCCTGATCGTCGCGTTCGGCCTCTATGCGGTCTTCTTCTGACACAATTCAGCGCATGAGCTCCAACACCTTCCCGAAGGCCCGGCGGGGGACGAAGGGCTACGATCCAGCGCAGGTCGAGGACTTCCTCGACGACGCGAAGCGCGCGTACTCGGCTCCCGCGGGCACGCCCGCGGTGCTGACGGCCAAGCAGATCCGCAGCACGGCGTTCACGATGCGATCCGGCGGCTACTCGACCGAGCACGTCGATGCCGCGCTCGAGCGGCTCGAGGACGCGTTCGCGGCACGAGAGCGTGAGGGCTCGGTCGCGCGCGCCGGCGAGCACGTCTGGTACGGACAGGTGCGCGGCATCGCGCAGGAGATCCTCGATCGCGCCGCGCGCACGCCGAAGCACAAGTTTAAGCGGGTGAGCGGCTTCACGCGCGGCTACCACCTGGGCGACGTCGACGCGTTCTGCGAGCGCCTCGTCGACTACTTCCAGAACGGCCTGCCGCTCAGCCCCGACGAGGTCCGCAAGGCGACGTTCCGGGTCGTGCGCGGCGGCTATCAGGAGCAGCAGGTCGACGCGGTGCTCGACGCCGTCGTCGAGGTCATGCTCGCGGTGCGCTGAGACCGCGCGCTACCGCGAGTCGAGAGACTCAACCTACACTTGAATCTTCATGAGCATCACGACGTCACGCCCGAGCGCTGACGAGGCTGGGAACCCCGCCTCGCGGCGCCGTCGTGCGCCGTACGCACGGATCCTCTCGCCGCTCGCGGTGATCGCCGTCATGGGGATGGTGACCCTCGCCGCGCTCGCGCCCACGAAGGCATGGTCGAGCGCCGACGACCCGCGGACGCAGTGGTCGGGCGAGGTCGGCCAGGCCGCCGGACAGGAGCTCGATGTGGTGCAGGCGGCGACGGCCGTCGCGCCGACGGAACGCCATGGCTTCGCCGCCGAGGCGCCTCCGGCCCCGGCGTGGGCGAGTGCCCCCGCAGTCGGTGTCCCGGATCCCGGGACCGCGCAGGCGATCGGGTACGAGATGGTGAAGGCCCGCGGGTGGGACGACAACGAGTGGAGCTGCCTCTCCGCGCTCTGGACCCGCGAGTCGAACTGGAACGTCTATTCGCACAACACCTCGAGCGGTGCCTACGGCATTCCCCAGGCCCTGCCGGGCGAGAAGATGGCGTCCGCCGGCGCCGACTGGGCGACGAACCCCGCGACCCAGATCAGCTGGGGCCTGTCGTACATCACCAGCCGGTACGGCACGCCGTGCGGTGCCTGGCAGCATTCCGAAGAGCGCGGCTGGTACTGAGATGCCCCGCGCGAACCGGCGCCGCGCGGACGACGCCGAACCGCTCAACGCGTCCCGGATCCTGACCGGCGCGCGGGCGACGGTCGCTCGCCGCGACGGCGAGTGGTCGGTCCAGACGATGCCGGCGTCGGCGGCCGTCAAGGTCTACGTGTGCCCCGGCTGCTCCGGCACGATCGAGGCGGGGACCGCGCACGTCGTCGTCTGGCGCTCCGACAGCATCCTGGGGGACGAGGATGCCGTCGCCCAGCGCCGTCACTGGCATCGCCGCTGCTGGGAGATCGGGCGATGAGCGACGGGACGATCGAGGTCCGGGGTCCCGTCGAGCTGCCGGCGCGACGCGAGGACATCGAGCTGCACACGGCGGACGGGCTCGCACTCGTCGGGGAGCTCGCGACCCCGATCGAACGCGATCCGGTCGCGACGCTGGTGACCCTGCACCCGCTGCCGACCGGCGGCGGGTTCATGGACTCCCACATCCTGCGCAAGGCCGCCGCCCGCCTGCCGGCGCTCGCCGACCTCGCGGTGCTGCGCTTCAACTTCCGCGGCGTGACCTCCCCGCGCGGCACCTCCGACGGCGCCTTCGGCGACGGCGAGCTGGAGCGCCATGATCTGGTTGCCGCGATGGCGTTCGTCGAGTCCCGCGGTCTGCCGTCCCCCTGGCTGCTCGGCTGGTCGTTCGGGACCGAGGTGCTGCTCAAGCACGGCCGCGCCGCGCGCATCGCCGGTGCGATCCTGCTGTCGCCGCCGCTGCGACGCACCCGGGCGGCGGAGCTCGCCCGCTGGGCGGACGCCGAGGTGCCCGTCGTCGCGGTCATCCCGGAGCTCGACGACTACCTGCGCCCGCCGGAGGCCCGCGAGCGCTTCGCGGTCGCGCCGAACGTCGAGCTTGTCGAGGTCGAGGGCGGCAAGCACCTCTGGGTCGGGGAGGAGCAGACCTATCGGGTGCTCACCGAGATCGTCGCGCGCATGAACCCGGGGGCGCTGCCGCTGCCGACGAGCTGGCCGACCGCCTGATCGCGGCTTCGCTCAGAGCGCGTCCTGCTTCGGGACGATCACGCGGTTGATGATGAGGATGATCGCCGCGGCGACGGGGATCGCGACGAGCGCCCCGAGCAGGCCGAGCAGCGCGCCGCCCGCGAGCGCCGCGATGACGACGACGGCCCCGGGCACCTTGACGGCCTCCGCCATGATCCGCGGGCTGATGAAGTACGCCTCGAGCTGCATGTAAACGACCGCGTAGATGCCGACCGCGAGGGCGCTCGGGGGCCCGTTGAACAGCAGCACGAGCAGCGTGTTCAGGATCGTCGCCGTGATCGTGCCGACGAGCGGGATCATCGAGCCGAGCATCGCGAGGAACGCCAGCAGCGCCCAGTAGTCGACGGGCAGGCCGAAGAGCGGGAAGACGATGCCGAGCATGACGCCCGTGAGCACGCCGTTGAGCAGCCCCAGTGCGCCCTGCCCCATGACGAAGCGGCCCACCGAGCGCGACACCTCCTCGGCGATCTCGATGAAGATGGGGCGCTTGGTCGCGGGCACGAGCCGGTAGAGCATCCGCTTGATGCCGGTCGTGGAGGCGGTGAAGTAGATCGTGAGGATGAGGATGATGAGCGCGCCGCCGAGTCCGAAGAGGACGGTGATGCCGAAGTTGAGCACGCCGAGGCCGAGTTGCGCGTAGTCGAGGTTTCGCACCCAGCTCTCGACCTGCTCGATGAGCTGATCGGTGCCGAGCCACGGGAACGTCGCAGCGATCCACTCGCCGATGTCGCCTTCCGAGCCGAATCGGGCGATGAGCGTCGGGAAGGCGTCGATCGCGTTGTTCACCTGGTCGGCGACGACGGGGATGATCGCGAAGACGAGACCGGCAATGAGTCCCGCGAACGCGACGAGCACGATGATGATGGCTGCCCAGCGCGGCACGCGCCGCGCCTCCAGCCAGCTGATCATCGGGTCGAGCCCGAGGGCGAGGAAGAGCGCTGCGCCCACGTAGGTGAGGATCTGCCCGATCGAGGCGACGGCGCCGCCGAGCGCGACGGCGACCAGGACTCCGATGCCCGCGAAGAGGCCCGCGCGGAAGGGGTTGAGGATCCTCACGGTGCCTAGTCTGTCGTGACCGACTCGGCCTTCGATAGCGCCCCGCGGAGATTCTCCAGGTACGCGCCGACCTCGTCCCGCTCGGCGCGCAGTGCCGCGAGCCGCGTCTCGGTGTCGCCGATTAGCTCGGCGGCGCGGCGCTCGGCGTCGGCGACGATCGCGCGCGCCCGCGACTCGGCGTTCGCGAGCACCTCGGCGGCGGTCGCGTCCGCGCGCTCGCGACTGGTGCGCGCGTGCTCGGCGGACTCCTCCTGGAGGCGCAGCGCGAGCGCGCGCTGCTCCTCCGCCTCCGCGGTCGCCGCGCTGAGGCGCTCCTCCGCGGTCGACAGGAACGACTGGGTCTCCTCGAGGGCCTCGCGGTGGCGGGCGAGCGCGCCCTGCTCGGCCTCGTCTGCGCGGGCTGCGAACGCGAGCTCCTGCTCCTGGCGCGTGGTCTCGAGTTCGGCGGCGAGGAGAGAGCGTGCCTCCTCGGCCTCGCGGGCGGCATCGGCGCGCAGCACCTCGACATCGCGTTGCGCGCTCGTGCGATCGGTCTCGATCGCCGCGTCGACCGCAGCGCGCTTGGCGGCGAGCTCGTCGGCGAGCGCCGTCTCCGCCGTCGTCCGGGTCGCGGCGAGCTCACGATCGAGCGCGGCGCGCGCGGCGGCGACCTCGGCCTCGAGTGCCGCGCGGGTCTTGGCCTCCTCGGCCTCGAGCGCGGCGGAGCGGGTCTCGACCTCGGTGCGCAGCCGCTGCTGCGCGTCCTCGATCTCCGCGGCGCTGCGCGCGCGCTCGGCCGCGGTGTGGGCGGCGAGCAGTGCGCGCTCGGCGGCGATCTCGGCGGCGAGCTTCGCCCGCTCGCCCTCGGCCTCGTCGGCGAGGCGCGCGCGCTCGGCGGCGACCTCGCGCTCGTGGGCCGCAACCGCCGCGGCGAGCTGCGCCTCGTGGCGCTCGCGCTCGGCGGCGATCTCGGCAGCGGCGCTCGTGCGCATCCGCTCCTCGTCCCGCGCGAGTCGGGTGCGTCCGGATTCGAGCTCGCGCGCGAGCGTCGCGCGCTCAGCGTCGAGTTCGGCGGCGAGCGCCGCGCGGGCCGCGGCATCCTCGCTCGCGAAGGTCGTGCGCGCGTGCTCCGCCTCGCGCGCGGCGAGCTCGGCGGCCTGACGCGCGGCCGTCGTCGCGCGCTCGGCCTCGGCCCGCAGCTCGGCGGCCTCGCGCTCGGCGGCTGCCACCCCTGCCGCGGCATCGCGCTGCGCGGTCGCGCGCAGCTCGGCGGCCTCCGTCGCCGCGGCGGCACGCAGGACCTCGCTCTCGCGCCGCGCCGTCTCCAGCGTGATCCGAGCGGACTCGCTCGCGCGGGTCGTCAGCACCTCGGCATCGCCCTTCGCCGTCGTGAGGAGGCGCTCGGCGCGAGCCGCGGCATCGGCGACCTGGCGCGCCGCCTCCTGCTCGGCGGCGTCGCGCACGGCCGCGGCCTCCGCGCTCGCCGCGGTGCGCAGCTCCTGCGCGTCGATGTCCGCCTGTCCGATGAGCCGCGTCGCCTGCTCCTCGGCGATGCGCAGCGTCGATTCGAGGCGCGAGCCGAGACCCGCGTAGGTCGGTCGACCGAGCTCGTCGAGCTCCCCCTGCAGGTCCTCGTTGACGGCGAGGAGACGCTGGATCTCCTTCTGCGCCGTCGCGCGTTCGGCCGCGGCGCGGTCGGCCCGGGCCCTCAGCTCCGCGACCGCGCGATCCACCTCGTCGCGGCGATAGCCGCGCATCTCGTTGCCGAACTTGCTCTCTTCGGCCACCATCGACCTCCCCGAGGGATCACTCGCAAGCCTCCGAGTTTAGTGGGAGTTTGCGACGCCCCCGATCGCCGGGTTCGTGCTCCCAGGGTCCCTCCCGGTACCCTGGGATGTCGTTTTATCAGGAGTTTCGATCCCGTGCGCCTTGTCCTTGCCATCATCACGTTCGTCGCAGCAGCGATCCTGCTCGCGGCCGGGATCGGCATCCGCGTCGCGCCCGAGACGGTCCAGAAGTACGACTACGCCGTGGAGTCCTCCGGCTCGGCGCCCGTCACGATCATCGACGGGACGACGCTCGGTGCCCTCGACGGCCGCCAGACGCTGACCATCACCGGCAGCGGCCCGATCGTCGCGGCCTACGCCCGTCGCGCCGACGTGCTCGCCTGGGTCGGCGAGGCGAGCTACAACGAGATCGCCTTCCAGGACGAGCAGGGCGAGGTCTGCGCTCCCGACCCGCTCCAGCCGGAGCTGTGCGGGCTCGTCTCGATCCGGCATGCCGGCGTGGAAAACACGGTGCCCGACCCCTACGGCGCGGACCTCTGGATGGAGGACTACCGCGACACAGGCTCGTTGCGGATGACCGAGACCCTCCCGGCCGACGTCACCTATGTCATCGCCTCGGACGGCGCGAGCGCCGCCCCGCGGCAGATCGAGATCGAGTGGCCGACGCCGGCCCCCGTCTCGCGCGAGTTCTCCGCCTGGCTCATCATCGGCGGCGCGGTGCTCAGCGTCATCGGCCTCGTCCTGCTGCTCACCGCGATCCACCGGATGCGCGGGGGCGGCGGCCCCAAGCGGCGCATGCCCAAGGTCCCCAAGGTGCCGACGATCAAGTCGGTGCGCTCGACCAAGGTCGCCGATCGTGCCGGTGCGGGCGTCGCGACGATCGCGCTGCTCGTCGTCGGCTCGCTCGCCCTGTCGCCCGTGTCCGGCGCGCAGGCGGCGACGACCCCGACGCCGAGCCCGACCCCGGGCGCGAGCGAGCCGGGCGCCCCGGTCCCCGCGCTCGACGAGCGTCAGGTGCGCCGCATCGTCGACCGGGCGGTCTCGACCGTGACCGCTGCCGACGGCACGAACGACATCGAGCTCGCGACGACGCGCCTCGCGGGTCCCGCGCTCGAGCTCAAGAGCGCCGACTACCTCCTGCGCAGCCGCGACGCGGCGCAGGTCGCCTCGACCCCGGTCATCCCCAAGGACGGGGAGATCGTGTTGAGCCTGCCGCAGCAGGTACCCGCGAACTCGACCGCGTGGCCGCGCCGACTGTTCGTCGTCATCGCGCAGCCGCAGGCGCTCGAGGGCGGCCAGCCGGCCCCGACCCCGACGGCGACCCCCGGTGCGGCGGAGGGCGAGGCGACGGAAGCCGCGCCCCCCGTGCTCCCGCCCGTCGCGATGGTGCTCACGCAGGCCGATCCCCGCGCCGACTACAAGATCTCCTACCTCGTCGCGCTCCAGGCCGACATCCCCGAGGTGCCGGCGACCGAGGACGGCACGGCGGTGCTGCCGCCGGACAGCTCGCTCGTGTCGTTCCCCATCGCGGACGTGACGCCCGCCTACGTCGACCTCCTCGTGAGCGACGCCGAGAGCGAGTTCTACGAGCGCTTCGATGTCGCCGAGGACCGCTTCGTGCTGGGCTGGGGGCTCGCCAAGCAGCAGGCGCAGCAGGCGAACCAGCAGGCCCAGGAGTCGCCGAACAACATGGGCTTCACGACCACGGTCGGCGACAGCCCGCTCGTCGCGCTCGCGACGACGGAGGGCGGCGCGCTCGTCCTCGGCACGGTGCGCCAGACCGTCGACGTCACCCCGGCGGAGGCGGGTGCCAAGGTCATCGCCCAGGGTGCGATCAACCTGTTGAGCGGGGTGGAGCGCAGCGAGCGGGGCTACTCCTCGGTCTACGCGGGCCAACTGCTCTTCTACGTCCCGCCGCTGGACAGCACGGACCCGATCCAGGTCCTCGGCTACTCCGGCGGCATCGTCTCGTCTGCGGAGCGGCCATGAGCGACCCGAGTTCGTCCGAGAGCCTGCGCGGGGCCGTCGACCTGTCGGGCCTCGTCCGGCGTGCGAACGGGGACGCGACGCCGCCGCCCGCGCCCGGTGCCCGGGTGTTCGCGGCCGACGACATGTCGTTCTCGAGCGTGATGGAGCTCTCGCAGACCGTTCCAGTGCTCGTCGAGTTCGTCGACGACAGAACGCCGGACACCGGCCTCGGCCAGGTCGTCGAGTCCTACGGCGGCCGGATCGCGCTCGCACGCGTCGACGCGCTCGCGAACCCGCAGCTCGTCCAGGCCTTCCAGGTGCAGCAGATCCCGCTCGCCGCGGCCGTCATCGCCGGCCGGCCTGTCCCGCTCTACGCGGGGGCACTGCCGGAGACGGAGGTCCGGGGCGTGCTCGATCAGGTGCTCCAGATCGCGGCGCAGCAGGGCGTGACGGGTTCGCTCGGCGAGCCGGGTGACGCTGCGGGAGCCGGCGAGGCGGAGACCCCCGCGCTACCACCCCTGCACCAGGCCGCGTACGACGCGATCGAGGCGGGCGACTACGCCGCCGCCATCCGCGCCTACGAGCAGGCGATCACCGAGAACCCGCGGGACGCCGAGGCGGTCGCCGGGCTCGCGCAGGTGCGGCTCCTCGCGCGGCTCGGCAGCGACGCCGATGAGGCGGATCGCGCCTTCGCCTCGGGGGATGCCGAGGCCGCCTTCGAGCTGCTGTTCACGGCGTTCGCGGCCGGCGACGCGGCGGAGCGCGAGCTCGTCAAGGAGCGGCTCCTGGAGTACTTCGAGATCCTCGGCGACGACCCGCGCGTCGGGCCGGCTCGTCGGCGGCTGACCTCGCTGCTGTATTAGGCGGCTCAGGGCACTTCGCGCGTCGGTGCGAACCACACGGCGGACAGCGCCGGTAGATGCACCTGCGCCGAGGCGGGACGGCCGTGATGGGCCGTCGGCTGCGCGTCGACGCCGCCCAGATTGCCGCCCCCGTGGCCGCCGAACTCGAGCGCGTCCGTGTTGAGCAGCTCCCGCCAGCGGCCCGCCTCCGGCAGCGCGAGTCGGTAGTCGAGCGCGACGCCCGAGAAGTTGTAGGCGGCGGCGATCTGCCGGCCGTCGTGCGACCGGCGCAGAAACGCGATGACGTTGCGCGCGCCGTCGTGCTCGTCGATCCACTCGAAGCCCGCCGCGTCGTGGTCGAGGGCCCAGAGCGCGTCGTGGGCGCGGTACAGGCGCCCGAGCTCGCGGACGAGGAGGCGGACGCCCGCGTGCCCCGGCTCGTCGGAGAGCGACCAGTCGAGCCCGTGCTCCTGGCTCCATTCGGTGTCCTGCGCGAACTCGCCGCCCATGAACAGCAGCTGCTTGCCCGGATGCGACCACTGGTAGGCGAGGTAGGCGCGGAGGTTCGCGAGCTGCGCGCCGCGATCGCCCGGCATCCGCGCGAGCAGCGACCCCTTGCCGTGGACCACCTCGTCGTGGCTGAGGGGCAGCATGAACTGCTCGGAATATGCGTAGTCGAGCGAGTGCGTCAGCCCGCCGTGGTGGTAGGAGCGATGTAACGGGTCCTCGCTCATGTACTCGAGCGAGTCATGCATCCAGCCCATGTTCCACTTGAGCCCGAAGCCGAGCCCGCCGGCGTGGGTCGGGGCGGTCACGCCCGGCCACGCCGTCGACTCCTCCGCGATCATGATGATGCCGGGGTTGCGCCGGTACGCGGTCGCGTTGACCTCCTGCAGGAGTCCGATGGCCTCGAGGTTCTCCCGACCTCCGTGACGGTTCGGGCGCCACTGGCCGGCCCCCCGCGAATAGTCGAGGTAGAGCATGCTCGCGACGGCATCGACCCGCAGGCCGTCGGCGTGGAACTCCTCGATCCAGTACAGCGCGTTGGCGACGAGGAAGTTGCGCACCTCGGGACGGCCGAAGTCGAATATGAGCGTGCCCCAGTCGGGGTGCGCGCCGAGCAGCGGGTCCGCGTGCTCGTAGAGCGCCGTCCCGTCGAACGCGGCGAGCGCCCACTCGTCGCGCGGGAAGTGCGCCGGCACCCAGTCGAGGATGACGCCGATGCCCGCCTGGTGCAGGGCGTCGACGAGGTGGCGGAAGTCGTCGGGGGAGCCGAAGCGCGACGTCGGCGCGTAGTAGCCGGTCACCTGATAGCCCCAGGACGGGCCGTACGGGTGCTCCATGACGGGCAGGAACTCGACGTGGGTGAAGCCGAGCTCGCCCGCGTAGGCGACGAGCTGCTCGGCGAGCTCGCGGTACCCGAGTCCGGGACGCCATGATCCGAGGTGCACCTCGTAGACGCTCATCGGCCCGTCGTGGGGATCGGTGCGCCGGCGGCGCTCGAGCCAGTCGGCGTCGCCCCACTCGTAGTCCGAGTGCGCGACGCGCGACGCGGTGCGCGGCGGCACCTCGGCCCAGCGAGCCAGCGGGTCTGCGTGGAGGCGCCACTGGCCGTCGGCGGCGCGGATCGCGAACTTGTAGGCGTCCCCGACGGCGATTCCGGGGACGAAGGCCTCCCAGACACCGGCGCCGATCGGGGTCAGGGCGGGCCCGTCCACGGCGACCCAGTTCCAGCGGTCGCCTGCGAGCCGGACCTCGATCGCGTTGGGCGCCCAGACGGCGAACCATGCCCCGGCGACGCCGTCGCGGGTGCCGAGGTGCGCGCCGAGCGCCTCGGCGAGCCGCTCGTGCCGGCCTTCGGCGATGAGGTGCAGGTCGACCTCGCCGAGGCCGTGCGCGCGCCCCGTCACGGCCGCACGGTTCCGTAGTCGACCGCGAGCACGTGCACGGGGAGGAGCTGGGGGTCCAGGCGCACCCAGTTCTCGCGTCCCCATTGCCAGCGGGCTCCCGTGAGCAGCTCGACGACGTCGAACCGCGCGTCGGGGTGCATGCCGAGTCGCTCGAGGTCGAGGTACACGCTCGTCTCGCGGACGGCGGAGGCCTCGAGCGCCGCGACGACGATGATGCCGTCGGGCGCGCCCGTGGGGGTGAACTCGCCGCGCAGGTGCTTGGAGTAGACGAGGACGTCGTCGGCGTCGCTCCAGTGCGCCTCGAAGTTGCGCAGCTGCCGCAGCGCCGGGTGCGACGCCCGGATGGCGTTGAGCTGGGCGAGGTAGGGGGCGAGCGAGGTGCCGGACCGGAGCGCGCCCGCCCAGTCGCGGGCCTTGTACTCGTACTTCTCGTTGTCGATGTTCTCCTCGGCGCCTGGCCTCGCGACGTCCTCGACGAGCTCGAAGCCGGCGTACGCGCCCCAGGTCGGCGAGGCGGTCGCGGCGATGGCGGCGCGCACTTGAAACGCCGGGCGCCCGCCGTGCTGCAAGTACTCGCTCAGGATGTCGGGCGTGTTGACGAACAGGTTGGGGCGCAGGAATGCGGAGGTGTCGTGCGAGATCGAGCCGAGGAACTCCTCGAGCTCGGCCTTTGTGTTGCGCCAGGTGAAGTAGGTGTACGACTGCTGGAAGCCCGCCCCGGCGAGCGCGTGCAGCATCGCGGGCCGGGTGAAGGCCTCGGCGAGGAAGACGACGTCCGGGTGGCGCTCGCGGAAGTGGGCCATGAGTCGCTCCCAGAACGCGAGCGGCTTGGTGTGCGGGTTGTCGACGCGGAAGATGCGCACGCCCTGCGCGATCCAGTGCTCGAGGACCCGCACGACCTCGGCGAAGAGTCCGTCAGGATCCTGGTCGAAGTCGAGCGGATAGATGTCCTGGTACTGCTTCGGCGGATTCTCAGCGTAGGCGATCGACCCGTCGGGTCGATGCGTGAACCACTCGGGGTGCTCGGTGACCCAAGGATGGTCGGGGGAGGCCTGCAGCGCCAGGTCGAGCGCGACCTCGATGCCGAGCTCGTGCGCCCGGCGCACGAAGGCGCGGAAGTCGGTCAGGGTGCCGAGGTCCGGGTGGATCGCGTCGTGACCGCCCGCGCTGCCGTCGGCGAGTGGACCGCCGACGGCCCACGGGCTGCCCGGGTCGCCGGGTTGGGCCTCGGGTGAGTTGTCGCGGCCCTTGCGGTGGCGCACCCCGATCGGGTGGATCGGTGGGAGGTAGAGGACGTCGAAGCCCATCTCGGCGACGGCCGGCAACCGCCGCGCCGCGGTGCGGAAGCTGCCGCTCGTCCAGCTGCCGTCCTTCGCCCGCTTCGCGCCTTCCGACCGCGGGAAGAACTCGTACCACTGGCCGACGCCAGCGCGCTCGCGTTCGACGAAGAGCTCGTGCGAGTCCGACTCGCTGAACAGCGAGCCGATGGGATCGCGTTCGATCGCGGCGGCGAGTTTCGGCGCGCGCGCCGCGGCGAGCCGGTCGAGGGGGTCGCGCGCGGTGTCGAGCAGCGCGGCCGCCGCCTCGCGGTAGAGCTTGAGCCGGTCGCGGGCGGCGAGCAGCTGCGCGCCGATCGCGAGCGTCGTCTCGACGTCCTGGCCCGCCGCGAGCTTGATGGCGGCGGTGCGCAGCCACGAGTCCCAATCGTCGCTCCACGCCCGGACTCGGAACCGCCACGGCCCACGCTCGTCGAGCCGGACCTGCGCCTCCCACAGATCGGTGCCCTCGCCGAGCAGGCGCATGGGGTGCGCGCGCTCAGTGCCGTCGGGGGCGACGAGCCGCAGCTCGGCGCCGAGGCGGCCGTGCCCCTCGCGGAAGACGGTCGCACGGAACGGGACGACCTCGCCCGCGTAGGCCTTGGCGGGCCAGCGGCGCTCGGGCTCGACCGGTCCGACGAAGCGGATGGGGATGCGGCCGATCACGAGGCAAACCTACCCTTCGACTCGGCCTGCGGCCTCGCTCGGGGAGCCGTGGGGAGCGCGCGGGCGTCGCTCAGGGAGTGAGGAAGCGCGACAGGAACTCGCGGGTGCGGGCCTCGCGGGGCGCGCCGAAGAGCTGCGATGGCGGGCCCTGCTCGAGCACTTCGCCACCATCGAGGAATACGACGCGATGCGCGACCTCGCGGGCGAACGCCATCTCGTGCGTCGCCATGAGGATCGTCGAGCCATCGGCGGCGAGCTGGCGCACGAGCTCGAGCACCTCGCCGACGAGCTCGGGGTCGAGCGCCGAGGTGATCTCGTCGAGCAGGAGCACCTCGGGGTCGGTCGCGATGGCGCGCACGATCGCGGCGCGCTGCTGCTGGCCGCCGGAGAGCCGGTCGGGATGATCCCTCGCGTGCTCCGCGAGCCCGACGCGCTCGAGCAGTGCGAGCCCGCGCTCCTCCGCCTGCGCCTTCGGGACCCTGTGCACGATCCGAGATGCGAGCGTCACGTTGTCGAGCACCGAGAGGTGGGGGAAGAGGTTGTAGCTCTGGAACACCGCCCCGAACCGCGCACGGATGCGGTTGCCGTCGACCCTGGGGTCCGAGATGTCCTCGTCGGCGAGGAGGATCTGGCCGTCGTCGATCGTCTCGAGCAGCCCGAGGCAGCGCAGCAGCGTCGACTTGCCCGAGCCGCTCGCGCCGATGAGCGCGACGACCTCGTGCCCCGCGACCTCGACGTCGACGCCGCGGAGCACCTCCCGTGCCCCGAACGCCTTCCGGAGTCCCGTGGCGCGAAGCAGCGCGCTCACAGGAGCGATCCCGACTGCTCGCGGGCGCGCAGTCGCGCCGTGTACCAGTCCGTCAGCCGGATGGTCGGGATGGCGAGCAGCACGAAGAGCAGGCCAGCGACGACGTACGGCGTGAAGTTGTAGGTCTGGCCCTGGAAGATCTGGGCCGCGCGGACCGCGTCGACCGCGCCGAGGATCGAGATGAGGCCCACGTCCTTCTGCATCGAGATGAAGTCGTTCATGAGCGGCGGCGACATCTTGCGCAGCGCCTGCGGCAGCACGACGCGGCGCAGCGTCTGGCCGTGACCGAGTCCGAGCCCGCGCGCGGCGAGCCGCTGCGAGGGGTGCACGGCCTCGATGCCCGCGCGGATGACCTCCGAGACGTACGCGGAGTAGGTGAGGGTGACGGCGAGCACGCCGAGCACGACCGGCGGGATGCGGGCGTTCGCGATCGTCGGGATGCCGAAGCCGACGAGGTAGAGCACGATGATGAACGGGATGCCGCGGAAAAGGTCCGTGTAGGCCGCGGCGAGCACGCGAAGCGGGAAGAACACGGGGCCGCGCAGCGTCCGCAGCACCGCGATGAGGAGCGCGCAGAGCCCGACGGTGATGACGGACAGGCCCATCACCTGGAGGTTCAGCAGGAAGCCGTCCCAGACCTTCGGCAGCGCGGCCCAAGCGATCTCGGGGTTGAAGAAGGCACGCTGGACGTCGGACCACCCGGGCGTATTGACGACCGTCAGCCAGACGACCAGCGCGAACGCGAGCGTCGAGCCGATCGCCACGAGCACCGAGCGCCGCTGACGGCGGCGGCGGTACCCGCGGCGATCGAGCTCGAGCTCGCTCGGCTGATGCACGGTCATACGGGTGACGCTAGCGTCACTTCAGCAGCTTCACGCCCTGCCCGGAACCGAGCCACTCGTCGGTGATCGCCTGCAGCGCGCCGCTCGTCCGCAGCGCGTCGACGGCGGCGGTCACCGCGGCCGTCAGCGGCGAGTCCTTCGCGAGCAGCAGGCCCCACTGGTCGGGGACACCCGCGGCCGGCAGCTCACCGACGATGAAGGAGTCCTCGATGTACACGCCCGTCGCGTAGTACGCGGTCGGCAGGTCGAGCACGATCGCGTCGATCTGGCCCGCCTGGAGCGCCGCCACGGCGTCCTCGTTCGAGTTGTAGAGCTGGGGGGCGACGCTCGGGTCGATGGCCTCGGCGATCGTCGTCGCGCTCGTCGAGCCCGCCATGGCGCCGAGCAGGAGGTCCTTGAGCCCGGCGATCGAGTCGACGCCCTCCGCGGCGCTGCCCGCGATCGCGACGACGGCCTGGCTGGCCTGGTAGTACGGCGAGGAGAAGTCGACGGCCTGCTTGCGCTCGTCGGTGATCGTGTACTGCTGGATGTTGAAGTCGAACGACTTCGGGCCCGGCGCGATCGCCGCGTCGAAGCTCGTGCGCACCCACTCGACGTCCTCGGGGGCGAAGCCGAGCTCGGCCGCGACGGCGTATGCGACCGCCGCTTCGAAGCCCTCGCCGGAGGCGGGATCGTCGTCGATGACGTACGGGAAGTACGCGATGTCGCCGGTCGCGACGGTGAGCTTGCCGGGCGTCACGGTCGCGAGACCGGAGCTCGGCGCGGGGGCGGGGGAGGAGGCGCAGGCGGCGAGGCCGACGGCGACGGTCGCCGCGGCGAGGAGCGTCGCGGCGCGCTTGAGCAGGGAGTTCTTGGGCATACGGACATTCTCCCGCACGGCGCGAGCGGTCGACGCCGTGCGACGGTGCGTTACGCCGGACCGCGGACGCTCAGCGGGCGATGTCGGCGTAGCGGCCGCCGATGGCCGCGAGCAGATCGGCCGGGTCGAGCTCGATGTCGAAGCCTCGGCGCCCGCCGCTCACGTACACGCTCGGCCACAGCTGCGCGGTCTCGTCGAGGAACGCGGGCAGCGACGTCTTCTGTCCGACGGGGGAGATCCCGCCGACGACGTAGCCGGTCTTGCGCTCGGCGACGTCGGCCGCGGCCATCGCCGCGCGCTTGCCGCCCGCGGCCGCGGCGAGCGCCTTGAGGTCCAGGTTGCCCGAGACCGGCACGATCCCGATGACGAGGCCGACCGACTCGACCTCGGCGAGGAGTGTCTTGAAGACCCGGTCCGGGTCGACGCCGAGGGCGCTCGCAGCCTCGAGGCCGTAGCCGGCTCCCCGACCGGCCGAGGCGCCGTTCGCGGACGCGGCGTGGTACTCGTGCGCGACGAACGCGATGCCCGCGCGGGTGAGCGCGACCGTCGCGGGCGTGCCGATCGCCACTACAGGTCGGTCGGCAGCGTCGCGTCGTTGCCGATGAGGATCCCGTCCTGGATGGCCTGCATCCGCAGCGCGACCTTCGTCCCGACGTCGATCCCGTAGGCGCGGTACTTCTCGCGGATCCGCTTGAGGTAGCTCTTCGCGGTCTCCTCGGAGATCTGCAGCTGGTAGGCGACCGACTTGACCGGCTCGCCCGTCGCGTACAGCGCCATGACACGTCGCTCCTGCGCGGACAGTCGCGGCGAGGAGGTGTCGGGACCGCCGTTGACGGCGAGGTCGAGCTCGGCCGAGATGAAGACGTCGCCCTGCGCCGCGGTCCGCAGCGCCTCGATGATCATCTCGGCGTCCTCGGTCTTCACGAGGTATCCCAGGGCGCCGGCGGCGAGGGCCTCTCGGATGATCGACGGCTCGGAGTAGGTGCTCATGAGCACCGCGGTGACGCCGGCGGACTTGAGCAGCGAGATCTTGACGCTGACCGGGATGTTGTCCTTGAGGTCGACGTCGAGCAGCACGATGTCCATCGGGAAGGACGGGTGCGAGACCAGCTCGGGC
Source organism: Microbacteriaceae bacterium (assembly GCA_035555435.1). Classification (GTDB taxonomy): domain Bacteria; phylum Actinomycetota; class Actinomycetes; order Actinomycetales; family Microbacteriaceae; genus 73-13. The sequence goes on along the minus strand of DATMGN010000008.1, from coordinate 64,511 downwards.
CAGGTGGGCACCGCCGCGACGAGCTCGATGTCGCTCGCGGCGTTGCGCAGCCACTCGGTCAGCGCACCGAGCAGCATGCGGTGATCGTCGACGATCGCGAGCTTGATGGTCATCGGGTCCCCTTCAGGAGTCCGTTCTACCACGCGAGGGCCCGCGCGGTGCTGGAACGAGGCAGTGGATGTCGATTCGCATGCCGAGGCCGTCGAGCGCCTCGCGGTAGCGCCCGACGCGGGCGAAGTGCTCCCAGACACCCGGATCGATCATCATCCGGGTGGAGCCGGGGACGTCGACGCGGATCGAGATCGCCTCGAAGTGGTCGGTCTGCATCGTCCGCCTCGGCGAGCTGAACGCGAGGACGATCTGCTCCTGCGGCGAGCGCTTGGAGACGCTGCGCTCGTCGTGCAGCAGCCAGAGCGCCGACAGCAAGGCGGCTCGCTGTCGGGTGTTGAGCAGGCCGGCGGACGAGTTCGGGTCCTCGACACGGACCTGCTCGCTCAGCAGCCTCGACTCCTCGATCGCGAGGCCGAGCCACGTCTTGCTGCGGCTCTCCAGGAGGTGCAGGCGCAGCTCCGTCGCGAGGCTGCCGGCGCGCCGGGCGACCTCCTCCGTCAGCGGCAGACGCATCCGGCCGTCGGCGACGGCGCTGAGCAGGCTCTCGGCGGCGAGGTCGAGACGGGCGAGCTGCTCGGAGGCCTCGATGCCCACCGTGAGCCGCGGAGCGGCGATCGCGGAGTGGGAGAGCATCTCCTCGGTCTCGCGCCGCATGAGGCGGCGGAAGCTGCCGGTGATGAGCGCGGCGACGAGCACGGGGAAGAGCATGACGCAGAGCGTGTAGACCGTCTCGTGGACGACGGTCTGCTGATAGCCGCCCATGAAGATCCATGCGACGGCGGTGCCGACGGCGAGCCCGACGGCCGAGAGGAAGATCTGGAGCGTCGAGCGCGTCACGAGGGCGAGCACGAGCGAGAGGCTCGCCGACAGGCCGACGGTGAGCGTGTCGGCCGGGTTGGGCGCGCCCCACGATGCGGTCAGATCGAGCGCGATCACGAGGGCGAGCGCCGAGTACCAGAGGGCGAAGAGCCAGTTCGGCAGGTGCTCGCCGAGCACGCGCGTGACGACGACGATCGCGGCGTCGACGACGATGAGCACGGCCCAGCCGGTGAAGACCGGGACGATGTCGCGGTAGACGTCGAGCCGCTCGATCGTGTTCGCGAAGTTGAAGACGATCTGGAACGCGAGGATGATCGTCGTCCCGAGCCAAAGCCGTCGCGTGCCGATCGCGGCGTGCCGTCGGCCGCTCGCGCGTTCCGCGATGGCCGTCACCTCGGCACCTCCAGGAGCACGGTCGTGCCGGCGCCGGGCGAGGAGAAGAGCCGTGCGCTGCCGCCGAGCTCGGCGAGCCGCGCGACGACCGACTCCTTGATGCCGAGCCGTTCGCTGCCGACCGCGTCGACCTCGAACCCGCGGCCCGCGTCCGTGACCATCGCGCGCACGACACGATCGTCCTCGGTGATCGTCACGTGCGCGAGCACGACGCCGCTGTGGCGCCGGACGTTCTCCAGACATTCGCTGATCGCGAAGAGGAAGCCGTCGAGCACGCCGGGCGGCAGCATGAGCCGGGCCGAGCCGTGCCAGCTCACGTCGAGCCCGAGCTGGTCGAAGCGCTGCTTGACGGAGTCGAGCGTCGTGCCGAGGGTCGTCTCTTCGACGAGCTCGGGCTGATAGCCCGCCTCCGGCAGCGCGAAGAGCGGCTCGCCGAGGCGCAGCTGGCGCAGCAGGTGCGCGTCGTTGCGCGCCTGCTCCCGCAGGGCCTCCTCGGACACGCCGCGCCCGGAGTGGGCGAGGAGTGTCAGCGTTGCGAGGACGGTGTCGTGCAGCAGTCGCGCGTTCTGCCGGCGGTGCGCCTCGAGCTCGCTCGCCTGGCGTTCTGCCCGGTGCGCCCGACCCACCTCGGCGACCTGGCGCAGCGCCGGAGGGATCGAGGAGGACAGCAGATAGCCGACCGCGTGCGCGAGCACGCAGCCGAGCACGAGCACGCCGACGACGATGAGTCGGTTGGCCGGCGAGATCGCGATCGCGCCCGCCCCGATGCCGGCGAGGCAGCCGAGCCAGTACCAGCACCAGCCGAGCCGATAGGCGAGCAGGGCCATGAGCGTGCCGGGCACCGCGGCGCCGAGCAGGGGGACAAGGGAGAGCCCCGTAGACCCGGAGTGCTCGGGCGTGACGAACGTGATGAGGAGCGTGATCGCGATCGCGCAGGCGAGCAAACCGCCCGCCCAGCGCAGCGTCCGCCGGCTCTGCAGCATCGTGGCGCAGACGATCGCCATGACGAAGAACGGGATGGCCGTCCAGAACGCGAGCTGGTCCCACGAGGCGGGGGTTGCGAGCACCGCGAAGGCGGCGATGAGGCCCGCGAGGCCATACACCCTGGCCGCCTGCCGCAGCAGGCGGTCGCGCTTCACCTGGATCTGATCCATGCCGTTCTCATCATGCACCAGAGGACGGCGCAGCCCGGCTGTCCCCCTTACTGGGGTCGGTCCAGAGCGGGAGGACTCGAACTACTGTGCTGAGACAGAGGGGCATTGCACCCAGGGGGACAACGCCGGGGGCCGCATCGCGGTCCCCGGCATCCCGGGGCCTCAGTGGGCGATCAGCCGGCGCAGTTGGGCTCCCACGACGTCGGACTCGATGAGGAACGCGTCGTGACCGAACTCGCTCTCGATCAGATGCGGGCGCGTTCCGTCGATGTTCCCCGGCGCGGCCGCCGCGATGCGCTCCTGGTCCGCAACCGGGAAGAGCCGGTCCGAGTCGATCGCGAGGACGAGCGTCGGCATGGTGACGCGCGCGAGCGCCGCCTCGACCCCGCCGCGGTCGCGGCCGACGTCGTGCGAGCTCATCGCGGTGGCGACGGTGATGTAGCTGTTCGCGTCGAAGCGACGGGGGAACTTGTTGCCCTGGAAGTCGAGGTAGGACTCCACCGCGTAGCGGCCGCCCTCGCCGAGCGGTGAGCGGGTGGACTGCCAGCTGCGGTCGAAGCGCTCGTTGAGCTCGTGCGGCGAGCGGTAGTCGAGGAGCGCGATGCGCCGGGCGAGCGCGAGACCGCGGTGCGGCCCGTCGCCGTCGAGCGCCTCGTAGTAGTCGCCGTCGTTGAACGCGGGATCGGTGTGGATCGCTTCGACCTGGAGTGCGTTGTGCGCGATCTGGTCGGCGGTCGTGATGGCGGGCGCCGCGAGGATCGCGAGCCGCTCGACGCGCTCGGGCTCGCTGACGCCCCACTCGAGCGCCTGCATGCCGCCCATCGAGCCGCCGACGACGAGCGCCCAACGATCGATGCCGAGGTGGTCGGCGAGTGCGGCCTGCGCGGCGACCTGGTCGCGGATCGTCGTGAACGGGAAGCGCGCCCCCCATTCGCGCCCGTCCGGCGCGAAGCTCACGGGACCCGTCGTGCCCTGGCAGCCGCCGAGCATGTTCGGCACGACGACGAACCAGCGGTCGGTGTCGAGCGCCAGGCCCGGTCCGACGACGTCCGCCCACCAGCCGCCCGTCGGATGGCCCGGCCCGGCCTGGCCGGTGATGTGCGAGTCGCCGGTCAGGGCGTGGCAGACGAGGACCGCGTTGGTGCGGTCCGCATCGAGGGTGCCGAACGTCTCGTATGCGACGCGGAGGTTCGCCAGCCGGCCGCCGCGCTCGAAGTCGAACGCGCCGAGGCTCGCGAATCGCCGGTCACCGGGGTGATCGCCCTCGCGCCAGCCGCCGGTCGCGGGCGGCTTGCCCGCGAGCTCGCGGACGTTCGCGTCGGTGATGAACGCGGACGGGTAGGAGTCCTCCGACAGGGAACCAAGACCGTGGTCCATGTCAGCTCACCCCCGTTCGACCGCGTGTGACCATTCTGACCGGTCGCGCGCGAGCGCTACGACGCGGCGGAGGCCGCGGACTTCGCGCGCGCGGCCGCGAAGCCGAGCTCGAGGTCCGCCTTGAGGTCCTCGACGTCCTCGATGCCGACCGAGAGCCGCACGAGGCCCGGCGTGACGCCGGTCGTGAGCTGCTGCTCAGGGGTCAGCTGCGAGTGCGTCGTCGACGCGGGGTGGATGATGAGGCTGCGCACGTCGCCGATGTTGGCGAGGTGGCTGAACAGCTCGACGTTCTCCACGAGCGCCTTGCCGGCCTCCACGCCGCCCTTCAGCTCGAACGAGAGGACCGCGCCGACGCCCTTGGGGGCGTAGCGGTTCGCCGCCTCGTACCAGGGGCTGGACGGCAGGCCCGAGTAGTTGACGCTCGCGACGTCGGGGTGGTTCTCGAGCCACTCCGCGATCTCCTGCGCGTTGCGCGTGTGGCGCTCGATCCGCAGGCTCAGCGTCTCGATGCCCTGGAGCACGGAGAACGACGAGTCGGGCGCGAGCGACGCGCCCGTGTCGCGCAGCAGCTGGACGCGGATCTTGATGACGTACGCGATCGCGTCGCCGAGCACCGTCGTGTAGCTCGCGCCGTGGTACGAGGGGTCCGGCTCGGTCAGGCCCGGGAACTTGTCGACGTGCTGCGACCAGGCGAACTTGCCGCCGTCGACGATGACGCCGGCCATGACCGTGCCGTGGCCGCCGAGGAACTTCGTGGCGGAGTGGACGACGACGTCGGCGCCGTGCTCGAACGGGCGGATGAGGTACGGCGTCGCGATCGTGTTGTCGACGATGAGCGGGAGGTCGTGCGCGTGGGCGATGTCCGCGACCTTCGCGATGTCCAGCACGTTGATCCTCGGGTTGCCGATCGTCTCGGCGAAGAGCAGCTTCGTGTTCGGCCGGATGGCGGCCTCCCACTCCGCGGCGTCGTCCTGGTCCTCGACGAACGTGACCTCGATGCCGAGCTTCGCGAGCGTGTACTTGAAGAGGTTGTAGGTGCCGCCGTAGATGCTCGAGGAGGACACGATGTGGTCGCCGCTCGAGGCGATGTTGAGCACGGCGTAGGTGATCGCCGAGGAGCCCGACGCGACCGCGAGGGCGGCCGTGCCGCCCTCGAGCGCCGCGACGCGCTGCTCGAGCACATCGGTCGTCGGGTTCATGAGGCGGGTGTAGATGTTGCCGAACTCCGCGAGCGCGAAGAGCTTCGCGGCGTGCTCGGTCGAGTCGAACACGTACGAGGTCGTCCGGTAGATCGGCGTCGCGCGGGCGTGCGTCGTCGGGTCGGGCGCGGCGCCGGCGTGAACCTGCTTGGTCTCGAAGCCCCAGTCGGACATGGCTTCCTCTTTCGTGTCGGGATTCGCATCGGCGCTCGCCGACTCTCAGAGAGCATAGAAAGCGGCGCGGCGGCGGGCAAACATCGCCGACTCGGGAGGTAACACTCCGGTGTTCAGCCGCGCGGGTCTACGCTGATCCGCCGTGACCCAGGCCAACTCCCCGCTGCGGGCGCGGGCGGCGCTCGTGTCCCTCATCCTCGGCGCGGCGATGATGATGCTCGACGTGACGATCGTCAACGTCGCACTGCCGACGCTGCGCGCGTCGATCGGCGCCGACGAGGCGACGCTCGCCTGGATCGTCTCCGGCTACTCGCTCGCGGGCGGGCTCACGCTCATCCCTGCGGGCCGACTCGGCGACCGCATCGGCCACAAGACCGTCTTCGTCACCGGCATCGTGCTCTTCACCCTCGCGAGCCTGTGGTGCGGCCTCGCGGCAGACGGCACCCAGCTCGTCGTCGCGCGCGTCATCCAGGGCCTCGGCGGCGGCCTGTTCTTCCCCGCGATCGGGGCGTTCATCCAGCTGCTGTTCGACGGCCGCGCCCGAGGGCGCGCCTTCGCGGTGCTCGGCGCCGCGATCGGCGTCTTCACCGCGATCGGCCCGCTCGTCGGCGGCCTGCTCATCGAGGCGTTCGGCGAGCAGGACGGGTGGCGCTGGATCTTCTTCGTCAACCTGCCGGTCGGCCTCCTCGCGCTCGTCGGCGCGATCGTGCTGCTCCCGCGCGGCGCCGAAGGGCGCGGCGAGCGCGGCTTCGACGGCTTGGGACTCGTGCTCGTCGCGCTCGGCCTCGTCGCGATCCTCGTCCCGCTCATCGAGGGGGAGGAGCTCGACTGGCCGTGGTGGACCTGGGTCTCGATGGTGCTCGGCGCCCTCGTGCTCGCCGCGTTCGGCGCCTGGGAGCTGCGCCGCGCCCGACGCGGCCTCACGCAGCTCGTGCCGCCCCGGCTCTTCGCCCACCCCTCGTTCACGGGCGGTGTGCTGCTCGGCTTCGTCTACTTCGCGTCGTTCACGAGCATCTTCTTCGTCATCGCGCTCTACTGGCAGACCGGACTCGGCTACAGCGCGCTCGAGTCGGGTCTCGCGGTGCTGCCGTTCTCGATCGGCGCGGTCGTCGGCGCCGCGCTCAGTGAGCGCCTCTCGCGCCGGCTCGGCCGCGGGGTGCTCGTGCTCGGCACCGCGAGCGTCGCGGTCGGCTTCATCGCCCTCTGGCTCGTCGTCTCGATCGTCGACCCCGCGCAGATGACGCTCTGGTTCATCTGCGTGCCCCTCGTCGTCGCCGGCTTCGGCAACGGCTGCTTCATCGCGCCGAACATCCAGTTCATCGTCGCGACGGTGACCCGCGAGGAGGCCGGCGCGGCCCAAGGCGTCATCAACACGGTCCAGCGCATCGGCGCCGCCGCGGGCGTCGCGATCGTCGGCGCCGTGCTCTTCGGCACGCTCGACACCGGCGCGATCGCCGCGGCGGGACCCCAGGGGGAGGCCGCGGTGCGAACCGCCCTCGCCGCGGCGTTCACATCGAGCGCACGCTGGGCGCTGCTGTCGGCCGCGATCGGCGCGGTCATCGCGTTCTGTCTGGTCTGGGCGCTCCCGAAGCAGGTGGCAGAACGCCGTGACGAACTCGTCTCGGGCGGCTGACCGAGCGGGTCCAGTGTGAAGTCGGAGTGAACGCGAGCCGATAGGCTGCCGAGGTGACCAAGGGCGGTGCGGGGCGAAGCGGCCTCGCACTCGCGATCGTCATCGTCGGCATCTGCATGGTCATGCTCGACACGACCATCGTCAACGTCGCGCTGCCCGCCTTCGAGTCCTCCCTCGGCGCCAGCGACGCGCAGCTGTCCTGGATCGTCACGGGCTACACGCTCGCGAGCGGCATCTCGCTCATCCCCGCGGGTCGGCTCGGCGACCGCATCGGGCACAAGCCCGTCTTCCTCGTGGGGCTCGTCGTCTTCACGCTCGCGAGCCTGTGGTGCGGGCTCGCGGGCAGCGCCGACGAGCTCGTCGTCGCCCGCATCGTGCAGGGGCTCGGCGGCGGCATCTTCTACCCGACGGTCACGTCGTTCATCCAGGTCCTCTACTCGGGGCGGGCCCGCGGGCGCGCGTTCGGGCTCATGGGCGCGGTGATCGGCGTGACGACCGCGCTCGGCCCGCTCGTCGGCGGCATCCTGATCGAGACGCTCGGCGCCGAGGGCGGCTGGCGCTGGATCTTCTTCATCAACGTGCCGATCGGCGTCGTGCTCTTCGCCGCCGGGCTCGCCCTGCTGCCGCGCGGCCGGGTGCCGGGCCAGCAGCGCGCGGGGCTCGATCCGTTCGGCATCCTCCTCGTCACCGTCGGCCTCGTCGCGATCATCCTCCCGCTCGTGCAGTCCTCGGAGGGCGGCTGGCCCGCCTGGACGTGGGGGCTCGTCGGCATCGGGGCGGCGGTGCTCGTCGGGTTCTTCGCCTGGGAGCGCCGGGTCGAGCGCGGCGATCGGGCGCCGCTCGTGCCGCCGCGGCTCTTCGCGCACCGCTCGTTCACGGGCGGGGTCGTCAACGGCACGGCCTTCTTCGCGGCCTTCACCGCGATCTTCTTCGTGCTGTCCATCTACTGGCAGAACGCGCTCGGCTACTCGGCGCTCGAGACGGGACTCATGATGGTCCCGAACGCGCTCGCGAGCGCCGTGGGCGCCGTCATCAGCGAGCGCGCGACGCATCGCTTCGGCCGCGGCGTCCTCGTCGTGGGCGCGGCCGCCGTCGCGCTCGGGCTGCTCTGGCTCGGCGGCGTCGTGCTGCTCGTGCCGGCCGAGCACACCGACTGGCTGACGGTCCTCGCGCCGACCGTGATCATCGGCTTCGGCACCGGGTTCTTCATCGCGCCGAACACGCAGTTCATCGTCGCGACGGTCGATCCCGCCGAGGCCGGCGCCGCATCGGGCGTCGTCTCCACGGTCCAGCGGCTCGGCGCCGCGATCGGCATCGCGATCGTCGCGGCGACCTTCTTCGGGGTGAGCGCGAGCACGGGGGCGAGTGCCGGCGTCGTCGCCGCCGTCGGTGTGGGCGCGGTGCTCGCGATCCTCGCGTTCGCGCTCGTGTTCACGCTGCCGAAGCGACTTCCGGAGTTCCACGGGTAGAGATGGGAAGGTGGTCCGCATGGTGCGGCGAGCGGTAGTCACGGGTGCGTCGAGCGGGATCGGGGCGGCGACGGTCCGCCGGTTCCGAGCTGCGGGGTGGGAGGTGCTCGGCGTCGCCCGGCGCACCGAGCGGCTCGAGGCGCTCGCGGCCGAGACCGGCGCGGAGGTGCTCACCGCCGACGTCACGATCGAGGCGGACGCCGCACGGATCGCCGCGCGCGCCGAGGAGCTCGGCGGGGCGCATGTGCTCGTCAACAACGCCGGCGGCGCCTTCGGCCTCGGGAGCGTCGAGCACTCCTCCGCCGACGAGTGGCGTCGCATGTACGAGGTCAACGTCATCGGGCTCAAGCTCGTCACCGCCGCGATGCTCCCGGTCCTCCGTCGCAGCGTCGCCGACTCGCCGGGCGTCACGGTCGAGGATGCGGCGAGCATCGTCAACATCACCTCCGTCGCCGCCTACACGCCCTACGAGCAGGGCGGCGGCTACAACGCGGCGAAGTTCGCGGCGCGAGCGGTCAACGCGGTGCTGCGGCTCGAGCTCTCGGGCGAGCCGATCCGCGTCATCGAGGTGGCGCCGGGAATGGTCAGCACCGAGTTCTCGCTCGTGCGCTTCGAGGGCGATCAGGCGCGGGCCGACGCCGTGTACGAGGGCGTCCACGAGCTGAGCGCCGACGATGTCGCGGTCGAGATCGTGCACGCCTGCTCGCGCCCGGCGCACATCGACCTCGACCTCGTGACGGTCAAGCCGGTCGCGCAGTCGGCCCAGTACAAGATCCACCGCGGGCCGCTGCGCGTCCAGGCCTGATTCCGCTCAGCTCCTCGCGGTCGCGCGGCGCAGCGCCACGTAGCCGAGCAGCGCGCCGATCGCAATGGGGACGAGCAGCAGCGGGTAGGAGCCGGCGAATCCGAGGGTGACGAAGAACGAGCCCACGGCGGCCCAGGAGTTCGTCAGCGCGATCCAGGCGATCCCGCCGATCACGAGCAGCCCGAAGACGGCGAAGAACGCGATGAGCCCGAGCGTGCGCCAGCGGACGAAGAGCGAGCCGGCGACGAGCCCGAGCGCCGTGAAGAACAGCATGAGCAGGAACACGTACCAGGTGCGCGCGAGGGGACCGTCATCGCCGAAGTAGACGGAGGCGAACATGTGGCCGCCGAGACCCCAGCCGTCCGTCGCGTCCTCGATCATTCCGAGGATCCCGAAGAGGATCGCCCACCCGGCGGCCGAGAGGACGAGCGCGGCGAGCGTGCCGAGGTAGTAGTCGCGCCTGGTCGCGCCGAAGCCGAGCGCGAAGTGGAAGGTCCGGTTCATCGCCTGGACGGCGATGACGAGCAGCCACACGAAGATGAACATGCTTGCGCCGCTCCATGTGGTGCCCTCGCTCATCCCGTCGCCGCCGTCGCTCGCGGAGACGCTGATGATGAGCCAGAGGAGCCAGTTCATCGCGAAGATCAGCCCGTAGATGCCGAGCGGCATCCAGGCGACCGTCACGGGATTGACGAAGTGGAGCTTGAAGACCGCGAGGACGCGGTTCGGGTGCGCGGTCGCGGGGATCGCGACGGCGGTGGCTGCGGTACTCATCGGTTTGATGCCTCCGACTCGGTGGCGCCCGTCAGTCGTACGACGAGCTGCTGAAGGGATACGGGTGCGAGCTCGAGGCCGGCCGCGGCCGCCTCGGCGCGCTCCGCCTCGGTGAGGCGGCCGACGGTCGCGGTGGCGAGGCCGCCGATACCGTCGCGGTGCAGGACCTCGCGGCCGGCGATGAACGCGTCGACGGCGGCCGCTGGGCCGACGAGCGCCGTCGCCGTGCCGCGCAGCTCCTCGGCGTCGGCGTCGACGATGAGCCGACCCCGGTCGATGACGAGGACGTGCTCGAGCAGGTCCGCGACTTCGTCGATCAGGTGCGTGGAGAGCACGACGGTGCGCGGGCGCTGCGCGATGTCGGCGAGCAGCCGGTCGTAGAACAGCTGTCGCGCGGAGGCGTCGAGCCCGAGGTATGGTTCGTCGAAGAACGTCAGCGGTGCGCGCGAGGCGAGCCCGACGATGACGCCGACGGCGGAGAGCTGGCCGCGCGAGAGCTTCTTGATCTTGCGCTTGACGGGAAGTCGGAACTCCTCGACGAGCTGCTGCGCGAACTCGGCATCCCAGTTGGGGAAGAACCACTGGGCCGATCGCAGCACGTGCCGCGGCTCGAAGTCGTCGGGGTAGCGCTGGCTCTCGCGGATGAAGCACAGCTGGTCGAGGACGCCGGCGTGCTCGACGGGCGTGCGCCCGAAGACCTCGATGCGGCCCTCGGACGCGAAGTCCTGGCCGGTCAGCAGCGACATGAGCGTCGTCTTGCCGGCGCCGTTGCGCCCGAGGAGCCCGTAGACGCGCCCGGCCTCGAGCTCGAAGCTGACGTCGTCGACCGCGTTGAGCGAACCGTATCGCTTGGTGACGCCGGTGACGCGCGCGACGGCGTTCATCGTGCACTCCGATCGTCACTGCGGATCATCGCGGCGACCTGGTCGGCGGGGATGCCGAGCTTGGCGGCCTCCGCGAGGAGGGGGGTGACGTACTGGCTGCGGAAGCGATCGCGTCGCGCGGCGACGAGCCGGTCCCGAGCACCCGGACTGACGAACATGCCGATGCCTCGTTTCTTGTAGAGGATCCCCTCGTCGACGAGCAGGTTGATGCCCTTGCCGGCGGTCGCCGGGTTGATGCGCAAGAACGCCGCGAACTCGTTGGTCGAGGGGACCTGGGTGTCCTCGGGCAGCGCGCCGGCGATGATGTCGTTCTCGATCTGCTCAGCGACCTGGCTGTAGATCGGACGCCCCTCATCCATTGGACACGCTCCTTCGGTGGTTCATTACTCAACTAATGAACCATCGAACATTGCGCTTGTCAAGCGCGGTCGTTCAGCGGCTCCCCGAACGCGTCCTTCGGCACGAGGAACAGCAGCACCGCCGCGACAAGCGCACCGCCCCCACAGATCGCCCACACCGTCAGATACCCCGACAGGCTCGCCGCGGTCGTCGCCGCCGAGGAGATGCCCGCCGCGAGTACGATCCCGAACACGGTCGAGGCGAATGAGCCGCCGATCGTCTTCGTCGTGTTCGTGAGCGCGGCCGCGATCCCCGTCTGCCCGAGCGGCGCGGCGGCGGCCGCCGTCGCCGGCAGCGCCGCCACGAGCGCGCCGCAGCCGAGGCCCGCGACGATGAGCGGTGGCAGGAAGACCGCGAGCGAGTCGTGCAGCGGGATGAGCGCGAAATAGCCGATCGCCACGAGGAACGTCGCGACGATGAGCACGATCCGCGGCGAGATGCGCTTGGAGAAGATCGCGAACAGCAGCGCGCCGACGGCGAGCGACAGGATGTAGCCGCCGATCACGAGCGAGGTGTCGTCGAGCCCCAGCCCGTACCCGAGTGCGCGCCCCTCGACGATCTCGCCCGGGTTCGTCGCCGCGAAGGTCGCGAGCGGCACCTGGGCGCCGAGCAGCGAGATGCCGACGAGGCCCGCGGTGAGCTGCACGGGCCACATCGTGCGCCGCCGGAGCACCCGCAGATCGATCGCCGGGTCCCTGTGCCGCAGCTCCCACCAGCCGAACGGCAGCAGCAGGAGCACGCCGATCGCGACGATGGCCCACGGCCACCAGGCCCCCGGGCCGTTGAGCGACATGAAGCGCAGACCCGCCGTGACGCCGACGAGCGCGAGACCGAGCAGCACGAAGCCCTGCCAGTCGAGCGTGCGCCCCGGGATGGGCTTCGATTCCGGGACCCCGAACAGGATCGCGAAGAACACGAGTGTGACGGCGATCGCCGGCATCGCGAGCGTGAACGGCACGCTCTCGTCCGTCCAGCTGAACACGCGACGGCCGAGCAGCGCGCCCGCGATCGCGCCGAGCTGCAGCGCGAGCACGAGGGTGCCCGCGGCGCGCCGCGTCGTCGCGGCGCCCACCCCCGTCGAACGACCCCGGTCGAAGATGAGCGCGACCTCGAGCGGCAGCCACACCGCGTAGAAGCCCATGAACGACCAGGCGACGAGGAACGACGTGAAGTCGCCCGCGACGACCAGCCACCAGGTGAAGACGAGCGTCAGTGCGGTCGAGATGAGCAGCATGCGCTTGTGGCCGAACATGTCGCCGAGCTTCGCCAGGAGCGGCACCGAGAGCGCTGAGACGAGCAGCTGGCCCGCCTCGAACCAGTTGAACTCCGCGTCGGTGATGCCGAGGTGATCCACGAGCTGCGGCACGAGCGGCACGTAGTAGCCCTGGAGGATGCCGCTGACGAGCTCGAGGCAGAACAGCCACCCGATGATCCGGAACGTCGTGCGGGCGAAGGAGCTGCTCGGCGCGACGGGCGAGGCGACCCCGCTGCGCGCCTCCGGAAGCGTCATGGCGGGTAGCGTATCGGCCTGGCGGGGACCGGACGCGAGATCCTGAGTTGGGCGCGATTCGGCGAGTCGAACCGGGAGCTCGCGAGCGTCATCCCGGCCGCCGGTCTGATCGGCTGGAGCAGGCGCAAATGGCCCTTCCTCCGCGGCCAGGGCAGCCATTCGCGTCCACTTCATTAGGCTCGCAGCGTGCCGAAGCCGCTGTCCGAGCTCGTCGACCCGGGGTGGGCAGCCGCGCTCGCGCCCGTATCGGGACAGGTCGCGGCGATGGGGGAGTTCCTGCGCGCCGAGCATGAGGCGGGGCGCCGCACCCTGCCCGCCGGGGAGCACATCCTGCGCGCGTTCGAGTACCCGCTCGACCGCGTCCGAGTGCTCATCGTCGGGCAGGACCCCTACCCGACCCCGGGCCACCCCATCGGGCTGTCCTTCGCCGTCGAACGCTCCGTGCGCCCCCTGCCGCGCTCCCTGCAGAACGTCTACCGGGAGCTGCGCGACGACCTCGGGATCGAACCCGCGGCGCACGGCGACCTGACCGCGTGGGCCGAGCACGGCGTCATGCTGCTCAACCGGGTCCTCACCGTCCAGGCCGGCAATGCCGGCTCGCACCGCGGCAAGGGCTGGGAAGCCGTCACCGAGCAAGCCATCCGCGCGCTCGCGGCCCGTGGGGGCCCGCTCGTCGCGATCCTGTGGGGGCGCGACGCGGCGACGCTGCAGCCGATGCTCGGCGACGTCCCGAGCATCCGCTCCCCGCACCCGTCCCCGCTGTCGGCGTCCTCGGGGTTCTTCGGCTCGAAGCCGTTCTCCCGCGCCAACGAGCTGCTCGTCGCACAGGGCGGCGCCCCCGTCGACTGGCGGCTGCCCGCGACGTAAGGTGAGGAGATGGTGCTGGTGGACGAGGAGTACGACCCGAAGCGGGCCCTCCGCGCGGCGAAGATGCGCCGTCCTGACCCCGTGCCGGCGACCGGCTTCACGATCCGCGACGCCGAGCTCGCCGACATGCCGCACTGCCGGGCGATCTACAACTACTACGTCGAGAACTCGACCGTGACGTTCGACGAGGAGCTGCTGACCCACGCGCAGTACCGCGCGAAGTTCACGAAGGCGCAGAAGCACGGCTGGCCGTGGATCGTCGCCGAGAGCCCCGGGGGCGAGATCCTCGGCTTCGCGTACCTGTCCGCCTACCGCGACCGCTCCGCCTATCGCTTCACCGTCGAGGACGCCATCTACCTTGGCCCGGCCGCGACCGGGAAGGGCATCGGCCGGGCGCTCCTGACGGAGCTCATCGAGCGCGCCCAGGCCGCCGGCTTCCGCGAGATCGTGGCGGTCGTCGCCGACCACGGGGCCGAGGGCTCGATCGCGCTGCACGAGAAGCTCGGGTTCAAGGAGATCGGGCGCATGGGCCGCGTCGGCTACAAGTTCGACCGCTGGCTCGGCACGATCTTCCTGCAGCGCTCCCTCAAGAAGTAGGCGCGGCGGGCTCCCGCGGGACGTAGCCGCCGTCGGCGAGCCCCGCCTCGATCTCGAAGCGGTTGCGCAGCGGGTCCCGCCCGGCCGCCAGATAGAGCGGGATGAATGCGAGTCCGAACCGCCGCCACTGCGCCCGATGCACCCGCTCATGCCGGATGACGCGTGCGTCGACCGTGCGCGAGGTGAGGAAGACGCCGCCGATCGTCGTGCCGCCGCGGCCGAAGGCCCACGCCGGCAGCGCGTCGGCGACGAGCATGCCGCCGCGGCGATGCAGCCGGGCGCGGCCGAGCACCGCACCCCAGGCGAGCCCCGCGCCGGTCGCGATCCAGTAGCCGGGGATCGTGAACGCGGGGCTCAGCGCGAGGCGCAGCGCCACCCTTCGACTCGCCCTTCGGGCTCGCTCAGGGAGCCGCAACGGGTCCCCGAGCGAGCGCAGCGAGCCGAAGGGCGTCGACTCAATCAGCGCCGATGGCCTTCTGCTGGGCCACCTTGAGCTCGGCGAGCCGCGCCTCGATCTCGATCGCCCGATCGTTGTCCTCGAGCGCCTCGAACTGCGCGTCGAGGGTCGACGCCGCGATCTCCTGCTGCCCGAGCACGCGGGCCTCCTCGCGGCGGATCTTCTCCTCGAAGCGCCCGAGGTCGCTCGTGGGGTCCATGACGTCGATCGACTTGATCGCGTCGGCGACCTGCGCCTGCGCGGCCGCCGCCTTCGCGCGCGCGACGAGCTCGTCGCGCTTGGCCACGAGCTCCTGACGCTTGCCGCGCAGGCCCTCGAGGCCCGCCTTGAGCTTGTCGACGACCTCGGTCTGCGAGGCGATCGTCGGCTCGACGGCCTTCGCCTCGTTCTCCTCGGCGATCTGCTTGCCGAGCGCGACCTTCGCGAGGTTGTCGAACTTGTCGGCGCTCGCCTGGTCGCCCTGCGCGCGGAACTGGTCGGCGCGGGTGCTCGCCGCGAGCGCCTTGCGGCCCCAGTCGGCCGCCGCCTCGAGGTCCTCCGCGTGGTCCTGCTCCATGAGCCGGAGGTTGCCGATCGTCGTCGCGATGGCCGACTCGGCGTCGGCGAGCGCACTGTCGTAGTCGCGCACGAGCTGGTCGAGCATGATCTGCGGGTCCTCAGCCGCGTCGATGAGGGCGTTGACATTCGCCTTGAGGAGCTGCCCGATGCGTCCGAAGATCGACTGCTTGGCCATGGTTGCCGTGCCTTTCCGCTGAGGTTCCGATCCGGTTTGGAGCGACGGTCAGAATCTACCGCCGCCGCCTCGACGTCCGCCAGACGATCCGCCGCTGCGGCGCCCGCCGGAGGACCATCCGCCGCCCCCGCCGCGCGAGCCGGAGGAGCGCCCGCCGCCGAAGATGCCGCCGCCGGAGGACCAGCCCCCGCCCCCGCCGCCGCGCATCCCGCTGCCGATCATGCCGCCGAGCACCCCGCCGAGGACGCTGCCGAAGTCGATGCCGCCGCCGATCCCGCCCCCGCCGCCCGAGGGCCAGCCGCTGCGGAAGTCGTCGACGTCGTGCTGCGCCGAGCGGTAGGCGTCGTCGGCGAGCTGCTGCGCGCGCTGGGCGGCGCGGATCGCGCCGACCGGATCGCTCGGCGCGAGCGCCATCGCCTGCTGCAGCGAGGCGTCGGCCTGGTCGACGCGGGTGCGCGCCGCGCTCCCGATCCCGCCGCGCCGCGTCGAGACGAACTGCATCGCGTTCGTCACCGCCGCCCGCGCCGCGGCGAGCGTCGCGTCGACCTGCGCCCGCGCGCGGTCGAACGCGACCTGCTCGCCCTGGACGGCCGCGAAGACCTGGTCGAGTGCGTCGTTGGCCTGCTGGATCCGCGCGATCGAGTCGACGGGGGAGCGGGGGTCGGCAGCGGCGAGCGCGGCCTGGGCGGCGACGATCGCCTCGGGCAGCCGGCCCTCGATCGCCGGGTCCGGGTCGAGGCGCTCCGCCGCGTCGATGTCCTGCCGCAGCTCGGCGAGCGCTCGCTCGAGGCTCGCGGAGGCCGCATCGAGCGCGCTCGTCGTCGCGTCGACGGCGTCGAGCAGCGTGCCCACCTGGACGAGGCTCGCCTGCGCGTCCCGCACCGCGAGCGCCGCCTCGCCGGTCGCGCCACTCGCGACCGCGGCCTGGGCGGCCGTGCGCCGCTCCCGGACGAAGTCGAGCAGCCCCGAGGCCTGCTCGACGTTGCTCGCCACGGGGGCGAGCGCCGCGGGCGCGTAGCGCGCGTCGAGCGCGGCGAGCGCCGATCGGGCCATCGGCAGGCGCGCGGACGCAGCGGCATGCGCCGTATCGAGGTCCGGCAGTGCCGACGGCAGCCGCTGCTCGAGCTCGCGAAGATCGTCGAAGGCGCTCGCCTGCGACTGCAGGCGCTCGCCGGCCGCCTCGGCGAGGTCGATGACGCGCAGCACCATCGCGCGCGCCTCCTCGGGCGGCTCGGGGTAGGCGTCGTCGAGCTGCTGCTGGATCGAGAACGCCTCGCGCAGGCCCGACTTCGCCGCCTCGAGCGTCTGCTGGTACTCGGCGGCCGCCCCGTCGCCGAACTGCGCCTGCGCGAAGCCGAGCTCCTGCTCGCCGCTGCGCACCGCATCATCGAGTTGCACGAGCATGCGGCCGGCGCGCTGCTCGAGCTGCTCCTGGCTCTCCACCGCCGCGCGCGCCGCCGTCCGTCGGCGTCGGCCGCGCACGATGAACCACACGACGAGGCCGACCGCGATGAGACCGAGGACGAGCCACACGACCCAGCCGATGCCGCCCGCCGCAGCGGGTGCGACCTCGCCAGGCGCCTGCGGCGAGCTCGGGGCCGCGGCGGCGCCGAGCGCCTGCGCGTACGCGACGACCGCGCCCGTGAAATCGCCGGAGCGCAGTGCCGGCAGCAGCGAGCCCTCCTCGATCTCGGCGAGCTGAGCGTCCGAGAAGCGGAAGTCCTCGGCGACCGAGACCCAGTAGGAGCTGATGTCGACGGCGACGGCGAGCACGACGTCGTCGTCACCGGTCGCGCCGCTCAGCCGCGCGGTGTCGTTCGCCCAGTCCTGCGGCTCGGCGCCGCCGAAGTCGTCGACGAACGCGACGAGGAGCTGGATGCCGGTGTCCTCACGCAGCTCCGCGATCGCGTTCTGCGCACGCGAGACGTCGAGGAGCCCCGTCTCGTCGACGACGGCGCCCGTCCCGATCGCGACCGGCTCGGCCGCCGAGGCGACGGTCGCGGTGCCCGCGACGGCGAGGAGCGCGCCGAGCGCCAGTCCGACGATCGACGTCCGGAGGCCCGATCGGTGCGTCAACGCGTCCTCCATCCGGCGCGCGGCGCCTACGGTCCAGGCTCCCGCTCGAGCGGTGCGGAGCCGTCGCGATTGTAGCCCGGCGTGCTGACACGAGCAGGGGGCCGACCTGGCGGCCGGCCCCCTGCTCGATGCTGCTGGTGCGCTACTTCGACAGACGCTCGCGGAGCGCCGCGATCTCGGTCGTCAGCTCCTCGGGTACGCGCCCGCCGAACTCGGCGAAGTACTCCGCCGCGCTCTCGGCGTCCGAGAGCAGCCCCTCGGTGTCGATGCGGAACAGCTCCTCGAGCGCCGCCTCGGAGATGTCCAGGCCCTCGACGTTGAGCCCGCCCTCGACGGGCACGAGGCCAATCGGCGTCTCGGCGGCCGGTGCCTTGCCCTCGATGCGCTCGAACATCCACTCGAGCACGCGCGAGTTCTCGCCGAAACCGGGCCACAGGAAGCGGCCGTCGGCGCCCTTGCGGAACCAGTTGACCTGGAAGATCCGCGGCACGCGGCCACCGGAGGCGCGGAGGCGGCGACCGATGTCGAGCCAGTGCTGCCAGTGGTCGGCCGCGTTGTAGCCGTAGAAGGGCGCCATCGCGAACGGGTCGCGTCGCAGCGTCCCGACGGTGGCTTCGGCGGCCGCCGTGGCCTCGGACGAGATGGTGGCGCCGAGGTAGACCCCGTGCGCCCAATCGCGTGCCTCCACCACTAGCGGCACGGTCGTGGCACGACGGCCGCCGAAGATGATCGCGTCGATGACGACGCCTCGCGGGTCCTCCCAGTCGTCCGAGATGGACGGGGCGTTCGCCGCGGAAACGGTGAAGCGGGAGTTCGGGTGCGCGGCCGGACGGCCGGACTCCGGGGTCCACTCCTCGCCGAGCCAGTCGGTCAGGTGCGCCGGCTTCTCGTCGGTCGCGCCCTCCCACCACACGTCGCCGTCGTCGGTCAGGGCGACGTTGGTGAAGATGGTGTCCGACTTGATGGTCTCCATCGCGACGGAGTTCGTCGACCAGCCCGTGCCGGGCGCGACGCCGAAGAAGCCCGCCTCCGGGTTGATGGCGCGCAGCTGGCCGTCGTCGCCGATGCCGAGCCAGGCGATGTCGTCGCCGACCGTCTCGACCTTCCAGCCCGGGATGGTGGGCTGCAGCATCGCGAGGTTCGTCTTGCCGCACGCGCTCGGGAAGGCGCCCGCGAGGTGGAAGACCTTGCCCTGCGGGTTGGTGAGCTTGATCAGCAGCATGTGCTCGGCGAGCCAGCCCTCGTCGTGGGCGAGGACGGAGGCGATGCGCAGCGCGAACGACTTCTTCGCGAGCAGCGCGTTGCCGCCGTAGGCGGAGCCGTACGACCAGATCTCCCGGTCCTCCGGGAAGTGGGTGATGTACTTCTTCTCGTTGGAGGGCCACGGGATGTCCTCGACGCCCGGGGTGAGCGGGTAGCCGACCGTGTGCGCGGCCTTGACCCACGGCGTCGTGTCGGTGATCCGGGACAGTGCCTGATCGCCCATGCGGGTCATGATCCGCATGCTCGCGACGACGTACGGGGAGTCGGTGACCTGGATGCCGTAGCGCGACAGCGGCGATCCGATCGGGCCCATTGAGAATGGGATGACGTACATCGTCCGGCCCTGCATGACGCCGTCGAAGAGGCCGTCGAGGGTCGCGCGCATCTCGACCGGGTCGACCCAGTTGTTCGTCGGACCCGCGTCCTCCTGCTTGGTCGAGCAGATGAAGGTGCGCGACTCGACGCGCGCGACGTCGGCCGGGTGGCTGCGCACGAGGTAGGAGTTGGGGCGCTTCTCGTCGTTGAGCCGCAGCATCGTGCCCTTTGCGACCATGAGGTCGGCGAGCGCGTCGAACTCTTCCTGGGAGCCGTCGGCCCACACGATCGCCTCGGGCTTGGCCATGGCGGCGACCGAATCGACCCACTCGACGATCGAGGCCGGCGTGCCGGCGGGGGGCTCGGTGCGGAAACGGTAGCCGTTCGGCGCGGTCGGATTCTGGGATTCGAGAAGGCTCATCGCTGCAACTCCGGAAAATAGTGGTGTGCTTCAAGTATGCAGACTTGAATCTTCCCCAGTATCCGAAATGTTACGCAAAGAATGCCGATTCTTTCGATACTGTGAAGCCATGCAAGATCTTGCCACGCTCGGCCAGCGCATCCGACACTTCCGCTCGGAGGCCGGCATGACGCTCGACGAGGTCGGCGAACGAGTCGGCACCGCGCCCAGCCAGCTCTCCCTCATCGAAAACGGTCGACGTGAGCCGCGGCTCAGCCTGCTGTCGTCGCTCGCCGACGCCTTCGGCATCCCCGTCCAGCAACTGCTCGACGAACGGCCCCCCACCGAGCGCGCCGCCCTCGAGATCGAGCTCGACCGCGCCCAGCGCGGACCCCTCTACGCCCAGCTCGGCCTGCCCGCCATCCGCGCCGGCAAAGGCATGAGCGACGACGTGCTGCGCTCCCTCGTCGGCCTCCACCGCGAAGTCTCGCGACGCGCGCGCCAGGCGATCGCCACGCCCGAGGAAGCGCGGCGCGCCAACACCGAGTTGCGACTCAGGATGCGCGAGCGCAACAACGCGATCCCCGAGATCGACGACCTCGCCCAGCGCCTCGTCGACGAATCCGGACACGTCTCCGGCGCCCTCACCCACCGCGGCGTCGCGCGGATGGCGCAATCGGTCGGCTTCGAGCTCGTGCACGTCGGCGACCTCCCGCACAACGCCAGGTCCGTCACCGACTACGAGAACGGCCGGATCTACCTCCCGCCCGCCTCCATCCCCGGCGGTCACGGCCTGCGCGCCCTCACCCTCCAGGCCCTCGCGCACCGGCTGCTCGGACACGAGGCGCCCGCGAGCTACGCCGACTTCCTCCAGCAGCGACTCGAGATCAACTACTTCGCCGCCGCGGCCCTCATGCCACGCCGGCAGGCCGTCGACTTCCTCCGCGCCGCCAAAGCCGATCGCAACATCGCCGTCGAGGACTTCCGCGACGCCTTCGGAGTGACCCACGAGGCGGCGGCGCTGCGATTCACCAACCTCGCGACCGTCGAGCTCGGGCTCGAGCTGCACTTCCTCCGGGTCGCCGGCGACGGCTCCGTCCAGAAGGCGTACGAGAACGACGGGCTGCGGCTGCCCGTCGACGTCACCGGCTCGACCGAAGGGCAGTTCGTGTGCCGCAACTGGGCGGCGCGTACCGCCTCCGTGCGGGTCAACCGCACGACCGAGTTCTACCAGTACACCGACACCCCAGAAGGCACCTTCTTCGAGGCCGCGCAGACCGGGACGACCGACTCCGACGAGTTCTCCATCACCATCGGCGTCCCCCACCTGCACTCCAAATGGTTCCGCGGGCGCGACACCACCAATCGCCGGGTCTCGACCTGCCCCGACGAATCGTGCTGCAAGCTGCCGTCCGAATCGCTCGCGTCGCGCTGGGAGGGGCGGGCATGGAGTTCTGCCCGCCTGCACGCGCAGATCCTCAACCCGCTGCCGCAGGGGACCTTCCCCGGCGTCGACGACCGCGAGCTCTACGAGTTCCTCGACCGGCACGGCGCCCGCGCCACCGACTGACCGTCGCTCGCGAGGCTGGGGGAGAATGACATGGTGAAGGTGCTCGTGGCGATGAGCGGCGGAGTCGACTCCTCCGTCGCCGCCGCGCGCGCCGTCGACGCGGGGCACGAGGTCGTCGGCGTGCACCTCGCGCTCAGCCGGCATCGCGCGACCCTGCGCGAGGGCTCGCGCGGGTGCTGCACCGTCGAGGACGCGATGGACGCGCGCCGCGTCGCCGACCGGCTCGGCATCCCGTTCTACGTCTGGGACTTCTCCGAACGCTTCGCCGAGACGGTCGTGCGCGACTTCGTCGAGGAGTACGCGGCCGGTCGCACGCCGAACCCCTGCCTGCGCTGCAACGAGGAGATCAAGTTCGCCGCGCTGCTCGACCGGGCCATCGCGCTCGGCTTCGACCTGCTCGCGACGGGGCACTACGCGGACGTCGTCGAGGGCGCCGACGGTCTCGAGCTGCATCGCGCCGCCGCGGGCCCCAAGGACCAGTCCTACGTGCTCGGCGTCCTCACCCCCGAGCAGCTCGCGCACGCGTACTTCCCGCTCGGTGCCGCCGCCTCCAAGGCGGACGTGCGCAGGGAGGCCGCCGAGCGCGGCTTCGTGACGGCGACGAAGCCGGACTCGTATGACATCTGCTTCATCCCCGACGGCGACACCCGCGGCTACCTCGCCGAGCGCCTCGACCTCGCGGCGGGCGCGATCGTCGAGGCCGACGGCACCGTCGTCGGTCGGCACGACGGCGCGCTCGCCTACACCGTCGGCCAGCGTCGGGGCCTCGGGCTCACCCTGCCATCCGCCGACGGCCGGCCCCGCTTCGTGCTCGAGGTGCGCCCCGCGAGCGGCGAGGTCGTCGTCGGTCCCAAGGAGGCGCTCGCCGTGACCGGGATCGCCGGCTCGCGCTGGAGCGCACTCGGCCCGCTCGAGGACGCCCGCGAGGTGCAGGTGCGCGCGCACGCGCAGCCAGTCCCGTGCCGCGTCCGCGTCGAGGACGGCGAGCTCGTCATCGACATGCCCGAGCCCGTCACGGGTGTCGCGCCCGGTCAATCGGCCGTCCTCTACGCGGGAACACGTGTGCTCGGCCAGGTGACGATCGACCGGAGCTTCACGGCCGAGCCAGCGCTCAGCTAGTCGCGCATGCGCTCAGCGACGAGCGCGACCGTCTCGAGCATGAGCTCGCTGATGACGAGTGCCGTCGTCTGCGCCGAGTTGTCGAGCGGTGGGCAGTAGCACACGAAGTCGGCGCCGATGAGGTCGAGTCCTCGGAACCCATGCATGAACGTGATGAGCTCGCGGATCGTCATGCCGTTGACTTCGGGGTCGGCGACGCCCGGCGCGTAGGCGGGATCGAGCACGTCGATGTCAATGCTGAGGTAGACCGGGCCGTCGCCGATGACCTCGCGCACTTCGCGGAGAATGTCGGGCACGCCGCGTTCGAAGACCGCCGTCATCGGAATGACCCGTGCGAAGTGCTCCTTCGCCCAGTCGTCGGCGTCGAGACCCGGCATTGGTCCGTGGATGCCGATCTGCACCGTCCGGGCCGGGTCGATGACGTTGTCCTCGGCACCCGTCCGGAAGCCCGATGCGGTGTTCTTGGTGACCGATCCTGCCGGATACGCGTCCGTGTGACTGTCGAAGTGGATGATCCCGACCGGCTCGGGGAACTTCGTCGCGCGGGCGGCACGCAGGATCGGCCAAGTGATCGAGTGATCGCCCCCGACGCTGATCGGCACGACGCCCGCCTGGAAGACCTGCTCGTAATAGATCTGGAAGTCCTCGGCGGCGGTGTCGGGGT
The DNA here is from genome assembly GCA_035555435.1 of Microbacteriaceae bacterium. Classification (GTDB taxonomy): domain Bacteria; phylum Actinomycetota; class Actinomycetes; order Actinomycetales; family Microbacteriaceae; genus 73-13. Next base: position 41,749 of record DATMGN010000008.1, on the reverse strand, counting down.
TGATCGCTCGGCCGACGGGGGCGTCCCCGAGGTCGTGGACCCGCGCGACCTCGAACGGGTCGAAGTCGTACGCGCGCGGCTGGCGGTGGTACGACGACGAGCGGCTGCGCACCGCGCGCGGCCCGAGGTACTGCATGCGCTCGATCGTGTTGCCGCCGCTGTACGGCACGCCGATGAGGCCGATGTCGGTGTCGCTGAAGTCGTCGCGCAACTCGCAGCGCAGGAAGCTCGGTATGCCGAACCAGTGCCAGAACGTCGGTAGCAGCCGGTCCATGTCGGCGTTGGTGAGATCAGCCATGTGGGCCCCTGTCGTCGGTGCGCCGCGTCAGCCGTGGCGGTGGAGCTCGCCGATCGCGGCGCCGGAGGCATCGCGGACCGTCATGGTGTCGCCCTCGACGGTCGCCGTCGCCAGGCCGCTGAGCCAGGTGTCGACCCCATCGCACGCCATGAGGGTGGACGCGACGTCGGAGAACGCGATCTGCGCATCGGCCGGGTCCCACCGGCCTTCGAGCGCGTTGCAGCCGTCGTCGCCCGTCACGCTGCCGTCTGCGCCGACAACGAGTCGTGGCGCCTCGTCGGCGCTCGCGGAGGGCGACGACGTCCAGGTGCCGACGGGACCCGATGCTGGCGCCGCGCATCCGACGAGCGCGAGGACGCCGAGTCCGGCGACGGCGATCGCGGCGCGACCGAAGTGGCGCAGTCGGGTGGGCTCGGCGACGGCATTGGTCAGCTCTTGCATCGTCACTCCTCGGGTGGGCGCCCCCGCGGCGCCCGCGCTTGCGAGGCTACGAGCGGGGCGCGAGCGTGCGCTACCCGTACATATGGGGGTTCTCGCGCGGGTCCGAGCGTCGCGGTCAGCGCCGAGCAGCGGGTTCGCGTCGGCCCGCGTGGAGGTGGTGGATCGCGTAGACCGTCGCGGCGTGCCGGTGCGGCTGCTCGAGTTTCACGAGCAGGTTGGCGACGTGCTCCTGCACCGTGCCGATCGAGATGCCGAGCATCGTCGCGATCTCGCGATTCTGTCGGCCTTCCGTCATCCAGTACAGCACTTCGCTCTCGCGCGGCGAGAGGCCGAGCTCGCGAAAGCTGCGCCGTGCGGCGAGCTCCGGGCCCTGCGCCCACGGCGCTTCGTGGCGCTGCCAGGACAGGCGCAGGTGCGGTGCGAATGCGCTGAGCAGTGCGCAGTCGCGCTCCGCGAAGTCGGGTCCCGTGCGATCGAACGAGACGGCGACGACGGTCGTCGCGTCGACCGCGACCGGGAGTGCGAGACTGCGGGCGAGCCCGCGCCGGGCGAGGCAGTTGCGGTAATAGTCGCTCGCGAGCCAGGCCTCGTCGTCGACGAGGTCGGAGATGCGGCACGGGCTCGGGTCATCGACCGAGGCAAAGTGGGCGACGAGCGGCATCTCGTCCGAGTGCGCCGTGTAGTAGGCGATCTCGTCGTCGGTGAACACGTCCGGCGGTGCGGAGCGCACGAGGATGCGCTGCGTCGTGCGGTCGAGCACCTGAAACACGATGACGTCGGCCTCGACGAGGTGCGCGAGTCCCGCGATGACCGCATCCGCGAAGTCGGCGTGGGTGTCGGCGGCGTTCATCTCGTAGACGGCATCGAGCAGCGTCTGCCAGGTCTGCGAGTCGAAGTTCATGCCCACTCCCGTTGCGGCGGTAGGTGCAGCGCGCGCGGCGTTCGTGGGTCAATCCTGGCATTGCTCCCGCGTTCGAGGGCGGGTTCTAGCGGCCCTGCCCGCCGTCGGCGGTCGCTCGTAGGCTGTGTGCGTGGCCGACCCCATCCCGAGCGAGTTCGAGGCGGCGCGAGCCGAGTCCGAGACGCTGACCGAGCGCATCCTGGAGCTGCGTGCGGCCTACTACGAGCGGGACACCACGCTCGTGTCCGACGCCGAGTACGACGCGCTCGTCCACCGGCTCGAGGCGATCGAGGCGGCCTGGCCGCAGCTCGCCGGCCAGGACTCGCCGACCCAGTCCGTCGGCGGGGGCGTCGACGCGACCCTGTTCACCCCGGTCGTGCACGCCGAGCGGATGTACTCCCTGGACAACGTCTTCTCGGTCGAGGAGTTCCGCGAGTGGGCCGCTCGGGTAGAACGCGATGCGGGGGAGCCCGTCGCGTGGCTGTGCGAGCTGAAGATCGACGGCCTCGCGATCAATCTGCGCTACCAGCGCGGGGTGCTCGCGTCAGCCGCGACCCGGGGCGACGGGACGACGGGTGAGGACGTCACGGAAAACGTGCGGCGCATCGAGGGCATCCCGCATCGGCTCGAGGGCTCCGGGCACCCCGAGCTCGTCGAGGTGCGCGGCGAGATCTACTTCCCGGTCGCGGCGTTCAACGAGCTCAACGCGGAGCAGACGGCGGCCGGCGACCGCGTGTTCGCCAACCCCCGCAATGCCGCCTCGGGCTCGCTGCGTCAGAAGGCCGAGGGCAAGTCGCAGAAGGAGATCGACCTCATGGGTCGGCGCCTGGGCCGGCTCCGGATGCTCGTCCACGGTATCGGCGCGTGGCCCGAGCCACCCGTCGCGACCCAGTCCGAGGTCTACGAGCTGCTGCGCTCGTGGGGACTGCCCACCTCGCCCCACTACCGGGTCGAGCCGGCGATCGACGGCGCCGTCGCGTTCATCGAGCGCTTCGGCGAGCAGCGCCACTCGGTCGAGCACGAGATCGACGGCATCGTCGTCAAGGTCGACGACCTCGCCCTCCACGCGCGCCTCGGCGCGACCTCCCGCGCGCCGCGCTGGGCGATCGCCTACAAGTACCCGCCGCAGCAGGTCCAGACGCGCCTGCGCGGCATCGAGGTCGGGATCGGCCGGACCGGGCGCGCGACCCCCTACGCCGTGCTGGAGCCGATCCTCGTCGCGGGCTCGGTCGTGCGCCGGGCGACGCTGCACAACCAGGACGTCGTGCGCGCCAAGGGCGTGCTCATCGGCGACATGGTGGTGCTGCGCAAGGCCGGCGACGTCATCCCCGAGATCCTCGGGCCGGTCGTCGAGCTGCGAGACGGATCAGAACGCGAGTTCGTCATGCCCGAGCAGTGTCCCGAGTGCGGGGCCCGGCTCGCACCATCCAAGGAGGGCGACATCGACCTGCGGTGCCCCAACTCGCGCGCGTGCCCCGCGCAGGTGCGCGGCCGGATCGAGCACATCGGATCGCGCGGCGCCCTCGACATCGAGGGGCTGGGGGAGGTGTCGGCGGTCGCGCTGACCGCGCCGCATGGTCCGCTCGCGACCGAGGCGGGCCTCTTCGCCCTCACATTGGAGGATCTGCTGCCGATCGAGGTGCCGTCGGCGCGCGACGGCGAGACGGAGGGCGTCGAGACGCCGTATCGGAAGGTCGTCCGCGCGGCGCGCCGCGACGAGGCCGCCGAGTACGGTCCCTCCGCGGCGGCGGAGGAGTTGCTCGCCGAGCTGGAGAAGGCGCGGACCAAGGACCTGTGGCGCCTCATCGTCTCGCTCAACATCCGGCATGTCGGTCCTGTGGCGGCCCGCGCGCTCGCGGCCTACTTCGGCTCCCTCGACGCAATCCGGGCGGCCTCCGTCGAGGAGCTCGCGGCCGTCGACGGGGTGGGCCCGATCATCGCGGAGGCGGTCACGGACTGGTTCGGCATCGACTGGCACGTCGAGATCGTCGAGCGCTGGTCCGACGCGGGGGTGCAGTGGTCGATCCCCGGGCATCCGGGACCCGGCGCGACGCTCGAGGCGCCCGCAGGCCCGCTCTCCGGTCTCACGGTCGTCGTCACGGGCTCGATCGAGGGATACACGCGCGAGGGCGCGGAGGAGGCGGTCATCGCCGCCGGTGGCAAGCCGAGCGGCTCCGTGTCCAGACGCACGAGTGCGGTCGTAGTCGGCCCGGGCGCCGGCTCCAAGGAGACGAAGGCGATTGAGCTCGGCGTCCCGGTCGTACCGGCGGAGCGGTTCGCGGAGTTCCTCGAGCGGGGGCTCGGGGTCCTGGGGTAGTGCCCCTCGAGTCGCTTCGCTCGCTCAGGGAGCCGGGTGGGGCTGGGAGCGACGCGGGCTCACGGCGATGACGATGGCGCCGACGATCGCGATGATCGCCGCGAGACCGTAGAGCGTCCAATCCAGCGACGCGACCGAGGGCGCGGCGCTGCCGCCGATCGCCTCGATCGAGACGCCCGCCACGACGACGCCGATGCCGCCGAGGACGACCATGAACATCGACAGCAGCCCGGCGCCCTCGCCGGCCTGCTCGGCCGGCAGATACGCCTGACCGCCCACCTGCGCGCCCGACCAGCCGAGGCCGCCGCAGAACCCCGCGAGCCCGAGCGCGACGAGATAGAGGGGAAGGTTCGGCGACGCCGCGACGAGCACGATCGACAGGGTCCCCGCGACGAGCGTCGCATCGAGCACCCGGCGCGCCCCGAACCGGGCGATGAGCCACCCCGCCGCGGGCCCGGCGAGCGCGACGCCGAGGGAGCTCCCGATGAACATGAGCCCGGCGACGTCGGCCCGGAACCCGTCGATCGTCTGCAGCTGCATCGTCGCGGTGAAGGTGACGACCGCGACGCTGAGATTGAGTACCGAGCCCGCCGCGATCATCGCGATGAACTGCCCGTCGCGAAAGAGCGAGGGGCGCACGAGCGGTGCGGCGGCGCGGCGGATGTGGAGGCCGAAGCCGACGAGCAGCACGACCCCGAGCGCCAATGGCGCCCAGGTGAGCCAGTGCGCGAGCCCGAGGTTCGTGACGTTGTCGACGCCGACCGTCGTGAGCGCGACCCCGGCGACGACGAGCAGGGTGCCGCCCCAGTCGAGGCGTCGCAGCGACTGGCGCGTCTCGCCCACGAAGTACTCGGGGAGCCACCGGGCGGCGACGAGTGCGACGAGTGCGATCGGCACGTTGATGAAGAACAGCCAGCGCCAGCCGATGCTCGCGGTGAACACGCCGCCGAGCACGGGACCGAGCGCCGTCCCCACCCCGGCGATGGTGAGGAGGACGCCCATGACCTTCGGGCGCACGGCTTCGGCGGTCGTCGCGCCGACGAGCGCGAACGCGTTCGGCATGATGAGGCCGGCGCCGAGTCCCTGGACGACGCGGAACGCGATGAGCGTCGTCTCGTCGGGCGCGAGCCCGCAGGCGAGGCTCACGACGCCGAAGACGATGACCCCCGCGATGAGCGCGCGCTTGCGCCCGACGAGGTCGCCGACCTTCGCGGCCGGGATGAACAGCGCGCCGACGCTGAGCATGTATCCGCTGATGAGCCACTGCAGGTCGGTCACGGGGACCCGGAACTCCTCGGCGATCTCCGGGATCGCGAGGTTCAGGTCGAAGAAGTCGAGCTGGATCGCCAGCAGCGCGAGGCCGACGGGCAGGTAGGGGAGCGCGGTTCGAAACGCGCCCCGTCCGGGCGCCTGCGTCGCAGGTGTCGCCATCGAACCCTCCCCGGCCCCGAGGATAGCGGCGACTGTTACGGTGTGACAGATATGGCCAGCCCCACCGCGTTCTCCCTCGTCCGCACCCCGCTCGGCAACGTGCCGCGCCACGCGACGGTGCGCGAGGTCGAGGATCTGACTCCCACCTACCGGCGGATCCACCTCGTCGGCGACTTCGCGGGCTTCGACTCGCTCGGCGCCGATGACCACCTGCGGATCTTCTTCGTGCCGGAGGACTTCGAGGACGTCGAGACCATGCGCGAGCATCCGTCCCGCGAGTACACACCCGTGGCGTGGTCCGCGACGTCGCTCGTGCTCGACTTCGTCCTGCACGGGCCCACTGGGGGCCCCGCGACGACGTGGGCGCAGAACGCGGTGCCGGGGAGTCTCGCGATGATCGGCGGCCCTCGCGGCTCGCTCGTGATCGAGGGTCGGCCCGCCTGGTGGCTGCTCGCGGGCGACCGCACCGCGCTCCCGGCGATCCGCCGACATCTCGCGCGGGTCGCGTCCGGCGTGCCCGTCGACGTCGTCGTCCTCGCCGAGGATCCGGCCGACGAGCAGGCGCTCGAATCGGCCGGCGATCTCACGGTCACTTGGGTCCGCTCCTTGGACGCGCTGGTGGCGGCGCTCGGCGCGGCGCCCGAGCGCGAGGGCGAGGGCTTCGCGTTCGTCGCCGCCGAGCAGTCGGTCGTCAAGCCCGCGCGCGAGCAGCTCATCGAGCGGGGCATCGACCTCGATCACGCCGTCGTCAAGGGCTACTGGAAGCGGGGCGAGGCGGCGACGCACTAGTCGTCGGGCCGGACCTCGGTCGTCCGTGACGGCGTCGGGCGGTCTTCGGCGTGGGTCGACGGTGCCGCGTTCAGGTCGTCGACCGGTCTCCCGTGATGTCGGCGATGCTCGTGCGCAGGCGCTGCTGGGCTTTGGCGCGCCAGTCCTTCGTGCCGTAGTTCGCGGCGAAGGCGTCGGCGAACGCGACCGGGTCGGCGCCGACGATGTCGCGGATGGGGGTGCCGTCGGCGGCGGCCTGCTCGAAGAGGTCGGCGAGGTCCTCCCAGATCTGCACGGACGCGTCGGTGCCTTGCGCGCCGGCGTGCAGCAGGTAGCGCTCGATGCTCGCGGCCGCGGTGCGGTAGGGCGCCGGCATGGCGCCGACTCGAGCCCGGTACTGCCTCCAGCGCTGCTTCTCGCCGAGGTCGCCGGTGATCTTCTCGATGAAACCGCTCACGGCCGTGCTCCTTCGTGGAGCTGTCGTAGCCGTCCGAGCTGGTCTGCGAGGAAGCTCCACGTCCTCCAGAACTCGGCGAGGTCGTCGTGACCTCGTTCGTTGAGCGAATAGACCTTGCGCGGGGGTCCCTTCTCGGACGGGACCTTGTCCACGTCCACGAGCCCCTTCTGCTCGATGCGCACGAGGACGGCGTAGACGGTGCCCTCGGCGATGTCGCGGAAGCCCTGCTCGCGCAGTCGCGCGGTGATGTCGTACCCGTGGGCGGGCTCGACCGCGAGCGTCGCGAGCACGATCCCCTCGAGGGTGCCCTTGAGCATCTCGGTGAGCTGTCGGTCGACCACGCGCAGTCCTTCCTATTCGGTGTCATTGAGTACCAGTAGACAGTAACACTGAGTACCAGTAGATAGCAATACTGATTAGTGGGACGCGTCTCCCGTAAGATCGACGGGTGTCCGAGATCACGTCTGAGACCGTCAAGCACCTCGCGGAGCTCGCGCGCATCGCGCTGAGCGAGGAGGAGATCTCGACGCTCACGGGCCAGCTCGGCGCGATCGTCGACAGCGTCGCCAAGGTGTCCGAGGTCGCGACGCCCGACGTGCCCGCGACGAGCCACCCCATCCCGCTCGCCAACGTCGCCCGCGCCGACGTGCCGGGCACGACGCTGACGACCGAGCAGGCCCTCGCCGGTGCGCCCGAGTCCGACGGATCACGGTTCGTCGTCTCGGCGATCCTGGGGGAGGAGCAGTGAGCGATCTGACCCGCCTCGCCGCGTCCGAGCTGTCGGCGCTGCTGCGAGCGCGCGACGTCTCCTCAGTCGAGGTCACGCAGGCTCACCTCGACCGGATCGCCGCGGTGGACGGCGATGTGCACGCCTACCTGCACGTCTCGGAGGCGGCCCTCTCGACCGCCGCCGCGATCGATGCGGCTCGCGGCGACGGCGTCGAGCTCGGCGCGCTCGCGGGGGTGCCGGTCGCCATCAAGGACGTGCTGTGCACGCACGACATGCCCTCGACGGCCGGCTCGCGCATGCTCGAGGGGTGGGTCCCGCCCTACGACGCGACCCCGGTCGCGCGCATGCGGGCCGCGGGACTCGTGCCGCTCGGCAAGACGAACATGGACGAGTTCGCGATGGGCTCCTCGACCGAGCACTCGGCGTACGGTCCGACGCGCAACCCCTGGGATCTCGACCGCATCCCCGGGGGCTCCGGCGGCGGCTCGGCCGCCGCGGTCGCCGCCTTCGAGGCGCCGATCGCGCTCGGCTCCGACACGGGCGGCTCGATCCGTCAGCCGGGCGCCGTGACCGGCACGGTCGGCGTCAAGCCGACGTACGGCGGGGTCTCGCGCTACGGCGCGATCGCCCTCGCGTCCTCCCTCGACCAGGTCGGGCCCGTCACGCGCACCGTGCTCGACGCGGCCATCCTCCACGACATCATCGGCGGCCACGACCCCAGGGACTCGACTTCGCTCACCGACCGCTGGCCGTCGTTCGAGGCCGCGGCCCGCGAGGGCGCGCTCGCGGACTCGCTGCGGGGCGTGCGCATCGGCGTCGTCAAGCAGCTCGACAGCCCCGGCTTCCAGGCGGGCGTCACGCAGCGCTTCCACGAGGCGCTCGAACTGCTGACCGGCGCGGGCGCGGAGATCGTCGAGGTCTCGGCGCCCCACTTCGAGTACGCGGTCGCCGCCTACTACGTCATCCTCCCGGCCGAGGCGTCCTCCAACCTCGCGAAGTTCGACTCCGTGCGCTTCGGCCTGCGCGTGACGCCGCCCGGGGGCGGCACGGTCGAGCAGGTCATGTCGGCGACGCGCGAGGCGGGCTTCGGCCCCGAGGTCAAGCGCCGCGTCATCCTCGGCACCTACGCGCTGTCGGCCGGCTACTACGATGCGTACTACGGCTCCGCGCAGCAGGTCCGCACGCTCATCCAGCGCGACTTCGCGACCGCGTTCGAGCAGGCCGACATCCTGGTCTCGCCGGCCGCGCCGACGACGGCGTTCCGCCTCGGCGAGAAGGTCGACGACCCGCTCGCGATGTACCTCAACGACGTGACGACGATCCCGGCGAACCTCGCGGGGGTGCCCGGGATGGCGCTGCCCATGGGCCTCGCACCGGAGGACTCGCTGCCCACCGGGTTCCAGCTGATGGCGCCGGCACGCGAGGACGCGCGGCTCTATCGCATCGGCGCGACGCTCGAGCGGCTGCTCGGCGAGCGCCACGGCGCGATCCTCGGCTCGGCACCCGCGCTCGTCTGACGGGCGCAGCCCCGGGTCGCGATCGCGCCCCGCGGCGGGGCCCGGGATCTGGTCGAAGCACCCTGCGCGGATGACCACGGCGGCGATGCTCTCGCCGGGGTGCGGCGCGATCTCGACGCTGGGCGGATGCCCAGAATCGGCCAGGACGCAGCAGCGACGATCGGGGCTCGGATCCGGGGTCTGCGCACCGAGCGGCTGCGGGTGACCCAGACCGATCTCGAGTCGATGTCCGGGATCGAGGTCGCCGTGATCCGCAAGCTCGAGGCCGGCAAGGCGATGCCGAGCCTCGGCATGATCGTGCGGCTCGCCTTCGCCCTCGGCGTCGATCCCGGCGAGCTCGTCAAGGGACTGCGTCCTGAGGACCTCCCCGCTCCGGGCATCCAGGGGCCGCCGGGCCTCGCGGTCGCGCGACATCGCCGGATCGGCGCCTGACGCGGCGCCCCCGAGGCGCTCAGAAGGCGATCGCCCACAGGTACTCCTCGCCGTTCGGGCGCAACCAGCGCACGCAGAGGCGACTGCGCTCCGCGAGGTCGGGCCCGCGCACCATGACCTCGACCGCGCCGCCCGGCTCGAGCCGCGGCGTCAGGCGGGCGGAGGCGACGCCGGGGCCGTCCATCTCGACCCGGACCCAGCGCAGCCGCTCCGCGCTGGCGTTGACGAGGCGGTAGCGCGGCGTGCGAGAGCGGTCGATGCGAAAGGGGACCGGATAGGCGTCCATGGGGCGACGCTAAGGACGGCGCCCGACATCCGAGCCCGTCGGCGGGGTGATCCTGTGGATCGATCGCCGATGTGCTCGCCTGGGAGGCAGTCCCGCGCCTCGTTGCCCGCCGAGTGCACGCCCGGGATCTCCTAGGCTTGAGTCCATGGCGCGCGCGGATCTCATGGACTTCGACGAGGCGATCCGGCAGTTCGACGTCGCCCTCGGATTCGAGGTCCACGTCGAGCTCTCGACCCGGACCAAGATGTTCTCTGACGCGCCGAACCCCGCGAACTCGGAGTTCCACGGCGCCGAGCCGAACACGCTCATCACGCCCGTGTGCCTCGGGCTGCCCGGCAGCCTCCCCGTCGTCAACGCCCAGGCGATCGAGTACGCGATCTCGCTCGGCCTCGCGCTCGGCTGCTCGATCGCGCCGTCGAGCCGGTTCGCCCGCAAGAACTACTTCTACCCCGACCTCGCGAAGAACTACCAGATCTCCCAGTACGACGAGCCCATCGCGTACGACGGCTCCCTCGACGTCGAGCTCGAGGACGGTCGCGTCGTGACCGTCGGCATCGAGCGCGCTCACATGGAGGAGGACGCGGGCAAGCTCACGCATGTCGGCGGGGCGACGGGCCGCATCCAGGGCGCCGAGTACAGCCTCGTCGACTACAACCGTGCGGGCGTCCCGCTCGTCGAGATCGTCACCAAGGTCGTGCTCGACCAGGGCGCCGACGCGCCGGCCGTCGCGAAGGCCTACGTCAGCACGATCCGCGACATCGCGCTCGCGCTTGGCGTCTCCGAGGCCCGCATGGAGCGCGGCAACCTGCGCTGCGACGCCAACGTCTCGCTCTCGCCCAAGGGCAGCGGCGTCCTCGGCACCCGGACCGAGACGAAGAACGTCAACTCGATGCGCAGCGTCGAGCGGGCGGTGCGCCACGAGATCCAGCGCCAGGCGGCGATCCTGAGCGCGGGCGGCAGCATCACCCAGGAGACCCGGCACTGGCACGAGGACACGGGGACGACGAGTCCCGGCCGCCCGAAGTCGGATGCCGACGACTACCGCTACTTCCCCGAGCCGGACCTGCTGCCGGTCGAGCCCTCGCAGCGGCTCATCGAGGAGCTGCGCGCGAAGCTCCCGGAGCCGCCCGCGGTGCGCCGTCGCCGACTCAAGGAGGCCTGGGGCTTCACCGACCTGGAGTTCCAGGACGTGCACAATGCGGGCCTCCTCGTCGAGGTCGAGCGCACGATCGCGGCGGGCGCATCGCCCGCGCAGGCGCGCAAGTGGTGGACGGGCGAGATCTCCCGCATCGCGAACGCGAGCGATCGCGAGCCGGCCTCGCTCATCGAGCCGGAGGTCGTCGCCGAGATCGCGCAGCTCGTGGAGTCCGGCGCACTCACCGACCGGCTCGCGCGCGAGGCGCTCGATGGCGTTCTCGCCGGCGAGGGGACACCGGCCGAGGTCGTCGAGCGTCGCGGGCTCGCCGTGGTGTCGGATGACTCCGCGCTCATCGCCGCGATCGACGAGGCGCTCGCCGCCCAGCCGGACGTCCTCGCGAAGATCCGCGACGGGAAGGTCCAGGCCGCGGGCGCCGTCATCGGCGCCGTCATGAAGGCGATGCAGGGCAAGGCGGACGCCGCACGCGTCCGCGAACTCGTGCTCTCCCGCGCCGCGCAGTAGCGCACCGCCGATCGGCGGTGTGCGTTCGGGCACGCGGAATGCGCCCGTGCACGCCGTCGAAATGCCGTGCACGTGCGCAAACGGGCGATGAGAACGCGATGCCATGCTTGTGGGGCGGCGGTCTACCCGATGGAATGGGGGGCATGGTGGCAGCGGGGACAGCGCAGGCACGGCCCAAAGAGCCGCCGATCACCGGGGGACAGCGCGCGAGCGCGATCCTCGCGGGCCTCGCGGGGCACATCCTGTTCGCGGTCGGCTGGTTCGGCATCGCGTTCGTCGTCCTCGGCACCGCGATCGCGCCGCTCGTCAGCGAGCTCCTCGCGAACCTCCTCGGCGACGTCGACGCGCAGCGCTTCACCGAGATCCTCGCGCGGGCGAGCGCCCTGTTCTGGCTCCTCGGGCTCGTCTTCGTCGTCGGCTCGGCCGCGTTTGCCGCGTTCGGCGTGCTCTCGTCGCTGTACATCCTGCGTCGGGGCGGCGTCGACAAGGCCGGCCGCGTCAACTGGACCGCGTTCGTCATCGCGGCGATCGTCGACCTGCCCGTCTTCCTCCTCGTCGTGTGGATCGCGACGGTCGTGACCGACGACTCGCCCGGTCTGCTCTGGCTGCCGCCCGTGCTCGCCCTCGTCCTCGCCGCCGCGATCGGCGTCGCCGTGTGGTGGCTCATGGCGCACGTCAACCGCGGCAAGCCCGCGCCCAAGCCGCCGAAGCGGGGCAAACCCGGCAAGCCGGAGCCCGGCATCCCGCCCGTGCCGCCGGTCGCCGCCGCGTAGCGGCCGTCAGCGCGTCGCGAGCACGTTCGCCGAGAACGACATGACGCGCTCGAGCAGGCCCGTCGCCCGCGCCTGCAGCAGGTCCCCGGTGCCGATCGCCCACGGCGAGGACGGCGGCAGCATGCGGATGATGTGGGAGCAGCCGAGGTCGTCGCAGATGTAGGTCCCGATCGAGCTGCCGTCGCGGCCCGCACGGCCGGCCCGCGGGGCCGACCAGAGCGACACCTGCGCGGCGGGCTGCGTCGCGTGGCAGAGCGAGCACATGGCGGGGATGCCGCGCCCGTGGGAGCCGTCGGCGACGCGCAGCACGATCCCGACGGGGCCGTCCGCCGCGTCGTGGACGAGGTAGCCGCGGCTCGGCAGCGACGGGTCGCGCCAGCCGAGGTACTCGCGGTCCTCCCAGACGACCTCGTGGAGACCGGGGAGCGGGATGTGCTCGGCGTCCTGCGGGTCGAGGTTCGCGAACGACGCCCGGATCTCCTCGGCCGTCAGACTCCGCATGTCCTTCAGCGTATCCGCAGCGCTAGGATGATCCGCTCCCATGACGACCCCCAGCACTCGTGTCCCGCGCGCCCTCCGGCCCCTGACCGGCGGTCGCTACCGGCTGCTCGCGGGGGCGCTCGCCCTGTCGCTCATGGGCGGCGGGGTGTGGATCGTGACGCTCGTGGCGGCGGTGTGGCAGGCCGGGGGCACGCCGACCGACCTGTCGCTCATCATGACGGGCAACGCGATCGGCATGGTCGTCGCGGTCCTCTTCGGCGGGGCGCTCGCCGACCGGCTGCCGCAGCAGCGCATCCTCGCGGTCGTCGAGGCGAGCCGCGTCGTCATCGCGGGCTTCGTCGGTCTGCTCGCCGTGACGGGCGTGCTCCAGGTCTGGCACCTCGTCGTCGCGGGCCTCGTGATCGGCTTCGTCGAGGGCATGTTCTATCCGGCATACTCGGCGCTGCTGCCGCGGATCGTGCCCGCGAGTCAGCTGCTCGCGGCGAACGGCATCGAGGGCATGCTGCGCCCCGTCGCCTACCAGGCGGCGGGACCCGCGCTCGGCGGGCTCGTCGTCGCCGTCTCGTCGCCGGCGATCGCGTTCTGGGTCGTCGCGGCGAGCCAGTTCGTCGCGTTCTGCCTGCTGCTCGGGCTGCGCCGGCTTCCAGCCGCCCCGCGGGCGGCCGATTCGGGCAACGTCTTCGGCGACATCGGTCGCGGCTTCCGCTACATGGTCCGCACCCCGTGGCTGCTCGGCACGCTCGTGTATGCGAGCGCCGTCGTGCTGCTCATCATCGGCCCGCTCGAGGTCCTCATGCCGTTCGCGGTGCGCGACCAGACGGGCGGGGGCACCGCCGAGTTCGCGTTCGTGCTCGCCGCGTTCGGTGTCGGGGCGGCCGTCGGCTCGCTCACGGTCGCCTCGCTCAGGCTGCCGCGGCGCTACCTCACGGTCATGAACGTCATGTGGTGCGTCGGCTGCATCCCGCTCGCCGCGATGGGCATCGTCGACCAGCTGTGGGTCATGGCGATCCTGGCGTTCTCGATCGGGGTGCTGACCGACGGCGCCGGCGTCATCTGGGGGACGATCCTGCAGCGGCGCGTACCGGGGGAGATGCTCGGACGCGTGTCGAGCCTCGACTTCTTCGTCTCGCTCGCGCTCATGCCGGTCTCGATGGCGATCGCGGGGCCGATCGGCGAGGCGGCGGGCTTCCCGATCGTGTTCCTGGTGGCCGGGCTAGCGCCGATCCTCATCTGCGTCGTCGCCGTGTTCGCGTTCCGCATGCCGCAGGACGAGATCGCGCATCCGCTCAGCGACGAGGAGTCGGAGATCGAGCCGGACGCGCAGGAGACGCTCGGGCCGGCCGCGCCGATCCACGGCTGAGCGCGAGCAGCCGCCGCCCAGCCTGCTCACGGCTGCCTCCGATGGGCGCGTGGGACGATGTGCCCATGTCCGCCGCCCGACCCCTGCTATGGTGCGCGACCGGTGTCGCGCTCGTCGGGGTCGGGGCGTTCGCGTTCGCGCTGCCGGGCCGCGCCGACGAGGTCTCGTCGTGGTGGTCGCTCGGCGTGTTCCTCGTCGTCGGCGCCGTGTTCGCGCTCGTGTCCCGGCCGGAGCGCTGGTGGGTCGCGCTCGGCTTCGCGTGGCTGCTCGCCGCGTGGGTCGAGGCGGGTCAGGCGGTCTGGATGCCGGAGTCGGGTCGCGCTCGCGTGGAGGACCTCGTGCTCGGCTGCATCGGCGGGACGCTCGGCATCGCGCTCGTCGTCGCGGGTCGTGCCGTCGCGGTGCACCGCCGCGCGAACCGCTCGGCGCACGCCCGTGCCCGGGTCGCCGTCAGCGCAGGCGCGGCAGTACCTCGGACCCGATGAATGCGATGTGCTCGAGGTCCTGCATCCGCATGACTTGGAAGTAGAACCGGTCCACGCCGAGCTCGGAGAGCGCCCCGAGCGTGTCGACGACCTCCGCGGGGGTCCCCGCGAAGCCGTGCGCCCTGAGGCGCTCCGGCGTCGAGCCCGCGTCCTCGGCGCGCCGCGCGATGTCGGCCTCGGAGCCGCCGATCGCGGTCGTGCCGGCGAGGGAGAACGTGATGGCGCCCGGGTCCCTGCCCGCGGCCGCGGCGGCGTCCCGCACCCGGGCGATGCGTTCGGCGACGACCTCGTTGGACGCTCGGAACGCGTTGTACTCGTCGGCGAAGCGGGCCGCGATCTGGGGGGTCTTCGTCGCGCCCGAGCCCCCGATGATGATCGGGATGCGCGCCTGCGCCGGCTTCGGCAGGGCGGGGGAGTCGCTGAGCGTGTAGTGCTCGCCGGCGTACGAGAACGTCTCTCCCGGAGGGGTCGACCACAGGCCCGTGATGATCTCGAGCTGCTCCTGGAAGGGCCCGAAGCGCTTCGCGGGGAACGGGAAGCCGTAGGCGACGTGCTCCGCCTCGAACCAGCCGGTGCCGAGCCCGAAGTCGACGCGCCCGCCCGACATCGCGTCGACCTGCGCGACCTGGATCGCGGTGAGGCTCGGGTGGCGGAACGTCGCCGACGAGACGAGCGTCCCGAGGCGCAGGCGCGACGTCGCGACGGCGATCGCGCCGAGCGTGACCCAGGAGTCGGTCGGGCCGGGAGCCCCGTCGCCCGCCCCGATCGCCAGGAAGTGGTCGGAGCGGAAGAACCCGTCGAAGCCGGCCTCCTCGGCGAGCCGCGCCGCGGCGAGCTGGTCGTGGAACGTGGCGCCGTTCTGCGGTTCGACGAAGAGGCGGAAGTCCATCCGGTCAGCCTAGAATGTTCCGCGTACACGGGAGTCCGGACCGACCGGACTGAGAGGGAGCGTACTTCGCTCCGACCGTCGAACCTGATCCGGGTCATGCCGGCGCTAGGGAGCACACCATGGAATCGTCCATCCGTTCATTGCGTTCCGCCGCGGCCGCGGCCATCGCGTTCTGCCTCGCGGCGAGCCTCGCCGCCTGCGCCGACTCGCGCGAGGAGGCGCCCGCGCCGGCGAGCCTCGTGCTCGTCACGCACGACTCCTTCGCGCTCGGCGACGGCGTCCTCGCGGCCTTCACCGCCGAGACCGGCATCGCCGTCGACGTGCAGGCGCTCGGCGATGCCGGCGCCCTCGTCAACAAGCTCGTGCTCACGCAGGACTCGCCGCTCGGCGACGTCGTCTTCGGGGTCGACACGACGTTCGCCTCCCGCGCGATCCCCGTGCTCGAGCCGTACGTGTCGGGGGCGCTCACCGAGGCGGAGGCGCCGTTCCTGCTGCCCGCGGACCAGGGCGGCGACCGGCTCACCCCGATCGACTCGGGCGACGTCTGCGTCAACGTCGACCACGCCTGGTTCGCCGAGCACGGCGTGCCCGAGCCCGTGACGCTCGCCGACCTCGCCGAGCCCGCCTACCGCGACCTGCTCGTCGTCGAGTCGGCGGGGACGAGCTCGCCGGGGCTGTCCTTCCTGCTCGCGACGATCGCCGAGTTCGGCGAGGACGGCTGGCAGGACTACTGGCGCGCGCTCGTCGCCAACGGGGTCAAGATCGACGCGGGCTGGACCGACGCCTACTACGCGAGCTTCTCGGGCCCGTCGAGCGAGGGCGACCGCCCGCTCGTCGTCTCGTACTCCTCCTCGCCGGCCGCGGAGGTCGTCGACGCGAGCGCGCCGGCGCCGACCGGCGTGCTGACCGAGACGTGCTTCCGTCAGACCGAGTTCGCGGGCGTCATCGCCGGCACCCGCTACCCGGCCGAGGCGCGCCTCCTCGTCGACTACCTGCTGTCGCCCGCGGTCCAGGCCGACATCCCCGGCAGCATGTACGTCTACCCCGTCGTGCAGTCCACGGTGCTGCCGGAGACGTGGGCCGCGGCGGCGGTCACGATCGAGGACCCCTACGAGATCGATCCGGCGCAGATCGACGAGAACCGCGAGCGGTGGATCCAGGAGTGGTCGGCGATCGCCGTGCCGTGAGCGGCCGCTGGGCGGTCTGGGCGGGGGCGGCGGCGCTCGCCGGCTTCCTCGTCGTCTTCTTCCTCTGGCCGATCGGGGAGATCCTCTGGCGCGGGCTCGCGCCTGACGGCACCCCCGACCTCGGCGCGGTCGGCGAGGTGCTGGGGCGTCCGCGGACGCTGCGGATCATCGGGCTCACGCTCGCGCAGGCGGCGATCGCGACGATCGCGTGCCTCGTGCTCGGGATGCCGGCCGCGTACGTGCTCTACCGGCTGCGCTTCCGCGGTCGCGCGGCACTGCGGGCGCTCGCGCTCGTCCCGTTCGTGCTACCGACGGTCGTCGTCGGCGTCGCGTTCAAGGTGCTGTTCGCGGGCACGCCGCTCGACGGCACCTGGCTCGCGATCATCCTCGCGCTCGTCTTCTTCAACGTCGCGGTCGTCACGCGCACGGTGGGGACGGCGTGGGAGGAGCTCGACCCCTCGATCGAGGAGGCTGCGGCGGACCTCGGGGCGAGCCCGGCGCGCGGTTTCCTCAGCGTCACCCTCCCGCGGCTCTGGCCCTCGATCGCGTCGGCGGCGATCATCGTGTTCCTCTTCTGCTCGACCGCGTTCGGCGTCGTCCTCGTGCTCGGCGGCACCCGCTACGGCACCGTCGAGACGGAGATCTGGACGCTCACGACCCAGTACCTCGACCTGCGCTCCGCGAGCGTGCTGAGCCTCGTGCAGGTCGTGTTCGTCATCGCGGTGCTCTGGGTCGCGTCGCGCGCGCGGAGTCGGCCGGAGCTGAGAACGCCATCGCCCGGTCGCCCGGTGCGCCTCGCCGATGTGCCGCTCATCGCCGCGTCGGTGCTCGTCGCCGTCGTGCTCGCGATCCCCGTCGTGTCGCTCGTGGTGCGCTCGCTGCGCGGGCCGGACGGCTGGACGGGCGAGCACTGGGCCGCGCTGACGGGGGTCGGCACCGGCGTCGGAGGGGGCGCGCCGGCGCTCAGCGTCTCGCCGCTGACCGCGCTCGGCCACTCGCTCGGCTTCGCGCTCGCCGGTACGGCGCTCGCGATGCTCGTGGGGCTCGGCGCGAGCATCCTGCTGTCGCGCCGCCCGGCCTCGCCGCGCGGTCGCCGGGCGCTCGCGGCGCTCGAGGGCGGGCTCATGCTCCCGCTCGGGGTCTCGGCCGTCGTGCTCGGCTTCGGCTATCTCGTCGCGCTCGACGCGCCGCCGTTCGACCTGCGCTCCTCGCCCGCGCTCGTGCCGATCGCGCAGGCGCTCGTCGCCGCGCCGCTCGTCATCCGCGTGCTGCTGCCGGTGCTGCGCGGCGTCGACCCGCTGCTGCGCGACGCGGCCGCGGACCTCGGCGCGAGCCCCGGCCGCGTGCTCGCGACGATCGACCTGCGGCTCGCCGCGCGCCCCGCGGTCGCGGCCGCGGGTCTCGCGTTCGCCGTGTGCCTCGGGGAGTTCGGCGCGACGGCGTTCCTCTCCCGACCCGACTGGGCGACCCTGCCCGTCGTGATCGAGCGGCTCGCCGGCCACCCCGGTGCCGGCAACCTCGCGATGGCGAACGCGGCGGCGGTGCTGCTCGCGCTCGTGACGGCCGCGGCGCTCGCCGCGGGGGAACTCGCGCGGGGGCGGGGCGTCAGCTCGCGCGGTTGAACGTCCAGGCGAGGTGGCCCTGGCGGGCGGTCAACGTGAGCTGCTCGGGCGTGCACGTCGTCACGAGGCCCGCCGTGTCGTCGACCCACAGCGGGGTCCACGCGAACGTGACCTCCGCGGTCGCGCCGTCCTGCGTCGCGGTCGTGTCGACGTCGAGCTGCGCCTCGGTCCAGTTGCGCGGGACGACGATGTCGCCGGAGAAGTAGCCCATGCCCTCGGATGTGCCGGACACGGTGAACTGCTCCTGGAAGCCGGGCTGCGACGGGACATTGCCCGTGAACGTCAGGTCGGTCTCGAAACGCATCCGGAAGTCGGCGTCCCACGTGAGCGTCTGCGTGCCCTCGACGGTGACGTCCACGTCGAGCCCGCGGTCGCGCATGACGGTCGTCGCGACGGGGGCGAGGAGCTCGGTGTCAAGCTGCCACGTCTTGCCCGTCGCGCAGGACTCGAGTGCGGTCGGCGTGTGCTCCGGCGTGTTCGCCTCAATGAGCTGGCAGCCCGACAGCGCCGTCAACGCGAGCGCTCCCCCCGCAGCGAGCCCCGCGATCGCGCGCATGGATCGAGCCAACGGGCACCTCTTCACATCGGTTCGGCCGCACCTCCTGCGGCCCACGGCATCCTACCGGGCGAGCCGCGCCGAGCCTGGGAACGGCGGGTGCATCACGCCCAGCCGAGCCGGTGCAGCTCGTCGTCGTCGATCCCGTAGAAGTGCGCGATCTCGTGCACGAGCGTGATGTGGATCTCCTCGCGCAGCGTCACCAGGTCGTCGCAGGCGGCGAGCAGCGGCTCGCGGTAGAGCACGATGCGGTCGGGCAGCTCCCCGAAGCCGTACTGCCCCCGCTCCGTCAGCGCGACCCCGTGGTAGAGGCCGAAGAGGTCGAGCGAGCCGTCCTCCGGCCGGTCCTCCACGACGAACACGACGTTGTCGAGCCCCTCGACCATCTCGTCGGGCAGCTCGTCGAGCTCTGCCACGACGAGCGCCTCGAACGCCTCCGCGTCGAGCGCGAGGCTGCTCATGCCGAATCCGCCGGCGGCGCGGACGGCGGCTCGGGCGGCCCGGGCGGCACTGGCGACTCGGGCGGCACGTCACCGCGCTCCTCGAGCACCTGAAGGAGGTCCGCCTGGAGCGATCCGAGCGCGTGATACGTCCACTGCATCGCCTGCTCGGACGGCGTGTCCGCGGCGCCCTCGTCCCCGTCGACGACGATCCCGAGGCGGCTCGCGAGCACGATGCGGATGTCGGTGAGCCACTGCAGCCAGGCGAGCTCGTCGCGCGGCGTCAGCGCACCCGGATCCGCGAGCGACGCCGCCACTCGCTCGGCATTCGCCCGCTTGTGGTCCGTGAGCGCCGGTCGCGTCAGCTCGCGGACCTCCGCAGACTCGACCGGATCGTCCGGCACGGGGTCCGGGAAGAGACGCACGAGCGCCGGGTCCTGCGGTGCGGGGGTCACCGGCTCGCTCGCGGCATCGCGTTCTACCAGGAGTTCGCGGAACTGCGCCGTCAGCTGGGTCAGCGCCTCCGCGTCGGCGGGGTCGGCGACGAGCGTGATGCGCGCATCGACGAGGTCGAAGCGGATCACGCCTCGCCCTTGTCGGCGGTCGCCCACAAGCCGTACTCGTGCATCGCCTCGGTGTGGCGCTCCACCTCCTCGCGCGGACCACTCGCGACGACCGCGCGGCCCTCGTGGTGGACGAGCAGCATGAGACGCTCCGCCTCCGCCTGCGGGTAGCCGAAGTAGGTGCGGAATACGTGCGTCACGTACTGCATCAGGTTCACCGGGTCGTTCCACACGATCGTGCGCCACGGCCGATCCAGGCTCGACCGGGCATCGACGCGGGTGTCCTCGTCGAGCGCAGGAACGGAGAACGCCATGGCCCCATGCTACGCGGGGCCCCCGAGGGGCAAATGGGGCGACTGACGGGGCTCGAACCCGCGGCCACCGGCACCACAAGCCAGTGCTCTACCAACTGAGCTACAGCCGCCACGACCCGCGTCACCGCGGGGCCAGACCATTCTAGGACAGTTCAGACCCGGTCGGAGAACTCGGCCGTCACGGCCTGCGAGATCGCCTGCGTCCGCTCCGACGTCGGGCCCGGCAGCTCGACGAAGACGGCGCGGCGGTAGTACTCGAGCTCGCGGATCGACTCACGGATGTCCGCGAGCGCGCGGTGGCCGCCGTGCTTGGCGGGCGCCTGGAAGAACACGCGTGGATACCAGCGCTTCGAGAGCTCCTTGATGGAGGACACGTCGACGTTGCGGTAGTGCAGGTGCGCGTCGACCTCCGGCATGTACTTCGCGAGGAAGGCGCGGTCGGTGCCGATCGTATTGCCCGCGAGCGGCGCCGTGCTCGCCGTCGGGACGAAGCGCCGGATGTAGGCGAGCACCTGCGCCTGCGCATCCTCGAGCGTCACGCCCGCGCCGAGGTCGGTGAGCAGGCCCGACTCCGTGTGCATGCCGCGCACGAACTCCGACATGCCCTCCAGTGCCGCGGCGCTGGGGGCGATCACGATCTCGAAGCCCGGGTCGACCGCGTTGAGGTCGTAGTCGGTGATGACGATGGCGACCTCGACGAGCTCGTCGCGTTCCAGGTCGAGCCCCGTCATCTCGCAGTCGATCCAGACGAGCAGGTCCTGCGAGGCGGCCATGCCATGATTGTCCCATGACCGGCATGCCGCACATCGCCAGGGGCGATGAGTACATCGTCTTCTACCAGGGCGGACCGTACGACGGACAGGTCGACACCCGCATCTCCACCGACGGCTCCTGGGACGAGATGCTCGAGGTCCTCGTCGCCGTCGACGGCAAGGAGACGCTGGTCACCTACGCCTGGCCCCAGGCGACGGAGCTCGGCGGGCAGGTGCGCGTCACCTACTCGTTCGACGAGCCGGAGTCCGAGGAGTTCGAGTCGGTCGAGGATCGCGGCGAGTTCTAGAAGTTCGTGCCCCCGGCTGGAATTGAACCAGCGACCAAGAGATTAGAAGGCTCCTGCTCTATCCGCTGAGCTACGGGGGCGTGCGTCCCTATTCTCCCTGACGAACGGCTCGTGTGTCGCAGCCCGAGCGGGCGTTCCCTCGTCTGGCGGTGCCTTGTGCGCGATGCGGCGCCCGGGATTGCGCATACGGCACCGCCAGGCGACCCCGGACAGATGGAACGCGCCGACCGAGTCCCGTGATCGGGGCCCGGTCGGCGCGAAGCCTCTTGGACGCGTCGGCGGATCACGCCGAGCGAAAGGTGCGGGTCAGGACGCCTTGGGCACGGAGTCCTGGGCGATGGTCGGCGCGCCGGCGATCAGCTCGTCGATGTTGCCGAACGGCGCCGTCGCGCTCTGCTCCGCGGGCGCGGCCGGCGCGGCGGGCGAGATCTGCGCGGTCTTGCCGTCCTGCGCCGCCTGCCACTGCTTCTGGCGCGCGATGAGGTCATGGTCGAGGGAGGTCACGTCGGTGCGCAGGTAGGGCAGCTCGGTCTTGAACTGCTTCTTCGCGAGGCCCGGGCGGCGGTACCAGAGGATGAGACCGTTCTCCAGGTCCGCGAGACCGCGCTCGGCGTCGTCGATGAGTGCCGCGGAGTTGCGCTTGATGTTCGCGATCATCGACTGCGACCACTCGGCGGCGAGGTCGGCACCGGCGATCGGTAGCAGTCGCAGGCGGACGGTCGACTCCGTGATCTGGTAGTCGAGGTGGTCGCGCTCGGCGGAGCTGAGCGACGTCCAGACGGTCACGCGACGGCATACGGCGAGGAGGCCGGCGATCGCGGCCGCCTTCTCGGACTTGTCGCGGTGGTGCATGAGGCGGGTGCTCGATGCGCGGGCGATGAGGACCGCGAGCAGGCCCGCGGTGAGGATCGCGACGAAGGGGAGCACCACGGTCGTGAGGAGCTCCTGGGCGCCGGCGGTGCCGAGCCACCGGACGAAGGCCTGCCACCATTCGAGAATCATGGGGCCAAGCTAAGCCTGAGCTTTAAGGTTTGCTCCGATCGACACGCGGGATCGGGCCGGTCAGCGTCTCGATCGGACCGGTCAGCGTCGGCACCGCCCCCGTCGCGACCGCCATGTCTGGGTCGGCATACGCCCCGGGGCGTGCCGTCTGCGCGAGCACGATCCCGACGAGCACGACGGCACCGCCGAGCAGCTGCAACCAGTTGAGCGCCTCGCCGAGCCAGATCCACGCCACGAGGAACGCGAACACGATCTCGCTCGAGGACACGACGCCCGCGCGCGTCGGCCCGAGCCGCCCGAGCGCCATGAAGGAGAAGACGAACGGCAGGAACGTGCCGAGGACGCACACCGCCGTCAGCGGCAGCCACATGGGCAGCTCGACGCCCGCGAGATTGCCCTGCAGCGACACGATCTCCGCGAAGGAAGCGGGGGTGAGATCCCACCAGCCCGAGAACGTCGCGGTGACGCTCGTGCCGACGAGCGAGGCCCAGAAGACGACCGCGACAGGACTCGTCGCCGAGATCTGGCGTTCTCCGTAGATGAAATAGAACGTCAGGCACGCGGCCGCCGCGAGACCGAGCAGCGCCCCGAGGCCGTCAAGCGAGCCCGTCCACACCTGCGAGACGACGGCGATCCCGCCGAGCACGAGCAAGATCGCGACCCACACGCGATGCCGCACCTGCTCCTTGAAGAAGACCCGCGCGATGACGGCGACCGCGAGCACCGCGAGGTACTCGAGCATGAGGGCGATGCCGACCGGCAGCAGCTCGATCGCCATCGCATACGTGAGCTGGAGCAGGCAGATGCCGACGACACCGAGGAGTGCCATCCGCCAGAACTGCTTCGCGGAGATGCGGAAGGCGCCCCGGTTGAAGATGAGCAGCACGAGCCCCGCGAGGATCGTCGTCGCGAGCGTGCGGAACTGCGTGACCTGGAAGGGCGTGAGCCCGGCGGCCATGACGGCCTTGGTGAGGCTGCCGTTCGCGCCGAAGAGGATCGCGCCGAGCAGGCCGTAGACGAAGCCCACTAGCGGGGGTTCGAGGGGCGGGGCTGGGGCACGCGGAGATTCTATGTCGCGCGGAATGCCAGGCGAGCGCATCGCGTTCTATCCGGCATGCTGCACACCTTCCATCTCGCCGGCGGTTGCTTCTGGTGCCTGGATGCCGCGTATCGGATCGTCGACGGCGTCGTGGAGGTCGAGTCCGGCTACACGGGCGGCTCGACGGTCGCCCCCTCCTACGAGGCGGTCTGCACGGGCGCGACGGGGCACGCCGAGGCGGTCGCGGTGACGTTCGATCCCGAGCGCGTCCCGGACGAGGTCATCCTCGACATGTTCTTCACGATGCACGACCCGCGCCAGCTCAACAGGCAGGGCAACGACATCGGCACGCAGTACCGCTCGGCCATGTTCCCCGTGGACGACGCGCAGCGCGAGCTCTTCGAGGCGGCGCGCGAGCGGGCCGGCGAGCTGTGGGACGGCGGCGTCGTCACCTCGATCGAGCCGCTCGGGGACTGGTATCCCGCGGAGGAGTACCACCAGGACTTCTTCGCGAAGAACCCCACGCAGGGCTACTGCCTCGCGGTCGCGGTGCCGAAGGTCAACAAGGTCCGCAAGTCCTTCACCGAGTACATCAAGGCCTAGTTCTCCACATTCGGCCCGATTCGCGCCGTGCGCGGCCCCGGATCCGTCCAGACTCCTCTGACCGGACCCCGGGAGGCATTCCCGGCACGAGCGCCCCTCGGGGATCCGGTGCCGGTCGGCGTCACCGACCGGACCAACTCGAAGGGAGCAGCCATGCCGGACCAGATCGCCGTCACCGGTGTCATCGCGACGGACCCGAGGAACGTCGTCGTCAAGGACGGGGGACTGCCCGTCACCTCGTTCCGGCTCGCGTCGCAGCAGCGGCGCTTCGACCGCGAGCAGGGGCGCTGGGTCGATACGGAGACGAACTGGTTCACCGTGACCGCGTTCCGTGCGCTGGCGGAGAACGCCGGCGCCTCGCTCCACAAGGGCGACCGCATCGTGGTGCGCGGCCGGCTCCGGATGCGCGAATGGACCAATGGCGAGCGCTCCGGCCTCAACGTCGAGATCGAGGCGGATGCGATCGGCCACGATCTCGCGTGGGGTCGCACCGACTACCGGAAGGTCGTGCGATCTGCCACGGCGAGCGCCGAGCCGGCGACGGACGAGGTGCCCGATTCGGAGGCGGCCGTCGAGTCCGCGTCGGTCGAGCCGGCGCTCGCCGGCTCGACGGGGACACCGTTCTGAGCCGTACTCGCACCGGCGCCCTCGGGGCTCAGTGTCTGCGGGGGCCGGGCGGGCGCCGTCCGGGAACGTCCGGGAATGGCGAAGCCAAGGTCCGAGGAGGCGCGCCGTCATACAGATTCGTTCCGTGATCACCTCGTCGCCCTCGTCCAGTGTTCGCCCGGGCCGTCGCGGCTGGCGGAGATCCGCCATCGTCGTCGGCGCACTCAGCCTGCTGGGAAGTGTCGCTCTGGCGACCCCGGCGGCGGCGACCGACTTCGACACGATCGACATCGACCACCACTTCCAGCTGGTCAACCCCGACTACGGGACGGCGACCGCGATCGTCACGAGCGACGAGGTGCTGCGTGGAGGCGATCGCGTCACGTTCGCCTCGACGGCCGGCTACTTCGACCTCGGGCCCGAGCTCGACCTGACCCTGCCGACGACGATCGGTGCGCCGCTGCTCTTCGCCTGGCCAGAGCGTTGGGACGCCGCGGTGAGCGGGTACATCACCCAGTGCGACGACGCCGTCGCCCGCGCCGAACTCGGGCTCGCGGACTATCAGGACTGCGTGGACAGCGGCGTCGTGACCGATCTGGCGCTGGTGCGCAATGGCGACGGCGGCGTCACGCTGACGATCCCCTCTGGATGGTCGCCACCGCGGGTCGCCAGCGGGTTCGTGATCCGTCAGTTCTACGTCGGATTCACCGTGGAGCCGGACACGAGCGACCCGGTGTGCTCGCCGTCGTGCTCGCCGTCGCGGATGATCAATGTCGCGGTGACGTTCACCGTTCCGGCATACTCGCTGCCCGGCGACGGGTCCACCCTCGACCTCACCCCGGCGACGAGGGCCGAGTCCATCACCGTCGACATGGCGAGCCCGACTCCGGTGAGACTGCCCACGACCGGTGGGGTCGCGAGCTTCGGCTCGCCACTGACCCTCACGACTCCGGCGGCGGCGGTCTCGCTGCCAGCCGACATTCGCCTCACCTCCAGCGACATCGCATGGGACGGGACGGTCAGCCCGCCGACCGCGCTCCCCACGGCGTCGGTCACGGCCCTTCAGCAGCGTGGCGTCTCCGGTGCGGTCACCGCGGTCGTCGAGGTTGGATCAACGACCGCCGACCTGGAGCTCGACCAAGCGGCCCGCGTGGTGCTGACCGGTCAGGGCGGGAAGACGGCCGCCTATCAGCGTGTGGGCGGCTCCGGGCTCACCCCCATCGAGGCCACCTGCTCCGAGGACGCCGCAGCCGGCCTCGGCTCGGCGCAGGAGTGCTCCGTCACCGTGGGCGACAATCTGGTGATCTGGACGAAGCACTTCACGGTCTTCGCCGCGGTCGACTATCCCGCCCTCGCCGTGACGGGGTCCGGAGACATGGCCCCCTGGGCGGCGGCCGCCGCCGCGCTGCTCGCCGTCGGCGCGGTTCTCGTCGCGCGCGGGCGCCGATCCAAGATCTGAGCGCGACCGGCCCGCCTCGGCGCCGGCGCCGATGGGTGCTCGCCGTCGGTTACGTTGGTATTCATGACCACGACGGGTCCGAAGGAGACGGCGCCTGCCGACGGTCCGTTCGACGAAATCGCGGCTGACCTGCAGCGCCTCCGCTTGGAGGCGGGGGCGGTCTCCTACCGCGAGCTGGTCGCGCGCATCGCCCGGAACCGGGAGGAGCGGGGCATGAGCCCGGCCGCCGCGGCAGTGCCCAGGGCCTCCGTGTACGACGTGTTCCGGGCTGGTCGCAAGCGCGTCAACCCTGATCTGGTCGGCGAGATCGTCCTGGCGCTGGGCTGCAGTGAGGACGAGGCCGCCGCCTGGCGTCGGCGAGCCGCCGTGGCCAGGCAGGAGTCCGTCCGAAGCACCGGGGATCGTCCGGATGCGCTCGCGCGAGGCCGGAACGGAGCGCTGGCCGTGCTGCTCTGCGTCGCCGCGGTGGGACTGAGCCTGTGCCTGAACTACAGCGTCAGCGCCCTCGGCGTCCCGCTCTACCTGGACATGCTCGGCACCGCCGTCGTCGCCTTCGCCTTCGGCCCATGGGCGGGCGCGGTGGTGGGCGTCGCCACGAACGTCGTCGGCAACCTGATGCATGCGGACTTCTCCGGCTGGGGCTTCGCGTTCGTGCAGATAGCGGGCGCCCTGATCTGGGGCTACGGCTTCCGACGCTGGTTCGGTCGGGGCCCCTGGCGCTTCCTGTGCCTCAACGTCCTGGTCGCGGTCGCCTGCTCCCTGGTCGCCGTGCTGGTGATCGTCGTGTTCTTCGGAGGCGTCAGCACCCACTCCCTCGTCGCCGCGATCACGGATGCCGCGCAGCAGCTCGGCACGGGGCTCATCGGTGCTCTCTTCTCGGTGAACATGCTCATCTCTCTCGCGGACAAGCTCATCTCGGGCTACCTTGCCCTGCTCCTGGTCGTACTGCTCGCCCGCTACGGGTTCGCCGTGGCCGGTGATGTCCGGGCTCGTCTGGGAATGGTCGTGCCCCGGCTGCGGGCCTGAGCCTCGGTCCTAGCGTCGTAGTTGACTTGCCCAGCGCCTGACCGCCTCATCTGGGCTCAGGCGCCCTCGACCGGAGAGCTTCGCGATGTCCAGAACTGTCCACGACCCGATCCACTCGGCGCCGGAGCCGGCAGCGAGTGCCGACCCGCGCGAAACCGTGTCGGGCCCGTCCGCGGCCGAGACTCCCGAGGTCCCGCGACGCCGTCGCCTCGGCAAGCGCGCCGTCATCCTGGTCGTCGCCGCGGTCGCCACCGTCGTGCTCGCCACGACCGGCTGGCTGGTCTATACGAACGTCAAGCACGCCAACGATCTGGCTGCGGCGCAGCAGGCCTATGCGGCCTCGCTCGAGGGCCTGAATGCGGCGCAGCAGGGGGCCGATGAGGCCGCCGCGGCACTCGCCGCGGCCTCACGCGCCCTCACGGGACACCTTGCCGTGGCCGAGGACCTCGCCACCAGGCTCGGCGACGGCACGGAGGCGCTACGGGCGGTGGCGAGCGCGATGACGACAGCGAGGACGGCACTCGCGGTCGCCGACCCGAAGGTGCCGGCGAGGTCCGCGCCCACTCTGCCGGAGAATCCGGACCTCCTCGACTACGACGCGGGCCGCGCGGCGGTCGAGGCGCTCATCGTCGAGGTCGACGCGGACGCGGCGGTCCTCACCGAGCGGGCGAGGGCCAGGGAGCGCCAGGATGCGGCGCTCGTGGCGGCGTGGCAGGCGCGGTCGGCCGCCGCGCCCGGCATGGCCGAGACGGCGGTCGCCGCGGCGCCGAACGCGCCGCAGGAGACGAAGGACGCCGTCACGAAGGCGGCCGCTGCCGTCCTGGCGCTGGCCGACCCGCTCGACGCGCGGGCGCCGGCGCTGTGGCAGGCACTCGCCGACGCTTCGGCGGGCGCCGCCGGCGCGCAGGCGGCCTGGCAGGCCGAGCAGGACCGCATCGCCGCCGAGGAGGCCGCGCGGCAATCCCAGGGCTACTCGGGCGATGACGACGGCGACGACTACGGCGGTGGCGGTGGCGGTGGCGGTGGTGGTGGCGGCTACGGCTACGGCCTGGCCGATCTCGAGGCCGCCTACGCGGCAGAGCTCGGCATCCCCACCTCTGCCGTGAACTGCTACCAAATCTCGAACGGGATCCACTGCGACTACGCCTACGGTGACCGCAGTGGGTGGCGGGAGGTCACCATCTGAGGCGCGCCTCGACGCCCAGCCCCGGGCGAGGTCGCCGGCAGCGCCACGTGCGGATCGCGCGACGGGACCCCCGGGGCGGCGTGCGCGGGCCCAGGCCAGGTCGCGCTTATAGGATCGCCGGGTGCGCTTGCGGATCGTGACCCCGATCGCCGCGGCGCTGCTCGCGGTCGGCTTTCTTGCCGGCTGCGCCGGCGGCACTCCGACGGCCCCGGCGAGCGCGACCCCGGCGCCGACGACGGCCCCGCCGACGATCGACCCCGGCGTGGAGGTGCTGCCGACGGCGGCGCCCGAGCTGCACCTCGGCGGCACCGCCGAGCAGAACAAGCTGTTCTGGGACGCGATGATCGACTCCTACTGGCAGCACTTCGGCCTCGGCAGCACGCAGACGATGATCGACCACCTCGTCGGCTCGGGCTTCGAGCCGGGCATCCTCGAGATCACCTACGACTACACGGCGATCGGCCTCGGGGTCGACTCGATCGAGGTCTCGGCCCGCTTCTCGGACGCGTGCCTCCTCGCCGTCGTGCGCGGCGAGCGCTGGGCGACGGCGGTCATGCCGATCCTCGGCACGGGCCTGTGCCTCGTCGGGGACCAGTACCCGATCGGCTGACCGGCGCTGCGGATTAACCGCGGTCGTCGCGCCGGAAGTAGAGATAGAGCGCGACCAGGACCAGCGAAGCGACGCCCGAAGCCATGAGGATGACGTCGATCGGCTGCGTCGCGAACCAGGTTGTGATCCCCGAGGCGCCGAGGTCGTAGGCTGTCGCGCCCGGGTCTCCGCCGCTGTTGCGGCCGAACTCGGTGATCGCCAACGCGATGCTCGCGATGGAGGTGACGCCGATGCCCAGCAGAATGAGGTCAGTGACGACGCCCGCCCGCGCGGTTCGCTTCGCGGCGAGATCGTCGAGACGTCGGTTGCATAGGTCGACCTTGAAGCGCACCGGGTCCTCGAGCAACGACCCGTACTCCCACGCCGCGAGGATCTCGTCGAAACTTGCCCGGACCTCCCTGGGCAGGTACTTCGCGAGCGCATGGCGCTGCATCACGATCATCTCCGCCCGGTTCGACAGCTCCACCAGATCCCGCCGCAGTGCTTCGAGCTGCCAGCGCTGCTGTGCCGCCGCCGCGAGCGCGAGGACGCGCGAAAGCCGGCTGTCAATGCGGTCCAGGGATGCATACATCGCCTGGGCGTAGCGCAGGCCGCGCCACTCGGCGGCGAACCGGCCGTGGGTGAGTGCGGCTCCGTCCCGGTTGTCGGTGTCGACGAACGCGTAATTCAGCCAGCGGACCAGGCTGTCGCGATCACCCTCGATCAGCTCCTGCCGCGCGCTGCGGTCGGCGGCGTTGACGGCCCCGCGCGTCCAGTGGTCGAGCAGGACACGATCCTCGGGGGCGACGAGCAGCGCACGGCTGACCCACATGGCACTCCCGTCATCGCTCTGAGTTTCCGCTGCCCGCACGATCTCATGTCGACGGTCGATCCTCCGCAGCGTTTCGGCGAGCGGCACGACCATGCACTCGGATAGCCGCGATGCGGCTGCCTCCGCGATCCGGATCCCGTCGGCTTGCAGCTCGTCGAGCCAGTGCTGCGTCGCATGCGCGCCCGCATCGCTCGGCCGCGGTCCCGGGTCGAGATCGATCTCGAGCAGCGCGACGCCGTGCTCGAACAGTAAGACGCTCATGGTCCGGGTCCGTTCGCTGAGCTCCGGGTCGGCGAACTCCCGGTAGCTCGCCAAGTCGACATGAATCTCGGCGACGTGCAGTGTCCGCTCGAGGGAATCGACATCGAGCAAGTCGTATTGCGAGCCGGTGCCCCGAGAGCTGCGGTGCGGGAGATGGATGCCTCCCAGACGGGCGAGTGAACTTCCGGCGAGGGCCGACTCCGCTCGTTCCCACAGTGTTCGGTAGCCCTCCGGGTCCCGATCCGCCGCGCCAGGGAGCATCGTGAAGTCGACGCGGAACGGAGCGATCAGTCGAAGCGTCGTCATGTCGCAGCCATCCGGAGGTCTTCGACGGCGACGAAGTAGACGCCGCCCGGTGCCGGGCCGTCGATGAGCTTGACCTCGGTCAGCGCGTCATCGGATGACGGTGTCCCCTGGGCTGATCGCGGCGGCCAAGCGAGCACCCGTGCGGCCGTGCCGGATGGCGTCATGCCGACGATCGCGCCGCTTACGTCGCGAAGCGGCACGGTCGACCCGGTCGCGGCGTCGAGGGTCACGAGCTGCGCCGGACCGTCATGCAGGAGCGCGAGGTGCTTCGCGTGCTCGGTGCCGCCGCGGTAGGCGCTGATGGCGGCGTTGATCTGATCCAGCACGGCCTCGTTGCCGGGACGCCGCGGCATCGCGAACACGAGCGACTCGGTCGAGCGCGCCCAGGCGGCGCTGCGTTCGAGCACGGCGAACGCGTTGGCATCGAGATTGTTGTCGGGGTCGCCGGCGGCGGCCCAGCCGGCGAGCCGGCCCTCGGCGAATACGTCGATCTCGCCATCGGCGAGCGCCTGGAGTCCCGCGAACGTCGTCGGGAACCGTTGGATGGCCGTGGCGTCCTCCAGCTCAGGCCAGTAGTCGTATCCGGCCACGCCGCCGGCTCGAAGGCCGTCGAGCGTTGCGGCGCCTGCGGTGCTGGCGTCGGATGCGCGGATGAATAGCACGTACTCGAACTCGATCAACGGGTCGGACAGCAAGAGTTCCGACCGCCGAGACTCGCTGCTCGCCAGGGGGAACCCGCCGAACACGGCCCCGCTGACCAGGCGATCTTCGATCGCCGCCCAAGTCGTGTACTGCACCGTCGGCGAGTAGCCCGACTGCTCGAGCACATCCGTCAGGATACGGATCGCGGGACCCCCGCCGTCGAGGTCGGGGCCAGAGTACGGGGCCCACTCGCCGGACAGCACGAGGACTGGGCGCACCTGGGCGGCGGGCTGCTCCCGCAGGACGATCGCCACCGCGCTGCCCGCGGCGATCAGCACGGCGACCATGATCATGGCCGGCAACCATTGCCGCCAGCGATCCCTCCGTCGCAGCCCCCGCATCTCGTCGAGCCTATCGGGAGCGCGCAGCGCGCTTCACGTCAGGCGGTGTCATCGTGATCCCTGACCGGCCGCCCGCTCCCGCGGGCGCTCCTAGGATTGAGGCATGGCGGAGTACATCTACACGATGGTCCGCGCCCGGAAGGCAGTCGGCGACAAGGTCATCCTCGATGACGTCACGATGTCGTTCTATCCCGGCGCGAAGATCGGCATGGTCGGCCCCAACGGCGCAGGAAAGTCGACGATCCTCAAGATCATGGCGGGCCTCGACCAGCCGTCCAACGGGGAGGCGAAGCTCACCCCCGGCTACTCCGTCGGGATCCTCATGCAGGAGCCCGAGCTCGACGAGGACAAGACGGTCCTGGAGAACGTGCAGCAGGCGGTGCGGCCCATGCTCGACAAGATCGAGCGGATGAACGCGGCGTACGCCGCGATGGGGGAGCCCGACGCCGACATCGACGCCCTGTCCGCTGAGGCGGGCAAGCTGCAGGACGAGATCGACGCCGCGAACGGCTGGGACATCGACAACCAGCTCGAGCAGGCGATGGACGCGCTGCGCACGCCGCCCGGTGACGCGACCGTCAAGCACCTGTCGGGTGGTGAGAAGCGCCGCGTCGCGCTCGCGAAGCTGCTCCTGGAGCAGCCAGACCTCCTCCTCCTCGACGAGCCGACGAACCACCTCGACGCCGAGAGCGTGCTGTGGCTCGAGCAGCACCTCGCGAAGTACCCCGGCGCCGTCATCGCCGTCACCCACGACCGGTACTTCCTCGACAACGTCGCCCAGTGGATCGCCGAGGTCGACCGTGGTCACCTCTACCCCTACGAGGGCAACTACTCGACCTATCTGGAGAAGAAGGGCGAGCGCCTGGAGATCCAGGGCAAGAAGGACCAGAAGCTCGCAAAGCGCCTCGCGGAGGAGCTCGAGTGGGTGCGCTCCAACGCGAAGGGCCGGCAGGTCAAGTCGAAGGCGCGTCTCGCGCGCTACGAGGAGATGGCGGCCGAGGCGGAGAAGACGCGGAAGCTCGACTTCGAGGAGATCCAGATCCCGGCGGGCCCGCGCCTGGGCAACGTCGTCATCGAGGCGAAGGACCTTCAGAAGGGCTTCGACGGTCGGACCCTCTTCCACAACCTGTCGTTTTCGCTCCCGCCGAACGGCATCGTCGGCATCATCGGGCCCAACGGCGTCGGCAAGACGACGCTCTTCAAGACGATCGTCGGCCTCGAGCCGCTCGACGGCGGCGACCTCAAGATCGGCGAGACCGTCAAGCTCTCCTACGTCGACCAGACCCGTGGCGGCATCGACCCGAACAAGACGCTGTGGGAGGTCGTCTCCGAGGGGCTCGACATCCTCACGGTCGGCAAGACGGAGATCCCCTCGCGCGCGTACGTGAGCAAGTTCGGCTTCAAGGGGCCCGACCAGCAGAAGAAGGCGGGCGTGCTGTCCGGCGGCGAGCGCAACCGGCTCAACCTCGCGCTCACGCTCAAGCAGGGCGGCAACGTGCTGCTCCTCGACGAGCCGACGAACGACCTCGACATCGAGACGCTGTCCTCGCTCGAGAACGCCCTGCTGGAGTTCCCGGGCTGCGCCGTCGTCATCACGCACGACCGGTGGTTCCTCGACCGCATCGCGACCCACATCCTCGCGTACGAGGGCGATGAGGAGGACCCCGCGAAGTGGTACTGGTTCGAGGGGAACTTCGAGTCCTACGAGGCGAACAAGGTCGAGCGGCTCGGACCGGAGGCGGCGAAGCCGCACCGGACCGCCTACCGCAAGCTCACGCGCGACTGAGGCGACGATGGCGCGGATCACGATCCCGATCCACCTGCGCTGGGGCGACCTCGACGCGTACGGGCATGTCAACAACGTCACGCTGCTCGAGCTCCTGCAGGAGGCGCGCGTGCGCGCCTTCTGGAGCCGCGGCGGGTCGGACGGGCCGGACACCGCGGTCATCGATGCCGACCCCGGCGCGGACTCGCTGACGCTCATCGCCCGCCAGGAAGTCGAGTACCTCCTGCCGATCCCGTATCTGACGGAGCCGATCTCCATCGAGCTGTGGCTCACGAAGCTCGGCGGCTCGAGCATCGAGGTCGCCTATGAGGTGCGGTCGCCGGTCGGTGCCGACGAGCCGCTGCTCTACGCGCGGGCGGCGACCGTCATCGTGTTCATCGACGCCCGGACGCAGCGACCGAGGCGCCTCGGCGATCGCGAGCGCGAGGCCTGGCTGCCGTACGTGGGCGAGCCCATCGCGTTCCGCCGCGGCTGATCGCGCTCCGTGGGCGGCACGTCACCCGAGGGTGAACGCATCCCCCGCACGGGTGGCACCCGGCTGAGTGCTCCCCCAACTGGGGCGGCCGAATGGCCGCGTGTCGGGCACGCGGCATGGCACGCTCGATGCAGCAACCCGAGCGGTCGCCCGAGGCCCCGCCCGACCCGAACGGGACGGGGCCCGGGCGCCGGATGTCCGCCGGTCGCGCTCAGGCGCCGGGGACGCGGATCATGCCCTCCTGCGCGACACTCGCGATGAGGACGCCGTCGCGGGAGTAGATCCGGCCCATCGACAGGCCGCGCCCGCCGATCGCGTTCGGCGCCTCCTGGACGTAGCACCACCACTCGTCGGCACGGCCCGGCCGGTGCCACCACATGGCGTGGTCGAGGCTCGCCATCTTCAGGCCGGGCGTCGCCCAGGCGATGCCGTGGCGGCGCAGGTTGGACTCGAGGATCGTGAAGTCGCTCGCGTAGGCGAAGACGGCGCGCTGCAGCACGGGGTCGTCGGGCAGCGCGCGCCGAGCACGGAGCCACACCGCCTGGTGGGCCACCTGCTCGTCCGCGACGTCGAGGTAGATCGGCGACCCGGCGTAGCGGATGTCGAACGGCCCCGCGGTCCAGAACGCGGTGAGCGTCCTCGGCAGGTGACCGATGAGGTCCTGCGCGCTCGGCAGGGACTCGGGCTCGGGGAGCCCGACGGGGAAGGAGGCCTGATGGTCGAGCCCCGGATCCTCGTCCTGGAACGAGGCGATCATGGAGAAGATCGGCAACCCGTCCTGGTAGGCCTGCGTGCGCCGCGTCGTGAACGAGCGGCCGTCGTGGATCCGGTCGACGGCGAGCGTGATGGGGACATCGAGTGCGCCGGGCCGCAGGAAGTAGCCGTGGAGGGAGTGGATCGCCCGGTCCTCCGGCACGGTGCGGCTCGCGGCGATGACCGACTGGGCGAGCACCTGCCCGCCGAACACCCGCCCGTGCGGCATCCACTGGCTCGCCGCCGTGTAGATGTCCTCCCGGGTGCGCGCCCCCGTCTCGGTCAGGTCGAGGACCGCGAGCATGTCGCCGACGGGGTCGTCGCCGAGATCGTCGGGGGCTGCCTGGACCATGCTCGAAGTCTAGGCTTGGGGGGCAATGTCTTCCCGACTCCTGCTCGCCGAGCCCCAGGCCTCCACCGACCTCGACACCTTCCTCGGGCGGGCGGTGCAGGTCGATGACGGGTCCGCGCGGGTCGTCGCGACGGGGGGTGTGCTCGCCGTCTACGTCCCGGTGCTCTTCCCGTCGGGCCTGCTCGACGACTCGGCGACGATCCTGGGGCTGCGCACGTTCGCGCTCGCGGACGCCGAGGCGGAGGTCGACCTCGTCGTGCCGATGTCGTCGCTGCGGGCGCGGGCGGCGGCAAGTGGCGGCGTCGAGCTCGGCGTGCCGACGCCCGTGTACTCGGTGACGTGGGCTGGCGTCGTGCCGCCGCGCACGGGCTGGCAGGCGGTGGGCGAGCCGATCTCGACGCAGCTGCTCGCCGACATCGCGGACGAGGGCATCCGGGAGGTGGCGGCCGCGCTGCCGGAGAACGCCGGCGAGGCGATCGTGCGTCAGGTCCGCTCCATGGTGTGGGGCGAGGCGATCACCGGGGCGGAGGCGCTGCCGAGCGGCGCCGCGCTCGCGGCCGCAGCGCTCGGCTTCCTGCCGCCCGCCGGCGCGCCGCCGGAGCTCGGCACGATCCACGAGGTCGGCCCGTGGACCCGCCTGACGCTGTCGCGGGGCCACGTGCTCGTGAAGCGGCGCTCCTGGTCGCTCGCCGGCTGATCGCGTTCTGCCGTCGCTGCAGGCGGTTTGCGCTCGCGCACGGCGTGCACACCACGTGCGTGAGCGCAAACCGCATGCGCGAGCGCAGGCTCCCGCGGCTCAGGCCGAGTTGACCATCGCGTGGGCCGCGCGCTCCAGGTAGTCCCAAAGCTGATGCTCGTCGGAGGGGGAGAGCGACCCGTCGGCGACGAGCAGGTCGACGCCGACGCGCATGTGCGCGAGCCACCGGTCGCGCGCGTCGGGCGTGATCGCGTAGGGCTGGTGGCGCATCCGCAGGCGCGGATGGCCCCGCTCCTCGGAGTACGTCGTCGGGCCGCCCCAGTACTGCTCGAGGAACCCGGTCAGCCGCTGGATCGCACCCTCGAGGTCCTCCTCGGGATACATGGGGTGCAGCACGGGGTCGTCGGCGACGCCGCGGTAGAACTCGCGGACGAGGCGCTCGAACGTCGTGCGGCCGCCGACCCGCTCCCAGAACGTCCGGTCGGGGCCGGTCGGCACGATCGAGAGCTCAGCCATCGCGACCATCCTCCTTCGACGGCCGGGCCGGCGGCTTCGGCGTCGACTTGCTGTCGGGCTTCGGTGTGGGCCGCGTCCGGGGCTTCGACTCCGCCTTCGGGATCGGCTTCGTCGGCGCACCGCCCGTCGTGCCGCCCGTCACGCCGTCGCCGTCGAGTCGGATCGACATGACGGAGGGCAGGTGGATCTGGCGCGCGTCGAGCCGCGCCTTGATGCGGGCTCGCAGCTCCCGGCTGACGTCGTCCTTGGCGCTCGTGCGGGTCTTGACGACGACGCGCAGCACGATCGCCTCCGACGAGATCGACTCGATGCCCCACAGCTCCGCCTCGCCGAGCAGCCGCGCCCGCCAGGCGGGGTCGTCGGCGAGCGACTTGCCGGCGTCGAGGATCGCGGCCTTGATCGCCTCGATGTCGTCGTCGTACGGGACGGCGAGGTCGATGATCGCGCGGGCCCAGCCCTGCGACTGGTTGCCGACGCGGGCGATCTCGCCGTTGCGGACGAACCAGAGCGTGCCGTGCACGTCGCGGACCTTGGTGACCCGGATGCCGACGTCCTCCACGACGCCGCTCGCGAGCCCGAGGTCGACGACGTCGCCGATGCCGAGCTGGTCCTCGCTGACGAGGAAGATGCCGTTCATGACGTCTTTGACGAGTCCCTGCGCGCCGATGCCGAGGCCCGCGCCGACCGCCGCGGCGACGATCGCGAAGGCGCTCGTCGCACCCGGGAACAGTGTGTAGAAGACGAGGAACGTCGCGAGCACGACGACCGTCCACGTCACCGCGCTGGAGAAGACCCGGCCGAGCGAGCGGGTGCGCTGCACGCGCCGCACCGCCGAGACGGGGGACTGCGCGGTGAGCTGCCGGGTCTCGTCGACCTCGTATCGCTTCTTGACGCCCGTGACGATGCGGTCGACGGAGCGGCGGATGAGGACCTGCAGCAGGAGGCGGATGAGGAACGCGACGAGGACGATCATGAGGACGCGCAGCGGCACGCTCCACCCGGACGCGAAGAGCTCCTCGACCCAGGTCGTGAACGCGCTCCAGCCGTCGGCGACGGCCCCGGGGTCCTCGGTGTCCACTAGGGCTCCGCCCGGTCCCGCTCCTGCGCGCGCAGCGCCCGCTCGACGCCGGCGAGGTTCTCCACGACGAGGCGCCGCAGCGCCGGGATGTCGGGGTGCGCGTCGAGCCAGGCCCGGGTCGCCGCGACGAGCTCGGCGGACACGAGTGGCGCGGGGTAGAGCCCGACGGCGAAGAACTCGGCGAGCTTGTACGACCGCGTGTTCCAGATGCCTTCGAGCGCCGCGAAGTACGGCTCGACGAGCGGCTCGAGCACGGCCGGATCGCCCACGTGCTGGTAGCCGAGCGTGACGCTGCGCTGGATCTCGTTGGACAGGCTCGCCGAGTCGGCGAGCGAGGCGAAGGCGGCGCGCTTGGCGAGGAGCGTCGGGATCGCGGCCCGCAGCCGCGCAGCGGCCTGCTGGCCCTTCGCCGACGGGTCGGCGACGAGCTGCGAGGAGATCTCCGCCTCGCCCGCGGCGCCCATGACGACGAGCCCCTCGAGGAGCTCCCAGGCGAGATCGGTGTCGATCACGAGGCCGTCGAGGCTCACGCGGTCATCCAGCAGGTCGCGGAGCACCGCGGCGTGCGCGTCGGTCGAGGCGATCGCGGCGAAGAACTTCACGAACTGGAACTGCGCGTCGCTGCCCGCCTCCGCGGCGCTCGCGAGCTGCCACAGCGCCGTCCCGACGGAGGCGACCGTCTCGGGCCGCTTCGCGGGGTCGACGTAGCTCTTCGCGGCGGTCAGCAGCTGCGTCAGCGTGGTGCGGATCGTCGTCGACTCGGTCTCGGCGGCGATGTTGCCGAGGACGAGCGAGATGTAGTCGGTCGGCCGGGTCTCCGCGTCCCGCGTGGCGTCCCATGCGGCGCCCCACACGAGCGCTCGGGCGAGCGGGTCGGCGATCGTGCCGAGGTGGGCGATCGCGTTGTCCAGCGAGACCTCGTCGAGGCGGATCTTCGCATACGCGAGGTCCTCGTCGTTGACGAGGATGAGCGCGGGGCGCCGACGACCGACGAGCTCGGGCACCTCGGTGCGCGGGCCGTCGACGTCGAGCTCGAGGTAGTGGGTGCGGATGAGCCGCTCGCCGAGCACACCGGCGTCGCCGAGGTCGTAGCAGCCGACCCCGAGCCGGTGCGGGCGGATCGTCGGCCACTCGGCCGGCGCCTCCTGGAGGACCGCGAACGCGGTGATGACGCCGTCCTCGTCGACCGTCAGCTCGGGACGCAGCGTGTTGACGCCGGCGGTCTCGAGCCACACCTGCGACCAGGTCGACAGGTCGCGGCCGGACGTCGCCTCGAGCTCGACGAGGAGGTCGCGCAGCTCGGTGTTGCCGTGCGCGTGCTTGCGGAAGTAGTTGCCGACGCCGGCGAAGAACGCGTCGATGCCGACCCACGCCGCGAGCTGCTTGAGGACGGAGCCGCCCTTCGCATAGGTGATGCCGTCGAAGTTGACCTGCACGTCCTCGAGGTCGTTGATCGTCGCCGAGACGGGGTGCGTGGACGGCAGCTGGTCCTGGCGGTACGCCCAGGTCTTCTCCATCGCCTGGAACGTCGTCCAGGCCTCGGTCCACTCGGTCGCCTCCGCGGTGGCGATCGTCGAGGCCCACTCGGCGAACGACTCGTTGAGCCAGAGGTCGTTCCACCACTTCATGGTCAC
The DNA here is from genome assembly GCA_035555435.1 of Microbacteriaceae bacterium. GTDB lineage: Bacteria > Actinomycetota > Actinomycetes > Actinomycetales > Microbacteriaceae > 73-13. Next base: position 3,518 of record DATMGN010000008.1, on the reverse strand, counting down.
CAGGTCGCCGAACCACATGTGCGCGAGCTCGTGGAGGATCGTGACGACGCGGCGCTCCTTGACCGCGTCGGTGACCTTCGAGCGGAAGACGTACGTCTCGGTGAACGTGACGGCGCCGGCGTTCTCCATCGCCCCCGCGTTGAACTCGGGGACGAAGAGCTGGTCGTACTTCTCGAACGGGTAGGGGACGCCGAACTTCTCCTCGTAGTACGCGAAGCCCTGCCGCGTCTTGTCGAAGACGTAGTCGGCGTCGACGTGCTCGGCGAGGGACTTGCGGGCGAAGACGCCGAGCGGGATGGTGCGGCCGTCGGAGGACTGCAGCGAGTCGCGCCAGTCGACGTAGGGGCCCGCGATGACGGCCGTGATGTAGCTGGAGATGACGGGCGTGGGGGAGAACGCGGTGGTGCTGGCCCCCGGCCCGGCCGGCACGCTCGAGACCTCGGGCTGGTTGGAGACGACCGTCCACGCCTCGGGGGCGGTCACGGTGAAGGCGAATGTCGCCTTGAGGTCGGGCTGCTCGAAGACGGCGAAGACGCGCCGGGAGTCGGGCACCTCGAACTGCGAGTAGAGATACACCTCGCCGTCGACGGGGTCGACGAATCGGTGCAGGCCCTCGCCGGAGGTCGAGTACGCGAAGTCGGCGACGACCTCGAGCACGTTGTCCGCGGCGAGCCCGGCGAGCTGGATCCGGGTGCCGTCCGCGACCTCTGCGGGGTCGAGCGCGACGCCGTTGAGCACGACGAGGTGGACGGCAGCGGTGATGGCGTCGATGAACGTGCTCGAGCCGGGCACGGCGCCGAAGCGCACGACCGTCGTACTGCGGAAGACGTCGGGGCCGGTCGTCAGGTCGAGCGCGATGTCGTAGGACCGGGTCTCGACGAGGGAGCGGCGCTCGATCGCCTCGGCGCGGGTGAGGTTCTCTCCAGGCACCCGTCCAGCGTAATCTCGCACCGTGGCCACGAGTGCCGATCCGCAGGATGACACGGCGGAGCGCTACCGGACGTTCGCCGTCCGTGAGGTGCGCGGGATGTCGCCGAGCTACGAGGCGCTCGCGCTGCGCGTCGCGCGCGACGACGACCTCATCGCCCTCATCGACACGCTGCCGCCGATGAAGCGGCAGCCGAACCTCGTCTTCTCCGCGGCCCGCTACCTCGGGGCGCCGGTGCAGGATCCGGGGGCGTTTCGCGAGTGGCTGCTCGGCTCGTGGGACGAGGTGCGCGAGGTGGCGCTCGTCCGGGCGACGCAGACGAATGAGGCGGCGCGCTGCGCCGTGGTCCTCCCGCTCATCGCGCTCGCGGGGGGCGACGGGCCGGTCGCGCTCCTCGAGGTCGGCGCGTCGGCGGGGCTCGACCTGTACCCCGACCGTTACTCCTATCGCTACGCGACGCCGGGCGGCCCCGTCGCGCTCGACCCGGTCGACGGCGAGAGCTCGGTCGTGATCGAGTGCGCGGTGACGGGTCCCGCGCCGCTGCCACCGCGGCTACCGGAGGTCGTCTGGCGGGCCGGGATCGACCTGCACCCGCTCGACGCGGGCTCGGCCGCCGACGTCGCCTGGCTCGACGCGCTCATCTGGCCCGAGCACGAGGACCGGCGACGCCGGCTGCGCGCCGCCGCGGCGATCACCGCCGCCGAGCCGCCCCGCCTGGTCGTGGGCGACCTCGTGGAGCGGCTCGAGGAGGTCGCGGCGCAGGCTCCGCACGGTGCGACGCTCGTCGTCTTCCACACCGCGGTGCTCATGTATCTCGCCCGGCCGGCCCGGGCCGAGTTCGCGGCGCGCGTCGCGGGGCTGCCCGGTCATTGGATCTCGAACGAGTGGCACGGCGTCGCACCGCTGGACTGGACGACGCCCGCGGAGGCGCATCGGGGGATCGGCGCCCTCCCGAGCGACTTCGAGCTCGCGCTGGACGGCCGGCAGATCGCGTTCTCCTCGCCGCACGGCAGGGACCTGCGCTGGCTCTCCTAGGCTGAATCCATGCGGATCCACATCGCCACCGACCATGCCGGACTCGAGTTCAGCCAGGAGCTGCAGGCGCACCTGCGCGCCGCCGGCCACGAGGTCGTCGACCACGGTCCGCAGTCGTACGACCCGCTCGACGACTACCCGTCGTTCTGCATCAACGCGGCCGTCGCGACGGTCGCCGACCAGGAGGCGGGCAACGACGCGCTCGGCGTCGTCTTCGGCGGCTCCGGCAACGGCGAGCAGATGGCGGCGAACAAGGTGCGCGGCGCGCGCGCGGCGCTCGTGTGGAGCGACGCGACGGCGACGCTCGCCCGCGAGCACAACGACGCCAACGTCATCTCGATCGGCGCGCGCCAGCACACGGTCGAGGAGGCGAAGCGCTTCATCGACCTCTTCATCGCGACACCGTTCAGCTTCGAGGAGCGGCACGAGCGCCGCATCGAGCAGCTCGCCGAGTACGAGTCGACGGGCGCGATCGCCGGTCGCGACGTCCTCGGCCTCTGAGCGGCGGCCCGGCTGATGCCCGAGGGGCACTCCGTACATCGGATCGCGCGGCAGTTCCAGCGGCACTTCGTCGACGCGGGGCCGGTTGGGGTCTCGAGCCCGCAGGGGCGCTTCGCGGCCGACGCGGAGCTCATCGACGGGCACGCGATCGTCACCGCGAAGGCGGTGGGCAAGCAGATGTTCCTCGAGTTCGACAACGGGCTCTGGCTGCGCGTGCACCTCGGCATGTACGGCGCGTGGGACTTCGCGGGGGACATCACGGTGGATGACTCGACGGCGTCGGCGGGCGGTCGGATGGGCCAGACGAACCAGCGCGGCACCGTCGTCGGGGCCGCCGTCACGGGGGAGCGGGGCATCTCGGCGAACGCGAAGCGGGACACCGTGGTCGGCGCGCACGAGGACTCGGTCTGGTCGATCGGCGCACCGCGGCGCGCGCGGCTGCGGATGGCGGAGTCGGAGAAGGTACTCGAGGTGGGGGGTGCCGGCGGGGAGGACCAGACGTGGCCGCCCGAGCCGGTCGGTCAGGTGCGTGCGCGACTGCTCGTGGAGAACGCCGTCGCCGACCTGCGCGGACCGACCGCCTGCGAGGTCATCGACGCGCAGGCCGTCGCGCGGGTCATCGCGGGTCTCGGCCCCGACCCGCTCGTGGATCGCGGGAAGGCGGCGGAGGAGCGCTTCGTCACGACAGTTCGCGCGAAGTCGACGCCGATCGGCCTGCTGCTCATGGACCAGTCCGTCGTCTCGGGCATCGGCAACGTGTACCGCGCGGAGATGCTCTTCCGCGCCCGCCAGTCGCCGTTCACGCCGGGCAAGCTCGTGCCGGAGGACGTCGTGCGGGCGCTCTGGCGTGACTGGGTCAAGCTGCTGAAGATCGGGGTCGAGACGGGGCAGATGCTCACGATGGACGGCCTGCGGGGCGAGGCGAGGCGCCGCGCGCTCGCGCATCGCGCCGACCGGCACTGGGTCTACCACCGCACGGGGGAGCCGTGCCGGGTGTGCGGCACGCCGATCGCGATGGAGATCGCGGCCGGGCGCAAGCTCTACTGGTGCCCGA
>DATMGN010000007.1:0-51636 GCA_035555435.1 Microbacteriaceae bacterium | reverse complement strand
ACTGCTGCTGCTGCGCGCTCGACGCGGCGCCGCCGCCACCGCCCGCCCAGCCCCAGACCGTGAAGCCCAGGATGAGGACGATCGCCGCGATGAGCGCGACCGCGCCGACGACGATCCCGATGATCGCGCCCTTCGACAGGCCCTTGCCGGCCGGACGAGCCGCCGCGGGGACGCCCGGCTGGTACGCGGGGTAGGCCTGGGCGGCGGGCGCCGTCGGAGCCGCGGAGTACGCGGGGTAGGCCGGAGCCGCGGTGGGCGCGGGCTCGGCGGGAGCGGGCTCGGCTGGGGCAGCGGCCGGGGCTTCGGCGACCGGCGCGACCGGCTCCGCGGGCGCGACCGGCTCCGCGGGCGGGGCCGGGGGGACCGGCGGGGCCGCCGGCGCCAACGGGCGGAACTGGTCCGTCCACTGCGTGCCGTCCCAGAAGCGCTCCTGACCGGCGGTGACGCCATCCTCATACCAACCGGCGGGTGCGCCCCCGGTACCTGTGTCGCTCATGGCGTTCCCTTCGAATCATCCGCCCGGGACAACCCTGGCGGACGAACGCGGGCAGGGCAAGCTGGGGCTGTCGTGGGTCTCGAGGTCTCGATACGCGCTGCGCGCTACTCGACCCGCGGTCGGGCTCCGCGCTACTCGACCGGCGTGACGCCCATGAAGCGGCGGACGTCGGCATCGGCGATGACGTCGCGGCGACGCAGCGGGCGCGAGAAGTGCAGACCCTCCAGGCTGCGCAGCCGGCTCAAGGCGACATACGTCTGGCCCGGCGCGAACGCGCCCGAGCCCAGATCGATCCGCGCCCGGTCATACGTCTGGCCCTGCGACTTGTGGATCGTCACCGCCCACGCGAGCCGCAGCGGGAACTGCGTGAACTCCGCCACGACGTCCTTCTTGAGCTGCTTCGTGATGCCGTCGTACTCGTAGCGGAAGCGCTCCCAGGTCGCCGGGCCCACCTCGTGGTCCTCGCCGTCGACCTCGACCGTCACCGTGTCGCCGATCTTGACGACCGTGCCCATCGTCCCATTGACCCAGCGGGCGTCGCCCGACGTGTCGTTGCGGAGGAACATGACCCGCGCGCCGAGCTTCAGGTCGAGCGACTCGTCCGCGGGGAACGAGCCGCGGCCGAACTCGCCCTCAATGTCCGCGACACTCGTCTGCGCATCGCCCGGCAATGCCGCGAGCCCCCGCGCGTTGATCGCCGCGACGGTCGCGTTCGTCGTCGCCAGCGTGATCGCCTCCTCGCCGGCCGGGACCGGGCGCGCACCCGCCGCATTGAGCACGTCCGCCATCTCCTGCGTGACCTCGTCGAACCGCACCGCGTTGAGGATCCGCGTGAACTCCGGATCGCGCTGGCGGTGGATCTCCTCGAGCGTGCGCACCTGGATCGGCGCGCGCTCCCACACGTGCGCGTCGAAGAACCACGGCGAGCGGTAGCGGTCCTTGAAGTACGCGCGCTCGTGCGGATCCCGCGGCGGCACCGGCGCGAGCTGATACGGGTCGCCGAAGAGCACGACCTGCACGCCGCCGAACGGCTCCGAGCGATGCCCGCGCGCCTCGCGCAGCGTCCGATCGATCGCGTCCATCAGGTCCGCGTTGACCATCGAGACCTCGTCGATCACGAGCGTCTCGATCCCGCGCAGCAGCCGGCGCAGCTCCTCCGGGTGCGGCAGCGGCTGATCCGCGATGACCCCGATCGGCAGCCGCAGGAACGAGTGGATCGTCTGCCCGCCGACGTTGAGCGCGGCGACGCCCGTCGGCGCCACAATCGCGAGCTGCTTGCTCGTCGTCTCCGCAAGGCGCTGCAGCAGGGTCGACTTCCCCGTGCCCGCGCGACCCGTCACGAACACGTGCTCCATCGACAGCTCGATCCCGTCGAGCACCGCCTGCTGCTCCGGCGTCAGGTCGGGGGCGTCGAGCACCCGCCCAGGCTACCCGCGGCCCGGCGCCCGGTACCCTGGGCGAGTGCGCGGCCTGTGGATCAAGATCGCGATCGCCGGGGGGCTCCTCGTCATCGCGTTCGTCGTCACCGTCGTCGTGCTCAACCAGACCGTCTACACGGCGAGCGGCTTCGTCCGCGGCTACCTCGACGCGCTCGCCCGCCACGACGTGCGCGCAGCCCTCTCGCTCGCCGGCCCCCTGCCGAGCTCCAGCACCGTCGACGACCTGCTCGTCGCCGAAGTGCTCGGCGACATCGAGTCGTACACGCTCACCGAGACCGCCGGCGCGGGCGACACCCGCATCGTCGCCGTCGACTACCGCGCCGACGGGCGCGAGGGCCGCACGTCCTTCCGCGTCGAGCCGACCGGGTCGGTGCTCGCCATGTTCCCCACCTGGAGCTTCGCCTCCTCCCCCCTCGCGCAGCTCGAGCTCACCGTCGAGCACGCGCGCGACTTCACCGCGAACGGCGTGCGCTTCGTCGCCCCCGTCCAGGACGTCGCGAGCACCTACTTCGCGTTCACGCCCGGTGTCATCACCTTCGCCCACAAGTCCGAGTTCCTCGACGCCGCACCCCAGACCGTCGTCCTCGGGTCGCCCCGGACACCGCGTTCTGTCAGCATCGACGCCCAGGCGAACTCGGAGTTCCTGCGCATCGTCGACGCCCAGGTGCGGGAATACCTCGACGCGTGCGTCGCGCAGGAGCGGCTCTTCCCCATCGGCTGCCCCTTCGGACAGGTCATCAACGACCGGCTCGACTCCGCGCCCGTGTGGTCGATCGTCGCCTATCCGACGATCACGGTCGAGCCGACTCCGGTTCCCGGCGAATGGCGCGTGCCGACGACCGCGACGACCGTGCGACTCCAGGTCGAGGTGCGCTCGATCGCCGACGGCGAGGTCGCGCCGTTCGACACGCAGATGGACTTCTCGATGAGCTTCACCGCGACGTTCGTCGGCGCGCGCGAGATCGTCGTGACCCCCGACATCGGCGGCTGACCCGCTCAGGGGCCAGGGGGGAGGTCCCGGTCGCGGGCCGCGGTGCGCTTGAGCATCGCGTTGTACTCCGTGAGCTCCGCGTCGCCGTCGCGCTCCGCCTTGCGGTCGAGGCGCTGCTGCTCGCGGGTGTCGCTGCGCGCCCACTGCACCGCCACCGCGATCGCGAGCGCGAGCGTCGGGATCTCGCCGACCGACCAGGCGATGCCGCCCGCGCGCTGCTGGTCCTGAAGCGCCGTCACCCCGATGTCCCAGCCCATCGCCCCGAACCAGTCCGCGAGGAACAGGCCGTTCGCCGTCATGATCGCGAGCCCGAAGAACGCGTGCACCGCCATCGTCGCGAGCAGGATGATGAGCCGCACCGGGTACGGCGGCCGCGCCGGCCCCGGGTCGACGCCGACGAGCGACTGGACGAACAGGTACCCCGTGATGAGGAAGTGGACGATCATCCACTCGTGCCCGAGGTGCGTCGTTGTCGCCCAGCGGAAGATCGGCGTGTAGTAGAAGACCCACAGGCTCAGCACGAAGATGACGGCGGCGACGTACGGGTTCGCGATCGTGCGGCCATACCAGGAGTGCACGCCCTCGAGCACCCACTCGCGCGCGCCCCGACTGCCGTCCTTGCGCGGCGCGACCGCGCGCAGCAGCAGTGTGATCGGCGCGCCCGGCACGAGCAGCACCGGCACGAGCATGCCGACGACCATGTGCATGAGCATGTGGCCGCTGAACAGGATGTCGACGTAGCGCCCGATCCCGCCGTTCGTCGCCCACAGCAGCACGAGGAGACCTGCGAGCCACGACACGGTCCGCAGCACCGGCCACCGGTCGCCGCGTCGCGCGAGCCGGACGACGCCGGCGAGATAGAACGCGGCGCCCGCGATGACGAGCGCGAGCCAGATCGGGTCGAGCGCGATGCCGAACAGGTACCGCTCGAACGTCGGGTCGGCCGGGAGCGGCGCCCCCGTGAGCAGCTCCGCGGGGCTCGTGCCGCTCGGCGTCGGGTCGACCGGCGGGGCGCTCGACGCGAGCGCCGCGGCCATGCCGCTCGCGATGCCCATGAGCGCGAGCTCGCCGACGACGACCGACCAGAACGCGCTGCGTTTCGGCAGCCGCCGGATCGCCCAGACGCGGTGCAGGATGCCGACCGCCCCGAGCGCGAGCAGCGCGACCGCCTTGATGATGACGAGCACCCCGTAGGACGTCGTGAGCCCCTCGAAGCCGCCGATGCGGATCCACGCGCTGATGATGCCCGAGCCCGCGACGACCATGAAGCAGATGAGCGCGACCGACGAATAGCGTTCGACGACCGCTTTGTCGCGGGCGAACAGGATGCCGACGAGCCCGCCAAGCCACGCCGCGGCGAACGCCATGTGCAGGAAGAGCCCGCCCCAGGCGACGTCGTGGTCCGCCGTACCGCCCTGATGGCCGAGCTGCGAGATGGCGACGAGCGCCGCGCCCGACAGCACGACCGCGCCCGCGAGCAGCCACGGTCCGCTGGAGAACGCGATGACGATGGTCACGAGGGCGGTGAGGCCCACGGCCCACAGTCGCGACTGACCCGCCTCCGTGTCGGTCAGGTACTGCCAGAGGCCGGCGCTGAACGTCTCGTCGAGGCGCAGCGGCCGGCCGATCGCCGCCGCGAACGCGAGCAGCATCGCGAGCACCTCGGCGAGCGTCCACGCGGCGGCGCCGATGCCGGCGAGGCGCAGCAGCCGCTCCGCCGCGGCCGTCCCGCGGGGGACCGCGTAGAGGACGAGGATGAGGGGCCCGATCGTGAGCGCTGCCGCGACGTTGGTGACGAGCGAGGTGATCGGGACGCCGTAGCGCACGAACGCACCGGGGTCCAGGAGCAGCGGCGTCTGCGCGGCGCCCGTGATCGCGAGCCCGAGGAGCACCGCGGCGACCCCGGCGACGGCGAGGGCGAGCGCGGCGAGCGGTGCGATGACGCGCGCGGGCACATCCTCTAGCGTACGTAACGCGAGAGGCGCCGGACCTCCCGGTCCGACGCCTCCGACGTGCTGTGCTCCGGAACTACTTGACCGCAGCCTTGAGCTTGCTGCCGGCCGAGACCTTGACGCTGTTCGACGCGGCGATCTGGATCGTCTCGCCGGTCGCGGGGTTGCGCCCCGTGCGCGCGGCGCGAGCGGTCTTCTCGAACGAGACCCAGCCCGGGATCGAGACCTTGGTGCCGCTCGCGACGGACTTCGAAACGACGCCGAAGAACGCGTCGAGCACACCGGCGACCGCGGTCTGGGTGAGACCGGTCTCGCCGGCGATTGCGGCGACGAGGTCGCCCTTGTTCAGGCTGTCCGCCATGATGTCCTCCTCGGACTTCGAACTATGGAACTGCTCGATCCGGGGATGGCCCCGAATCGGACGAGACGTTACCAGCGGGTGGGCGTTATCCCCCGTATTTGCAGGGCTGTCGCCGATTTCGGTTCAAGTTCGGGTTGAAGGCGCGATCAGCGCCGAGATGCGTGAAGGGCCGGGACCGTGAGGTCCCGACCCTTCGACTCGCCTCGCTCGCTCGAGCGCGGCGATCGCGTTCTACCAGCTCGACTTGGTGATGCCGGGCAGTTCGCCGCGGTGCGCCATGTCGCGGAAGCGCACACGGCTGATGCCGAACTTGGAGAGCACACCACGGGGACGGCCGTCGATCGAGTCGCGCGAGCGGACTCGGACCGGGGACGCGTTCCGCGGCAGCTTCTGCAGGCCGACGCGGGCGGCCTCGCGGGCCTCGTCGGTCGCGGTCGGGTCGACGAGCGTCTTCTTCAGCTCGGCGCGCTGCGCGGCGTAGCGCGCGACGACGACCTTGCGCTGCTCGTTGCGCGCGATCTTGGACTTCTTCGCCATGTCAGCGCTCCTCTCGGAATTCCACGTGCTTGCGGACCACCGGGTCGTACTTCTTGAGCACAAGGCGGTCGGGGTTGTTGCGGCGGTTCTTCTTGGTCACGTAGGTGTAACCGGTGCCCGCCGTGGAGCGCATCTTGATGATCGGACGGATGTCCTGGCCCTTTTTCGCCATCAGATCTTCTCCCCGCGCTTGAGGAGGTCAGCGACGACGGACTCGATGCCGCGCGCGTCGATGACCTTGATGCCCTTCGCCGAGAGCGTCAGCGTGACGTTCCGCTTGAGCGAAGGGACGTAGTACGTCTTCTTCTGGATGTTGGGGTCGAACCGGCGCTTGGTGCGGCGGTGCGAGTGCGAGATGCTGTGCCCGAAGCCGGGGGTGGCTCCGGTCACCTGGCATACGGCTGCCATGGTTTCCTTCTTTCGGCTACCGTCCGGCGCTCCGCTTCGCAGCGAGGAATGCCGGACCCATGATCACATGTCTGCAGGCCGGTCACCCGGCCCACCGGAAGTCCCTCCCGTGGGAGCGACCGATCAAGTGTAGCGGACGCCGCCGGGCCCCGCGACCGCGTCGTCGCCATCGGGCGTACCGAAGCTAGGCGGGCAGCACGCGAATGCCGGCGGAGAACGCGGTGTCGCCCGCCACGAGCTGCGCCCCGAGTCCCAGCCCCGCCGCGTCGAGCGCGTCGAGGAGTCCCGGCACGGCGTCGGAGACCCGGACGATGCGTACGCGCGTGCCCGGCGCGATGTCGGCGAGCGGCCGCTCCCCGCCGTCGGGCAGCGTGCCGTCGGCGAGTGGGATGGGGTCGCCGTGCGGGTCGCGCCCCGGGTGCCCGAGCCGCGCGTCGAGCGCGTCGATGAAGCGGTCGCTCACCGCGTGCTCGAGGATCTCCGCCTCGTCGTGCACGTCGCCCCACGCGTAGCCGAGCTCGGCGACGAGGAACGTCTCGATGATGCGGTGCTTGCGCACGATCGCGACGGCGATGCGCCGGCCCGCGTCCGTGAGCGAGACGGCGCCGTACCTCGCATGCGTGAGGAGGCCCGCGTCGGCGAGCTTGCGCACCGCCTCGGTGACGCTCGAGGGGGCGAGGCCGAGGGCGGCGGCGAGCGTGCCGTTCGTCGTCGTGCGGTCCCACTCCTCGTCGGACCAGACGGCCTTGAGATAGTTCTCGTCCTGCGCGGTCAGGGTCTTCATGAATCCTCGCGGGTACCCTACCCGGGTGGGAGCGACTACCGCGCCGGCTCCGGCTCACGAGCACCGTGCGCGGTCCCGCGGCCGCTACCTGTGGCTCGGCATCGCCGCCGTCCTCATCATCGGCGGCGTCGCGGTGCGGCTCGCGACGCAGGGCGGCGCCGCGCTGCCGGCCGCGCTGCAGGACGGGGTGACGCTCGCCGTCAGCGTCTTCATCGAGTCGCTGCCGTTCATCGTGCTCGGCGTCCTGCTGTCGGTCGTCGTCCAGGTGTGGCTGCCGGCGAAGTGGATCGAGCGGGCGCTGCCGAAGACGCCGTGGCTGCGCCGCATGCTGCTGTCGCTGCTCGGCATCTTCCTGCCGGTGTGCGAGTGCGGCAATGTCCCGCTCGCCCGCGGCCTCGTGTCGCGCGGGCTCTCGCCGGCCGAGTCGATCACGTTCCTCCTCGCGGCGCCGATCCTCAACCCCGTCACGATCATCACGACCTATCAGGCCTTCGGCTGGGATCACGGCATCCTCATCGCGCGGATCCTCGGCGGCTTCGTCATCGCGAACCTCGTCGGCTGGGTGTTCAGCCGCCACCCGGAGCCGCACTCGGTCCTCACGCCGTCCTTCGCGGCGAGCTGCCAGACGCATCACGGTGAGGAGCAGGGCCGGCGCTGGCGGCGCTCGATCGCGCGCTTCGCGGAGGAGCTGAGCACGCTGCTGCCGGCCCTGCTCGTCGGCTGCGCGATCGCGGGCCTCATCCAGGTCGGCATTCCGCGGGAATGGCTCGAGGCGCTCGGCGCGAACCCGCTCTGGTCGGTCCTCGCGCTCATGGCGCTCGCGTTCGTCGTGTCGATCTGCTCGAACGTCGACGCGTTCTTCATGCTCGCCTTCGGCTCCGTCTTCCTGCCCGGCGGCATCGTCGCGTTCCTCACCTTCGGCGCGATGGTCGACATCAAGATGGTCGCGCTCATGCGCACGACGTTCCGCACGGCGACGATCGTGCAGATCACCGCGATCGTGGGGCTCGCCTCGCTCGTGCTCGGGCTGGGGGTGAACCTCCTTGCGTGACGCGTTCCTCCGGTACTGGCAGGGCATCCTGCTCACGGCGCTCGGTGCCGTCGCGACCCTGTGGCTGACGTTCTCCGGCCAGCTCGGGCTGTACATCCACCCGCGGTACTTCGTCTTCACGGCGGTCATGGCGGGGATCGCGATCGTGTTCGTCGTCGTCGCGCTCGTGCTGCCGAGGCAGCACGACGACGCGCACGAGGGGGAGCACCAGCACGCGGGTGACGAGCGCGCGCCCGCCTGGCGCGGCCGGCTCGCCGCGACCGGCAGCATCCTGCTCATCGTCGCGACCACCGCGGGCCTCCTCGCGCTCCCGCCGACGACCCTGTCGCGCTCGCTCGCGGACGGCCGCGACCTGAGTGCCGCGGGCGTCGTCGGAGAGAGTGCGATCCAGCTCGCCCAGGCGGACCCCGCGTCGTTCACCGTCAAGGACTGGGCGGTGCTCATCGCCGACGGCGCCTCCGGCGGCGTGCTGCAGGGCGCCCGCCCGCAGGTCGTCGGCTTCGTCATCGCCGACCCGGACGCGCCGGAGTCCGGCTTCGCGATCGCGCGCTACGTCATGACGTGCTGCACGGTCGACGCGCAGCCGGTCGGCGTCCACGTCGAGCTGCCGGGCTGGCAGGAGCGCTTCGAGGACGGCAGCTGGGTCGAGGTGCGCGGACGCTTCGTCGAATCCGGCGACGGCTGGATACTTCAGGCCGAGTCGGCCGAACCGATCGAGCAGCCCGCGGAGCCATATGTCTACTGAGGCAGGGTCGACCGGGGGGCGGTCGGCTCCAGCGCGCCGACGACGTCTCGGCTTCGGAGCGCTCGTCGGAATCGTCGTCGGGGTGCTCGCGGCGCTCGCCGTCGGCCTGGGCGTCGGCGGTGCGGTCGCGCCGCCGCGCATCTCGTCCGTCGCCGTCGCCCCCGAGGCGCTCGTCACACGCCTCGACCAACGGGTCGTCCTCACCCTCAACCAGCCCGTCGCCGCCGACGGCCTCCGCCTCGACGTCTCGCCCGCCGCGGACGCCGAGCTCACCGCCGACGGGGCCGTGCTCACGGTCCGCTTCACCCGGATGCTCGACTACGCGACGACCTATCGGGTCGCCGTCGACGGCGTGCGCGGCACCGCGACCGGCGCGGGCGGGCGGATCGAGACGAGCTTCACGACCCCCGACGAGCACATCCTGCTCGCCGCGCCGAGCGCCGCGGGCGAGCAGCTCGTGCGCGCCTCGGTGTCCAGCGCCGCCGCGCCCGAGGTCGTGTACGAAGCGGAGCGGATCAGCGAGTTCGTCCGGGTCGGCCCCGGCCTCGTCGTCATCGCCGAGGAGGGCGGCCGCCAGAGCATCCGCCACCTCGTGCCCGGCGCGCCGGAGTTCGTCATGGGCGGACCCGAGGAGGCGTCCTACCGCTCGCTGCGCGCCGCCCCCGACGGCCGCAGCTTCGGCTACATCATGACGAGTCCCGACGTCGGCCCCGACCACACCGTCTACGACAGCGTGCTCTTCCTCGTCGACGCGGCGACCGACATCGAGACCGAGGTCGTCGGCTTCGACGGCGCCCCCATCTCCGTCGCCGACTGGACCTACGTGCGCGGCACGACCTCGCTGCTCGTGCGCACGACCGACCAGCAGGGCTACCTCATCGACACGACCGGCGGCGACCCCGTCCCCCTCGGCACCGTCGGCCTGCTGCGCGGCTTCGTGCCCGGCACCACCGCGATGCTCAGCGACCGCTGGCCCGACACCGCCGCGATCGAGCTCACGACCGGCGAAGCCACCCCCGTGACGATCCCCGACCTCCCGCTCGCCGACGGCGAGGTCCTCGGCGACTTCGCCGCGCTCGGCGCCGGGGAGTATGCGCGGATCGTGCACGTCTTCGTCTCCGACCCGCTGCCGCGCTGGGCCAGCTCGACCGTGTCCCGGGTGGGGGCGGATGGCGTTCTGCCGCTCTTCCAGCCGCCGACCGGCGCGATCACCGGCATGTGCGCATCGCCGAACGCTCAGCTGCTCGCCCTCAGCGTCGTCGAGCCGCGCGACCCCGAGGCGGCCCCGCGGACGTACCTCGTCGACAGCCGCACGGGCAGCACCGTCCGCACCGTCGTGGGCGCCCGCCCCGACTGGTGTGCCCTCGACTGATCGCCCGCTCGCCGAGCGCCATGCACGCCGCGCACCCGCCGCCGCGCTCACCGCGCTGACCCTCACGCTCATCGCTCATCGCTGACAATGCACCCGCCTGGCGGTGCCTTGTGCGCAATGCCGCGCCCCGGACTGCACACAAGGCACCGCCAGACCGGGGTAGGGGCGGCATAGGCTGCTCGGCCCGGACCCCGGAGGCACCGACCGCGGCCGCGGCGCTCCGCCAGCGCCTCCCGTCAGCAGTCGGCGCAGAGACCGAAGACGTCGACGATGTGCTCCGCCTCGCGAAAGCCGTTGTCTGCCGCGACCGACCGCGCCCACGCCTCGACGGGACCCGCGCTGATCTCCACCGTCTTGCCGCACGAGCGGCAGATCAGGTGATGGTGATGCCCGGAGGTGCCGCACGCCCGGTAGAGCGACTCGCCGTCGTGCTGCAGATGATCCGCCGCACCGTCCGCCGCGAGGTCCGCGAGCGCACGGTAGACGGTCGCGAGTCCGATCGGCGAGCCGCCCTCGCGCAGGCCCGCGTGCAACACCTGCGCCGACACGAAGCCGTCCTGCTCGCCCAGCGCCTCGCGCACCGCGTCCCGCTGCCAGGTGCGGCGCCGGGGGGTCGCGCCCATCGCGTTCTCGCTCACGCCGCCTCCAGCGCGTGCGCCTCCGCCGCGCGACGGAAGCGGCGGATGTCCCGGGTGCGTCCCACGTCGCGGCAGATCAGCCAGATGACGAACGAGATCGTCGTGATGAAGGGGCTGACCGGCAAAGTCGAGCCCACCGCGATGAGGATCCCGCCGAGTGCCGAGACGAGGCCGAACGCCATGCTGAGGATCGGCACGAGCGTCGCCGAGTGCGTGACCCGGCTCGCCGCGGCCGCGGGGGTGACGAGCAGCGCGAGGACGAGCAGCGCGCCGATGATCTGCACCGCGACCGCGACCATGAGCCCGAGCAGCAGCATGAAGAGCAGGCTGAGCCGCCGACCCGGCACCCCGCGCGCCGCCGCCGCCTCCGGGTCGAGGCTGTCGAAGGTCAGCGGCCGCCAAACGATGAGCAGGGCGATGAACACGATCGCGGAGACGCCCGCGAGCGACCACAGCTGGTCGCCGCCGACGGACACGATCTGGCCGGTGAGCAGCCCGAACTTGTTCGCACTGCGGCCCTGGTAGAGGGCGAGGCAGAGGATGCCGAGACCGAGGCCGAAGGGCATGAGGACGCCGACGATCGAGTTGCGGTCGCGAGCGCGCGCACCGAGGAGTCCGATGATCGCCGCCGCGATGACGGAGCCGAGGATCGAGCCGAGGAGCACGTCGACGCCGATGAGGAGGGCCGCCGCCGCGCCCGCGAACGATAGCTCCGAGATGCCGTGGACCGCGAACGCCATGTCACGCTGCACGACGAACACGCCGATCAGCCCGCCGACGATCCCGAGGATCGCGCACGCGAGCACCGAGTTCGCGACGAGGGAGAGCAGGTGCCCGTAGTCGCTGTAGTCGAAGAACTGGTCCCAGCTCACTCGCTGCGCTCCAATCGGTCGACCTCGTCGGCGTGCTGCTCGAGATGATGCTCGTGCCCGTTGCCGGCGCCCGCGACGAACACCCGGTCGACGCCGGTCGCAGGGTCGGGGAAGCGCAGCACGTCGACGCGCGTGCCGTACAGGTCGGTGAGCGACTCGGTCGTCAGGACCTCACCGGGGGTGCCGAGACGGTGGCGGCCGTGTGCGAGGTAGAGCACGCGGTCGACGTGGCCGAGCACGGGGTTGATGTCGTGCGCGATGAACAGGACGGCGGCGCCCCGCTCCCGCTCCCGGTCCGCGAGCCCGATGATCTCGGCCTGGTTGCCGAGGTCGAGGCTCGACAGCGGCTCGTCGAGGAGCAGCAGGCTCGGCTCGTCGACGATCGCCTGCGCGATCCGCAGCCGCTGCTGCTCCCCGCCGGACAGGTCCCCCATGGGGCGTGCCGCGAGCGACTCGGCGCGCACCGCCCAGATGGCGCGGGCGACCGCCTCCCGGTCCTCGCGGCTCGTCACCGGCAGCCCCCAGCGCGCGCCGGTGCGGCCGAGGGTCACGAGGTCGCGGCCGATCATGGGGGTGCCGCGGCCCCAGACACGCTGCTGCGGGACGTAGCCGATGCGGTGGTCGCCGCGCTGGGCCGGTCTGCCGAGGACACGCACCCGTCCCGTCGCAAGGCGTTCGAGGCCGAGGATCGCGCGGAAGAGGCTGGTCTTGCCGGCGCCGTTCGGCCCGAGGATCGCGATGAGCTCGCCCGGGTGGACCTGCAGGTCGAGACCCGCGAAGAGGGTGCGCCCGCGGACGCGGAGCGCGGCGTCCTCGAGCTCGAGGACGGGACCCTTCGACTCCCCTTCGGCTCGCTCGGGGATCCGCGGCCCGACGGCTCGCTCGGGGGGCGCGACGGGGTCGGTCACGTGAGCGCGCTCGCGACCGCTTCGATGTTCGCCGCCATCCATGACAGGTAGTCTTCCCCACCCGGCAGCGTCTCGGAGAACGCGACGACCGGCACCCCCGCGGCGACGGCGGCGGCGCGGATCTGCTCGGCCTCGGCGCCGCCGGATTGGACGTTCTCGGCGAGCATGCGGATGTCGTTCTGCGTGAACAGCGACAGGACCTGGTCGAGCAGGCCGACGCCGACACCCGTGCCGCCCTCGACGGCGGCGAGGAACGCCTCCGGCGTGACGTCGGTGAGCCCGAGATCCGCGAGGAGGTAGGCGGAGACCGGCTCGGTCGCGACGACGTCGCCGCCGCCGATCCGCCGCTCGACGTCGTGGGCGTGGTCGTGGAGCGCGTCGAGCTGCGCGAGGAACTCGGCGCCGCTCGCCTCGATGTCCCGAGCGCCGGCCGGGTCGAGCTCGACGAGCGCCGCCTGGATCGCCTCGGCGATGTGTTCCATGCCGTGCAGGGAATACCAGACGTGCTCGTTGAAGCCCTCGATGTGGTGGTGCTCGTCGCCCTCGGCGTGCTCGTGGTCGTGGTCGTCTGCTGCGGCTTCGCCCGCGGGGAGCAGGCCGGATGCCTCGACGGCGTTGACGACGATCGCGGTGGTCCCGGACCCGGCGATGAGCCGGTCCATGAAGTCGTCGAGCCCGCCGCCGTTGACGATGACGAGGTCCGCGTCGGCGACCGTGAGCTGGTCGCGCGTGCTCGCCTCATAGTCGTGGGGGTCGACGGCGGTCCCGGAGACGATCGAGGTGACGCTGACGCGGTCGCCGCCGATCTGCTGGGCGACGTCGCCGTAGACGTCGGTGACGGCGACGACGCGGATGAGGCCGTCGTCTTCCGACTCCGGCGCGGGCGCGCCGGCGCTGCAGCCGGCGAGCGCGAGCGCCGCCGCTCCGGCGAGGGCGATTGCGGGGGCGAGGCGGCGTGTGCGTGACATGCGGAACACCTTATTGAGATTGATTCTCAATCGCAACTCGGGAGCCGGGTCGCTCTCCGCTGGGGTGGTCGCAAACTGCTGCCGGATGCCGTTCTGCACAGCCATCTGCGTCCACCTGGCTGCCGCTCCACCGTCCGGTGGACGCAACATGCGGCACTGATCCCGCCAAAGACGCCATTTGCGCCCACATCAAGCGCCGACCAGAACGCCAGCACCCCGCAACTCTGCGGGACCTCAGTCCAGCAGCAGTGCCGGCTCCTCGAGGACGCTCGCGATGTCCTGCACGAACCGGCTGATCACATCGCCGTCGACGACCCGGTGGTCGAAGGACCCCGCGACCGTCGTGACGAACGCCGGGCGCACCTCGCCGTCGACGACCCACGCCTTCTGCCGGATGGCGCCGAGCACGATGATCGACACCTCGCCGGGGTTCAGGATCGGGATGCCCGTGTCGATGCCGTACGAGCCGAGGTTCGTGATCGTGATCGTGCCGCCCTGCATGTCCTGCGCCGTCGTCCGGCCGTCGCGCGCCGTCAGCGTCAGCTGCTCGAGCGCACGCGCGAGGTCGAGGAGCGACAGGTCCTGCGCGTCCTTGACGTTCGGCACGATGAGCCCGCGCGGCGTGGCCGCGGCGATGCCGAGGTTGACGAAGTGGTGGACGATGATCTCCTCGTCCGTCCACGTCGAGTTGACGATGGGGTTGCGCCGCACGGCCCAGATGATCGCCTTCGCCATGACGAGCAGCGGCGACACCCGCACCCCCGTGAACTCCGGCGAGGCCTTGAGCCGCTTGACGAACTCCATCGTCCGGGTCGCGTTCACCTCGGTCAGCACGCTCGTGTGCGGTGCCGTGAACTTGGACGCGACCATCGCGCTCGCGATCGCCTTGCGGACGCCCTTCACGGGAATCCGCTCCTCGCGCTGCGTCGGCGCCGCCGGCGTCTCGAGGTTGTGGAAGACCTTCGCCTGATCGGCGTGGCGGATGACGTCGTCGCGGACGATCTCGCCTGCGAGTCCCGTCGGCATGACGGTCGCGAGATCGACACCGAGCTCGCGCGCGAGGGCGCGGATCGGCGGCTTCGCGATGACGGAGGCGGCGGATGCCGCGGGGA
Organism: Microbacteriaceae bacterium; assembly: GCA_035555435.1. Classification (GTDB taxonomy): domain Bacteria; phylum Actinomycetota; class Actinomycetes; order Actinomycetales; family Microbacteriaceae; genus 73-13. The sequence continues at coordinate 37,002 of DATMGN010000007.1, read as the reverse complement.
TGACGCGCTCGACGGCGCGCCGCCGCGAGCGCACGTGACCGCTCGAGCCGTAGCCGACGAGCACCGCGCCGGAGCCCTCCTCCTCCGCGACCGTCGCGGCGGTGTCGAGCACGATCTCCGTCGTCTCGTCGCGCACCGCGGCCTCGGCCCCTCCCGCATCGTCGATCGCGGCGGGCGCCGACTCCGGCTCGCCGACCGTCTCGACCCGAATGATCGGCGTGCCGACCTCGACGGTCTGCCCGACATCGACGAGGAGCTCCGCGACGATGCCGGCGAACGGGGACGGCAGCTCGACGAGCGACTTCGCCGTCTCGATCTCGACGATGATCTGGTTGATCTCGACCCGGTCGCCCGGAGCGACCTTCCAGTCGACGACCTCGGCCTCCGTGAGGCCTTCGCCGACGTCGGGGAGCGGGAACTGCGCGAGTGTCATGGATGCCCCTTAGTAGGCGAGCGCTCGGTCGACGGCTTCGAGGATCCGATCCGCGTCGGGCAGGTAGACGCCCTCGAGCTTCGCGGGCGGGAACGGGGTGTCGTAGCCGCTGACCCGCAGGACCGGGGACTGCAGCGAGTAGAACGCCTTCTCGGCGATCGTCGCGGCGACCTCGGAGCCGACCGAGACCTGCTGTGGCGCCTCCTGGGCGACGATGACACGACCGGTTCGGCGCGCTGAGTCGAGGACCGGACCGTAGTCGATCGGCGAGAGCGAGCGCAGGTCGACGACCTCCGCGGACACCCCCTCGGAGGCGGCGAGCTCGGCGGCGTCGAGGAGCGTCGCGACCATCGCGCCGTGCCCGATGAGCGTCACGTCGGTGCCCGTGCGCACGACGCGGGACGCGTGCAGCGGGATCCGCGGCGCGTCGAGGTCGACCTCGCCCTTGGGCCAGTAGCGCGACTTCGGCTCGAGGAAGACGACGGGGTCGTTGCCGGCGATCGCCTCCTGGATCATCCAGTAGGCGTCGTGCGGGGTCGCGGGGCTCACGACCCTGAGGCCGGCCGTGTGCGCGAAGTACGCCTCGGGCGACTCCTGGTGGTGCTCGACCGCGCCGATGTGGCCGCCGTAGGGGATGCGGATGACCACGGGGAACGACTGGCTGCCGCCGTGTCGATAGGTCTGCTTCGCGAGCTGCGAGGTGATCTGGTCGAACGCGGGGTAGACGAAGCCGTCGAACTGGATCTCGACGACGGGTCGGTAGCCGCGCATCGCGAGCCCGATCGCGCTGCCGACGATGGCCGACTCGGCGAGGGGGGTGTCGAGCACCCGGTTCGCGCCGAACTCTGCCTGGAGCCCCTCGGTGACGCGGAAGACGCCGCCGAGCGTGCCGATGTCCTCGCCGAGCAGCAGAACGCGATCGTCCCCGCCGAGTGCGGCCCGCAGCCCCTCGTTGAGGGCTTTGGCCATTGTCATGGTGGTGACGCCGAGCTGGGTCTCCTGGAGCATCACTGACCACCCCCGAAGGACGCCTCGTACGCGAGGAACCACGCCCGCTGCTCCTCGATGTCGGGGTGCGGATCCGTGTAGACGTGCTCGAACATCTTCGTCGCGGGCGGCGCCTCGAGCGCGAGGGTGCGCCGACGGGTGTCGGCGGCGAGCGCCTCCGCCTCCTCGTGGACCTCCGCGAAGAACGTGTCCGACGCACCGCGCGCGCGCAGGAACGTCTCGAAGCGCTCGATCGGGTCGCGCGCCTGCCAGTACTCGAGCTCGCCCGAGTCCCGGTACTTCGTGGGGTCGTCACTGGAGGTGTGCGCGCCCATCCGGTAGGTGAGCGCTTCGATGAAGCGGGGCCCGCCGCCGCTGCGCGCCTCGTCGAGCGCGGTGCGGGTCACCGCGTAGGCGGCGAGCACGTCGTTGCCGTCGATCTGCACGCTCGGGATGCCGAAGCCGGCCGCGCGCCGGTAGAGCGGGGTCCGCGACTGGGTGGAGACGGGGACGGAGATCGCCCAGTGATTGTTCTGCAGGAAGAACACCTGCGGGGTCTGGTAGCTCGCGGCGAAGACGAGCGACTCGCTCGCATCCCCCTGCGATGTCGCGCCGTCGCCGAAGTAGACGATGACGGCCTCGTCGCGCTGCGCGTCGCCCGTGCCGCTCGCGCCGTCGAGCGCGATGCCCATCGCGTACCCGGTCGCATGGAGCGTCTGGGAGCCGATGACGAGCGTGTACAGGTGGAAGTTGCCGTGCTCCTTGGGGTCCCAGCCGCCGTGGTCCTGCCCGCGCAGGATCTCGATGATGCGCATCGGGTCGACGCCGCGGATGCGCCCGACGACGTGCTCGCGGTAGGCGGGGAAGACGTGGTCCTGTGGGCGCGCCGCGAAGCCGGAGCCGACCTGGGCGCCCTCCTGGCCGATGCTCGGGATCCAGAGCGCGAGCTGGCCCTGGCGCTGCAGGTTGCCGGCCTCGACGTCGAAGCGCCGGATGACGGCCATCTGGCGGTAGAACTCGAGCAGTTCCTGCTCACTCAGCGAGTTGACGACCTGCAGCCAATGTGCGGTCTCATCGCGTTCTATCAGCGTGCCATCGGGCGCCAGCAGACGGATCGCGTCATTCGCCATGGTCCCAACCTAACCGCGCCCCACCCCTCGCTACGAGAGGGGGGCGACAACCTCTCCGCAAGATCGCAGTAGCTTGTCGACAGATTCTTCTTCGCCGATCGAGATCCGGATGCCGTCGCCGAGCGCGCGGACGACGAGTCCCGCGCGCTCGAAGTGCTCGGCGATCTCGGGGGTGCGCTCGCCGGTCGGCAGCCAGACGAAGTTGCCCTGGGCCTCCGGCACCGCCCAGCCCTGGGCGAGGAGTCCCGCCCGGATCCGGTCGCGGCGCTCGACGATGTGGGCGACCCGCTCGAGCAGCGCCGCCTCGTGGTCGAGGCTCGCGAGCGCGGCCTGCTGCGCGACATCGGTCACGGCCATCGGCAGCGCGACGGCGCGCAGCGCGTCCGCGATGTACTCGGCGGCGATGCCGTAGCCGATCCGCAGGCCGGCGAGCCCGTACGCCTTGGAGAAGGTGCGCAGGACGACGAGGTTGGGGTGGCGGGCGAGCTCCTCCTCGCCGCGCACCGCGTCGGGGTCCGTGACGAACTCGCCGTACGCCTCGTCGAGCACGACGAGCATCGTGCGCGGCACGGACGCCATGAACTCGGCGAACTCGGTGCGGGTGATGATCGGGCCGGTCGGGTTGTTCGGCGAGCACAGCAGGACCAGCCGGGTGCGATCGGTGATCGCGGCCGCCATCGCCGGGAGGTCGTGGCCGCCGTCCGGCCGGTTCGGCACCGTGATCGCGCCCACCCCCGCCGCGCCGACAAGGATGGGGTAGCCCTCGAACGACCGCCACGAGTAGAGGACCGACTCCTCCGGCGTGCACGTCGCCCAGATGAGGTAGGCGATGAGCGTCACGGAGCCCGGGCCGATGACGACCTGCTCGGGGCTCACGTGCCAGCGCTCGGCGAGGCGCGCGCGCAGTGCGGCGGACGTCGCCTCGGGGTAGCGGTTGAAGTCGAGGTCGCGGAACGACTGCGCGACGCCGGGCAGGGGCGGGAACGGGTTCTCGTTCGACGACAGCTTGAACGCGTCCGCGTCGGCCATCCGCCCCTGGCGGTAGGGCGCGATGCTCGCGACGTCGGGGCGCAGCAGCACTCGATCCTCGGACATCTGACCAAGCCTAGAACGCGACGGAGTGGGAGGATGGCTCCGTGCGATTCATCGTCAAGGTCATCCTCAACGCCTTCGCCCTGTGGCTCATGACGCTCATCCTGGCCGGGCACGTCGTCGTCGTGCCGTTCGGGCCGGAATGGTGGCAGAACGTCCTCACGTATCTGCTCGTCGCCCTCGTCTTCGGCATCGTGAACGCGGTCGTCGGCACGATCGTCAAGATCGTCGCCTTCCCCCTCTACATCCTGACGCTCGGGCTCATCTCGATCATCGTCAACGGCCTGCTGCTGTGGCTCGTGCACTGGCTCTCGACGCTCGTCGGCTTCGGCCTGACGGTCGTGCCCGGCTGGCCCGACGGGTTCTGGTGGGGCATCCTCGGCGCGCTCGTCCTCGGTGTGATCAGCTGGATCCTCGGCCTGATCTTCCGACCCCTCGTGAAGAACGAGGGGCGCAACCACTGATGGCACTGCCTCCCCAGCCCCTCAGCCCCCTCGACGGCCGCTACGCGCCCGTCGTCACCGAGCTCGGCGAGCACCTGTCGGAGGCCGGGCTGAACCGCGCCCGCGTCCACGTCGAGATCGAGTGGCTGCTGCTGCTCACCGAGCGCCGAGCCTTCGGCGTCGAGCCGCTGTCCGCCGAGCAGCGCGCGACGCTGCGCGAGTGGGCGGCCGGCTTCGGAGAGAACGACATCGCCTGGCTCGCGCAGAAGGAGCGCGAGACCCGGCACGACGTCAAGGCGGTCGAGTACCTGATCCGCGCGAAGCTCACCGAGCTGGGGCTCGACCGGGTCGCCGAGCTCGTGCACTTCGCGGCGACGAGCGAGGACATCAACAACCTCGCCTACGCGCTCACCGTGCAAGCCGCGGTGCGGGAGGTCTGGCTGCCGAAGCTCGACGCGCTCATCGAGCGCCTCGCCGGGCTCGCCGTCGCGAGCGCCGGGGACGCGATGCTCGCGCGCACCCACGGCCAGCCCGCGACCCCGACGACGATGGGCAAGGAGCTCGCCGTCACCGTCTCGCGGCTGCGACGCCAGCGCGCCCGCGTCGCCGCGATCGAGCCGCTCGGCAAGTTCAACGGCGCGACGGGCACCTACGCGGCGCACCTCGCCGCCGCTCCGGAGCTCGACTGGGCGGCGATCTCGGACGAGTTCGTGACGTCCCTCGGGCTCGCCTGGAACCCGCTCACGACCCAGATCGAGTCGCACGACTGGCAGGCCGAGCTCTACCAGGCGGTCTCGCTCGCCGGCCGCGTCCTGCACGGCTTCTGCGTCGACGTCTGGACCTACATCTCGCTCGGCTACTTCCGCCAGATCCCTGTCGCCGGCGCGACGGGCTCGTCGACGATGCCGCACAAGATCAACCCGATCCGCTTCGAGAACGCGGAGGCGAACCTCGAGCTCGCGAGCGCCCTCCTCGAGTCGCTCGCGGCGACGCTCGTGGAGAGCCGCCTCCAGCGCGACCTCACGGACTCGACGACGCAGCGCAACATCGGCGTCGCGTTCGGCCACTCCCTCCTCGCCCTCGACAACGTGACGCGCGGGCTCGGCGAGCTCGAGCTCGACCGCGACCGGCTCGCCGAGGACCTCGACGCGAACCCTGAAGTGCTCGCCGAGGCGATCCAGACGGTCATCCGCGCGGAGGTCGCGGCGGGTCGCTCGCAGATCGCCGACCCCTACGCGGTCCTCAAGGAGCTGACGCGCGGTCACCGCGTGACGCTCGCCGAGGTCGGCGAGTTCATCTCGGGCCTCGACATCGGCGACGAGGCGAAGGCGCGCCTGCTCGCGCTCACCCCGGCGACGTACACCGGCATCGCGGAGCGGCTCGCGTCAGGTGCATAGCCGGTTCAGGTGACAGGAAGTGGGGTTCTCACGGCCTCAGAACGCGAGTTGCTGTCACCTGGGCCGCACGGCGGCGACTGGCGGGAGGCTAGTGCTCCTGGTCGAGGACGCGCGAGGGCGGCTCCTTCGGCGGCTCGTAGCCGCCGAGCGAGAGCATCGCCAGGATGACGAGCGAGAGGACGAAGGTCCCGCCGAACGCGATGAGGGTGATGAACCAGCCGTGTGCCGCCTGGTCGGCGAACTCGCCCCACGGATGCATGACGATCAGCGTCACGATGCCGACGAAGGCGGCGAAGACGAAGGAGAGGCCGAGGAGCTCCAGCGGCCGCCAGCGGTCGCGGCGGGAGGGCTGCACGAGGTCGCGCCGCGGCGTGGCCCCGTCCGGGGTCCGGTCCTGCTCGGTCATGCCGTCGCCCGCTCCCGGCGCGAGCGCTCCGGCATGAGGCCGACGCCCGCGATGGCGTAGAGGACGCCGAGGATCGCGACGGCGGCGCCGAAGAGGCCGACGATCATCGTCGAGGAGGTCACCGCGCCCGAGATGAACTCGCCCTTGTCGGTGAAGGAGAACGCCTGGTAGAACGACGGCGGCACCGCGACGATCGCGACCGCGGCGACCGCTTGGACGACGCCGATGGTGATCCAGTCGCGCGCGAAGCGGTCGGCGCCGCGCTGGCGGATGCCGACGAGCAGGTCGACGATCGCGAGCACGGCGAAGGTGATCCCGATCGTGAGCGAGAGCGCGAGCGCGTCCTGCGCCCACACCGCCGAGACCTCGCCGATCGGCGCCGTCACGGGCGTGAAGGCGCTGAGGCCGAAGAGGAGGAGCGCGACGACGGCACCGATGGCCGCGACCGCGGTCTTCGCGATCGCCCCGACCCGCGCGGGACCGCTCGGCAGCAGCCCCACCCCGATGCCGGCGGCGCCCGCGCTCAGGAGCGCGAAGCCCGCGAAGGCGAGGAAACCGAACCACACCGTATGCCCCGGCGTGAAGGTGATGAGCAGCGTCGCGGCGAGCGCCGGGATGGCGAACGCGATGGGGACGGGCCACCGCACGACCGTCGCTCGAGACTCGTGGGGCACGGCTACCAGGGTACCCGGCTTCGCTGCGAGGTCGGCTGCCTAGCGGTTCGGGGGGAGATCCGCGAAGCGCGAGAAGTGGCCGTGGAAGCCGACGGTGATGGTGTCGGTCCGGCCGTTGCGGTGCTTGGCGACGATGAAGTCGGCCTCGCCGGCGCGGGGGGAGCCCTGGTCGTAGGCGTCCTCGCGGTGGAGCAGGATGACCATGTCGGCGTCCTGCTCGATCGAGCCGGATTCGCGCAGGTCGGAGAGCATCGGCTTCTTGTCGACGCGCTGCTCGGGCCCGCGGTTGAGCTGCGAGATCGCGATGACGGGCACGTCGAGCTCCTTGGCGAGCAGCTTGAGCGCGCGGGAGAACTCGCTGACTTCCTGCTGGCGCGACTCGACGCGCTTGCCGCTCGTCATGAGCTGCAGGTAGTCGATGACGACGAGCTTGAGCCCCGCGCGCTGCTTGAGGCGGCGGCACTTGGCACGGATCTCGACGAGCGTCATGTTGGGGCTGTCGTCGATGTAGAGCGGGGCGTCGTTGATCCGGCCGCGGACGGAGGCGAGCGTATTCCAATCCTGCGGGTTCACCGTGCCCTTGCGCATGTGGTGCAGGGGGATGGAGGCTTCGGCGGACAGGAGGCGCATCGCGATCTCGCTGCGCCCCATCTCGAGCGAGAAGATGATGCTCGGCAGCTGGTGCTTGATCGCCGCCGCGCGGGCGATGTCGAGCCCGAGCGTGGACTTGCCGATCGCGGGCCGGGCTGCGAGGACGATGAGCTGCCCCGGGTGCAGGCCGTTGGTCAGGTCGTCGAGCCCCTGGAATCCGGTCGGGACGCCGACCATGGTGCCGTCGCGGCTGCTCGCCGCCTCGATCTCCTCGACCGCCGCCATGACCGCGTTGGACAGCGGGACGAAGTCCTCCGCCTGTACGCCGCCGTGGACGCCGTAGATCTGGGCCTGCGCGTCGTTGAGCAGGTCGAGGACCTCCCCCTCGCTCGCGTAGCCCATCTGCACGATCCGCGTGCCCGCCTCCACGAGCCGGCGCAGGATCGCCTTCTCCGCGACGATGCCCGCGTAGTACCCGGCGTTCGCCGCGGTCGGGACGATCGAGGTGAGTGTGTGCAGGTACTCGGGACCGCCGGCCCGGCTCAGCTCGCCCTGCTTCGTGAGCTCGTCGGTGACCGCGATGGCGTCGGTGGGCTCGCCGCGCGAGTAGAGGGCGAGGATCGCCTCGAAGATCAGCTCGTGCTTGGGGATGTAGAAATCCGCGGGTCGCACGGTCTCGAGGACGTCGGCGGTCGCGTCCTTGGACAGCAGCATGCCGCCGATCGCGGATTGCTCGGCGAGCAGGTCGTGCGGCGGAACGCGATCGCCCCGGGAGTCGCCCCAGCCCTCGCCCCGAGTGTCGGGGCCGGGAAGGACGGCGATCGACACGGGCGGCTCCGGTGGTCGGCGCGCGGGCAGGCTCGCGCGGTGCGGTGATTGGGTCGGCGGTCAGGCCGTGAGATCAGTCTCGTGGCGACCTCAGACATCGGCGTCCATCGGCGGAATCCCCCTCGGCATCCGGCCTCGACGCGGCGTCCGCATCACACTAGGCAGGCGGTGAGCCCGCTGCAAGATGGTGGCGGACGACCCTGTGGACAACCATGTGGATGAATTGCGCGAAACGCCGCGAGCGCTGTGGGCGCCCTGTGCATCGACCTGTGGACAGATCGCGAATTTCTCAGGGCTTACCGGGTTTGACCAGCATTTTTATGAACGCGCCGCTGTGTGTGGAAAGTTGCTTAGAGCGGAGGTTGAGAGTTCGCTCAAAACCGAAACCCTGTGCACAAACGAAAGGACGGCTCCCTTGCCGGGAGCCGTCCTTCACGTCGACCTGAGCGGTCGCTGGATGCCTGCTACTTGGCCGCGACGACCTGCAGCGCGATGACCGCGACGAGGTCCTCGCGCAGCCGCACGGTCGCCTCGTGGTCGCCGATCGACTTGATCGCCGTGCCGATCTCGATCTTGCGCTTGTCGACGGAACCGATGCCCGCGGCCTCGACCGCTGCAGCGATGTCCGAGGTCGTGACCGAGCCGAACAGCCGGCCCTCCTTGCCCGCCTTCGCGGAGACCTTGACCTTCGCGGCCTCGAGCGCCGTCTTGAAGGCCTGCGCCTCCTCGAAGGTCGCGTGCTCGCGCGCGGCGCGGGCGGCCTTGATCTGATCGATCTGCTTCTCGGCACCGCGCGACCACGCGACCGCGTGGCCCTGCGGGATGAGGTAGTTGCGCGCGTAGCCGTTCTTGACCTCGACGACATCGCCGGGCGCGCCGAGGCCGGTGACCTCGTGAGTGAGAATGAGCTTCGACATGTGTCAGTCCCCGATCAGCGGCCGGCGCCGGCGTAGGGGAGGAGCGCCATCTCACGGGCGTTCTTGACGGCCGTGGCGATGAGGCGCTGCTCCTGGACAGAAACGCCGGTGATCCGGCGGGCGCGGATCTTGCCGCGCTCGGAGATGAACTTGCGGAGCGTCGCGACGTCCTTGTAGTCGATGACGCCGACCGTGATCGACTTCGGCGGGGCGGCGTTCTTGCCGTCCTTGCCCTTGCGCGGCTTGCGGCGGTCGCCGCCGCTGCTCTTTCCAGCCATGGTGAGTTGTCCTTACGTCTAAGTCGTTGATGTGATGTGGATCAGAACGGGGTGTCGTCCGTGTAGGCGCCGGGCGCGTTCCACGCGTCCCCGCCGGACGATGCGGACGGCGTGCCCCAGGGCTCGTCGACCTGGGCCCGGGAGCCCTGTCCGCCGCCGCCCTGGCCGCCCGCGGCGCGGGTGACCGCGGCCGTGGCGTAGCGCAGCGAGGGGCCGATCTCGTCGACCTCGAGCTCGATCGAGGTGCGCTTCTCGCCCTCGCGGGTCTCGTAGGAGCGCGACTTGAGCTTGCCGGTCGCGATGACGCGGCTCCCCTTCGTCAGGCTGCCCGCGACATGCTCCGCGAACTCGCGCCAGCACGAGGCGCGCAGGAAGAGCGCCTCGCCGTCCTTCCACTCGTTCGACGCGCGGTCGAACGTGCGGGGCGTGGACGCGATCGTGAAGTTCGCGACGGCGAGACCCGACTGCGTGTACCGCAGCTCGGGGTCGGCCGTGAGGTTTCCCACGACGGTGATGATCGTGTCAGGCATGGCTCACTCCGCGGCGACTGCGGCCGCGCTCGCCTTCGCGGCGGCCTTGGCCTCGCGCTTGGCGACGGTCGCCTTCGCGTGCGACGCGACGGCGACGGCGTGCTCCTTGCGCAGCACCTTGGTGCGCAGCACGGCCTCGTTGAGGCCCAGTTGGCGGTCGAGCTCGATCGAGGCCGCGGGCGTCGAGGTGAAGTCGACGACGGCGTAGATGCCCTCGGTCTTCTTCGCGATCTCGTAGGCGAGCCGACGGCGTCCCCAGATGTCGACCGAGTCGACGGTGCCACCCTCGGCGCGGATGACGTTGAGGAACTTGTCGAGGCTCGGAGCGACGGTGCGCTCATCGAGCTCGGGGTCAAGAATGACCATGAGTTCGTACTGGTGCGTCACAAACCCACCCCCTTCGGACTAATGGCCCCCGGCCGTGTGCCGGGAGCAGGAGGTTGTGAACGTGTCGCCCGTGAAGGCGACCCTCGATACTACCAGAACGCCGTCCCGCGGCCCCCGGCCCACGTCCGGCCAGCTGCCGGCGCGACTTCCGGGCTGAGTTCTGCCGCTCGGGCTGAGGAACCGGGCGCGATTACTCAGCCCGGGCATGATTTCTCAGCCCGGGTGCGGGGCGTCAGCCCGCGCCGACCACCAGGCCCGGAGCCGGCGTTCTGCCTCCTCGGAGCCGAGCGGGCCCTCGTCGAGCCGCAGGTCGAGGAGGAACCGGTACGCGGCGCCGACGTCGGGCCCGGGCTTCAGACCGAGGATGCGCATGATGTCCTGCCCGTCGAGGTCGGGCCGCACCGCCGCGAGGTCCTCGGCGGCCGAGATCTCGGCGATCCGCGCCTCGAGGTCGTCGTAGGCGAACTCGAGGCGATCGGCCTTGCGGCGGTTGCGCGTCGTGACGTCCGCGCGGGTCAGGATGTGCAGCCGCTCGAGCTCGTCTCCCGCGTCGCGCACGTAGCGGCGGACCGCGGAGTCCGTCCACGCCTGGTCGCTGTAGCCGAAGAAGCGCAGGTGCAGCTCGATGAGCCGGCTCACCGACGCGATCGTGTCGTTGTCGAAGCGCAGCGCCTTGAGCCGCTTCGCCGCGAGCTTCGCGCCGACCACATCGTGGTGGTGGAAGGACACCACGCGGCCTTCGACGCGCTTCGTCGCCGGCTTGCCGATGTCGTGCAGGAGGGCGGCGAGCCGCAGCACGAGGTCGGGCGCGCCGGGGACCTCCCGAGACGCCTCGAGCTCGATCGCCTGGCGCAGCACCGTGAGCGAGTGCTCGTAGACGTCCTTGTGGTGCGCGTGCTCGTCGGCCTCGAGCCGCAGCGCGGGCACCTCGGGGATGACGAACTCCGCGAGCCCGGTGTCGACGAGCACCCGGATCCCCGCGACGGGGTCGTCGGCGCGCAGCAGCTTCGCGAGCTCGTCCGCGATCCGCTCAGCGCTCACGATCCCGAGGCTGGGTGCGAGGGTGCCCATCGCGGCCTCCACCCGGTCCGACACCCGGAAGCCGAGCTGCGCGACGAACCGCGCCGCCCGCATCATCCGCAGCGGATCGTCGCCGAAGGACACGTCCGGGTCGCTCGGGGTGTCGAGGACGCCGTCGAGCAGGTCGTCGAGGCCGCCGTGCGGGTCCACGAGCACGAGTCCCGGCAGCCGCAGCGCCATCGCGTTGACCGCGAAGTCCCGGCGGCGCAGGTCGCCCTCGAGCTCGTCGCCGAACGCGACGACGGGCTTGCGGGTCGCCCCGTCATACGCGTCGGCGCGGTACGTCGTGATCTCGACCCGCTCGCCCTCGACGAGCGCGCCGATGGTCCCGAACTCGCGTCCCACGTCCCACGTCGTCGCGGCGATCGGCCCGACGATCTCGAGCGTGCGCTCCGGGCGCGCGTCGGTCGTCAGGTCGAGGTCGGTGATGGGTCGCCCGAGGAAGGCGTCGCGCACGGGGCCGCCGACGAGCGCGAGCTCGTGCCCCGCCGAGGAGAACGCCGTCGCGAGACGCGCGAGGGGACCCGCCGCCGCGAGCGCGCCGAGCCGCTCGATCGCTTCCGCCACACTCACCACGCCTCAAGCCTGTCACGACGGCGGCGCGGCCGGACGTCGGTCCAGGCCGCGAGAAATAGACTGCCCGTCATGCCGGCACCCCGCGCTGACGGACGAGCGGCGCGGGCGATCGCCGCAGCGCTCGCGATCGTCGCGCTCGTGCTGAGCCCGTTCGCGACCGCGTCAGCCGCGGTGCCGGGCGAGACGACGACCGTCACGAAGGTCGCGATCGTGGTGCCCGTGCTCGCGCCGCCGCGCGTCGCCGGCCTCATCCCGGCGGAGGAGCTCGTGGAGCTGACCGCGACGGGCGGCGCGCTCGCCCGCACGCTCGACGCGGTCGCCGGCGAGCGCGTGACGCTCGCGATCGACCCCCTCATCGCCGCCTCGATCAACGCACTCGGCACCGACGCACCCGCCGAGGCGGTCGCGTGGGCGCAGCGTCTGGACCGCCTCCCCCACGAGCGCTTCCTGCTGCTGACCGCCGACGCCGACCCGACGCTGCTGCGCCAGGCGGGAGAGCCGCTGCCGGCGCTCGGCACCGTCTGGACGACGCCGGGCACCGTCTCGGCGACCGACGTCGAGGCGTTCTCGGCGGCGGGTGCGAGCCGGATCCTCGTCGCCGACACCGACCTCGCCGACGTCGAGGACGCGTCCCTCGCCGTCGCCGCGGCGGGCGGCGTGGGCCTGCGCGTCGTCGACGTCGAGGCGAGCGACGCGCTCCAGGCCGCCGCCGAGGCGCCGTCGGCCGCGACGCTGGGGGCGCTGCGCCAGGCGATCACGGGGGACGGCGCGCGCGCCTCGATCGTCGTCGGACTCGCGCGCAGCGGCGCCGGCTGGGCGGGCCTGGAGGCGGTGCTCGACTCGCTGCACAGCGACCTCGGCCTCGAGCTCGTCGGCCTGAGCGGCCTGTCGGGGGAGACGGTCGACGTCGCGATCGCCGAGGGCGCACAGCCGGAGCTGCGGCTCGAGGGGTTCCGTCAGGTCGTCGCCGCGGAGCAGGCCGACGCGGCGTTCGCCGCGATCATGGTCGACGCCGCCGACTTCCGCGAGGAGCGGCGCCTGCGCAGCTACGCGCTCGCCGCCGCCGGCTGGGCCGCCGACCCCGCCACCTGGACGGTCGCGGCCGACGAGGCCGTCGAGGCCTCGCGCACGCTGCGCGCCGGGGTACGGATCGAGGAGTCCGAGTCGCTCTTCCTCGCCGACCGCTCGAGCATCCCGATCTCCATCGTCAACGACCTCGACCGCGCCGTCACCGTCGTCGTCACCGCGCGCGCCGCCGACGGGCGCCTCGACATCGACGGCACCCCCGTCGCGGTCGACATCGCGGCCGCGTCCCGCTCCTCCGTCGCCTTCGACGCGACCGCGGTCTCCAACGGCGTCGTCGCGGTCACCGCGCGTCTGACCGCGGTCGACGGGACGCCGATCGGCTCACCCGCGATCGCCCGGATCAACGTGCAGGCCGGCTGGGAGACGCCGATCGCGGCGGGCGCGGCCGGGGTGCTGCTGCTCATCGTCGTCCTCGGCATCGTCCGGACCGTGCGGCGCGTACGTCGCACGCGCGCCGCGGAGGCGGCGGCAGCGGGGTCCGCGGGAGCACGCGATGAGTGACCCGATCGACCCGGCCCGCCCCGCGGAGTCCGACGAGACCAAGCCGACAACTTCGGTCGACGCCGCCGGATCGCGTTCGCTCGGCCGATCCGGTGTCATCGTCGCGAGCGGCACGCTCGTGTCCCGGCTCCTCGGCTTCGTCAACGCGCTGCTGCTCTACAACACGATCGGCGCCGTCGGCCAGGGCGCCGACGCCTTCGTCCTCGCCAACACGCTGCCGAACAACATCTACCTGATCATCGCCGGCGGCACCCTCTCCGCCGTCATCGTCCCCGCGATCGTGCGCTCCGTCGCGGACGGCGACGGCGGCCAGCGCTTCCTCAACCGGCTCGTGACCCTCGGCGTGACCGTCTTCGCGGTCGTCGCGATCGCGGTCACGGTCGCCGCGCCGCTCGTCGTGCAGCTCTACGCGCAGTCGGGGCCGGACGGCGGCTTCGCGCCGGGCCAGCTCGAGCTCGCGATCACCTTCGCCTACTGGTGCCTGCCGCAGGTCTTCTTCTACGCCGTCATCGCGATCCTCTCCGAAGTGCTCAACGCGAAGGGGCGCTTCTGGCCCTACGCCTGGACGCCCGTCGTCAACAACGTCGTGCTCGCCGCCGTGCTCATCAGCTTCCGCGTCGCGTTCGGCGAGGTCGCGAGCCGCCCCGCGACGGGCTGGACACCCGACATGATCGTGCTGCTCGCGGGAGGCGCGACGCTCGGGATCGTCATCCAGTCGCTCGCGCTCGTCATCGCGTTCCGCCGGGCGGGCCTGAGGATCCGGCCCGACTTCCACTGGCGCGACGCTGGCCTCGGCCGCTTCGGGCGGCTCGCCGCCTGGACGTTCGGCGCGACGCTCGTGTCGCAGGCCGCCGGCATCTTCGAGTCCAACGTGCTCTCGCTCGCGACCGGCAGCGCATCGATCGCCGCCATGACGCTGTCGCAGGCGATCTACATCCTCCCCTACTCGATCGTGACGATCTCGATCGCCGTCCCCTACTTCACACGTATGAGCCGCGACGCCCAGGCGGGCGACCTCGGCGGGCTCGGCCGCGATCTCACGAACGCCGTCACCGCGGTACTGCTCTTCCAGGTGTTCTTCGCCGTCGCGATGGCCATCACCGCGCCCTGGATCGCGACACTCTTCACGTCCGAGCTCGACGGTCGCACCGCGCTCGCCGCCGTGCTCGCCTGCACGCTCGTCGGCCTCGTCCCCGCGAGCGTCTCCGGCATCCTGCTGCGCGCCTGGTACGCGCTCGACGACACCCGCACCCCCTTCTTCCTGCAGACCATCCAGGTGAGCCTCTACGTCATCGCGCTCATTGTCGTCGCCGTGATCCGCCCCCCGATCACGATGATCGCGATCACCGCGGCGCTCTGCCTCGCCGGGGCGATCCTCGTCTACGCGATCCTCAGCGTCGCCCTCATCCGCCGCAAGGTCCCAGCGCTCGGCGTCGGCCGCATCCTCGGCCGGCTCGGCTGGTTCGCCGCCGCCATGGCGCCCGCCGGAGCGGTCGGCTGGGCGCTCGCATACGGCGTGCTCGACCGAACGCCATTCGGCGGCTTCCCCGACGGCCCACAGGCGGGCGGCCTGCTCGTCATCCTCATCACGGGGACCGTCATGCTCCTCGTCTACCTCGGGGTCCTCGCGGCGACCCGCAACCCCGAGCTCATGACGTTCCTGCGGCCGGTCCGCGCCCGGCTCACCCGCCGGGCGGAATAGCCTGGACCGACATCGCGTTCTGGCGCATGAGCGCGCTCGCGACGAGAACTGAGGGAGACATGGCAGTCCACAAGGTCGTCATCATCGGCAGCGGCCCCGCGGGCTACACCGCGGGGATCTACACCGCGCGCGCGAACCTCGAGCCCGTGCTCGTCGCGTCGTCGGTCGAACCGGGCGGCGAGCTCACGAAGACGACCGACGTGGAGAACTTCCCCGGCTTCCCCAAGGGGATCATGGGGCCGGACCTCATGGAGGAGATGCGCGAGCAGGCCGAAAAGTTCGGCACGAAGGTCGTGTACGACGACGTCACGGCGATCGACATCGACGGCCCCATCAAGCGGGTCACGCTCGGCGACGGCAGTGTGCTCGAGGCCGAGACGGTCATCTTCGCCACCGGCTCCGCGTACCGCAAGCTCGGACTCCCGGACGAGGAGCGCCTGTCGGGGCACGGCATCTCGTGGTGCGCGACCTGTGACGGATTCTTCTTCCGCGAGCAGGTCATCGCCGTCATCGGCGGCGGCGACTCGGCGATGGAGGAGGCGACCTTCCTCACGAAGTTCGCCGACAAGGTCTACCTCATCCACCGCTCCGAGTCGTTCCGCGCGTCCGCGGTCATGCTCGAGCGCGCCAAGCGCGACCCGAAGATCGAGTTCATCATGAACACCGAGGTCATCGGGATCGGCGGCGACGCCTCCGTGAGCTCGCTGCGGTTGCGCGACACCGTGACGGGCGAGGAGTCGGACCTGCAGGTCACGGGCCTGTTCATCGCGATCGGTGCCGACCCCCGCACCCACCTCGTGCACGGCAAGGTCGAGCTGACCCCCGCCGGCACGATCGCCGTCGACGGCCGGTCCTCGCGCACCTCCGTCCCCGGCTTCTTCGCCGCGGGCGACGTCGTGGACCCCACTTACCGCCAGGCGGTGACCGCCGCGGCCTCCGGGACGGTCGCGGCGATCGACGTCGAGCACTACCTCGCCTCCCTCGCGGGCTAGCCCCGCGGGTCGGCCAGCACGAACCGCGGGTCGAGTAGGCCGCACGCCGTATCGTCAGACCCGCGGGTCGAGTAGGCCGAAGGCCGTATCGAGACCAACCAGACAGGAGCCCCCATGAGCAACGCCGCCGCCGTCACCGACGCGAGCTTCGACGCCGAAGTCCTCGGCGCCTCCGACACCGTCCTCGTCGACTTCTGGGCCGAGTGGTGCGGGCCATGCCGCGCCGTCTCGCCGATCCTCGACCAGATCGCCGAGGAGCACGCCGGCAAGATCCGCATCGTCAAGCTCAACGTCGACGAGAACCCCGAGACGACGATGAAGTACGGCATCACCGGCATCCCCGCGATGAAGGTCTTCCGCGGCGGGCAGGAGGTCAAGGAGATCGTCGGGGCCCGTCCGAAGCCCGCGCTCGAGGCGGAGCTCGCCGAGTTCCTGTGAGGCCCCGCCGCTAAGCTGATCCGTCATGACGACGGGTACGAACCTCGACCCCTGGTACGACAGCTACGCCGCGCGCTCCGCGGGCCTGGCCGCCTCCGAGGTCCGAGCACTCTTCGCCGTCGCGTCGCGCCCCGAAGTCGTGAGCCTCGCGGGCGGCATGCCCTACGTCTCGGCCCTCCCGAAGGAGCTCGTGCAGGGGGCGCTCGATCGCGTTCTGAACGACTACGGGGCGCAGGCGATGCAGTACGGGTCCGGCCAGGGCCTCCCGCAGCTGCGCGAGCAGATCCTCGAAGTCATGGCACTCGAGGGCATCCGCGCGTCGGTCGACGACCTGGTCGTCACGACCGGCTCGCAGCACGCGCTCGAGCTCGTCACGAAGCTCTTCATCGACGCGGGTGACGTCGTCCTCGCCGAGGCGCCGACGTACGTCACCGCGCTCGTGGTGTTCCGCTCGTTCCAGGCGGACGTGCAGCACGTCATCACCGACGAACGGGGCATCGTCCCGGAGGCGCTGCGCGAGCGGATCCGGTCGCTGCGCGCCGAGGGCAAGCGGATCAAGTTCCTCTACACGGTGCCGTCCTTCGGGAACCCGTCCGGCGTCACCCTGCCCTGGGACCGCCGCACCGAGATCCTCGAGATCTGCCGATCCGAGGGCATCCTCGTGCTCGAGGACAACCCGTACGGGCTGCTGTGGTTCGACCGCCCCGCGCCGCACGCGATGCGCTCCGTCGAGGAGGACGGGGTCATCTACCTCGGCACCTTCTCCAAGACGCTCGCCCCCGGCTTCCGCGTCGGCTGGGCGCTCGCGCCGCACGCGATCCGCGAGAAGCTCATCCTCGCCAACGAAGCGGCGATCCTCTCGCCCTCCTCGTTCTCGCAGTACGTCATCAGCGAGTACCTGTCGTCGGCCGACTGGCAGGGCCAGATCGACACGTTCCGAGGCGTCTATCGAGCACGCCGTGACGCGATGCTCGCAGCCCTCGACGACTACCTGCCGGACCTGAGCTGGACGCATCCCGACGGCGGCTTCTACGTCTGGGTCACCCTGCCGGATCACCTCGACTCGAAGGCGATGCTCCCGCGCGCCGTGAAGGAGCTCGTCGCCTACACGCCCGGCACGGCGTTCTACGCCGACGGCGGCGGGCGCTCGCACATGCGGCTGTCATTCTGCTACCCCACGCCCGAGTTCATCCGCGAGGGCATCCGGCGACTCTCCGTCGTCATCAACGGCGAGCTGGATCTGCTCACCGAGTTCTCGCAGACGCGGCCGCTCGAGCTGCGCAACGACCCGACCGAGCCGGTCTTCGTGCCGCCGACGAGCCTCACGTGAGCCCGGCGGCTCCGCGCACGGATCGGGCGGCACGGTGACGACCTCGGTGCTCGTCCTCGCGGGCGGCATCTCGCACGAGCGGGACGTGTCGCTGCGCAGCGGCCGCCGGCTCGCCGACGGCCTCCTCGCGCACGGCCTCGACGTCACGATCCGCGACCCCGACGCCTCACTGCTGAGTCACATCCGGGCGAACCGCCCCGACGTGGTCTGGCCCGCGCTCCACGGCGCTTCAGGGGAGGACGGCGCGCTGCGCGGCCTGCTCGACTTCATCGGCGTGCCGTACGTCGGCTCTGGCGCGGACGCCGCGCGCCTGGCGTGGGACAAGCCGACGGCGAAGACACTCGTCGCGCGGGCGGGAGTGCCGACTCCGGCGTCGATCACCCTGCCGCGGGAGGCGTTCCGCGAGCTCGGCGCGGTCGGCATCCTCGAGGAGATCTCGGACGAGTTCGCGGGCCCGCTCGTCGTCAAACCCGCGCAGGGCGGCTCATCGCAGGGCGTCACGATCGTCGTCGACCGCGAGCTGCTGCCGCGCGCCATGGTCGACGCGTATACGTACTGGGATGTGGCCCTCATCGAGCAGCGCGTGACCGGCACCGAGATCGCGGTGTCGATCCTCGACACCGGGGACGGCCCGGTCGCGCTGCCGGCCGTCGAGATCGAACCCCTCGGCGGCGTCTACTCGTACGAGGCGCGCTACACGGCGGGCGAGACGCGCTTCTATGCGCCCGCGCGCATCGATCCGCCGATCGCCGAGCGGGCGGCGCGGGTCGCGCTCGACGCGCATATGGCGCTGGGGCTCCGCCACCTGTCGCGGGTCGACCTCATCGTCGACGGTGCGGGCACGCCATGGTTCCTCGAGGCGAACGTCATGCCCGGCCTCACCGAAACCTCCGTCTATCCGCTCGCGCTCGAGGCCGCGGGCTTCGACGCCGGCATGGCGTACCGCGCCCTGGCAGAGGCTGCCTGGCGCTGAGGTGCTTCGCTCAGGTCGGTCCGGGCTCGGTCGGTCCGGGCTCGGCTGGGCTGGACCGGGTTGGGCGCGAGGCGCTCGCCGGGCTGAGAAATCGGTCCCGGGCTGAGTTCCCGGGCTGATTCCTCAGCCCGAGACCGATTGCTCAGCCCGAGGCTGGCGGCATTGCCGACGGCGCAGCGGCGCACGCGCATGCTCCACCGGGCGCAAGTCCCCGGGCACGATCCGCTCTGGTGGCCGTTGTGGCTGCTTCGGCCCGCGGACTCCAGCCACGGGTGACACCGGCGGCGCCCGGGACGAGACTAGGTGCGTGAAGCATGAGCGCGATCCCGTCGCGGAGCAGCTCGCGGGGCTGCCGAGGGAGCAGCGGGAGGTGCTCGCGCCCTATTGGGCGCGCGCGTCGGAGCTGGTGCCGGAGGCGGAGCCGACCGTGAGCTACGCGATGCCGACGCTGAAGTATCGCGGGCTGGGTCTCGTGTCGCTCATGCCGACGAAGCGCGGATTCTCTGTATACCCTCACGGGAATGCACCGGTCGGCGAGATCCTCGAGCGTCATCCGGGGTACGAGCACACGAAGGGCTCCATCCACTTCACGGCCGCGAAGCCGCTCGCGATGGATGCCTTCGACGACCTGATCCGGACGCGGGCACGGCACATCGATGAGCGTAAGAACTCCTGATCAGAACGCGATTTACGAGACTATCCGCGGTCGACGCCGAGTTCGTCGACGATCCGATTGAGGTCCGCGACCGTCGCGAAGTCGATGACGATCCGGCCCCGCGAGGTGCCGAGGTCGATCTTCACCCGAGTGTCGAGACGGTCGCCGATCCGCGCGGCGAGATCGTCGAGGTGCGCCTTGCGGCTCCCCGCCTTCGGCTTCTTCGGGGCGCTCGGCTTCACCCCCCTGGCGAGTGCCGCGGCGGCCTCGGCCGATCGCACGGAGAGCCCCTCGTTGACGATCTTGTCCGCGAGCCGGAGCATCGCGGCCTCATCCGCGACGGAGAGGATCGCGACCGCGTGGCCCTGGGACAGTACGCCCGCCGCCACACGACGTCGGACCGGCTCGGGAAGGCGGAGCAGGCGGATCGTGTTTGTGATCTGTGGGCGGGAGCGCCCGATGCGTTCCGCGAGCTGCTCCTGCGTCACCCCGAAGTCGTCGAGGAGCTGCTGATACGCCTCCGCCTCCTCGATCGGGTTGAGGTCCGCACGGTGCAGATTCTCTAGGAGCGCGTCCCGGAGCATCTGGTCGTCGCCCGTCTCGCGCACGACCGCCGGGATCGAATCGAGCCCCGCGGCCTTGCTGGCGCGCAGCCGGCGTTCTCCCATCACGAGCTCGTACGGGGGCTCACCCGCCGCGACGCCCACGCGGGGACGGACGACGATCGGCTGCAGCACGCCGAACTCGCGCACGGACGCCGTGAGCTCGGCGAGCGCCTCGGGGTCGAACTCCTTGCGCGGGTTGACCGCGTTCGGCACGATGTCCGCGGGCGACAGCGACGCGAGTCGCGCGCCCGGCACGGAGAGCAGTCCGCGGTCGTCAGCCGGCACCACGCCACCGCGGTCGGGGAAGAACACGTCGACGGGACGGTCGTCGGTCGGGCTCGTCGGGATCAGCGCACCGATGCCGCGGCCGAGGCCGCGCTTGCGTTCCGCCATTCGTGGGCTCCTTAACTCGACCCGCTCGGGACACTCGCGGGGGACGGGGACTGCGCGCCGCGCTTCGCGAGCTCGTGCGCGGCCTCCTGGTACGCGACCGCACCGGGCGACGCCGGGTCGTACGCGATCACCGTCTGGCCGAAGCTCGGCGCCTCGGAGATGCGCACCGAGCGCGGGATCACCGCGTCGAGCGTCTCGGCGGGGAAGTGCTCGCGGACGTCGGACGCGACCTGGTGCGACAGGTTGGTGCGCGAGTCATACATCGTGAGCAGGATCGTGGAGAGGTGGAGCGTCGGGTTGAGGTACTTGCCCACGTCGCCGACCGTCTTGAGCAGCTGGCTCAGGCCCTCGAGCGCGTAGTACTCGCACTGCACGGGGATGAGGACCTCGTGGCCCGCCGTCAGCGCGTTGACCGTGAGGAGACCGAGCGAGGGCGGGCAGTCGATGAAGATGTAGTGGAAGTCGCGGCCAGCGACCGCGAGGAACTCCTCGATCGCGGAGCGCAGCCGCGTCTCGCGCGCGACCGCCAGGTAGAGCTCGGACTCGGCGCCCGCGAGGTCGATGTTCGAAGAGAGGCAGTACAGGCCCGCGCGCTCGGGGCTCGGCTGCATGACCTCCGCGATCGGACGGCCGTCGATGAGCACCTCGTAGACCCCCGGGTCGCCGACCCGATGGCTCGCACTCAGTGCCGTCGAGGCATTGCCCTGCGGGTCGAGGTCGATGACGAGCACTTTCGCACCGGCGGCCGCGAGCCCCGCGGCGAGGTTGACCGTCGTGGTGGTCTTGCCGACGCCGCCCTTCTGGTTCGCGACGACGAACACGCGCGTGCGGTCGGGGAGCGGGACGACGTCCGACACGAGCCGTGTGCGGCGCTGCGCGAGATCCGCGAGCTGCGCGGCGATCGGGGTGTCGGTCATGGCTCCTGTTTCACGTGAAACATCGATCGTTGCCGATCGGGACGCGTCCACAATAGTCGCTCCGGCTGGGGGCCTTGTCGGACGTGGTGTTTAGCCTCCTCGCATAAACCTCCGCTTCGTCGCCGGCTTCGGACCGATCAGTCGAGACCCCGCCGCCTCGCTCCAGTTCTGGTCGGGGGCGCTCGGGATCGAGTTCGAGGAGCCCGCGCCCGAGTATCGGACGAACGACACCCTCGATGGCGTTAAGGCCTTCGCCGTGTGGCCCCTCGCACAGGCGGCGGAGTCCACCTTCGGTTCACCGTCGTGGCCGAGCGAGCATCCCGTCCCGCAGGTATGGATCGAGTTCGACGTCGCGTCGCCGGACGCGGTCGTCGACGCCGCAGCCGAGCTCGTCGCATCAGGACACACGCTCCTGCGCGGCGCGGCGGAGGAGCCGTGGGGCCAGTGGACCGCTCGGCTCCAGTCGCCGGAGGGTCTCCTGGTGGGGGTCTCGTTCACGCCGTGGATGCACGCGTCGGTATGAGCGGTAGGGCACGGCGCGGCGGCGCGCCCTGGGCTCTCAGCCTCGTCAGCGTGAACCGACGATGTTTCACGTGAAACGGTGGGCCTTCGCTGGGGGTCTTGGGGCCACACCCTTCGACTCGCTTCGCTTGCTCCGGGGGGTTGGGGATCGCGGCTCAGGGAGTCCCAGGTCCACCCCAAGCGGGTCCGCCGCGACTCCCTGAGCGAGCGAAGCGAGGGGAGCTGCAAGCCGCAGCTCAGCCCACCGTCGCGCGAAAGACGCGCGTGGCCTCCGTGGTGATCCCCTCGCCGAGCGTCAGGATCTCAACGTCCGTCAGGCCCGCCTTCGCGATCTGCTTCGCCGCCGCCTGGCGTTCCTCCTCGACGCGCGCCCCCTTCATGAGGATCAGCTCGCCGCCGCGCTTCGCGAGTGGGACGACCGTGGGGATGAGGGTGCGCAGCGCCGACACGGCTCGCGCGGTGATCTGGTCCAGCCGCTCCACGTACGGCGCATCCTCGGCGCGCGCGCGGACGACCTCGACGTTCGTCAGCCCGAGCGCGTCGGCCTCGCCGCGCAGCCAGTCGGTGCGACGCTCCATCGGCTCGATGAGCACGAACCGGGCGTCCGGGCGGGCGATCGCGAGCGGCAGGCCGGGAAGGCCCGCGCCGCTGCCGATATCGGCGACGAGCGCGCCGGGACGGATGAGCGGGGCGACGAGTCCGGAGTTGACGACGTGCCGCGTCCAGAGGCGGGGGAGCTCGAGCGGACCGATCAAGCCGAGCTCTTCGCCGCGGCGAGCGAGATCGTCGGTGAACGCTCGGGCTCGCTCGAGCGACTCGCCGAATACCGCCGCGGCGGCGGCGGGCTCGGGTTCGAGGCTCTCGAGGTGTTTCACGTGAAACATTCTCCCTTCGACTCGCTGCGCTCGCTCAGGGAGCCGCAGAAGGCCCCGCGCGCTCAGGGACGACGACGGGGCGGGTGTCAGCTCGGGCGGATGACCGTGTGACGGTCGGCGCCCTCGCCCTCCGACTCGGAGGTGTAGCCACGGTCCGCGACGAGGTCGTGCACGAGCTTGCGCTCGTACGAGGACATCGCGGGGAGGGCGGCCGAGGACGCACCTTCCTCGAGGCGTCCGATCGCGACGTCGACGAGCTTCGCGAGCTCGTCCGCCCGAGCGTCGCGCGAGCCGCCGATGTCGAGGATCAGCCGAGAGAACTCTCCCGTGCGAGCCTGCACCGCGAGCCGCGTCAGCTCCTGCAGCGCCGAGACGGTGTCGGGCTTCGACAGCACGCGAAGCCCCGCCGAGCCCTCGGGTGCGCTCACGCTGATGACGACGCGGTTGCCGCGGTCGTCGATGTCGATGTCGCCGTCGAGATCGGCGATGTCGAGCAGCTCCTCGATGTAGTCGGCTGCCGCGTCCGCCTCGTCGGTCTCGACCGCGTTCTGCTCGTCGCTCATCGGCGTCCGCCCTTCTTCTTGCGCTTCTTGCTGACGGGCTGAGCCCGCTGCGTGGTCTCGGGCTTCGCGGGCTCCGGCTCGTCCTCCATCTCGACGACCTCGATGCCGCGCCGCTGGCGCTTCTTGAGCATTCGGGCCTCGCGGGCGAGCGCGGCCTCCGAGCCGGGCGTCGGCATGTTGCGGATGACGATGTACTGCTGGACCATCGTCCACACGTTCGAGGCGACCCAGTAGAACATGACGCCGATCGGGAACGCCCAGCTCGAGAAGACGAATACGAACGGGAGCACGTACAGCAGCACGCGCTGCTGCTTGTACATCGGACTCGACTTCATCTCGGGCGTCTGGTTCTTCGACATGATCTGCAGCTGCGTGATGAACTGCGAGCCGGTCATGAGCACGATCATGGTGATCGCGAGCACCCAGACCGCGACGTTGCCGCCGGCCATCTGGAGCGAGGTGTGCAGGGGAGCGCCGAACAGCTCCGCGTTGCTGAAGGACGTCGCGAGCTCCGGGCTCATCCACCCGCCGTCGATGCCCGGCTTCGGGTAGGCCGGATCGCCCGGCTCGATGCCGGGGGCGAGGTTCGCGATCGTATTGGAGAAGTTCGCCGCCGTCGACAGCACGAAGAACAGTGAGATGAAGATCGGCATCTGGATGAGCAGCGGGATGCACGAGCTGAGCGGGTTCGTGCCGTGCTTCTTGTACAGCGCCATCGTCTCGCGGGACATCGCCTCGCGGGAGAACTGGTCCTTCTTGCCGCGGTACTTGTCCTGCACACGCTTCATCTCGGGCGCGAGCATGAGCATCTTGCGCTGCGACTTGATCTGGCGCACGAACAGCGGGATGAGCGCGGCACGGACGACGAGCGTGAGGCAGACGATCGAGAGCACCCAGGTGATGCCCTGATCGCCGTCGAAGCCGATGTTGTCGAACACCCAGTGGAAGCCGACGAGCACGCCCTCGATGACCCACTTGATCGGCCAGAGGATGATGTTGAAGAAGTCCATCGAGGACTAGTTCCTTTCCAGACCGCTGACGAAACCGAATCGGCCAACCGCCGGCCGAGCGTGGTCGCAGGCCGGCACATCGTCGATGCCGCCCTCCGCCCAGGGGTGGCAGCGCGCGAGGCGCTTCGATCCGAGCCAGACCCCGCGGATCATCCCGTGCTGCTGGATCGCCTCGAGGGCGTAGCGCGAGCAGCTCGGGTAGTACTTGCAGACGTCGCCGTAGAGCGGCGAGATGATCGCCCGGTAGACGGCGAGCACCGCGATGCACGCGTTCCGGGGGAGCAGGAGCACAGAACGCCAGAAGCCGGCCCGGTTCTGCGGCGTCGGCCAGACGACCGGCGGCGATCCTTGGGAGATGGGGCCATGTCGTTCTGCGAGCATCGCGGTCATGCGGCGCTCCCGAGCTGTCCGGTCATTTCGGCTCGGAGCGCCTCGAAGCTCGCGGCCGCCGCGGCGGGCAGCGCGCGCACGACGACGTCGACGCCCGAGGAGCCGGCCGCGATGCGCTCGGCGCTCAGGGCACGCAGCCGACGCTTGACGGTATTGCGCCGCACGGCCGAGCCGACGGCCTTGGACACGATGAACCCGAAGCGCGCAGGGGACCCGGAATCGGTCGTTAAAGCGTGCGTGATCAGCAATTCTCCGCCTCGGCGGCGGCCCGCCTTCATCGTCGCGCGGAACTCACCCGCGCGGGTGATCCGGTGCGGCTTCGGGAGCAAGACCGGCGGTTCAGGCGGAGAGCTCGGTGCGACCCTTACGACGGCGAGCGGCGATGATCGCGCGGCCGGCACGGGTACGCATGCGGAGGCGGAAGCCGTGGGTCTTGGCGCGCTTCCGGTTGTTGGGCTGGAACGTACGCTTGGACATGATCGGATCTCCTTGTACCCGGCTGCTGTGACCGGAACGAGAGGGGCAGGCCGTTCGGACTGAGACCAGTCCGCCCGGAAGTCAACTTGTCGATTGTAGGCGCTTCGCCCTGATCGGTCAAAGACGGCCTGGATTATCCACAGCTGACGCGCAACCGGTGGTAGCGACGCGCTGGACCGAACTACAGTGAGTCCCGCGAGTTTTTCGCGGTTCGCGCGCCGCCCGCCGGCTGGTACCCGGTCACCCCTGAGGAGGGATCCCCTGTGAGTGAAGCCGACGTGCCGAGCCTCTGGCCGGCGATCGTCGACCGCCTGCGGGAGGACGAGCGGGTCACGCCGCAGCTCATGGGGTTCCTCAATCTGGCGCTCCCGCGCGGCGTCATGGGCGGCACCATCTACCTCGAGGTGCCCAACGAACTCACGCGCAGCATGATCGAGCAGCGCCTGCGACTCCCGCTGCTCGCCGCGATCAACGACACCGCGGACGGCGACATCGCGTCGTTCGCGATCGTCGTCAATCCCGCGATCGACACGGAACCCATCTCCGTCGTCGAGGAGGAGGACGGGCAGGACGAGGCGCCGTCGCCGAGCCCTCGGCGCGGGGACACCCGGCTCAATCCGAAGTACAACTTCGACAACTTCGTCATCGGCGGCTCGAATCGATTCGCGCACGCCGCCGCGGTCGCGGTCGCCGAGGCCCCCGCGAAGGCGTACAACCCGCTGTTCATCTACGGCGACTCTGGGCTCGGCAAGACCCACCTGCTCCACGCGATCGGACACTACGCGGAGAACCTGTACCCGGGGATCCAGGTCAGATACGTCAACTCCGAGGACTTCACCAACGACTTCATCAATGCGATTCAGAACAACACCGTCGCGGCCTTCAACAAGCGCTATCGCGAGGTCGACATCCTGCTCATCGATGACATCCAGTTCCTCCAGGGCAAGGAGCAGACCCAGGAGGCGTTCTTCCACACCTTCAACACGCTCCATGACCACAACAAGCAGGTCGTCATCACGAGCGATGTGCAACCGCGGTTCCTCACGGGCTTCGAGGACCGGATGCGCTCCCGATTCGAGTGGGGGCTCCTGACCGACGTGCAGGCGCCGGACCTCGAGACGCGCATCGCGATCCTCCGCAAGAAGGCGCAGAGCGAACGGCTCCAGGTCGACAACGAGATCCTCGAGTTCATGGCATCGAAGGTGTCGTCCAACATCCGCGAGCTCGAAGGCATCCTCATCCGCGTGACCGCGTTCGCCAATCTCAACCGCAGCGCGGTCGACATGGAGCTCGTGCAGACCGTCCTCAAGGACGTCATCTCGATGGGCGAGGACAGCATCATCTCGCCGGCCGAGATCATCAATCAGACGGCCGGGTACTTCAAGCTGCCGGTCGAGGACATCTATGGATCCTCGCGCGCCCACGCCGTCGCGATCGCGCGACAGATCGCGATGTATCTGTGCCGCGAGATGACGGACCTGTCGCTGCCCAAGATCGGGCAGCTCTTCGGCAACCGCGACCACACCACGGTCATGTACGCCAACAAGAAGATCACGACGCTCATGAAGGAGCGGCGCTCGATCTACAACCAGGTCACCGAGCTCACGACGCGCATTCGTCAGAGCCAGCGCTCCGTCTGAGCACCCGCACTCAGCGCCGAACCGGCAATTAGCACACCGGAACGCCTTCTGCACAGTGTTGATTCATCTGTGGATAACTGTGGAGGACGGCCGTCGAATTGTTGAGAGAACCGTGTAGAACCGGGGATCTCGTTGATCGTGCCTCGACGGCCGGGTTCGCATTCCACAGAATCTCCACACACTGTGGACAACTCACACGGTTGTAGTTTTCCGATCGGAGCACGCGAACGACAAGTTCTCCACAGATTCCACAGGGGCTATGAGTATTAACCATTCATTAACCGGTCCTGAATCCCCCAACAGGTGAGGCGAGACAGGCCCATGCGGCGTCTGAGCCCTATGGCAGTATGAGAGTCCGCAGCAGAAGGGGACCCACGTGAGGTTCGAGGTCAATCGCGACGTCTTCAGCGAGGCGGTATCGTTCGCCGTCAAGCTGCTCCCGCAGCGTACGACGCTGCCCATCTTGGGCGGCGTCCTGATCGAGGCGGACGGTTCGAGCGTCACACTTTCCGCATTCGACTACGAGTCCTCGGCGCGCACGACGATCGCGGCCGAGGTCACGACGCCCGGCCGCACCCTCGTGTCCGGCCGTCTGCTCGCCGACATCGCGAGCCGACTGCCTGCTGCGCCCGTCGAGTTCTCCGTCGAAGACGGTCGGGTGTCGATCCGCTGCGGTGCCGGGCGCTTCACCTTGCTGCCGATGCCGGTCGAGGAGTACCCCGCGCTGCCGCAGATCGGGGCGGCCGGCGGTGTCGTCCCGGGCGACGTCTTCTCCGACGCGATCGCGCAGGTCGTCGTCGCCGCCTCGCGCGACGACGTCACCCCCGTCATCACCGGCGTGCAGCTCGAGGTCAGCGAGGACTCGCTCTCCCTCGTCGCGACCGACCGCTACCGGGTCGCCATCCGAGACATCCCCTG
Organism: Microbacteriaceae bacterium; assembly: GCA_035555435.1. GTDB lineage: Bacteria > Actinomycetota > Actinomycetes > Actinomycetales > Microbacteriaceae > 73-13. The sequence continues at coordinate 9,266 of DATMGN010000007.1, read as the reverse complement.
GGATGCCGCGGGCTCCGGTCTCACGGAAGCGACCGCGCTCGTGCCGGCCCGCGTCCTCTCGGAGATCGGCAAGACGTTCGCGCACGCCGCGACCGTGCGCATCTCGATCGCGGAAGGCGGCGACCGCGAGCTCATCGCGTTCTCCGCCGACGACAAGGCCGTCACGAGCCTCCTCATCAAGGGGAACTACCCGCCGGTCAAGCGACTCTTCCCGCAGGGCGTCGAGGACTACGCGGTGCTCTCAACCTCGGATCTCGTCGACGCGGTCCGCCGAGTCTCCCTCGTGCTCGAGCGCGAGGCGGCGCTGCGCTTCTCGTTCACGCCTGACGGGCTCGTCCTCGAGGCGGCGGGCAGCGAGCAGGCACAGGCGTCCGAGACGATCGACGCGGTGCTGACGGGTGAGGAGACGGTCGTCTCGCTCAAGCCGCAGTTCCTCGTCGACGCGCTCGGCGCCGTTCACTCGGAGTTCGTGCGGCTCGGCTTTACGCGCACGGACAACCCCAACAAGCCCGGGCCCGTGCTCATCACCGCACAGACGTCGGGCGACACGGGACCGAGCTCCTTCCGCTACCTCCTGCAGCCGAATCTCCTGCTGCGCTGACCTGCCGGTCCGCAGTGATCGTCGCGCACCTCGAGCTGAGGGACTACCGCAACTACCATTCGGCGTCGCTGCCGCTCGGTCCGGGCGTGACCGTCGTGATCGGCCCCAACGGTCAGGGCAAGACGAACCTCGTGGAGGCGATCGGGGTGCTCGCCGCCGGATCCAGCCATCGCGTGTCCGGCGATCAGGCGCTCGTGCGCGCTGGACAGGAGCGAGCGATCGTCCGGGCCCGACTCACGCACGGCGAGCGGGTCGTGACGATCGAGGCCGAGCTCAACCGATCAGGCTCGAATCGCCTCCAGGTCAATGGGCAGGCCGTGCGCTCCCGCGAGGCGCGACGCTACCTCGACTCCGTCCTGTTCGCCCCCGAGGACCTCGTCATCGTGCGCGGCGAGCCGGGCGGCCGGCGCCGATTCCTCGATGAGCTGCTCGCGATGCGCCAGCCCCGGATGACGGGAGTGCTCGGCGACTACGAGCGCGTCCTGCGGCAGCGCAACACACTCCTCAAGTCGGCGCGCGCGAGCCGTGTCGGGGAGGCGGCGCTGAGCACCCTCGATGTCTGGGATGAGCGGCTCGCGGCGCTCGGCGCCGACATCGTCGCCGGCCGCTCGGCGCTCGTCGAAGAGCTCGATCCCCACGTTGCGCAGGCGTACCAGGCGATCGCGGGTGCGGCCCACGAAGTGCGACTGTCGATGGAGACGACGGCGGGGGCGACGAACGAGGAATTCCTCCAGGCGTTGCGGGCCCGGCGCAGCGACGAACTCGACCGGGCGATGACGCTCGTTGGGCCGCATCGCGACGACCTGCAGATCGAGCTCAATTCGATGCCGGCGCGCACGACCGCGAGCCACGGCGAATCCTGGTCGACGGCGCTCGCGCTCAAACTCGCATCCGCGCAGCTCCTGCGCGAGACCGGACCCGCGGGCGATCCGGTGCTCGTCCTCGACGACGTGTTCGCCGAGCTCGACGCGGGGCGGCGCGCGCGGCTCGTCGACGCGGTGCGCGGCTACGAGCAGGTGCTCGTCACCGCGGCGGTCGAGGAGGACCTTCCGGCCGGGCTGATCGGGACGACGGTCCGCATCCGCGCCGGGGCGATCCTCGGTGCCGAGGACGACGAGGCTGCGGCAGGCGGTGCCGAGGCGGCGACCGAGGAGAACGCCGGTGGCTGAGCGACGCGGCGGCGAACACCTCAGCGTCTACCGGCGCTTCCAGCAGCGGTTCGGCGGTCGGCGTCAGCGCCGTGTCGCGATCGGCGATGGCTCGGGTGCAGCACCGTTCGAGCCCGGACGGGACCCCGGCTCGCTCGGCTCGGCGCTCGACGGGCTCCTGCGGGAGCGCGGCTGGGAGGGCGAGCTCGCGCGATCCGAGCTCTTCGTGGGATGGGCGGACGCGGTCGGGCCGGCCGTCGCGGATCACACCGCGCCGACGAGCCTTGACGACGGCGTCCTCGTCGTGCGATGCGACTCGACGGCCTGGGCGACGCAGCTCGGACTCATGCGCCCGCAGCTCCTGACCGCGCTGGCGAATCGCTTCCCGGACGCCGGCGTCGCCGGATTGCGCATTCTCGGGCCGGACGTACCCTCCTTCAAACGCGGCTTTCGATCGGTCCCAGGCCGCGGTCCACGCGATACCTACGGCTGAGCCACCATCTGCGGTATCCGGTTCGATTTTCGCGTCACAGCGGGGCGTACAAGGCCTTCATGTCAGTGCTGGCCGGTATAATCAGTGCATGACGAATGCCCAGCCGGAACCCGAAGCAACGGATACCCCGGCAGGGCGGATCGCCGACTCGGGGCACGTGCCCGACGGCAGCTACGGGGCCGAGCAGATCCAGGTGCTCGAAGGACTCGAGGCGGTGCGCAAGCGCCCCGGCATGTACATCGGCTCGACCGGCCCCCGCGGGCTCCACCACCTCGTCTACGAAGTGGTCGACAACTCCGTCGACGAGGCGATGGCGGGACACGCGACCGACATCAAGGTCACGCTGCAGCGCGACGGCGGCGTCCGCGTCGAGGACGACGGCCGCGGCATCCCGGTGGCCGACCACCCGACCGAGAAGGTCAGCACCGTCCAGGTCGTCATGACGATCCTCCACGCCGGCGGCAAGTTCGGCGGCGGCGGGTACACCGTCTCCGGCGGGCTGCACGGCGTCGGCATCTCCGTCGTCAACGCGCTCTCGAGCCGAATCGAGACCGAGGTGCGGCGCGACGGCCACGTGTGGCGCATGACGTTCTCCAACGGCGTCCCGGATGCACCGCTCGTGCGCGGCGAGGCCGCCGATACGACCGGCACCATCCAGACCTTCTGGCCGAGCGCCGACATCTTCGAGACGACCGAGTTCGACTTCGAGACGCTGCGCTCCCGATTCCAGCAGATGGCGTTCCTCAACCGGGGCCTGCGCATCACCATCACCGACGCGCGTGGCGACGAGCCCATCGTGGAGAGCTATCGCTACGAGCGCGGGCTCGTGGACTACGTCGAGTACCTCAACGGCCGCAAGAAGTCGGACGTCATTCACGAGGAGATCATCGCGTTCGAGTCGGAGGACACCGACCGTCGGATCTCCCTCGAGATGGCGATGCAGTGGACGACCGACTACAACGAGTCGGTCCACACCTATGCGAACACGATCAACACGCACGAGGGCGGCACGCATGAGGAGGGGTTCCGTGCCGCGTTGACCACCCTCGTCAACAAGTACGCGCGCGCGACGAACCTGCTGAAGGACCGCGACGAGAACCTGTCGGGCGACGATGTCCGGGAGGGCCTCACCGCGGTCATCTCCATCAAGCTCGCCGAGCCGCAGTTCGAGGGCCAGACGAAGACCAAGCTCGGCAACACCGAGGCGAAGTCCTTCGTGCAGCGCATCGTCGGCGACCAGCTCGGCGACTGGTTCGATCGCAACCCCAACCAGGCCAAGGACATCGTCCGCAAGTCGATCCAGGCCGCGACCGCCCGCATCGCCGCGCGCAAGGCGCGCGAGCAGACGCGCCGCAAGGGTCTGCTCGAAGGCGGCGGCATGCCGGGCAAGCTCAAGGACTGCTCGAGCCGGGTGCCGGCCGAGTCCGAGATCTTCCTCGTCGAGGGCGACTCCGCCGGCGGCTCCGCCGTGCAGGGGCGCAACCCCGAGACGCAGGCGATCCTGCCGCTGCGCGGCAAGATCCTCAACGTCGAGAAGGCGCGCCTCGACCGCGCGCTCGGTAACGCCGAGATCCAGGCGATGATCACCGCGTTCGGCACCGGCATCGGCGAGGACTTCGACGGGGCCAAGGCGAGGTACCACAAGATCGTGCTCATGGCCGACGCCGACGTCGACGGCCAGCACATCACGACGCTGCTGCTCACCCTGCTCTTCCGCTACATGCGTCCGCTCATCGAGATGGGCTACGTGTATCTCGCGCAGCCACCGCTCTACCGGATCAAGTGGACGAACGCAGAGCACGAGTTCGCGTACTCGGATCGAGAACGCGATGCGCTCATGGCCGAGGGCGAGAAAGCCGGTCGTCGCCTCCCGCGCGAGAACCAGAACCCGGTCCAGCGCTACAAGGGTCTCGGCGAGATGAACCACCAGGAGCTCTGGGACACCACCATGAACCCCGACACCCGGACGCTGCGCCAGGTGACCCTCGAGGACGCCGCGGTCGCGGATGCCGTCTTCGCGACCCTCATGGGCGACGACGTCGAAGCGCGTCGCACCTTCATCCAGCAGAACGCGAAGGACGTGCGGTTCCTTGACATCTGAGCACGCCGACGGCACCCTCACCGACCGGACGGAGCCGGTCGATCTCCAGCTGGAGATGCAGCGCTCCTACCTCGACTATGCGATGAGCGTGATCGTCGGGCGCGCGCTGCCCGACGTCCGCGACGGGCTCAAGCCCGTCCACCGCCGCGTCATCTACACGATGTTCGACGGCGGCTACCGGCCCGACCGCGCCTTCTCCAAGTGCACTCGCATCATCGGCGACGTCATGGGGCAGTTCCACCCGCACGGTGACAGCTCCGTCTATGACGCGCTCGTCCGACTCGTGCAGCCGTGGTCGCTGCGCTACCCGCTCGCCCTCGGACAGGGCAACTTCGGCTCGCCTGGCAACGACGGCGCTGCCGCGCACCGGTACACCGAGACCAAGATGGCCCCGCTCGCGATGGAGATGGTGCGGGACATCGATGAGGACACCGTCGACTTCCAGGACAACTACGACGGGCGCACGCAGGAGCCGAAGGTCCTGCCGAGCCGCTTCCCCAACCTGCTCGTCAACGGCTCCGTCGGCATCGCGGTCGGCATGGCGACGAACATCCCGCCGCACAACCTTCGGGAGGTCGCCGCGGCGGCGCTCTGGGCGCTCGAGCACCCGGACGCGAGCCGCGAGGAGCTGCAGGACGCCGTCATCGAGCGGGTCAAGGGACCCGACTTCCCGACTGGCGCGACGATCCTCGGCGTCAAGGGCATCCGGGACGCGTACCGCACGGGCCGCGGCTCGATCACGATGCGTGCCGTCGTCAACGTCGAAGAACTCCAGGGCCGCACCTGCCTCGTCGTCACCGAGCTGCCGTACCAGGTCAACCCCGACAACCTCGCGATCAAGATCGCCGACCTCGTCAAGGAGAACAAGCTCCAGGGGATCGCCGACATCCGTGACGAGACGTCAGGGCGCACGGGTCAGCGACTCGTGATCGTGCTCAAGCGCGACGCCGTCGCGAAGGTCGTGCTCAACAACCTCTACAAGCACACCCAGCTGCAGGACAACTTCGGCGCGAACATGCTCGCGATCGTCGACGGCGTGCCGCGCACCCTGACGATCGACCAGTTCATCTCGCACTGGATCGACCACCAGATCGAGGTCATCGTCCGGCGGACCCAGTACCGTCTCGCCGAGGCCGAGAAGCGCGCGCACATCCTGCGCGGATATCTCAAGGCGCTCGACGCGCTCGACGAGGTCATCGCCCTCATCCGGCGCTCTCCCACCGTCGACGAGGCCCGGACCGGCCTCCAGGACCTGCTGTCGATCGACGAGTTGCAGGCGAACGCGATTCTCGAGCTCCAGCTGCGGCGGCTCGCCGCGCTCGAGCGCCAGAAGATCATCGAGGAGCACGACGCGATCGAGGCGCGGATCAAGGATCTGGGCGAGATCCTCGCCTCGCCCGCGCGCCAGCGCTCCATCATCGCCGAGGAGCTCACCGAGATCGCGGGCCGCTTCGGCGACGACCGGCGGACGGAGATCCTGCTCGGCTTCGACGGCGACGTCTCGATCGAGGACCTCATCCCCGAGGAGGAGATGGTCGTCACGGTCACCCGCGGCGGCTACGTCAAGCGCACCCGCTCCGACAATTACCGCTCGCAGCACCGCGGCGGCAAGGGCGTGCGGGGTGCGAGCCTGCGCGCCGACGACATCGTGTCGCACTTCTTCGTCACGACGACGCACCACTGGCTGCTCTTCTTCACCAACAAGGGCCGGGTCTACCGGGCGAAGACGTACGAGCTGCCCGAAGGCGGCCGCGACGCGAAGGGGCAGCACGTCGCGAACCTGCTCGCGCTGCAGCCGGACGAGGAGATCGCCCAGGTCCTCGACATCCGCGACTACGCGGCGGCGAAGTTCCTCGTACTCGCGACGGCCGACGGGCTCGTCAAGAAGACGGCGCTCACCGAGTACGACACGAACCGCTCGGGCGGCATCATCGCGATCAACCTCCGCGAGGACGACGAGCTCGTCTCCGCGATGCTCGCCGACGAGGATGACGACATCCTGCTGGTGTCGCGGAAGGGCATGTCGCTGCGGTTCACCGCCGATGACTCCGCGCTGCGGCCAATGGGCCGTGCGACGAGCGGGGTCAAGGGCATGTCGTTCCGCGCGGGCGACCGCCTGCTCTCCGCCGACGTGCTCCCGGCCGAACATGGGTCGAGTGCCGCCGAAGGCGGCGGGGTCCGTGGGTCGAGTGCCGCCGAAGGAGGCGTATCGAGACCGACCGACCCCTTCGTCTTCACCGTCACCGACGGCGGCTTCGCGAAGCGCTCCGCGATCTCCGAGTACCGGCCCCAGGGCCGCGGCGGTCTCGGCATCAAGGTCGCGAAGCTCTCCGACGAGCGCGGCGTCCTGGCGGGCGCGATTATCGTCGCCGAGGACGACGAAGTGCTCGTGGTTCTTGCCAGTGGCAAGGTGGTACGCTCGTCCGTCTCTGAAGTGAGGCCTACTGGCCGCGATTCGATGGGTGTGGTGTTCGCGAGGTTCGACGACGAGGACCGCATCCTGGCGATCGCGAGGAATAGCGAGCGTCACCTCGACGATGGCCAAGACACCGGGAAGGACGAGCCGGAAGCATGAGCGTCGCCGAGAAGCTCCAGAAGAAGTCGGGCCGCAAGGCGTCGGCCAAGCAGGTCCGCCTCAAGCTCGTGTACGTCGACTTCTGGTCGGCGCTCAAGCTGTCGTTCTTCGTCGCGCTCGCGCTCGGCATCGTCACCGTCGTCGCCGCGGGCCTGCTGTGGATCGTGCTCAACTCGACGGGCATCTTCATTAGCCTCGACGGCATCCTCGGCGACCTGTTCAACGACCCGACGTTCTCGATCTCGAAGGACTTCTCGTTCGCGACGGTCATGTCGTTCTCCGCCGTCATCGGCCTCCTCAACACGGTCATCTTCACCGTGCTCGGCGCGATCGCGGCGGTGCTGTACAACATGATCGTCAAGATCACCGGCGGCCTGCTCGTCGGCTTCACCAACGCCTGACGTCCCGCGGTCGAGTGGCGCGGGACGCGCGTATCGAGACCCCCTCGCGTCATGTAAACTCGATTTTCGGTTTACGGGGCTATAGCTCAGGCGGTTAGAGCGCTTCGCTGATAACGAAGAGGTCCCAGGTTCAAGTCCTGGTAGCCCCACCCCGGTCGTAGGTCGAGTAGGCCGTAGGCCAGATCGAGACCCCCGGGCCCTTAGCTCAATTGGTAGAGCGCCTGCTTTGCAAGCAGGAGGTCAGGGGTTCGATTCCCCTAGGCTCCACAAGATACGTACTCTGATCAGCACTTTTCGAGATATGGCGCCGCTCTCGAAATGGCGAGTCACTCAAGAAGTCACTCAATCTCGCCGAAATGTACGGGGAAGTACGGGTCGTCGAGTGGGATGAGGCGCACCGCGCCGGCGTCGTCGATCGCGAGCATCGCCTCCGCAGCCTGATCGCCGTGCACCGCGAACCCCGCCACGCCTGCGGGATCGACAACGCAGCCGAACTCACCCGCGATCTCATTGAGCTTTTCTAGAAGCCGTGACGCGGCGGACGCGGCTGGGTTCAGGCGATCGAGAACCGCGAGGTCGACGATGAGCTCACGCCGGTCCGAGTAGTGCGCCAGCGCCTTGAGGTTCCGGTGCCCGAGGGCCAGCGCGGCCTCGTCGGCTGCCGCAGCGGCACCCATCACGGACCGCCATGCTCCTACGAGCGTCGTGGCGACGGTATCGCGCAGATCATGCGTCGTGATATCGCGAATGACCTCTGGGAGATCAGCGACCGCACGGGAAGTCCAACCACCCCGGCACGTTCTCGCAGTCATCGGTGACGAGCATCGAGCCGGCGTACCTGGACGTCGTCCAGAAGGGCTGCGGCGAAGGTCCGCTGATCTGACGGCGCACTGCGGGTCACGCCAGGAATCGCGATCGGCATCAGCCGCCGTCGTGTGAGACGTGACCCGCAGCTGCGTCCGCGGTTCACCTCGACGCGGCACTGACCGTCGAGGTGCGCCCGCCATGGCATCGGGTGCGGCGGTCCAAGGACCGCGCGTGCCGGCCGACCGGCTAGTCTCTCGCGCAGGAGGTGCGCATGCGAGTGCTGACGAGGCGTTGGGCCGTCCTTGCGGGCGCGGCCGCGGTGCTCGCGCTCGGCGGGTGCGCGGCGCCGACCGAACCGGTCAGCGGCATGCCGCCGTTGCCGGACCTCACCCCTGGCGAGGCGGATCAGCTCATCGCCGAGGGACTCGATCAGCAATGGGCGTCGGTGGTATCCCGGTGGCCCGATGCGCAACGCCCTGAAGTCGAAGTCGTCCGTCTCATCTCGCTTGCCGAATGGGGCGAGACGCAGGCCGCGTGCCTCCAGGGTCTCGGCTTCGAGGTGACAACGACCGGGGACGGTGGCATCAATTTCAACGTGCCGGAGGCCCAGCAGGCTCCGCTGGCTTTGGCCCAGTACGAGTGTGCGGCCAAGTACCCCGTGGACCCTCGTTACACGACGCCGCTGACGCGCGACGAGATCGCGTTCCTCTACCGGTACCAGACGGGCGAGCTCACCGAGTGCCTCGAAGCCGCCGGATACAGCGTGCCGAGCCCGCCCTCCGAGTCGAAGTTCATCTCCGACTACCTCGGCGACGGTCCCGACTGGAGCCCATACGCCGACGTCGTGCCGAACAGCGATGCCGCCTGGCAGGAGATCTCAACGACGTGCCCGCAGGTGCCTCACGGGTTCCGCGGGTTCTGACGCCGCCCGTTCGACTCACGGCCGTCAGGCTCCGAACCCCCACGTCGTCGCGTCGAGTCCGGAATCGGACGGCCGATGGCCGAGGCTCAGACGTAGCAGCCTGCCGCGGCGTATCCGATGCTCGGAGCGGTTGCGATCGTGTCGTTGGCCAGCACCTTCGCCGACCCGTAGAAGTGGTATTCGGAAGCGCCGGTGCCTGGCCACCAGTACCCGGCATA
>DATMGN010000006.1:0-19000 GCA_035555435.1 Microbacteriaceae bacterium | reverse complement strand
GCGGCCGTGCTCGCGGAGCGCTTCCCGCGCGGTGAACTCGTCGTCGTCGAGATGGCCGGGCACGGCGTCCAGGCGACCCCGACGGGGCGCGAGGCGCTCGCGGACTTCCTCGCCGGCGTTCTGACGGAGTGAATCTGACCTAGCGCGGGGTCAGGCGCTCGCGAGCGCGAACCCGAAGATGACGAGCAGCACGACGGAGAACGCCAGGTCCGTCGCGGTCGCGAACCACTCCTTCGCGCCCTTCCCGCGCTTCGCGAGATGCCGGATGCCGGCGAGCAGCAGGAAGATGCCGATCGCGAGCGCGCCCGCCGGCGCCCAACCGAGCCAGGGGCTGACGATGCCGAGGACCCCGAGCCCGATGTTTGCGTAGCCGAGCTCCTGCGCGAGGTGGTTCGCGCCGGGGTTCGGGTCCTTCTGGCCGAGGATGTTGTTCACCGTGAAGGCGGGGTTCAGCGCCTGGCTGACGCCGGCGATGAACAGCCGGACGCCGCCGAAGAACACGAACCAGAACGTCGCCGCCGCGAGGAGCGGATGATCCGTCGAACCGACGTCGATCGCGGTCGCCCCGATCGGCCCGACGATGAGCAGCAGCAGGATCATCACGATGTAGACCACGCGCCCAGTATCCTCCCCGCGGTCGTCCGCCCGGCCGCGGAGCCGGTAGACTCGTGGGGCTGTTCACGGGCTGTGGCGCAGCTTGGTAGCGCACTTGACTGGGGGTCAAGGGGTCGCAGGTTCAAATCCTGTCAGCCCGACTCGCGAGGTCCCGGAATCCCAAGGGTTCCGGGACTTCTTGCGTAGGTGAGATTTGAACCGCTGGACACAAACCCGGCATTTACTCCCGCTCTTCGGCTCGGCGCGCGCCTTCGCGCGCTGCGGGATCGGCCCGTCTCGGCCGGCTTCGGCACACTCGGAGAACCCGCATGCACCTATAGGGCATGACGGACTCTCTGGAAGCCCGAACCGGGCTGGAACCGCTGCTCGGCGTGGCCGAGCTGGCGGACTACCTGGGCGTGCCGCCGCAGCGCGTCTACGACTGGCGGCTGAGCGGCACCGGGCCGCGCGGCTACCGGATCGGGCGGGAGCTGAAGTTCCCTGTGTTCGAGGTGCGGCGGTGGCTCGCCGAGCGGGCCGAGTGCACTGTCGATGTTTCGGCCTCGACGCTAGAGAGGCGGTGAGGCGCCGTGGGTAGGCCGCGCACCCCGATCGGCACCTTCGGCGCCCTGACCGTCGTCCGATTCGGCGACCGCTGGGTTGCCTCGACCCGCTACCGGGACTGGGACGGCAGGCTGCGGAAGGTCGAGGCGGTAGGCGCTTCTCGACAGGCAGCGGAGCGCACACTCAAGGAGCGCCTGGCCGCGCGGGGCGAGACCGAGGGCTCGGCCGGCATCCTCAGCGCGGACACGCGCTTCACGGAGCTGGTGACGATGTGGTTGGAGGATCTCGATCTGGAGGGCCAGATCGCGCCGTCGACCCGCGGCCTCTACGAGCGGGACATGCGCACCCTCGTGCTGCCCGCCTTCGAGCATCTGGCGCTGCGCGAGATCACCGTGGGCCGCGTCGATCGCTTCCTCAAGCAGCAGGCCCGCCTCAGCTACAGCCGCGCGAAGCATTCGAAGGTCGTGCTCGGTCTGGCCCTGGGACTCGCGGTGCGTTACGACGTGATACCGCGGAACCCGGTACGGGCGACGGCGCGGCTGCGACGGCCGAAGACAGTGCCGACTGCGCTGACGATCGAGCAGATCCGGCCTATTCGCGAGGCCGCCTCGGCCTGGCGCGCGGGGGAGGGGCTGCCGGGCCCGAAGCCGGATCGCCAGCTCGGCGCGATCATCGAGGTCATGCTCGGCACCTCGGCCCGCATCGGCGAGGTGCTCGCGCTGCGCCGCTGCGATGTGGACGTGGCCGACTCGCCGCCGACCGTGCGGATCAGCGGCACGATCGTCACCCGGAAGGGCCAGCCGGTGCAGCGGCAGGACCACCCGAAGACGGAGGCGTCACGGCGCGGGGTCGCGATCCCGTCCTTCGCGGCCGAGGCCCTGCGGCAGCGATTGGCTGCGGTAGGCAGCGGCGAGGAGCAGCTGCTCTTCCAGACCCGCAACGGTACGCCGCTGACCCCGAACAACGTGCGCCGACAGCTGCGCGGTGCTCGAGGTCGCGGGCATCGAGGGCGCCACCCCGCACGCTTTCCGCCGCACCGTCGCCACCACCCTGAACCGCGAGGCCGGTGTCGAGCTCGCCGCGGCGATGCTCGGCCATAGCTCGCACGCGATCACTGAGGAGCACTACATCGAGAAACCGGACCTCGTCGACCCGCGGACGGCGGAGGTGCTGGAGATGCTAGGGCCGGAGGGAACCTAGTCACATTGGAGCGGCTGAGGGGACTCGGATATCCGACCCTTGTAGGCTGAGCAGGTGCGTCACCAGTCGTGCCACAGGCCATCGTAAGAATGATCGAGGCGGGACGGGGCACGGCGCTGGCGAAGGGACTAGTTGTGGCTACGTCGAGCTAGGCTCCGATAAGCGCGTTGAACAGCTTGATTGGGGTTCGGTCAAGGACGTAGGTATCGGACACAGTGACATGGGCTAGCCCGCGCCCACGAAGCTCCGCGACTGCCCGCAGAACCTCTGGGTTCCAGTGCCCGTCCTCGTGGCGCCAGAGCGGATGGCCGATCACCGCTGCTGCTCCACGACCGTCGGGCGCGAGCAGAGCCGGCAGGCCGTTCACGACCGTCTGCTCGACATGGACGTGCTGGCCGTATCCATCGGTGAAGCTCTGCATCAGAGCCGACGTTCTGTCAGCCCAATTCGCCGGATCGAGAGTGCGGCCAAGGGCAAGGTCGATCACGTCGAGCCCGAGCCGCCAGTCAAGTGCCCAATGGTTGAAGCGGTTCTCATAGTTCCGAAGACAGCCAGGGCACGAAGAAGTGCATGCGCTTCCGTGGGGCTCATCACGGAGCCGCCGCCCAGTCGTGTCCCGGATTGAGTTGAGCAGTTTCTCGAAGGTGACCGGATCCCCGAGTTCAACTGCGTAGCCTGCACCGTTATCGAGAGCATCCGCGAGGAAAACCCGTGCCGACACCGTCGTACCAGTGCGAGTTGGCTGCAGACCCACCTCCAACTCTGACTGCTCAATGTCCAGGTACTCCTTAGCCGCATTGCGCAGCAGTTCAGCGAAAGACAGCAGCGCGCCCTTGCCAGCCGGACAGGACCATCGCAACGTCGCAACGGCACCGTCGGGGAGTTGCAGAGCATCAAGCCCCAGGAGCAGTACGTCGGTGCGACGTACTTCGCCGATGGCAGCGGGGTCCAGTGCCTGGCCGCCCGTCCGCATCCAGTCCGGAAGCGCCTTCCGGTACAGATTCCTGTTCTGAGCAATGACTGATCCGTCCGACAAGCGACTCAGCTCGAAGAGCTTCCGGTTGTTGTCATTGACCGAGACCACCTCGGCCTGCTCAAGCAGCCGAAGGGACACGCCGTGGAGTCGGGTTTCACGCCCGAGATCGACATTGGTAGAGAGTTCGGAGTAGCCCGCGTACATCGGCGTGATGTGATTGTCGTCGTAGTCCGGCTGACTGTAGATCGTCCGGTAGCCCTCCGGTTGGTAGAGCGAGAAGGCCCGCATCTCGTCTCCGCAAACTGTGCATTTAAGCGACTCATCGGTCGGTCGGGTGTCGAGGCTTCCACACTGCCCGCACCGATGGACAGGAAGCGGCACCCCTAGCGGGTCTTTCGCATACGCCTTGTTTCCGCTGAAGTTGTAAGCGGCGAAGCCCACGGCAAGGTGCTCAGCGCCGTCTTTGACGACAACTGCTCCAGGCGCGAAGGTGGTGACGGACATGCCGAGATCGCGGTCGGCGACTGTGTTGCGCTCCGCGTCGCTCATGGTGCGGACTGGCTTCGAGTAGAGGGGCCGGACCCGGGTCGGGAAGCCGAACATCGGCAGCACTCCTGCGTTCGCAAGAAGCTCGCTGAGCTCTGCATGACCGAAGTAGGGGTTGCCCACCGCCTCATCGATGTCGCTGACCAGTTCCGTGTGCGCCCAAGCCTTGAGGTCGCCGACGCTAAGAGCCGTGTAGGCGCTGAATCGCTCGCACACCCCGTCGACGTCGTGCGAGGTTTGGAGCCACGCCTCAATGTCCGGTCTTCGCGTCGGCCAGTCCTTCGTGAGTCCGAACGTGCCATGGATGCTGTCACCCGTTCGGCGTGGTGGATTCTGTACCGCGAGAAAGGCCCGGCGCAGCAACTCTGCGGCGATGACTCGACGCACGATCCTCGGGCGCGACAAGTCGATGAACGGCGGCGGCGGGTCGGCTGCCGTCATCTTCTCTGGCGCCTGGAAGTAGTAGTCGTCATGCGCACGATCACGGGAGACGGTGACGGCGAAGGAAAATGGCTGCCCCGATCGACCCGCACGCCCAACCCGCTGCTGGTAATTGAATCGCTGTGGCGGCATGTTCGCCATGGCAACGGCTCGCAGCGAGCCGATGTCCACACCGACCTCCATGGTGGTCGTCACCGAAAGGAGGTCGAATGGGTCAGCGAGTGCGCTCTCGGCGGGGGCGGGCAGCACAGCGCCCTTGAACAATCGTTGCCGAGTGCGCTGATCGGCGAGCCGGGTCTGACCGGTCAGTTCGGCGACCCGCATCCTCCGCAGTGGCTGGGATGCGAGCCATCCGTAGTAGTCAAGCTCCTCGGTCCTGTCCTGTTCGACGAGCACTCCGGTCGGGCACTCCTCGTTCGTGCACACTCCGGCGGATGCATGAAGGTGTGTGGTGTCGCAGTTCTCGCACACCCAGACCTTCTCGCCGGGCGTCCGCAACTCCAGGGCATCCTGGCCCGACTGGGTCCGCAGAGCCCAGGTTTCATCGGTCACGAAGTTGGTCCGCAGGAACTCGCCGACGTTGCTCACCAGCGTCTGCCAGTCGACCTGATGCTTCGCAGCGACGCGCTTCAGATAGGTGACTACCGCCTTCGGGGCGGTGTTCGACTGAGCCGCGTACCCGCCCTCAAAACGTTTGGCGATCCCAAGGAGGCGGATCACACTCGCCAGGAGTTCCCCGGCCACTTCAGCAGAGAAGCCCCAGGTGTCGGGCGCGGCTGGGCGAGCGCGAACCACGCCGAGTCGAGTGGACTCAAGATCTCTCGACGCTCGATCGAATACGGCTTCGGCAACGGCTGTTGCTGTGAGACGATACCGGTCCTGCCGGATTGGGCGTGCCACCGCGTCGGAGAGCGGTTGCCACGCCTCAGGAGTCGGCGGCTCGTAGGCGCGATACCAAGGGGCGTCGCCCTCGCTTTGAGCGACTGATGGTCCTGGACCCGCGGGATTCACGCCGACCTCGATCATCACGCGCTCCGCGTCATGGACCAGGGTCGCCCACGGCAACGACTCGTGCTCACGCTCAGCTGCGGCGATAGTCGCCAGATCGGCTTCCTCGGCAGCGCCAAGGCTCTCTAGCCGCAGCTTGTCATAGACATCGCGTCGACCTGCCCTGACCTGCTCCGCCCGAGCAAGATCGTCTCCCTGCAACTCGCCGCGGAGGAGCGCGCGCAATAGTGGAACGGGATTCTCCCGCCCATGGAGCAACTGCCGGACCACCTGACGGACCTGGTCTCGGAAGTTGTTGAGTGCGATGCCCGCTGCGATACGGGCCGAATCGTCGCGGCTGTCCGTGAAGACGATCGTCCTCGAATCCGATGCCTCTGAGCCCAGGCTGCGGAACAACTGCGACACGGTCATCTGGTTCAGCTGTGACCGGCCCGAGGTGTGAGCTCGGATCGGTGAGCGCACGTTTCCCGCGAAGTAGACCGCCGCGTCGCGGTTGTCCTGGCTGCCTCCACATCTCGGGCACGCCTCGGGTAGAGCGGGGAGCGCGAGACCCCTGTCCTCCCCAGCGTTATGGCTCAGCACGACGGCCGGCACGCCACCTTCTAGATGTCCGGGGACAAGAGCCCCGAGCTTGGGATCCCAGGTGGCGGCACCGAAGTTGGTCTCAATGGTCGCCTGGTCCTCATCGATGTCGGCAGGAAGCTTGTGGCGGCTGGGCGAATCTGGCACGGGCGAGCCGAGCCAGAGCCAGCGGTACTCGTCGTCATTGCGACGGAAGACAAAGTCGCCAGAGTTCTCCCCCTCCTTGACGGGCGTGGTCGACAGGACCACGGTGCCGCGGCTTGGGCTGTCGACGACATATCCGCCAAGGCTGACGTCCCCGCACTCGAAGCAATAGAGGAGCTCAAGGACGCGAGCACCGCAGTCTGCACATGTTGAGCGGGGGGTGTCGTACATTCGACCGATGCGGCGCGGCTCCGAGTCGGTGCCGCCTGGGCAACTCGGGTCCGAGCAGGCCCATAGCCCGCGCATGCCGCGCATCATGACGTGACCGCGGAACTGGAGCACGGGCTTCGCGATCTCCCCGAGCGCGCCGAGCATCACAGTGAGAGCCGCGGTCCCACTGGGGTCGTTGCCAAATAGACGGCTTGCCACCGTCTCGATGCGAGTCGCCTTCGGCCGAGACTCCTCGGGGTCGATGCACGCGATAGCGATCGTCTCGGCCCACTGATCCCGTGTAGCGGTCTCGGCCCAGTCATCAGGATCGACGGCCAGCACTTGCTGCGCCGTCGATGTCGGCCCTGCGATGAGAGGCCGCGGCTGGCCTGGCTCGATGAGGAAGGATGCGCGGTCGACGCCGAAGAACCGTTCCAAGTACTCAAGCCCGGAGTCATCTCCCTGCAGAGAGGCGCTGGTAGCGATGATTCTGAACTGGTCCGACGATGGCTCAAGGCCGAGTCGAGACGCTAGGTTCCGGACGACCATTCCGACCTCAGCCCCGGTGCTCCCGCGGTAGAGGTGCAGTTCATCTACGACGAGAGTGAATACGTGGTTGGCGGACTGCTCCAGCCACCGTCGCGTTGAGTCGAAGATCGGCTCCTCGACATCGCGCATGAGCATCACGTTGAGCATCGAGTAGTTCGTGACCAGCACATCCGGCGGGGTTGCGATCATGTCCCATCGCGTGACGAGTTCGCCGGCATACGGGTCTTGGAACTGGCTCACAAGGTCCGCGTCGTTGAGTTCGGCAAGCCGGGCATTGAGCCTTGCTAACTCGCGCATGTCTCGTGCCGCGTCTGACGTTGCTGCCGCGGAGACCTTGCCGGAGGGGATGCCCCCTGAGCCCGGTGTTGCTCCGGTGTATCGACCGAACCAGAGGTCGATCGGCGACTCCTGCTCGCGCAGCCCCCTCACCGCGCGGCGCAGTCTCGCGACTTGGTCCTCGACAAGGGCGTTGGTCGGGTACAGGATCACGGATCGAACAGCCGCCGGCACCGTACCGACCCTCCGCGATGGCTGCCAGGTCTCCGCCTGGCGTTTGAGATCCCACCACTCATGGATCGGCGCGAGCGCAGCGCTGGATCGCTTTTCAGCGGCTATGCGTGTGAGCAACGGGATGAGAAACGACTCGGTCTTGCCCGAACCGGTCCCCGACGTCACCACTGGATTGTGTGAAGTCGTCCGAGCGAAATGCGCAGTGAGTGCCGCAGCTTGGTGGCCCCGCAGCCGCACGTCGGCGAGTTGCGACTGGCTCACACCGAATATAGAACGGACGACGTCCCCAAGGTCGCGTGCATCTACTCCGGCCTGTCGCGCCGACTCGTCGACCGAAGCGACACCCTCATACGGCAAGACCGGCTCGAGGATGAGGGGTGCGAACAGGTTGCCCTGTCCTTCAAGCAGCAGGTGTCGACGCTCCTCGACTAGAGCGGGGTCGCGCAATGCATATGCAGTGTCGATGTACCGAAGAAACGCATCGCGCAGATCGTCAGCGATCTGTACCGGTGTTGGAAACGACATGGCCCTCACCGACTCACTCGGTCGAAGATGATGTCCGCGATGTCTCGCGGGATTCCCGGGTACTGGAGCATGCGATGCTCGACGATCTCCCGTGGTGCTCGACCTGAACAGAGCGACAGCGCACGTCCATAGAGTGTTGGGAGATCCGCCCCCAGGGGCGTTACGACGGAACTGCTCGGAGAGTGGTAGCCGACCAGCGGATCACCACTCCAGAGGTTCGCGATGTGCTTCACGATCTGCGCGTTTCCGAGCCCGATCGTGCCGTTTTCTACATCGCTGGCTGCCCGGACCGCGTATGTCGAGCTGAAGTCCTTCAATCGGTAAGCGCCGACAGGCACGAGTGTGTCTGTCTCCTGCCAGGAGGCGGACACTGTGTCCCAGAACTCGGCTGACCGATAGCTCGGAACAACCACCCGCTTCAACGATGCCGCGATCGTGCTGAGGCGCGGCAGTACGGAGGCAATGATTCTTACTGTCGTGTCATCGAGCACTCGAACTCCGAGGTCATCGAGGCCCTCCTCGGGTAGCGTTCCCGCAATCTCCACACGGGCAAGTGCAGCATCGACACTCGTAACGATCTCGCCATCGACACCGAGTCGTTTAGCCAGTTGCTCCAAGAGGCGCTGCGAGCGTGACCCGATCAACACCCATCGGGCATCGCCAAGAGGGACGAGCGTGGATGTGTTCACAGCCCATTCGGTCACCTGGAGGTAATCGTCACGAGCGACATCCACATGCCCGGCGACTTCGAGCCGCCGGAGAAACGAGTCAGCGAAGAGCCCCGAGCCTTCGACTTGCGCGGCGATACGCTCGAAAGCTCCTGGCGATCCTGCACCAACATGGTTGAGGGCATCGAATGCAACCTCAAAGTCAGGATCACTGGACACGGCCACCGGAGGAATTTCCACTGGGGTCGCGACCGTGCCACTCGGTTTGTCCTTCTTCTTTGCTGCCCAGGGTGTTCCTGCTGCGCGCTTGATCACACCGCAGGTCTCACACTCGCCCTCGATCGTCCGCGGTGCACGTTGACCCGGATGAATGGTTGGATACCGGATTCGATGCTTACCGGTCAGCAGGCAGGATTCGCTATCCATAGGGACACCGATCCGAACATCCGGCTGCGCAGCTGCACGGGTCACGCGCTTTCTCGGGACGAACTCGCGCATCTGGACCAGGTTGGAGCCATCGGCAGCTTCGAGGTTCTCAGTTCGCGCTCCATTGACGAAGCGTCGCCATTCTGCCGGGCCAGCGCTGAAAGGCCAGAGTGGCGATGAGTCAGGCGAATAGACGAGGCGGATGTCCACGTCCTCGACCTTGAACTGCGGCGTGTTCGCCGACCGGAGTCGGAGCAGCGCGGTCGATGCAGCTTTGCTGGCCCCATCGACGAACATGGCTACGACGTACTCTCCGTCGGTGAGTGCGTGATCAGCGAGCGGCAGAACGACAAGCTCTCCCTCTTGGGACTCCGCCACTACGAGTGCGTCCGGATCGATGCGTGTTCCTCGGAAGACCATGACCTCAACCTTGACCGCGCCCGCAGCGAGCGCGACGGCCTCAGGCGGCTCAAGCACCGACCACTTCCGAAGCAGGCCAGGGAGGGCAAATCCGCCTCTGAGGCTAAGGCTGGTCCGGGTTCGGGGAGCAAGGGGAAGCAGGTCGAAATGTACCTGTCCGGCGGGCGCAGAGACGACTTGCACGTGCTGGTAGACGAGCCAACCGTCTGGCGCTCCGGGAACCTCGGCAAGCTCAATCCATCCAGGTCTCGCGTGTGCCGCAAGGTATCCCTCGACGAGCCGACGGGCATCGGCCCGCGCGAGGACGATGCTGTCCTCGCCGAGCGAGATGCGCTCCACCTCGACAAACGCGCCTTGAAGATCGTCCCAGCGCAGCGGGGTGACCCGCTTCGGGCGGCGCCCGAATGGTCGACTGCCATCGTCGCCAAACTCACCATCGAGTTGCTCATCGACCAGTGACGCAGTACTTACACTGCCTACGCCGGACAGCCGAGTCGAGCCCCCAGGGCCGGCTATTGTCGGCACCACTACCTCGCCGTCCGGCAACTGGAAACGTGCGATTTCTGACCCTTCGGAGCGGTAGGGGAGCATCAAGTTGAACTCGATGGTCTTGCGTGGGAACGTCCGTAGAAACGCAAGGAGTCGCGTCGTGGCCACCTGGCGACTGGCCGCGATGGCCTCGATTCCTGAGCCGTCCCAGGCTTCGAGTTCGAGGCAAGCGGCGTCGATGATGCGCTCACGGGCGGAATCGTCACGCCAGAGGCGGGCAATATGCGAGCTCAGCGGGTGACTTGGGGTAGCAGTGGCATAGGGCTTCATCGCGAGTCCCATGTCGTCGGGAGCGATGCGCAGTCCGGGCGTCATCCCCTCCATGGCGAAGAACTCGTGCAGACCAGCCCGGTCATGCTGGCGGACCACAGCCTGCGACATCGGCAACCCGATGTAGGCATGGCCGCCCACCGCATAGGCGGTTGGGATTCCTCGCTCGCCCTCCCAGGCTTCGAGCCAGGAGTTCAGCGACCCCCAGAGCAGGTCCGCGGTCTGTCGATAGTTGTTCTCGACGCGCTGGTAGCTGGCGGTAGGCACCTTCAGGAGACGATGCAACCGCGAGTAGTAGTTGTGCGCGGCCAGGTCTTCATCGGCCTGCATTTGCTCAGCGGCGAGGGTCAGCAGCACCAGCAGAGGCAACGCCGGGGGAACTTCGAGGGGTTGCCGTTGATGCTGTCGCGTAGCCTCGGCTTGCCAGCGAAACGGCGCTACGCCGGTTTCGTCGATTTGCAGCGAAGACCTGACAACTTGCGCGAGTGCCTCGGCGTCAACTCCATCAACCTCGGCTGCCTCAAGAATGCTGCGGAGAATCTCGGGGTCCGGCAGCGTATAGACGGGTCGCCCGGCCATGGCCGAGCCGAACATGGCATCGGCGACCGCATCGCTCACGCGCTCGTACTCTGAACTCACGGCCAGTCTCCCCGCACTTCTTAGCGTTTCTCACGCTAGACCGGACAACTGACGTTAACGGCGGAGGAGGACTCGGCGGAAGTCATGCAACTGCCTCATGCTGGCTGGCGGCGCGTTCTACGTCGGACGTGAGATTGCGAAGCAGTGGTTCCGCAATAGCTCGCACCACGCTTGCGTTGACTGCGTTGCCTAACGCTTTGTAGGCGGCAAGATCGCTCTCAGGAAGGATTACACCGTCGAGACTTTGAAGGGCAGCGCATTCGCGTGGTGTCATGTACCGACGGGTGCCCACGATGTTCTTGCCTAAGATTGGTACCTGCGTGTGCGTCATTGCGATGAGGCTGGGTGCAGTTGTCGTTCGCTTGACCCTAATCCCTGAAGCTCGAACTTGAAGGACGTAGTCGTCGATCCGACGGTTGCCGCCCTGGACGTTCCATTCGAATTTCTGGAGGCTCTGTGGAAACTCCCACGGCCGCCAGGTATTCATCCATGGGATCAGCCACGAGCGATTCGACCAGAAGAACTGGCGGTTCTGACGGATGAATGCCTGTTTCCAATCGGGGAACGAGAAGTCCTCGGAACGCCGGGCGTAGCTAGGCATCAGATCATATTGCTGCGCACGGGTGAGCCCCTGAAGCGCCTGCCCAAAGCTGCCTTGGTAGGCGTCGAGGTCGCGCGGCCCCTTCTCCTCCCAGATCGCGGGCGGTGTCCCTTCATCATCGAAGGGATAGGTAGCGCCGAACTCCATCGACCAGATGGGGAATGACGGGAGTTTTACGTCTTCGGGCGACCGTCGAAGAAAATCGTCCCACATGTCGATTGCCCGGAGGGTCTGCGTGTGGATGACGCGCCCCGGCCTCGCCGATTCATCGAGCACAGTGCGGATATCGGTGGTCGCGGGCCTCGGCTCAGGCCATTCGAAATCATCAAGACCGTCGAGTGACCCCACGAAATAGGCCCGCTCTCGGATCTGAGGAACGCCGAACTGATGCGGGGAGTATTGCCGCCAATCAACGGTGTAGCCGGCCTCCGCAAGTTCAGCGAGGATCGTCCGTAGCGTCTCGCCGTTCTTGTGGCGCAAGATGTTCGGGACGTTCTCCAGGACGAAGCGACGGGGCTGCTTCTCCTTCAGGATGTCCAGCACCTTGAAGAAGAGCTGGCCCTGCAGCGTGTGCGCAAAACCAAGCTGCTCTCCGGCCTTCGAGAACGGCTGACATGGAAAGCCCGCCGTTAGGACGTCATGCTCGGGCACTTGCTCGCTGATGATCTCCGCGCCGTCGAGCGCATTCACATCGGACCACATCACGGTGCCAGGGAAGTTCTCGGAGTAGAGCTTGTTGAGCGTCGGTTCCCACTCGGCAGCGAAGACTCCTTGACCGCCGAGCTGTTGCAGCGCGACATGGAACCCGCCGAGGCCGGCGAACAGGTCAATGAAGCGGAAAGAAGCCTCGTCCTCGACCATTCGTCACCCCTGCTCTGTGCTTCGCTCAGCCTACTGACAGGCGGGGACATCGCCTGGGATCATG
Organism: Microbacteriaceae bacterium; assembly: GCA_035555435.1. Classification (GTDB taxonomy): domain Bacteria; phylum Actinomycetota; class Actinomycetes; order Actinomycetales; family Microbacteriaceae; genus 73-13. The sequence continues at coordinate 6,653 of DATMGN010000006.1, read as the reverse complement.
GCTCGAACTCGCGCATCTGACCATCCGGGCTACGGTGTTGGCATGGCGAGAATACGGAGGTTCGTGGCCGGTGACCGCGAGGTCAAGGCGCCACAGTCCGAGGTCGACGGCTACGTGCAAAAGGTGCTTGGGGACGACGGGACGATCTATCTCTACCTCTACAACTACGCAGAGGGTGGTCCGAAGCCGGGCGCCTCACCGACGCAGAGCGTGCACTTCGACTACACGGCGGCAAAGGCGTTCAAGGCCATTCTCGACGAGACTTTCGGTCCCCTATAGCGATGCCCTACACGCCCTGGGCATCGAGCGAAGCCGCTCGCGGCGTGATGCGGGCCAACAAGCGACGTGACCCCTCTCCGGAGCTGGCTGTACGCCGTCGACTTCACTCAGCGGGTCCTCGTTACCGCGTCGACTTCTCCCCATTGGGCGGCCGGCGGCGAGCGGACATCGTGTTCACGCGTCGGCGCATCGCGGTCTTCATCGACGGCTGCTTCTGGCACGGCTGTCCTATGCACGCGACGCAGCCAAAGACTAACGCCAGCTATTGGGGCCCGAAGCTCGCGCGGAACATAGAGCGCGATCGCGAGACGACTGCACAACTCGAATCCTCGGGTTGGGTGGTCCTTCGCTACTGGGAGCACGAAAATCCCGAGGCCGTGGCGGCGGCTATCGACGCGGTCGTTCGAGGTATGCCGCGGAGGAAGCGGCCTGCCCTGTAACAGCCGTTACATCCGCAACTGCAAGAGGTGTGGGGCATCTCAGAGCGGATGCCGAACAGGAGAAGTGGCGCTGGTCCGAGCATGAGTTTGTGATCGCTGGAACAGCGGATGCACCTGTCTGTTGAGGGAGGTGGCTGAACATGGCATGGCGACGAAACGAGCGATCGCGGACCGCGCAGTTCTTGAGTCTGTGTCGCGAGCATGCAACGTGTGTGCGCGCGCCGGCGCTGGTCGCGTCGTGCTGGCTGCAACCCTGCGTGTGGTCGGTCGCGTCATCGCTGCTCCAGGGGTTGCAACCGCTCCCTGCTCTGCGCGGTGGCCGCGCCGGTTGCGCAATGCCCGGAGTGGCTTGCGCCACCGGCGCGGATGCCGCACGCTCTCGATGCGGATGTGTACGGTTCTCGGACGCGGGCCGCTCAGGTGTCAGGAGCGGGCCGGCCTCGCAGATTCTGCGAGGCCGGGGTTCAGGCGAGGCGGCCGTCGAGAAACTGGACAGCCGTGGAGATCCGGGTGACTCGTCGGGCTGCCAGAATCTGGCACCCCGACGATCTCTGCTCCGGCCTCCCAGATTCTGTGAGGCCGGAGAGTTCCCCGTGATTCCAGGGGAGAGTCACTCGATCGAGCATGTTCACGTCCATTAGCCAGGGAGCTCATTCGCTTCACTGCGCGGCTCCGGCCAGCGTGTGCGAAGTGCGTAGAAGCTGCGGCTGGGAGGCGGCCCCGAAAGCGGTCTCCGGTTCAGGTTCGGATCAGCGGTTCGAGGGCGCCTTTTGTGTTCGGCGCGGGCGCGGTTTTCCGTCGTCATGTCGGTTTTCCACGCACCCTGTTGCAAATGTCACGTTTCAGGTATGATTTCGTGACATGACGATGACCGCTGCTGCGACGATCCGAGCGACCCCCGCCCGGTCGTTCGTGCGCGTCGACGCCCTGCCAGGTGGTCCAGTGGCCGCGCGGAAAGCGGCATCCCGAGCGGCGAAGACGGGAGTGCTGGTGCCCGTGCGCCGGGGCCTGTACTACCGGGGCGTCCCGACCCGGTACGGGATGACCAAGCCGCGTGCCGAGGAGGTCGCACGCGAGGTGCTCGGCGACCGCGGCGTCGGGCCGACTGGATACTCAGCAGCGCGGGTTTGGGGCGTCACGACGCAGGTGCCGCCGGTCCTGCACCTGGCGGCGCTGTTCCCAAGCGACCCGATTCCAGGGATCAAGCAGAGCAGCCGCCGGAACCCGGCGCGGCTGGAGCTGAACAGCCTCGAGATCGCACTGCTCGAGCTGCTGCGTGAGCCCGAGCTACTGGTTGAGGCGGGATGGGATGTGCTGGTCGACCGGGTCCGGCAGGCAGCCCGCGAGGGCTCGATCCGGCTGGACGTGCTGAAGGCGGCCGTGCCGGGGGAGTCGAGCGTTGCGGCCAGGGAGCATTTCGCACGGTTGCTCGATGGCCTGGGGCCGGATTCTCATGGCTGAACGGCTGCGGTCTGACTCGGATGCGCTGGCTGCGCTGGTCGCACGGACGGCCGAGGCAACGGGCGTGGTCGAGGCCTACGTCGAGAAGGACTTCTGGGCCACCGAGGTGCTCCGCGTCGCCAGCCGCGCGCGCGAAGCGCCGCTGGCTGACGGAGGCACGGAGCAGGTCGAGTTCCTGTTCAAGGGCGGCACCAGCCTGAGCCGGGTGTACCGGCTCGTGGATCGCTTCTCGGAGGACATCGATCTGCTCGCGGTGTTCCCCGACGGGGTGGCCAAGAACGCGAGGCACACGATCCTCAAGCAGGTCGATGCTGAAGTCTCCGCGCATCTGGGAATCGCGGGTGAGGTCAGCTCGTCTGAGACCGGCGTGAAGCGGTACACGACCTATCGGTATCCGACCGAGCATTCGAGTGGTCTGCTGAAGGAAGGCGTGCTGCTTGAGCTCGGCAGCCGCGGCGGCACTCAGCCGGCGGCGCTCCACCCGTATCGGTCCATGGTCGCCGACCACGCGATCGGAGTCCTCGGCGATGCCGAGGACGAATGGGAGGAGTTCGAGCCCTTCGACGTACTTACCCTCGCCCCCGAGCGCACCCTGTTGGAGAAGCTCGCAGGCCTCCACGCAATGGCTACCACCGGGGATCTCGCCCGGCTCCGCCTGGCCGGGCGGCACCTCTACGACATACACCAGCTGCTCGGCGACGAGGGGACGCGGCAGGCGCTCGCTTCGCTCGGGCGAGACGGCATCGCAGCACTCGCCGCCGACATCGACGAGCACAGCCGCGCCGCAGGCTTCACCTCGGTGGCGAGGCCGGACGGCGGGTACGCAGAGAGCCCAGCCTTCTCGGTCAACGGAGAAGTCGCGACCGCGATTGCTGAGGGTTACCGGACTGTAGCCGGGCTCATCTATGGCGAGCTGCCCGAACTCGATGCGGTGCGCGGGTGCGTCACTGAGTTCCGCGTCTTGCTGTAGCTAGATGTCAACTCCCCAGGGCGCGCATTCGTCTCAGAAGCGACGGGAACTTACTGTCGCTCGGGAAGCTTGAAGATTGCTTCCTCAGGACGCTCGCGTGCCGACGTGATCTTGTCTGCGATGTTGTCGATGAGCTTCTGTCCCCAAAAGGGGTCGGATCGGTCGTAGAGGATGACGCGAATGTGCCGAAGGTCGAATGGCACATCGTCTTCGTTGGATGAGATGAGGATGACGGGCTTTTCGATTGCGTGGGCCAGTCCGAGCTCATAGAACACGTTTGGATTCTTCGTTGTCAGTTCGGCCAGAAGAATCTCGGCATCCTGAATCCCGCGCCAGATCTGGTCGATGATCTTTCCGGTGCCGAAGATCTCTGCATCTGCTCGCACCGCCGTGAGGCCCGCCTGTTCGATAGCGGGACGGAAGATGAGGTCGTAGTAACCACCGAGAGGTGCAGCGAATGGCTGCATAACAAAACATGTCGTACCGGTTGCTGCTGACTTGACTGACTTCTTGCCTGGAGGCGCCGGAGCACCAGACGACGTTTCGCGTCCGGCGTCGAGGAGCCGGGTCTGTGAGCCGCTCTCGTCAAGAAGACCGGCTGATCGCAGCGACTTCATGAAGATGTCGAGGAACTCAGGCACCTGGTCCGCCGGTATTCCGAATCGATCGGTCAACGCGTTGACTAGGAAAGGCTCATCCGGCAGTGCCTCGCCCCTGTAGTACTTATAGACCTCGGCCAGGTCTGGAGCGGAGAGAACAGCATCTCGTAGTGCATCACGCCTATCACTCTCGCTCTGGGGCGAGATGGCCTTACGAGCACGCTCTTCGACGACGAGTTTTGTGCCATCGGCCTTGAGAAAGCCGTACTTCTTGGCAGAACTGATCTCGACATTCCACCGCCCGGAGACCTTGGTTCCACCCGAGTAAACAACGGCCTCCGCAGGCGTCGCGGGGTTACCGGCATTCTGCTGCAGGATCGCCTCGGGTATGCGGAGAGCCTGCTCAACTGTGTGGCGCGGGAACTTCGCCAGAGCGGAGGCGCCGACTTTGGCCTTTGAGCCGGCCGCTGCCTTAGCCGGGTCTCCTGCGCCGTCGCTCATGCATGCTCCTTGCTTCTGGCTAGGTGGAGCATAGCGAAGCAGTTGCGCAAGACCTTGCTTGCTTTTGAGCAGTAGTCATTCGAGCGGAGGCCGGGCGAGAATCCAGCCTACGCAATTGGTTCGTAGGACTTTCCTGCGGAACCGGAGTCGGCGGAGAGGTAATGAACGAGGAGCATGGCACTGCTGGCAGCTCGGCCCGCCGTGAGTACGAGCGCCGCCGAGCCAAGGACGAGCAACGTATCCGTCAGCGCTGGGGTCGATTCGGCGGCATCGCTGTTGCGCTTTCCGACGAACGCCAGAGCACCCGCGCCTGGAGCAGCGGCGCGGTAGGGGAGGAACGAGTCGGTGCTGCCCTCGATCGCATCGCCTCACCCACGATTCGTGTGCTGCACGACCGCCGGATTCCAAGCACCCGCGCGAACATTGACCACCTCGTCGTCACTCCGGGCGGGATCTGGGTCGTCGACTCGAAGCGGTACAAGGGCAGACCGGAGCTGCACTTCGAGGGCGGACTCTTTCGCCCGCGAGTCGAGAAGCTCGCGGTCGGAGGCCGCGACAAGAGCAAGCTGGTCGAGGGCGTCGAATGGCAGGTCGAACAGGTCCGCTCAGCGGCAGGCGTCATTCCCGTGACGGGAGTCTTATGCTTCGTCGAGGCGGACTGGCCGTTGATCGGCGGCTCATTCAGGATGCGCGGGATCGAGGTGCTCTGGCCGAAGAAGCTCGTCGCCAAGTTGAGCGCATCGGCCGGAGCGATCGACGTCGAGGCTACGGTTTCGATCCTTGCGGCGCGGTTCCGGAGCGCGACTTGAACCTGCTCGGGCATATGTCTGGGGCTGCCCGTATCGTGGCGATCAGAGGGTCCGACGACGTTAGGGGGACAGCGTGGTCCAGGGGTTGACCGCCGCGCAGGAGATCGTGGAGCTGCGTCTCGACGGTTTCATGAAGTCTTCGATCAAGGAGGCGCTCGAGCAGGAACTCTCCACCAGGGCGCGCCATCGCATCGTGTTGATTTCGACCGTCGCCGGTGGCGATGAGTTCAATAGCGTCATCCGCGTGGTTGCCGTCATCGAGTACCTGTAGGCGTCGTGGACAAAGTTCCCGCACCGAATACCGCATTGCACAATCAGGGTCAGCCGTGATGGACGAGGAACCGTGGTACGCCCAGCTCCGTGAAAAGTGGAAGCCCGAGAAGGTGCGGCTCCTGCTCATCGCCGAGAGCGCCCCCGATGACCGAGGTGACCCGTCGCGCCGACGCTTCTTCTATGCCGACCGACTGACCATCGACAATCTGTTTCGCAGCGTCGTGCTGGCGCTCTACGACGTGACGAAAGACGATCTGGTTCGCACTGAGAAGACAGACCTGCTCGCTCGACTCAAGGACGACGGCGTCTATCTCATCGACCTCGTGCCCTACCCGATCAACGGACTGGACGGTGCGGCCAGGCGGCAAGCACAAACCCAGAACGTGGCTGGCTGCGTGGCGCGGGGGAAGGAGCTCGTCCCCGAAGGAGTGGTGGTCATCAAGAAGGATATCTTCGCTCTGCTCGATCGGCCGCTACGCGCAGCGGGTCTACCCGTCCTGCATGAGCGGGGTATCCCCTTCCCTCTGGGGAACACGCGTGCGGAGTTCGTTGACGATCTCCGTGATGCCGTCGAGAAGCTGCCCGCCCGGTAGCGTGCGGCGGTCGCCGCGATTTGATCCCTCACCACAAACCCGGCACTTACTCCCCGAGATCAGTCGATCCCATCCGAGCGGAGCCGCTACACTAGCCCCACGGCGTCAGCCTGGAATCCCTGATCAGACTAGGAATCCCGGCGGATTCCGAGGCCAAGCGAGGCAAGGCGAGACCCCGAGAAATCCTCCAAGGGGTCTCCGGTTCAAAACTCTCGCTCGGCCGCGTTCTATCCCGCCGCCGTGATCGTCGTAATGACGAGTCGCGTTGCGGTCTTCCGCGCCGGGCCGCCTACACGGTCTGACCCGCGTGCGGGCCCTCGGCGATCTCCTCGACCGTCTTCGCCGTGAAGGCGGGCAGGTCGTCCGGTGTCCGGCTCGACACCAGGCCCTGGTCGACGACGACCTCCTCGTCGACCCAGGTCGCACCGGCGTTCTGCAGGTCCGTCCGAAGGCTCGGGTAGCTGGTCAGCGTCCGCCCGTCGACGACGCCGGCCTCGATGAGAATCCACGCGCCATGGCAGATGACCGAGACCGGCTTGTGCTGCTCGAAGAAGGCTCGCGCGAACGCGATCGACGCGTCGTCGAGGCGCAGATGGTCGGCGTTCACGACGCCGCCCGGGAGGACGAGCGCGTCGAAGTCATCCGCGCGCGCGTCGCCCGCGCGTACGTCGACGGGCTGCTCGTGACCGTGCTTGCCGACGATCGACCCCTCGCTCGGCGCGACCATC
>DATMGN010000005.1:0-65057 GCA_035555435.1 Microbacteriaceae bacterium | reverse complement strand
CGCTGCAGCTGCGCGATCTGCGTGCGGGTCTGCACGCGCAGCTTCGCGTCGAGGTTGGACAGCGGCTCGTCCATGAGGAAGACCTGGGGGTTGCGCACGATGGCCCGGCCCATGGCGACCCGCTGGCGCTGGCCGCCGGAGAGCGCCTTGGGCTTGCGGTCGAGGTAGGGCTCGAGGTCGAGGAGCTTCGCGGCCTCGAGGACGCGGGCGGCGCGCTCGTCCTTGCCGACGCCCGCGATCTTCAACGCGAAGCCCATGTTCTCGGCGACGGTCATGTGCGGGTAGAGCGCATAGTTCTGGAACACCATCGCGATGTCCCGGTCCTTCGGCGGGACGTCGGTGACGTCGTTGTCCCCGATGAGGATGCGTCCGCTGTCGACCTCTTCGAGGCCGGCGAGCATGCGCAGCGTCGTCGACTTGCCGCAGCCGGATGGCCCGACGAGGACGAGGAACTCGCCGTCGGCGATCTCGAGGTCGATCGCGTCGACCGCTGGGCGGGGGGTCCCGGGATAGATCCGGGAGGCCTTGTCGAAGGTGACAGTAGCCATGGGTCATCTGCTCCATTCACCGGCAGGTACGTGCCGGACGATCCGTTGTGAGTGGTCCGACGAGTATGGCAGACGCCGGTCGGCGCGTCGCCGGCCGCGGATAGGCTCGTGCCGTGATCCTGCCGACCGGTCGTCCGATCGAGATCGCCGCGGGCAGGACGCGCGCGGTCATCGGGACGGTCGCCGCCGTGCTGCGCTCGCTCGTGATCGACGGCGTCGCGGCAAGCGAGCCGACGCCCGCGGCCGCGGCCCCGCGATTCGCGAGCGGCATCGTGCTGTCGCCCTGGCCGAACCGCGTCGGCGACGGGCGCTGGGTGCTCGACGGCGAGGAGCAGCAGCTCGTCATCACGGAGCCGGATCGGCAGAACGCGATTCACGGGCTCCTGCGCTACGCCGACTACGAGGTCCGCGAGCGCACGGAGGACTCGGTGCTGCTCGGCGCCGTCATCCCGCCGCAGCCGGGCTGGCCCGCGCTCGTGGACACCTGGGTGGAGTATCGGGCGCTCCCCGATGGCCTGCGCGTGCGGCACGGCGCGGTCAACCTCTCGTCGTTCGCGACGCCGTACGCGCTCGGCGCGCACCCGTTCCTGCGCATCGGGGATGCGCCGGTCGAGGACCTGCGGCTCACGGTGCACGCGTCGACGCGCTTCGAGACGGATGCGCGGCTGCTGCCGATCGGGGAGCGCCCGGTGGATGACACCGTCTACGACCTGCGCGCGGGGGTGCGCGTCGGCGATGTCGCGGGGCGGCTCGACACGGCGTTCGGCGGTGTCCGGCACCGGCCGGGCGGCGAGGTGGCGCGCCTGGAGGACCCCGCGTCGGGGCTGCGGCTCGCGCTCCACCAGGACCTCGCGTGGCGCTATCTGCAGGTCTTCACGCCGACCGCGTTCCCCGCGGCCGACGGGTCTTCGCGGCTCGCGGTCGCGCTCGAGCCGATGACGGCCCCGCCGGATGCGCTGCGCTCGGGCGAGGGGCTCGTGCGGCTCGAGCCGGGCGGGCGCTGGGCGGGCGGCTGGGCGTTGCGCCTGGGCCGGTCCTGAGGCCCGCGCCGACACGCCGGGCGACACGCCGCGCCGAAAGTCGTTTCGACATCTTGTCCACAGGTCTGTCCATAACGGAATGCTGTGCGGACACCGGAAAATGGCTGATCGCAGGGGGGTGGCGGGCGCCGGGAATGACAGCTGTGTAGTTCCGCGTTGTATTACTCACAACCACAGCATGTTGTGCCTCTGAGCGATGTCGGACCCCAGATGTAGTATCAGAGCCCCTAGTCAAGAAGGCCGACAGGAGGCTGGCAAATGACCGTCACCGTCTACACGAAGCCGTCGTGTGTTCAGTGCACCGCGACCTATCGCGCCCTCAACGCGAAGGGCATCGAGTTCGAGATCTTCGACGTCTCCGTCGACGACAAGGCCCTCCAGGCCGTCAAGGACCTCGGCTACCTGCAGGCGCCCGTCGTCATCGCCGACGACGAGCACTGGTCGGGCTTCCGCCCCGACAAGATCGACGAGCTCGCCACCAAGCTCGCCTCCTGAGGAAGTGATGGGACATGTCGACAGCGATCGCCGAGCCGCAACTCGGTGCGATCACCACTGCGGCTGATCTCATCTACTTCTCCTCCGTCTCCGGCAACACCAAGCGCTTCGTCAAGAAGCTCCAGGCGTATCGGAGCGAGGGGCCCGCGGGCGAGATCCCCCTCCACAGCAACGAACGGCCCCTCAAGGCCACCCGGCCCTACGTCCTGGTCCTCCCGACCTACGGCGCGGGCGACGGACCGGGCGCAGTACCCAAGCAGGTCATCAAGTTCCTCAACGACCCGGACAACCGGGCGCTGATCCGGGGCGTGGTGGTCGGCGGCAACACCAACTTCGGCAAGGCATTCGGGCTCGCCGGCGACATCATCGCCGCGAAGACCGGGGTGCCCTGCCTCTATCGATTCGAAGTCTTCGGAACGCAGGACGACGTGGAAGCCGTCGCGGAAGGATTGGAGCGGTTCTGGCAATGACATCTGTTCTTGGCACGGCACTGAACAGCGCGGTGATCGAGGTCCCCCGCCCCGCGATGGACTATCACTCGCTCAACGCGATGCTGAACCTCTACGGTCCCGACGGGAAGATCCAGTTCGACAAGGATCGCGAGGCGGCGCGGGAGTACTTCCTCCAGCACGTCAACCAGAACACGGTCTTCTTCCACTCGCTGCGCGAGAAGCTCGACTACCTCGTCGAGAAGGGCTATTACGAGCAGGCGGTGCTCGACAAGTACTCCTTCGACTTCGTCACGCGCCTCGACGCGTTTGCGTACTCGAAGAAGTTCCGCTTCCCGACCTTCCTCGGGGCCTTCAAGTACTACACGTCCTACACGCTCAAGACCTTCGACGGCTCGCGCTACCTCGAGCGCTTCGAGGACCGTGTCGTCATGACCGCGCTCGCGCTCGCCGACGGCGACGAGCAGGTCGCGATGGAGATGGTCGACGAGATCATCTCGGGCCGGTTCCAGCCCGCCACCCCGACGTTCCTCAACGCCGGCAAGGCGCAGCGCGGCGAGCTCGTCTCCTGCTTCCTGCTGCGCGTCGAGGACAACATGGAGTCGATCGCTCGCGGCATCAACTCCTCGCTCCAGCTGTCCAAGCGCGGCGGCGGCGTCGCGCTGCTGCTGTCCAACATCCGCGAGTCGGGCGCGCCGATCAAGCAGATCGAGGGGCAGTCTTCCGGAGTCATCCCCGTCATGAAGCTGCTGGAAGACTCCTTCTCCTACGCGAACCAGCTCGGGGCCCGCCAGGGCGCCGGCGCCGTGTACCTCCACGCGCACCACCCCGACATCATGAAGTTCCTCGACACCAAGCGGGAGAACGCGGACGAGAAGATCCGCATCAAGACGCTCTCGCTCGGCGTCGTGATCCCTGACGTGACATTCGAGCTCGCGAAGAACAACGAGGACATGTACCTCTTCTCCCCCTACGACGTCGAGCGCGTCTACGGGGTGCCGTTCGGCGACATCTCGGTCTCCGAGAAGTACCAGGAGATGGTCGACGACCCGCGCATCAAGAAGACGAAGCTGAGCGCCCGGAAGTTCTTCCAGACGCTCGCCGAGATCCAGTTCGAGTCGGGCTACCCGTACATGGTGTTCGAGGACACCGTCAACAAGGCGAACCCGATCGACGGCCGGATCAACATGTCGAACCTGTGCTCCGAGATCCTCCAGGTCAACACCCCGACGACCTACACCGAGGACCTCGGCTACAAGGAGATCGGCAAGGACATCTCCTGCAACCTCGGCTCGATGAACATCGCGCTCGCGATGGACGGCGGCAACCTCGAGCGCACCGTCGAGGTCGCGATCCGGGGACTGAACGCGGTGTCGGAGCAGTCGCACATCTCGGCGGTCCGCAGCGTCGAGGTCGGCAACGACAAGTCGCACGCGATCGGCCTCGGGCAGATGAACCTGCACGGCTATCTCGCGCGCGAGCACGTCCACTACGGCTCCGAGGAGTCGATCGACTTCACCTCGGCGTACTTCGCGGCCGTGCTGCACTACGCGCTCAAGGCGTCGAACAAGCTCGCGATCGAGCGCGGCGCGACCTTCGACGGCTTCGAGCGGTCGACGTACGCGGACGGCTCGTTCTTCGACAAGTACGTCACGCGCGACTGGCTCCCGACGACGGAGAAGGCGAAGGAGCTCTTCGCGAAGGCCGGCATCGAGCTGCCCACCCGGGACGACTGGGCGCAGCTGCGCGAGGCGGTCATGCGGGACGGCATCTACAACCAGAACCTCCAGGCGGTGCCGCCGACCGGCTCGATCTCCTACATCAACAACTCGACGTCGTCGATCCACCCGATCGCGTCGAAGATCGAGATCCGCAAGGAGGGCAAGCTCGGGCGGGTCTACTACCCGGCGCCCTTCATGACGAACGACAACCTCGAGTACTACGAGGACGCGTACGAGATCGGCTACGAGAAGATCATCGACGTCTACGCGGCCGCGACCGAGCACGTCGACCAGGGCCTCTCGCTGACGCTCTTCTTCAAGGACACGGCGACGACGCGCGACATCAACCGCGCGCAGATCTACGCCTGGAAGAAGGGCATCAAGACGATCTACTACATCCGGCTGCGCCAGCTCGCGCTCGAGGGCACCGACATGTCCGAGTGCGTCTCCTGCATGCTCTGACCCCGCACCCGCGGGTCGAGCAGCGCGCAGCGCGTATCGAGACCAATAGAAAGAACGACGATGACTGAAGCAGTGAAGCTCCTCACCGAGGTGCAGGCGATCAACTGGAACCGCATCCAGGACGAGAAGGACCTCGAGGTGTGGAACCGCCTGACCGGCAACTTCTGGCTGCCGGAGAAGGTGCCGCTGTCCAACGACATCCAGTCGTGGGCGACCCTCACCCCCGCGGAGCAGCTCCTGACGATGCGCGTCTTCACGGGCCTGACGCTCCTGGACACCGTCCAGGGCACCGTCGGCGCGGTCGCGCTCATCCCCGACGCGATCACGCCGCACGAGGAGGCGGTGTACACCAACATCGCGTTCATGGAGTCGGTCCACGCGAAGTCGTACTCGTCGATCTTCTCGACGCTCGCGTCGACGGCCGAGATCGACGACGCCTTCCGCTGGTCGGTGGAGAACGAGAACCTTCAGAAGAAGGCCTCGATCATCATGGAGTACTACCGCGGCGATGAGCCCCTCAAGCGGAAGGTCGCCTCGACGCTGCTGGAGTCCTTCCTCTTCTACAGCGGCTTCTACCTGCCGATGTACTGGAGCTCCCGGGCGAAGCTGACCAACACGGCCGACCTCATTCGCCTCATCATCCGCGACGAGGCGGTGCACGGGTACTACATCGGCTACAAGTTCCAGAAGGGCGTCGAGCTCCTCGACGATGCCGCGAAGGACGAGATCAAGGACTACACGTTCTCGCTGCTGTACGAGCTCTACGACAACGAGGTGCAGTACACGGCCGACCTCTACGACGAGGTCGGGCTCACCGAGGATGTCAAGAAGTTCCTCCATTACAACGCGAACAAGGCGCTCATGAACCTCGGCTACGAGCCGATGTTCCCGAAGACCGTGACGGACGTGAACCCGGCCATCCTCTCCGCGCTCTCCCCGAACGCCGACGAGAACCACGACTTCTTCTCCGGCAGCGGCTCGAGCTACGTCATCGGCAAGGCCGTCAACACCGAGGACGAGGACTGGGACTTCTAGCGGAGCTCGCGCAGCGCCTCGCCGCCGCCGGGGCGCGCGACGAGGCGCTCGCGGACTACTTGCCCGCGTCGCGGGCGCTCGGCTTCATTCCGCGATCGCCGCGGATGGTGCCGCACGGACGCGTCTGGCGGCTCGGACAGTTCCTGTTGACGCCCGAGGGGGAACTGCTGCGCACGGGCCGCGTCGTGCGCGTCGCCGGCACCGACCGTCGGCGCAGCGTCGTCGCCGCCTCGATCACCGAGCACCACCAGCTCGCGCTCGCTGCGCGCCGCGGCGGGTACCGCGAGGGCGAGACGGTCGCGTTCGACGCGCGACCCGTCGATCCGCAGGATCCCGGCGTGCCCGACCTCGCCGCCTACCTCGCCGAGCGCGCGGCGCTCCTCATCGAGCCGCCCGGCGGCGCCTGACGCCTGCCCGCCGGCACCGCGACCCTAAGCGCCGATGTAGTCGCGCAGGTGCCGCGCGGTGAGCGTCTCACCGCGCGCGACGAGCTCCGCGGGTGTGCCCTCGAAGACGATCGTGCCGCCGTCGTGACCCGCGCCCGGGCCGAGGTCGATGATCCAGTCCGCGTGCGCCATGACCGCCTGGTGGTGCTCGATCACGATGACGCTGTTGCCCGCGTCGACGAGGCGGTCGAGCATCGCGAGCAGGTTGTCGACGTCGGCGAGGTGCAGGCCGGTCGTCGGCTCGTCGAGGACGTAGACCGAGCCCTGCTTCGCCATCGAGATCGCGAGCTTGAGGCGCTGGCGTTCTCCTCCTGACAGCGTGCCCAGCGCCTGACCGAGCGTGATGTACCCGAGCCCGACATCGATCATCCGGGCCAGGGTCGTGTGGGCTGGCCCCCTGGGGAAGAACTCCGCCGCCTCGGCCGCCGACATCGACAGCACCTCGTGGATGTTCTTCCCGTCGAGCTCGTACTCGAGCACCGCGTCGCTGAAACCGGTCCCGTCGCACGTCTCGCAGCGCGTCTCGACGCTCTGCGTGAAGCCGAGGCTCGTGATGATGACGCCGAGCCCTTTGCACGCGACGCAGGCGCCCTCCGAGTTCGCGCTGAACAGCGCCGGCTTGACCCCGTTCGCTTTCGCGAACGCGCTGCGGATGACGTCGAGCAGTCCCGCGTACGTCGCGGGGCTGCTGCGGCGCGAGCCCTTGATCGCCGACTGGTCGACGACGATGACGTCCCCGTGCGCGGGCACATTGCCGTGGATGAGCGACGACTTGCCGGAGCCCGCGACGCCGGTCACGACGGTGAGCACGCCAAGCGGGACGTCGACATCGACGTCCTTGAGGTTGTGCTGGGTCGCGCCGCGGATCTCGATCGCGCCGTCCGGCGTGCGCGTCGTCGGCTTGAGGCGCGCCCGGTGGTCGAGGTGGCGGCCCGTCACCGTGTCGGAGGCGCGCAGGCCCGCGACGTCGCCGACGAACGTGATCTCCCCGCCCGCGCGTCCGGCGCCGGGCCCGAGGTCGATGACGTGGTCGGCGATCTCGATGACCTCGGGCTTGTGCTCGACGACGAGCACGGTGTTGCCCTTGTCGCGCAGCCGGAGCAGCAGCCCGTTCATCCGCTCGATGTCGTGCGGGTGCAGTCCCGCCGTCGGCTCGTCGAAGACATAGGTCACGTCGGTGAGCGCCGAGCCGAGGTGGCGGATCATCTTGGTGCGCTGCGCCTCGCCGCCCGAGAGCGTGCCCGAGGCGCGGTCGAGCGAGAGGTAGCCGAGCCCGATCTCGATGAACGAGCCGATCGTCTGGCGGAGGCTCGAGATGAGCGGCGCGACCTCGGGATCGTCGACCGTCTCGAGCCAGGCGGCGAGGTCGGAGATCTGCATCGCGGCCGCGTCGGCGATGCTCGTGCCGTGGATCTTCGAGGAGCGCGCGCCTTCGTTGAGCCGGGTGCCGTCGCACTCCGGGCAGGCCGTGAACTTGACGGCGCGATCGACGAAGGCGCGGATGTGCGCCTGGAGCGAGTCGCGGTCCTTCTGCAGCATCGACTTCGTGATCTTGGGGACGAGTCCCTCGTAGGTCACGTTGATGCCCTGCATCTTGATCTTCGTCGGCTCCTTGTAGAGGAAGTCGGCGAGCTCCTGCTCGGTGTAGTCCTTGATGGGCTTGTCGGGGTCGACGAGGCCGGACTCCGTGAAGCCGCGCACCATCCAGCCGTCGACGTTGTACCCGGGGATCGTGATCGCCCCGTCCGCGAGCGACTTCTCCCGATCGAAGAGCTCGTCGAGGTCGATTTCACTCGCCTCGCCGAGCCCCTCGCAGCGCGGGCACATGCCGCCCGTGATCTCGAACGAGCGGCGCTCCTTCACCTGCTTGCCGCCCTTCGCAAAGGTCACGGCGCCTGCGCCCTTGACGGACGGCACGTTGAACGAGAAGGCCTGGGGGGAGCCGACGTGCGGCTCGCCGATGCGGCTGAACAGGACCCGCAACATCGCGTGCGCGTCGGTCGCCGTGCCGACCGTCGACCTGGCGTTCGCCCCCATCCGCTCCTGGTCGACGATGATCGCGGGGCTGATGTTTTCCAGCGCATCGACGTCGGGCCTGCCCAGCTGCCCCATGAACTGCTGCACGAACGTCGGATACGTCTCGTTGATGAGGCGCTGCGACTCGGTCGCGATCGTGCCGAAGACGAGCGAGGACTTGCCCGAGCCGCTCACCCCCGTGAACACCGTCAGGCGTCGCTTGGGTATCTCGACGTCGACGCCCTTCAGATTGTTCTCCCGGGCGCCGATCACGCGGATGACCTCGTGGGAGTCAGCGACATGTCCGTCCTGCTGCATCATCCCAGTCTGCTCCGCTCCCAGGACATCGACTCTGCACTTTCGGGGCAGAAATGCGGCATCCGGGCCGCAGAAGTGCACACTCAGGGCTGGGGCCTGACGGCGTCCCAGGCGACCGTGAGCTCGCCGAGACGCCAGCGGATGCGGCCTCCGACGACGGGCCAGCGCTCGCGCACCGCGTCCGCGGTTGCGATCCAGCGCTGGGTGGGACCGTAGACCGACAGCGGTGCGGCGCTCGCCCACGCCCGGTCGAGGTCGGAGAGGAAGGCGTGGATCGGCTCGCCCGGCACGTTGCGGTGGATGAGCGCTTTCGGCAGCCGCTCCGCGACGATCGACGGCGTATCGAGCGACGGCAGGTGCAGCCCGAGGGTCAGCGAGCGAGGGCCGTGCTCCGGGGAGAGCGTCACCCATGCGCCGACGCGGCCGTTCTCGGAGCACGTCCCCTCGACAAGCGCGCCCCCGGGCTGCAGGCGAGCGAGCATCCGGTCCCACGCCGCGGGCACCTCGGCCTCGTCGTACTGGCGCAGCACGTTCGCGGCGCGGATGATCGCGGGCACGCGACCGTCGGGAGTCGGCGCCTCGAAGCCGCCGAGCCGGAAGCTCACGCGGCGGGGCGGGGTCTCGATATGCGCCTGCGGCGCACTCGACCCGCGGTTCGCCTGCGGCGCACTCGGCCCGCGGTAGGGGGCTCGCGCACTCGACCCGCGGTGCTCCGGCGGCGCACTCGACCCGCGGTCCGGCAGCTCGCGGAGCGTCCGCTCGGCCGTCGCGACCCGCTCGGGATCGATCTCGACGCCGACGACCTCGACGTCGGGACGCACCCGCGCGAGGCGGTCATGGAGTTCTATCACCGTCGTCGCCGACGCCCCGTAGCCGAGGTCGACGACGAGCGGATCATCAGAACGCCGGAGGGCCGGCAGGGCGGCGATCCACCGGTCGAAGCGTCGCAGCCGGTTCGTGCCGGTCGTCCCGCGGGTGATACGTCCGACGGGCTTCGCCACCGCACCATTCTCGTCTGGCGGTGCCTTGTGCGCAGTCCCTCGCGGTGCATTGCGCATACGGCACCGCCAGGCGGGTGCTACTCGAACGTGTCGAGGTAGCGCAGCAGCACGCCCTCCCGCAGCGCCCACGGCGAGACCTCGAGCTCGCTCACGCCGAGCGCCTTCATCGTCGCGCTGAGCACGAGCGCGCCGCCGACGATCTGATAGGTGCGCTCGGGGGTGATGCCGGGCAGGTTCTGCCGCGCCTCCGCCGACATCGCGGCCATCCGCGGGATCCAGTCCTTGAGCCGCGCGCGCGAGAGCACGAGCCGCTCGTTGCCGGCCCATCCCGCGACCGCGTGGCCCGCGAGCTTCGCGAGCGAGCGCACCGTCTTGGACGAGCCGACGACGTGGTCGGGCGTGGGGCGCCCCGCCATCATGTCGCGCGCGGTGCCGAGGTGCTCGTCGAGGAACTCCGCGAGCGCCGCGAGCCGCTCGGGCCGCGGCGGGTCGTCGGGGAGCAGGTGCGAGACGGTCAGCCGCCCCGCGCCGAAGGGGAGCGAGAGCGCGACCGCGGGCGCCTCGTCGGGTCCCGCCGCGATCTCGAGCGAGCCGCCGCCGATGTCGATCATGAGGATCTCGCCCGCCGACCAGCCGAACCAGCGGCGGATCGCGAGGAACGTGAAGCGCGCCTCCTCCGGCCCCGACAGCACCTGCAGGCCCACCCCGGTGATCGCCTCGATCCGCGCGATGAGCTCGGCGCCGTTCGTCGCGTCGCGCAGCGCCGAGGTCGCGATCGTCACGAGCGCGTCGACGTGCTGGTCGGCGACGACCGCGCAGGCCCGGCGGATCGCGTTCTCCAGCTCCGCGACGCCCGCCGCGCTGATCGAGCCGTCCGGCTGGAGGAAGCGCATGAGCCGCACGACACTGCGGTCCGAGACCGATGTCACGGGCCGCCCGCCCGAATGGGCGTCGACGACGAGGAGGTTCACGGTGTTCGAGCCGATGTCGAGCACTCCGAGCCGCACGCGTCGAGCGTACTCCCGCGGCGCGGGCCACCTCGGCGGGAAACTACGCTGGAGGCATGAGCACGCTGATCCTGCTGCGCCACGGCAATTCCGAGTGGAACCAGAAGAACCTCTTCACCGGCTGGGTCGACGTGCGACTCTCAGAACGCGGTGTCGTCGAGGCCCGCAGGGCCGGCGAGCTGCTCGCGGAGTCCGGGCTGAAGCCGGACATCCTCTACACGTCGCTGCTGACCCGCGCGATCCAGACGGCGAACCTCGCGCTGGAGACCGCCGACCGCGCGTGGATCCCCGTCAAGCGCGACTGGCGGCTCAACGAGCGCCACTACGGCGCACTGCAGGGCAAGGACAAGGCGCAGACGCTCGCCGAGTACGGCGAGGAGCAGTTCCAGATCTGGCGTCGCAGCTTCGACGTGCCGCCGCCGCCGATCGCCGACGACGACGAGTTCAGCCAGGTCGGCGACGAGCGCTACGCGGACCTCCCGGACGCGCTCCTGCCGCGCACCGAGAGCCTCAAGCTCGTCATCGACCGGCTCGTGCCGTACTGGGAGTCGGACATCGTGCCCGACCTCGCGGCCGGTCGCACGGTGCTCGTGACGGCGCACGGCAACTCGCTGCGCGCCCTCGTCAAGCACCTCGACGGGATCGCGGACGCGGACATCGCGGCGCTCAACATCCCGACGGGCATCCCGCTCGTCTACGAGCTCGGCGAGGACTTCACACCGACGAAGCCGTCCTACTACCTCGACCCCGAGGCCGCTGCCGCCGGCGCCGCGGCGGTCGCCGCCCAGGGCAAGCGGTAGCCGCTACTCGTCGGCGGGGACCCACTCGCCCGTCGAGAGGTACTGGACCTTCTTCGCGATCGAGACCGCGTGGTCGGCGAAGCGCTCGTGGTAGCGGCTCGCGAGCGTCGCGTCGACCGTGTCGACGGCGGCACCCTTCCAGGTTTCACTGAGCACGCGGTCGAAGACGGCGAGGTGGAGCGCGTCGACCTCGTCGTCGAGGTCGCGGATCTGCTCGGCGATCGACACGTCCTGCGTCTGCAGCAGCGACACGAGTTTCCGCGCGATCTCGGTGTCGATGCGCCCCAGCTCGCGGAACGTCGGTCGTAGGCTCTTCGGCACGACCTTCTCGGGGAAGCGGTAGCGCGCGAGCTGCGCGATGTGGCCCGTCATGTCGCCCATGCGCTCGAGCGAGGCGGAGATGCGCAGCGCGCTGACGACGATGCGCAGGTCGCGGGCGACCGGCTGCTGGCGCGCCAGAATGTCGATCGCGAGCTCGTCGAGCGTCTTCGCCGCGGCGTCGATGATCGCGTCGCCCGCGATGACCTGCTCGGCGAGCGCGATGTCGGAGTCGTTGAACGCACCCGTCGCACGAGCCATCGAGTCGGAGACGAGCGTCGCGATCTCGACGAGCCGTTCCTGCACCTCGCGCAGCTCCTGCTGGAATACCTCGCGCACGTCCTACCTCCGAACTCCGGGATCCGGGCAGGATGAACAACCCGGCGCCGGCCGACTAATCCTCATCGCCGAAAGTGAACAACCGGTGGTCGGACGGTGAACTTCCTCGCTCCACCGGCTTACGACCGGTCGTCGCAGATCCGGCGCGCCTAATCTAATCATCATGGAGACGGCCGGGCTCGTCGCCCTCGCTCTGGCGCTGGGAATCGTCGTCGGCGCCGGCGTGGCGACGGTCCTCGTCCTCGCCGCCCGTACCGGCCGGCGCGCGGTCGCGGCGCAGTCGGTCGCGCTGCCCTCCGGGATCGACGCCGTCATCGACGTGCTCGAGTCGCCCGCCGTGCTGCTCGACCCCTCGGGCACCCTCGTCGCCGCCTCCGATGCGGCGGAGGACGCGGGACTCCTCGACGGCGGCGTCCACCGGGACATCCGGGAGATCGCGGTCGAGGTCCGCACCGAGGGCGAGCCGATCCGGCGGGAGCTGGCGCTGCGCCGCGGTGTCCGCGGCGAGACGGTCCGCCACCTCAGCATCACCGCGTCGCTCGTCGGCGCGCGCTACGTCCTCGTGCTGGCGGAAGACCGCTCCGAGTCGGTGCGCCTCGACGAGGTGCGCCGCGACTTCGTGGCGAACATCAGTCACGAGCTCAAGACGCCGATCGGTGCCGTGAGCCTCCTCGCGGAGGCGATCGACTTCGCGGCGGACGACCCGGATCGCGTTCGCCAGTTCGCGAACCGGCTCACCGAGGAGTCCCGTCGCCTCGCCGACATGACGCGCGACATCATCGAGCTGTCCCGCGTCCAGGGCCTCGCCCCGCTCGCGCAGAGCGAGCCGGTGCGTCTCGACCGCGTCGTGCAGAACGCGATCGAGCAGAATCGCGTGTCCGCCGAGTCGAAGGGCATCGAGATCGCGGCGCGCGTGCCCAAGGGTGGGCTCGTCGTCAGCGGCCACGACCTGACGCTCGTCGCAGCCGTCTCCAATCTCGTCGCGAACGCGGTGCAGCACTCGCCGGAGCGCTCGCGCGTCGGCGTCGGCATCATGCCGCGCGAGACGACGGTGGAGATCGCGGTGACCGATCAGGGTCCGGGGATCCCCGAGGAGGAGCAGGAGCGCATCTTCGAGCGCTTCTTCCGCAGCGACCCCGCGCGCAGCCGCAACACGGGCGGCTCGGGCCTCGGCCTCTCGATCGTCAAGCACGCGGTCGTCAACCACGGCGGTTCGGTCCGCGTGTGGTCGCAGCCGGGCCAGGGCTCGACCTTCACGATCGTCCTGCCGCTCGCCGAAGCGATCGAGCCGTCGGGCGCTCCCACCGCACCGGAAGGAGTCACCGCGTGACGAGAATCCTGATCGTCGAGGATGAGGCGGCCCTCGCCGAGCCGCTCGAGTACCTGCTGTCGCGGGAGGGCTACGAGACGCTCATCGCCGCCGACGGTGCGAGCGCGATCGCGAGCTTCGACCGCGAGCCTTTCGACCTCGTCCTGCTCGACCTCATGCTGCCCGGGATCTCCGGGACGGAGGTGTGCCGGGAGATCCGGACGCGATCGCAGGTCCCGATCATCATGCTGACGGCGAAGGACTCCGAGGTCGACATCGTCGTGGGGCTCGAGCTCGGGGCGGACGACTACGTCACGAAGCCGTACTCGTCGCGCGAGCTGCTCGCGCGCATCCGGGCGGTGCTGCGCCGCCGGGTCGAGCCGGAGGATGACCCGGCGATCCTGCAGGCGGGGCCCGTCGTGATGGATGTCGACAAGCACGCGGTCAGTGTCGACGGCCGCGAGATCGCGATGCCGCTCAAGGAGTTCGAGCTCCTGGAGATGCTGCTGCGCAACCCGGGCCGGGTGCTCACACGCGGGCAGCTCATCGATCGGGTGTGGGGATCGGACTACTTCGGCGACACGAAGACGCTCGACGTGCACATCAAGCGGATCCGCTCGAAGATCGAGCAGACGCCGTCGGAGCCGAGGCTCCTCGTGACGGTGCGGGGCCTCGGCTACCGCTTCGACGCGTAGCGGCACCCGTGGGTCGAGTAGCCGCGCAGCGGCACCCGTGGGTCGAGTAGCCGCGCAGCGGCGCATCGAGACCTCGAGACCTCGAGACCTACGGCACGAGCGGGTCGAGGTACGGCCGCCCCTGGTTGTCGAGCACGGGCGTCATGAGCGTCTGGGAGTCCCCGTCGCCCGCCTGGAACGTGACCGCGAGCAGCCCGCCGACGATCGCGTCGGGCTCCTCGATGATGATGAGGTGCGGCAGCTCCTCGCCGACGAGCGTCGAGCCGGGGGGCACCGGGATCCAGTCCTCGACCGTGCCGGTCAGCGTCGGGACGGAGTAGTTGAGCTGCGTCGCCTCGCCCTTGTTGATGACGGTGAACGCGATGTTGCCGAGTGACCCGTCCTCGTTGGTCACGACCTGCACGTTGCGCAGCAGGACGTCGCCCATGTCCGCCCCGACGCCGTCCGCGGGGTCGTATTGGATGAGCGTCGCGGTCGGCGCCATGAAGGTGCAGCCGCTGAGGAGGAGCGCGCCGACGAGGCCGAGCGGCGCAAGGATCCGGATGCCGAGCGTGCGAGCGTTCACGCCGACAAGCCTACCCACTCGCCGGTGGTAGGATTGACTGCCTTAGAAGGGACCTGTCGATGCTGTTTGAGGTCGGAGAAACCGTCGTCTACCCCCACCACGGTGCCGCCACGATCATTGAGATCAAGAAGCGAATCATCAAGGGGGAAGAGAAGGTCTACCTGAAGCTCAATGTAGCTCAGGGCGACCTGACGATCGAGGTGCCCGCGGAGAATGTCGACCTCGTCGGCGTGCGGGACGTCATCGGCAAGGAGGGCCTCGACCGGGTGTTCGAGGTGCTGCGCATGCCGTTCATCGAGGAGCCGACGAACTGGTCTCGCCGTTACAAGGCGAACCTCGAGAAGCTCGCCTCGGGCGATGTCATCAAGGTCTCGGAGGTCGTCCGCGACCTGTGGCGCCGCGATCAGGACCGCGGCCTGTCCGCCGGCGAGAAGCGCATGCTCGCGAAGGCCCGTCAGATCCTCATCTCGGAGCTCGCGCTCGCGGAGAAGACGGATGAGGAGCGCGCCTCGGTCGTGCTCGACGAGGTCCTTGCCTCCTAGCCTCGGCTCCCCGCGGTTCCCTGAGCGAGCGAAGCGAGGCGAGGGGTCCGCATGTCGGTCGGTGTGATCGTCGTCGCCGCGGGCAGCGGCACGCGCCTCGGCGCGGGTACCCCGAAGGCGTTCGTCGGGCTCGCGGACTGGACGGTCCTCGACCACGCGCTCGTGCGCGTCTCGGATGCGGCGTCGGTCGGGTCGGTCGTCGTGGTCGTGCCCGCTTCGCATGTCGCGTCGGCAGAACGCCAGGCCGGGCTCGTCCTGCGCGAGCGCTTCGCGTCCCCGCGCATCGACTCGGTCGCGATCGTCGCGGGCGGTTCGACGCGGCAGGCCTCGGTCGCCGTCGGCCTCGCGGCCCTGCCGGCCGGCGTCGATGTCGTGCTCGTGCACGACGCAGCCCGCGCGCTCGCGCCCGCGGCGCTCTTCGACCGGGTAGCAGCCGAGGTCGCGGCATCGGGCGATGCCGTCATCCCGGTGCTGCCCGTCGCCGACACGATCAAGCGCGTCGCCGACGGCGTCGTGACGGGCACGCCGGCGCGCAGCGAGCTCGTCGCGGTGCAGACGCCGCAGGGGTTCCCCCGCGCCGTGCTCGAGCGGGCATACGCCCAGGCCTCGCGCGATGAGACCGACGATGCGGCGCTCGTCGAGGCCATGGGGGTCCCGGTGCGCACGGTCGATGGCGACGAGCTCGCGTTCAAGATCACGACGGCTGCCGATCTCGAGCGCGCCCGGCAGCTGCTGGGTCCTGACGCCGAGCCGGCCGCTCGCCGCGTCGGCGTCGGAGTGGACGCGCACGCCTTCGCCGAGGAGGGTGCCGGCCCGCTGTGGCTCGGGGGCGTGGAGTGGGCGACCGAGCGCGGCCTCGCGGGTCATTCCGATGGCGACGTCGTCGCGCACGCGATCGTCGACGCGCTCCTCGGCGCTGCGGGGCTCGGCGACATCGGCTCGCTGTTCGGCACGGACGATCCGGCCGCCGCGGGCGCGCATGCCGACTGGTTCCTGCCCCGCGCGCGGGATCGCGTTCTCGCGGCCGGATATCGGGTGCTCAACGTCAGCGTCGAGGTCGTCGGCGACCGTCCCCGGCTCGCGCCGCGACGCGCCGAGGTCGAGGCGACGCTGAGTGCGCTCGTCGGTGCGCCCGTGTCGGTCGGAGCGACGACGAGCGACGGGCTCGGCCTCACGGGTGAGGGCCGTGGCATCGGCGCCATCGCCACCGCGCTCCTCGCGTGACCCCGGACCCCCGCCCTCCCGCCCGCTGAGGGTGCACGTTTGCACCCAGGGTGCACGCTCCGACGCGCACCCTGGGTGCGAACGTGCACCCTCGGGAGCGGAGCGGGCGCGACGGCTACGCTTGGCGGGTGGTGGTCCGGCTCTATGACACGAAGGTCCGCGAGGTCGTGGACCTCGTGCCCCGTGTGCCCGGACGCATCGGGATGTACGTCTGCGGCCCGACCGTCCAGTCCTCCCCGCACATCGGGCACCTGCGCTCCGCGCTCGTCTATGACCTGTGGCGCCGCTGGCTCGAGCACCGCGGCTTTGACGTGACCTTCGTGCGCAACGTCACCGACATCGACGACAAGATCCTCACGGCGTCGGCCGAGGCGGGCGATCCCGAGCGCTGGTGGGCACTCGCCTACCGCGTCGAACTCGAGTTCACGAGCGCATATGCCGCGATCGGCATCCTTCCGCCGACGTATGAACCGCGGGCGACCGCGAGCATCGCCGAGATGCAGTCGCTCATCGCGCGCCTCGTCGAGCGCGGACACGCCTACGCCGCCGTCGACGGCTCGGGCGATGTCTACTTCGACACCGCCTCATGGCCCGCCTACGGCGCCCTGACGTCCCAGCGCCGCGAGGACATGCAGGACGCGCAGGATGCGGACCCGCGCGGCAAGCGCGACCCCCGCGACTTCGCGCTGTGGAAGGGGCGCAAGCCGACCGAGGCGCAGAACGCGAGCTGGTCGTCTCCCTGGGGCGACGGCCGGCCCGGTTGGCACATCGAGTGCTCGGCCATGGCCCGCCGCTACCTCGGCCCTGCCTTCGACATCCACGGCGGCGGTCTCGACCTGCGCTTCCCGCACCACGAGAACGAGCTCGCGCAGTCGAGCGCCGCGGGCGACGAGTTCGCGGCGTACTGGCTGCACAACGGGCTCGTCACGGTCGACGGCCAGAAGATGTCGAAGTCGCTCGGCAACTCCGTCTTCGCCCACGACGTGCTCGCGCAGGCTGAGCCGGCGGTCGTGCGCTACCTGCTCGCCGCCGCGCACTACCGCTCGACGATCGACCTGCACGACGGCTCGCTCGCGGAGGCCGCCGCGGCGCTCGAGAGGATCGAGGCGTTCCTGACGCGATCGGGCCGCGCGCTCGCGACGAGCGCCGCCCCCGGCCATCCGGCCGTCCTGCCGCTCCCGCCCGCGTTCGTCGAGGCGATGGACGACGACCTCGGGGTGCCGCAGGCGCTCGCGGTGCTACACGAGACGGTTCGCGCGGGCAATGCGGCGCTCGACGCGGGCGACCCGTCCGCGGCCGCGCGCGCCCGCGGCGAGGTGCAGTCGATGCTCGCGGTGCTCGGCCTCGAGCCCCCGGCCGCCCGGCCCGGCGGCGTCGCGGGCGGCGCGCTCGACGCGCTCGTCGGGCGGCTCATCGAGCGCCGTGCTGAGGCCCGCGCGAGGCGCGACTTCGCCGCCGCCGACGAGATCCGCGACGTCCTGGCGGCCGCGGGCATCACGATCGAGGACGCCCAGGACGAGACGCATTGGAGCCTGACATGACGAAGCCGGGACGGCCGGGCGCGGCCGGGAAGAAGAGCTCGCGCAAGATGGGCTCGGGCGGTCAGGGCCGCCAGGCGCTCGAGGGGAAGGGGCCCACGCCGAAGGCGGAGGACCGCCCGTACCACGTCGCCGCGAAGCGCAAGGCGCAGGCAGAGCGCAACGCGGCCGCGGTCGGCAAGGCCGTCGGCAGGGGGCGCACCGCAAAGGGGGCGCCCGATGCGACGATCGCCGAGAAGGCCTTCACCGAGCGCGAGCAGGCTCGCCGCCGCCCGGCCAAGACCGAGGCCCAGGCGGAGCTCGTGACGGGCCGCAACTCGGTGCTCGAGGCCTTCGCGGCGAAGATCCCCGCGCACACGCTCTACCTCGCCCAGCGCATCGAGTTCGACGATCGCGTCAAGCAGATCATCGCGAGCGCGAACGGCCGCAACCTCCCGATCGTGGAGGTGACCCGCCAGGAGCTCGACCGGATGACGGACGTCGGCACGGTGCACCAGGGCGTCGCGCTCAAGGTCCCGCCCTATGACTACGCGCACCCGCTCGACCTGCTCGACGAGATCCTGGGGCGCGGCCAGACGCCGCTCCTCGTCGCGCTCGACGGCGTGACCGACCCCCGCAACCTCGGCGCGATCGTCCGCTCGACTGCGGCGTTCGGCGGCCAGGGCGTCATCGTCCCGCAGCGCCGCGCTGCCGG
This sequence comes from Microbacteriaceae bacterium, assembly GCA_035555435.1. Lineage (GTDB taxonomy): Bacteria > Actinomycetota > Actinomycetes > Actinomycetales > Microbacteriaceae > 73-13. The sequence continues at coordinate 46,495 of DATMGN010000005.1, read as the reverse complement.
TATGACCGCGGCGGCATGGAAGACGTCCGCGGGGGCCGCCGCGCGCCTGCCCGTCGCGATGGCCTCTAACCTCACGCAGACGCTCAACGCGTTCAAGTCGCGCGGCGTCTTCGTGCTCGGCCTCGATGGCGGGGGCGACGTGTCGCTGCACGATCTCGACCTCGCGCAGCAGCCCCTCGTCGTCGTCGTCGGTAGCGAGGGCAAGGGCCTCTCGCGCATCGTCACGGAGGCGTGCGACGCGATCGTCTCGATCCCGATCAGCGCCGCGACCGAATCGCTCAACGCGGGCGTCGCGGCAAGCGTCGCGCTGTACGAGGTCGCACGGCTACGATCTCGTTCCTGAGCGGACCGGGGGCGGACGATGGCGATCGACGGGGTGCGGCGCGCGACGATCGATGACGTCGCGCGGCTCGCGAACGTGCACAAGGCGACGGTCTCGCGCGCCCTCGGCGCGACGACCCGGCACCAGGTGAGCGCCGCGACGGTCGAGCGGGTGGAGCGCGCGGCGGCCGAGCTCGGCTATGTGCCGAACGCGATGGCCCGGGGTCTGCGCACGAGCAGCTCCACGACGATTGGCGTCGTCATCCCGGACCTCACGAACCCGTTCTTCCCGCCCATCGTGCGCGGCATCGAGAACTTCCTCCAGCCGCGCGGCTACACGGTCCTCCTCGCCAATACCGACAGCTCGGAGGCGATCGAACGCACCGCGTTCGAGTCGCTGCTCGGCCGTCGCGTCGACGGCCTCATCGTCGCCTCGGGGCAGCAGCAGCACCAGTCGGCGCTCGCCGAGGTCTACGCCGCGGGCGTCAAGGCGGTCATGGTCAACCGCGACGGCGGCGCAGTCCCGTATCCGCTCGTGACCGGCAACGACGCGAGCGGGGTCGCCGCCTCGGTCGCCCACCTCACCGAGCTCGGCCACCGCCGCCTGCTGCACATCGCGGGCCCGCCCGAGCTGTCGACGAGCGCGACCCGCACCATGGCGTTCGTCGAGGCGTGCCGCTCGATCCGCGGCGTCGTCGCGGACGTCATCGAGGCCTCGGCGCTCACCGTCGAGGCGGGTCAGCGCGCGATGGACGTCGTGCTGACGGAGCGCCAGGTGCGGCCGACGGCGGTCAGCGCGAGCAACGATCTCATCGCCCTCGGCGTGCTGCGCTCGCTGCGCGTCCACGGGCTGTCGTGCCCGGGCGATGTCTCGGTCGTCGGGTTCAACGACATCACGTTCGCCGAGGATTTCTGGCCGCCGCTGACGACCGTGCGCGTGCCGACGCACGAGATGGGCGCGGAGGCGGCGCGCATCCTGCTCGAGGGGATCTCCTCGGGCGTCCAGGAGCCGATCACCGTCCGGCTGCCGGTCTCCCTCATCGTCCGCGGCTCGACGGGCCCCGCTCCGAGTTGACTCTCGCCGATCCTTCGGATTGACTCGCGTTCGCTCCTGCTGAACAACGCGAGACGAGGCTGACATGGCTGGATACGTGATCCGTCGCGGCGCTGACGCGGAGTACCTGCCGCCCGGCACCCTCATCCCCGGCGCGCTCGGCATCACGCGCTGGCGCGCGGTCGGCGAGGCCGACGGCGCCGCGCACACCGAGTTCGGCGTCACGCGGATCGAGGCGGGAGGCGCCAGCGCGACGCACGTCCACTCCTTCGAGGAGAGCTTCCACATCCTTCACGGCGAGGTCGTGCTCGCGACGCCCGAGGCGACGGTCCACCTCGTCGCGGGCGACTACGGCATCCTGCCGATCGGCGTCCCGCATCGCTGGACGGCGCTCGCGGACAGGGGAGCGGTCTGGGCGGACCTGCTGACCCCGCCCGCGAGGCAACGCCATGGCAGCGACACCTACCGCGTCGCGGAGCTCCCCGAGGTCCCGCCCGTGCGCGTCGACACCCGCGATCCGCGGACCCGGTCCTTCGGCAACATCACGGCCGAGCACATGAACCCCGGTCGCCAGTCGCAGGAGTTGCTCGCCGTCTCGGCGAGCATGCGCACGGCGCTCCTCGTGTACAGCGGGATCTCGCTCAAGATGATGGTCGACTCGGATCTGGGGGCGAGCCTCGGGACGATGTTCATGGTCCAGTACGAGCCGGACGGGAAGGCGGGGCCGCACGACCACCCGCTCGAGGAGGCGTACCTCGTGACCGACGGCGAGGTGCTCGCGACGTTCGACGGCGAAGAGGTGCTCCTCGGCCCCGGCGACTTCGCGTGGGCGGGCGTGGGGTGCGTGCACTCGTTCGCGGCGACGGGCGCCGAGGTGACCTGGCTCGAGACGCAGGCGCCGCAGATGCCGTCGCGTCACGCCTACCGCTTCGCGCGCGACTGGGACTACCTCGCGGACAAGCTCGAGGGTCGGGCCTGACGCGGTGAGGACCTCCCCCCGGACGGTCGGGGTGCTCGGGCCGGGGCTCGTCCTCCCGTTCGCGATCTTCTGGTCGACGATCGACCGGGCGCTCGCGCTTCCGCTCATCCCCATGATCGCGGCCGACTTCGATCAGGCGAGCCTCGCGCTGACGGGTTGGGCGATCACGGGCCACGCGCTCGCCTATGCCGCGCTGCAGCTGCTCTGGGGCCCGCTCCAGACGAAGTGGGGGCGGGTCCGGGTGCTCTGGGTCTCGACGGCGATCGCGACCGCGGCGGGTGTCGCGAGCGCGCTCGCTCCCGACCTCGCGTTCTTCATCGTCGCCCGCGTCGCGAGTGGCGGCGCCTTCGCCGCGACGTTCGCAGCGGTGCTCGTCTACCTGAGCGACACGCTGCCGCTCGATCGCCGTCCCGCCGCGATGTCGAACCTCGCGACCGCGACGGCGCTCGGCCTCGCGGCCGGCACGCTCGGCGCGGGCGGCCTCGCGGAGCTCGTCGGCTGGCGCTGGATCTTCGCCGGGTTCTCGGTCGTGACGGCGATCCTCGTCGTGTTGCTCGTGCGCCTGCCCGAGCCGAGGCACGTCGGCGACGAGCGGATCATCCCGCAGCTGCGTCACCTCGCCCGCAATCCCGTCGCGCTGGGTCTCTACGCCTTCACGATCCTCGAGGGGCTGCTGCTCATCGGGGTCTACAACTTCCTACCGCAGGCGCTCCAGCAGGTGGGCGAGGGCGCGTTCGTCGCGGGGCTCGTGACGGCCGCCTTCGGCGTCGCGGTCGTGGCGGTGAGCCAGACGATGAAGCTCTTCGTCCGCAGGATCAAGCCGTGGGTCTTCATGCTCGCGGGCGGGATCGCGGCGGTCGCGGCGTTCTCGGTCCTGCTCACGGGCGTCTCGCCCGGGACCGTGCTCGCGGGCGCGGCGCTGATGGGCGTGTCCTGGGCCCTCGCGCACACGACGCTGCAGACCTGGATGACGGATGCGGCGACGCAGGCGCGGGCGATGGGCATGACGTTCTTCTCGATCTCGCTCATGCTCGGCGGCGCGATGGGGGCGGCGCTCGGCCAGCTCGCCGTCGATGCGCACGCCTTCCCGACGCTCTTCCTCGCGTCGCTCGGCGGCTCGATCGTGTTCCTCATCGGGGGTTCTGTCGGTAGGGCGCGCTATCGGCCGGTCGAGGCGCAAGGCTCCGTTTCGACTCGATCCGACGAGTCGTCACCGGATTGATATCGAACCGGGCGGCCGATCATTTGACAGGAATGCAAACGGTTGCTTTGATCGTTCCCACTCGCGCATTGCAGCGTGACTGAACACCTCCCCAACGACGAGGAAGGCGCCACCGCAAGTGTTCACCCCAGTGTTCATCGGGCAACAGCTCCTCAACGGACTGAGCTTCGGTGCCACGCTCTTCCTTCTGGCGAGCGGGCTCACGCTCGTCTTCGGGCTCATGCGCATCGTCAACATGGCGCATGGCGCGTTCTACATGCTCGGCGGCTACCTCGGCATCGTCGTATCGGCGCTGTCCGGCAACCTGCTCGTCGGCCTCATCGCCGCGATCGCGGTCGTCGGGGTGCTCGCGTTCTTCGTCGAGACCGTCCTGCTGCGCTTCGTGCGCGGTCAGGAACTGCCCGAAGTGCTGCTGACGATCGGTGTCTCCTTCGTCGTCGCCGACGTCTGCCTCTGGATCTTCGGCGGCGACCCGCAGCAGCTGCCCGCCGACGTCCGGCCGCAGGGCGCCTTCACGATCGGCGACTTCACCTACCCCTGGTACGGCGTGTTCATCATCGGCGTCGCGCTCCTCGTCGGCATCGCGCTCGCCATCGTCCAGGCGAAGACGCGCGTCGGCGCGATCGTGCGCGCGGGCGTCGACGACCGGGAGATGATCTCGGCGATGGGCGTCAACATCCGCTGGGTGTTCACGGGCATGTTCGTCGTCGGCGCGGCGCTCGCCGCGATCGCCGGCACGATCGGGGCCGGCCGCACGCCGATCCTCCAGGGCGTGCAGAACGAGGTGCTGCTCTACGCGCTCGTCGTCATCATCATCGGCGGCCTCGGCTCGATCGCCGGCGCCGCGGTCGGAAGCATCGCGATCGGACTCATCGACGTCTTCGCGAAGACGTGGATCCCCGAGTTCGCCTACTTCACGGTCTTCCTGCCGATGGCGCTCATCCTCGTCATCCGGCCCCAGGGACTCTTCGGGAAGGCAGCATGAGCAACCCCGCAACCCGTGCCATGCCCGTCGTGCGCCCCGCGACCGGCCTCATCCCCGCGCAGGTGCCCGGCTCCGGCGGCGGCTTCTTCCGCTCGCGCGTCGTCCAGATCGCCGGTCTCGCGCTCATCTTCGTGCTCGGCCTCGCGCTGCCCTACCTCGGCGCCAACTCGTTCACCATCTCGCTGACCTCGACGATCCTGATCGCCGCGATCCTCGCCTCGAGCGTCAACTTCCTCGTCGGCGAGGGCGGCATGGCCTCCCTCGGCCACGGCGCGATCGCCGGCGCCGCGGCCTACGGTGCGGGCTTCGCGTCGAAGCAGGGCTGGGACGTCGGGATGCAGGTGCTGCTCGCACTCGGCATCACCGTGGTGGTGTCGTTCGTCTACGGCATCCTGTCGATGCGCACGAGCGGCATCTACTTCCTCATGGTCACGCTCGCCGTCGGCATGCTCATCTTCGGTCTCGCGTCGAAGTACTCGACCGTGACCAACGGCGACACCGGCATCGCCAACATCGCACGACCGGCATTCCTCGCCGAGTACTGGCAGTACTACTACTTCGTCTTCGCGATGTTCGTGGTCGCGACCGCGATCCTGTGGATCGTCACGCGGTCGCCGTTCGGCGCGTCGCTGCGCGGCATCCGCGACTCCGAGAGCCGCATGCGCAGCCTCGGCTACAGCGTGTCCTGGTACCGCGTCGGCGCGTTCATGATCTCCGGCTTCATCGCGGGGCTCGCGGGACTCCTCGCCGTCTGGCACACGCACTTCGTGAGCCCGACCTCGGCGGGCGTCGAGCGCTCGATCTTCGCGATCGTCATGGTCATCCTCGGCGGCGTCGGCACCCTCCTCGGCCCGCTCATCGGCGCCGCGATCGTCGTCCTCATCGAGAACGTCGTCTCCAGCTACGTCGACCGCTGGCACATGGTGCTCGGCATCGTCTTCATCGTCGTCATTCTCTTCCTGCGGGCGGGTGTCGCGGGTGGTATCGCGAAGCTCATCCGTCGGATCCGGGGTCGCACTACGAGCCCCTCCGGAGGCGGATCGCCTCCACCAGGTGCCGAACCGGCGCCGAACCGCAATCACACCACCGCAAGAAAGGAAACGGCATGATGTCAACGAAGATGTCCGCGCGTGGCCGCTGGGCGGCGATCGCCGGCCTCGGCGTCGCGACGGCGCTCTCGCTCGCGGCGTGTGCGCCCCCCGGCGCGTCGACCGAACCGACCACCGCTCCCACGGAGGAGCCGGGCAAGGCCACCGGCACGCTGAAGGTCGGTTTCCTGTCCCCGACGAGCGGCAACTTCGCGGTCGCGGGCCAGGAGATGCTCGACGGCTGGAACCTCTACTGGGAGGAGAACGGCAGCGACGTCGACGGCGTCGAGGTCATCACGATCGCCGAGGACGACGCGGGCAACCCCGAGACCGCCCTCACCAAGGCGCACAAGCTCGTGGAGCAGGACGGCGTCGACATCATCGTCGGGCCGCTCATCGCGAGCACCGCGTCGGCGGTCGCGCAGTACACCTCGAGCATCGGCATCCCGAACCTCCACCCGGTCGCCGCGTCGAACGACATGACGCAGCAGAACTGGAACGAGTTCACGGTGCGCACTGGCTCGATGGGCGGCACGCAGTCGACCTACCCGGGCGGTGTCTGGGCAGCCGAGCAGGGCAACAAGACCGCGGTCACGCTCTGCCACGACTACTCGTTCGGCTGGGAGTCCTGCGCCGGCTTCGTCCAGGGCTTCGTCGCCAACGGCGGCGAGATCGTCCAGCAGATCTGGGCGCCCAACACGACGACGGACTGGGCGGGCTACGCCTCGCAGGTCCAGGCCGCGCTCGCGGGCGGTGCCGACATGGCGTTCATCGCGACCGCCGGCGGCGCCCCCGGACCCGGCTTCCTGACGTCGTACCTCGACGCGGGCGGCTCGCTCGACCCGCTGCTCCTCAACTGCTGCGCGGCCGACCAGGGCACGCTGCGGGCGATGGGCGACCGGATCATCGGCCTCAAGTCCGTCAGCTACTGGGCTGAGGGCCGTGACGAGCCGGCGACGCAGGAGTTCGTCGAGGCGACGATCGCCAAGCTCGGCATCGTCCCCGGCGCATACATCGCCGGCGGCTACATGACCGCCTCGCTCGTCGCGAAGGTCATCGAGGAGCAGGGTCTGCTCGTCGGCTCCGACCTCGTCGACGCGATCACGTCCTTCACGTTCCCGGACTCGATCTTCGGTGAGGTCACGTGGGACGAGTTCAACAACACCGTCATGCCGGTCTACATCCGCGAGGTCGAGAAGGGCGCTGACGGTCTGCTGTACAACGTCCCGATCGCCGAGTTCCTCGCGGTCGACCAGTGGTTCGGCCAGGGACCGCCCGCGGACGTCCGCGCGATCGTGCCCTACGACCAGACCAACCAGGGCCTGTGACGAACTCCACGATCACGGCGCCGGCTCCGGACCCTCGCGGGTCCGGGGCCGGTGCCCCCGTGCTCGTCATCAACGAGGTCGGGAAGCGCTACGGCGGCGTACAGGCCGTCGATGACATCTCGATGACGATCGCTCCCGGTGAGCGCATCGGCGTGATCGGCCCGAACGGGGCCGGGAAGACGACGCTCTTCAAGATGATCGCGGGCGATGTGCCCGTCACGAGCGGGACCGTCGAGCTCTTCGGTGAGGACGTCACGAGGATGCCGACGGCGAAGCGCGCCCGGATGGGCGTCGGCCGCACGTTCCAGATCTCCAACCTGTTCAAGGACATGACGGTCCTGGACAACGTCCGGGTCGCCGCGCGCGGCGGCTCGGCGAAGGCCCGCGTGTTCTGGTGGCCGCAGCGCCTCAAGGACGCCGCGAGCCGCCGCGCGCTCGACGCGCTCGCGAAGGTCGGCCTCGAGGGTCGACGGGACGACACCGTCTCCGAGCTCTCGCACGGCGAGCAGCGACAGCTGGAGATCGCCATGGCGCTCGTCGGAGACCCCAGGATCCTCCTCCTCGACGAGCCGGCGGCCGGTCTGTCCGCCGCGGAGCGCGCGACGCTCATGCAGCTCATCGAGGACCTGCCGCGCACGCTCCCGATCCTGCTCATCGAGCACGACATGACGTTCGCCCTCGGCCTCACGGACCGGGTCATGTGCATGGAGAACGGCCGCCACGTCATCACGGGCACTCCGCAGGAGGTCCGCGACGACGAGACGGTCAAGGCGATCTATCTCGGAAGGCGCGACAAGAAGTGAGTCTGGAAGTCACCGGTCTGACCGCCGGCTACGCGACGGCGCAAGTGCTGCACGGCGTTGATCTGACGATCGCCGAGGACGAGGCGGTCGCGCTCATCGGCCGCAACGGCATGGGCAAGACGACGCTCGTGCGCTCCCTCGCGGGCCTGCACCCGCCGGTGGTCACGTCGGGGTCGATCGTCTACAACGGTGACGACCTGACGAAGAAGCCGAGCCACCTGATCTCGCGCGCCGGCATCGCGATCGTGCCGCAGGGCCGGCATGTCTTCGGCTCGTTGACGGTCGTGGAGAACCTGACGGTGACGTCGAAGAAGCGGCGCAACGCGATCCCCGAGCCGTGGACGGTCGAGCGGGTCTTCGACTTCTTCCCGCGGCTCGCCGAGCGGCAGAAGTCGTTCGCGCGGTCGCTGTCCGGCGGCGAGCAGCAGATGCTCGCGATCGCCCGCGCGCTCATGACGAACCCGACACTGCTGCTCATGGACGAGCCGAGCGAGGGCCTGGCCCCGAGCGTGCTCGACGTCATCCAGGACCGCATCGCGGGCCTGCGCGGTTCGGGCCTCTCGGTCCTCATCGCCGAGCAGAACGTCGAGCTCGCGCTCGACATGGCGGACCGCGTCGTCGTCATCGAGGACGGCGAGATCCGCTGGACGGGACTCCCGCAGGACCTGCGCCAGGACACGGCGCTCCTCGAGAAGTACCTCTCGATCTGAGCGCGTCATGGCCGCCTCGAACGACCGCGTCATCGACCTGCTCCTGAGAAACGGGCGGATCTCCACCTTCGCGGGCCCGGATCAGGGTCCGGCCGAGGTCCAGGCGATCGCGATCGTCGGCGGCGCGATCCATGCGACCGGCTCGGATGCCGAGCTCGCGGACCTCGAGCCCCTCGCCCGCCGCGTCGTGGATCTCGGCGGCCGCCGTGTGCTGCCGGGGCTCATCGACTCGCACATCCATGCCGTGCGCGCCGGCGTGAGCTGGTCGGTCTCGCTGCACTGGGAGCACGTGCGCTCGGTTGAGGAGGCGCTCGAGACGATCAGAACGCGAGCGGCCGAGGTCCCGGCGGGCACCTGGATTCCCGTGGTCGGCGGCTGGCACCGGCGGCAGTTCGCCGAGGGTCGCACCCCGACGCCCGAGGAGCTCACGGCGGCCGCGCCCGAGCACCCCGTCTACATCCAGGAGACCTACGATTTCGGCTTCCTCAACGCCGCGGGCCTCGCGGCCTGCGGCTGGAGCGGTGCCGAGGCGCAGGACCCCCCGCGCGGCACGCTCGTGCGTGGCGACGACGGTGCGCCCAACGGGGTGCTGCTCGGTGTCGGCGCCTTCTCCGTCCCGATCGCGAAGGCGCTCGACGTCTCGCGCGAGGCGGCCGCCGCGGGGACGCTCGACATGATGCGCGAGTTCGCGCGCTACGGGCTCAGCGCCGTCAACGACGGCGGCGGGCTGCTCGTGCGCCCGAGCGACTACGACCCGCTCTTCGACCTGTGGCGCGCGGGCGAGATGCCGCTGCGCTGCCGGCTCTTCATCTCCGCGTGGGATCGCGGCGGGGAGGTCGGGAACTACGCGGGCTACACCGAGGTCGTCCAGCACGATTTCGGGGACGACCGGTTGCGGGTGTCCGGGATCGGCGAGGTCGTCCACATGGGCTGCCATGATCTCGAGGGGTTCGAGGAGCTGCACATCGGGGAGCCGGCGCTCGCGGAGCTCATCGAGATCAGCCGCACGGCGGCCGTGCGCGGCTGGCGGATGTCGATGCACGCGGTCCTTGACGACACGCTCGGCCGCATTCTCGACGCCTGGGAGGCGGTCGAGGCGGAGACGGGTCTCGTCAAGGGCCGGCGCTGGTCGATCGTGCACGCCGACGCGGCGTCACCGCGCAACCTCGACCGGATGGCCGCGCTCGGCCTCGGCGTCCTGGTGCAGAACCGCCACCTGCTCAAGGGCGGCGACTATGTCGAGGCGTGGGGGAGCGAGGCGACGGCCAACGCGCAGCCGATCGGCGGCTTCCGCTCGCGCGGCATCCCCGTGGGCCTCGGCACCGACGCGACACGCGCGAACTGGTTCTCGCCATGGGCGGCGATCGCCTGGTTCGTGTCCGGCCGCTCCGTCGACGGCGCGGGTGTCCGTGCGGCGGAGCACCTCATGACGCGCGAGGAGGCGCTGCGCGCGTACACGGCCGACGCCGCGTGGTTCACGGGCGAGGACGACCGCCGCGGGCGGCTCGTGTCCGGCTATCTCGCCGACCTGTTCGTGCCGAGCCTCGACCCGTTCGAGTGCGAGGACGATGCGCTCGCGGACATCCGCAGCGATCTGACCATCACGGGGGGCGAGGTCACCTGGGCCGCGCCCGCATTCGAGGAGGTATCCCCATGAGTTCACAGATCCCCGCGCCGCGGTCGGTCGAGTCCGGTGCGTCGGAGGTCATCCACCACGAGGGCTACGACGCGTCGATCGTCTCGCCCTTCGTGCCGGTGATCCGCACGGTGTCGAATGCGCGACTCGTCTTCATCAGCGGGGTGACGGGCGCGCCCGTGTACCACGACCACCCGCACATCCCGGAGGTCTTCGACGCGGTCCCCGCGGACATCGAGGGCCAGGTCACGCTCGCGTTCGAGCACCTCGACCAGGCGCTGACGGCCGCGGGCGCGAACCGCTCCGACGTCGTCAACCTGATCCGCTTCTTCACGAACGTCGATGAGGACCAGAACGTCGTCAACCGCGTCCAGTCGGCATGGTTCGGCGGGCACATCCCGACGAGCGCGACGGTCGAGGTCAAGCGTCTCGCGACGGATCCGCGCCTGCGGCTGGAGATCCACGTCGTCGCGGCGGTGCCCGGGGACTGACTCGACGGACTCGGGCCGGGCTTCTGGTCGGCCCGAGTTTGCTGCAACCGTTTGCGAACTCTCGACTGCTCTGCTAGAACGGAACTGCAATCGGTTGCACTTCGCACCGAAACCTATGACTGCGGCTGGATGCCTCCGGCCGGCGCCCCTAAAGAGAAAGAAACGATTGCAAATGACGAACACGCTCCCCACGGTCGGATGGATCGGTGCGGGCCGGATGGGCACACAGCTCATCAAGCGCCTGCTCAAGGCGGGGTACGACGTCGCGGTGTACAACCGGACGAAGTCGAAGGCCGAGCCGCTCATCGAGTTCGGCGCGACGCTGGTCGACTCGCCCGTCGAGCTCGCCGGACGCGACATCGTGTTCGTGATGGTGTCCGCCTCGAAGGACCTCGAGCAGGTGATGCTCGGCGAGGGCGGCCTGCTGACCGACCCCGACAAGGCGCCTAAGGCGATCGGCGACTCGTCGACCGTCTCGATGGAGATGAGCAAGAAGGTCCGTGCGGCCGCCGAGGCCCGCGGCGTCGGCTTCCTCGCGACGCCGGTCTCCGGCAACCCGAAGGTCATCTCGGCCGGCAAGCTCACCGTCGCGGCCTCCGGTCCGCGCGACGTCTACGAGGTCGTCGAGCCGCTGCTGCAGACCTGGGGTCGCGGCGTGACCTACGTCGGCGAGGGCGAGGCGGCACGCATCGTCAAGATCGCGCACAACGTCTTCCTCGGCGTCGTGATCCAGAACATGATCGAGATCACGCTCCTCGCGGAGAAGGCGGGGGTCAAGCGCGCCGACTTCCTCGAGTTCCTCAACGACTCGGTCATGGGCTCGCCCTACAGCCGGTACAAGTCGCCGGCGCTCGTCAACCTCGACTTCAAGCCGACCTTCACGCCCGTCCTGCTGCTCAAGGACCTCGACCTCGGCCTCGCGGCCGCGCGCGAGCTCGGCGTGACGATGCCGGTCACGGCCGTGACCCGCGAGATGGTCGCGACCGAGGTCAACGCGGGCAACACCGAGCAGGACTTCGCGTCCATGGTGCTGCGGGCGGCCGTCGCGGCGGGCATCGACATCAAGCCGGAGAACGTCGAGGTCAACGACGGACTGGACCCCGAGCCGTGAGTCACGGCCACAGCCACAAGCCGAGCCGGGCCTTCGAGCGACCCTCGCAGCGCCCGGCCGGCGTCCGGCCGATCGGCGCCCCCGGGCAGATCGGAGTCGACTACGAGCATCGAGTCGACTTCGAACGCCTGCGGGCGTATCGGCTCCAGCGTGCGAAGGACGCGCTCGAGGCGAGCGACGCCGGGGCGTTCCTGCTCTTCGACTTCTACAACATCCGCTACGTGACGCAGACCTGGATCGGCGGCGCGCTCGGGGACAAGATGATCCGCTACGCGCTGCTCATGCGGGGCAAGGACCCGATCCTGTGGGACTTCGGCTCGGCCGTCAAGCACCACAAGCTCTACTCCGACTGGGTCCCGGACGACAACTACCGGGCCGGCTTCCTCGGCTTCAAGGGCGCGGTCGCGCCCGAAGGCGGAGCGGGGCTCATGGTCGACGCCGTCGCGGAGATCAAGTCGCTGCTCAAGGAGAACGGGCTCGCGGACGCGCCGCTCGGCGTCGACCTCATCGAGCCCACGTTCCTCTTCGAGCTCGAGCGCCAGGGCATCCGCATCGCCGACGCGCAGCAACCGATGCTCGACGCCCGGGTCATCAAGAACCAGGACGAGATCATGCTGCTCAACCAGGCGGCCGCGATGGTCGACGGCGTCTACCAGGACATCGTCGACGCGCTGAAGCCGGGTGTGCGCGAGAACGAGATCGTCGCACTCGCGAACGCGCGGCTGTACGAGTACGGCAGCGACCAGGTCGAGGCGATCAACGCGATTTCGGGCGAGCGGTGCAACCCGCATCCGCACAACTTCACCGATCGGATCATCCGGCCGGGGGACCAGGCGTTCTTCGACATCATCCACTCGTTCAACGGCTACCGGACTTGCTACTACCGGACCTTCGGGGTCGGCTGGGCGACCGAGAGCCAGCGCGACGCCTACAAGACGGCGCGCGAGTGGATGGACGCGGCGCTCGACGCGATCAAGCCGGGCGTCGGCTCGGACCAGGTCGCCGCGGTGCTGCCGAAGGCGGAGGACTTCGGCTTCGCCAACGAGCTCGCCGCCTTCGGGCTGCAGTTCGCGCACGGCCTTGGTCTCGGGCTCCACGAGCGCCCGATCATCTCGCGGCTCAACTCGTTCAAGGATCCGGTGGAGATCCGACCCGGCATGGTCTTCGCGATGGAGACCTACTGCCCGGCGTCGGACGGCATCTCCGCCGCCCGGATCGAGGAGGAGGTCGTCGTGACCGACTACGGGATCGAGGTCCTCACGAAGTTCCCCGCGCAGGAGCTCTTCGTCGCCAACGAGTACTGAGGTCAGATGACCGCGGTCGCCTCGATCTCGATCTCGAAGTCCGGCGAGAACAGCCGGCTCACCCCGAGCAGTGTGCTCGCGGGTGAGTCGGCGTGATCGAAGTGCTCGTCGCGCACGCGATGCCAGGTGTCGATCTTCGCTTCGTCGAGGTCGACGACGTTGACCGTCAGCCGGACGATGTCGGCGAGGGTCGCACCCTGGCGGGCGAGCGAGGCCCCGAGCGAGGCGATCGCGAGCTGGCACTGCTCCGCGAAGTCCGCGGCGGGCGACCCGTCATCGCGCACGCCCACCGTACCGGACACGTAGATCGTCGTGCCGCCCTCGACCCGGACCGTGTCGGCGATGCCGGGGACGTAGGGGTGCAGCACGCGAGCGATGCGATGTTCCGTCATGGTCCGACCATAGCCGCCCGAAGCCACTTGACCCACCGAACCACGGGAGACTGAGAGCATGAACGACGCCATGATGACCGCCGCGGTGTACCACGGCCGCGGCGACATCCGCATCGAGGAGACGCCCGTCCCGACGGCGCTGCCCGGCGAGCTGCTGCTGCGTGTCGGCACGGTCGGCGTGTGCGGCACGGACGCTGGCGAGTGGGATCACGGCCCCGTGCAGATCCCGCTCGAGCGACCTCACCCAGCGTCCGGCTGGCAGGGGCCGATGGCGATCGGGCACGAGTTCTCCGGCACCGTCATCGACGTCGGCGACGGGGTCGACCCCGCCTGGGTCGGCCGCCAGGTCGCCTCGTGCGGTGCTGCGCCTTGCGGCGCGTGCGCGGCCTGCGAGCGCGGCGAGAGCAACCTGTGCCGCCGCTACGCGGGCGTCGGGCTGCATCGTCCGGGCGCGCTCGCGGGCTTCGTCGCGACGCCCGTCGCGAGCTGCGTCTCGATCGACGGCCTCGGCATCTCGCTCGACGAGGCCGCGCTCGCGCAGCCGATGGGCATCGCGGTGCACAACGTCCGGCGCGCCGGCGATGTCGAGGGCCAGCTCGTGCTGCTGCTCGGCGCGGGCGCGATCGGCGCCTTCCTCGTCGTCGCGCTCAAGGCGGCGGGCGCGATGGTCATCGCCGCCGACATCTCGCCGGAGCGGCTCGAGATCGCGACGGAGATGGGGGCCGATGAGGTCGTGCGGGTCGCGGCGGGCCCCGGCGACGCGCAGTTGCTGCGGGACGCGGTGGGCGAACGCGATCTGCGCGTCGTTTTCGAGGTGAGCGGCACCGCGGGCGGTCTCGCGACGGCCCTCGACGTCGCGCCGACGGGCGCCCGCATCGTGTCGGTCGGCATCCAGCGCCGCCCGGTGGAGATCGACCTCGGTCAGGTGACCATCCGGGAGAAGTCGATCATCGGCACGAACGCGCTCGTGCGCGAGATAGACTTCCCGCTCGCGGTCGAGCTCGTCGCGAGCCGCGCTGGGCGTTGGGGGACGATCGCGCCTGACGTTCTCCCGCTCGTCGAGCTCGTCGACGGCGCACTGCGTCCCATGTCGGAGGGCCGGGCCCCCGCGATCAAGACGCTCATCGACCCCTGGGCGACGTCCCGCCGCCCCCTGACGCGGGTCGAGTAGCGCCGCAGGCGCGTATCGAGACCTCCAGCCCAACGCGGACCGGGTCTCGATACGCCGCTGCGCGGCTACTCGACCTTGAGCCTTCGGTCGAGCCTTGCTGCGCAAGCCTCGACCTTCGGCTCAACCCCGCCAGACGGTCTTGAGGTTCGTGAACTCGCGGATGCCCTCGGCGGACAGCTCGCGGCCGATGCCGGAGTCCTTGACGCCGCCGAAGGGCAGCTCGGGGTAGGAGATCGACATGCCGTTGACGAAGACCGCGCCGACGTCGAGCCCGCTGACGAAGAACTCCTCCTCGTCCGCGTCGTTGGTCCAGACGGCCGAGGACAGGCCGAACGTCGTGTCGTTGGCGATGCGCAGCGCCTCCTCGCGCGACTCGACCCGGTAGAGCGACGCGAGCGGGCCGAAGGCCTCCTCCGCGTAGAGGCGCATGTCGGTCGTGATGTCGGCGATGACGGTCGGCTGGAAGAACCAGCCGTCGCCCTCGATCCGGCCGCCGCCCGCGATGACGGTCGCGCCCTTGCTCACGGCGTCCTCGACGAACTCCTCCAGGTCCGTGAGCCCCGACGCGGTCGCGACGGGGCCGACCTGCGTCGACTCGTCGAAGGGGTCGCCGACCTTGAGCGCCGCCATCTTCTCGCCGAAGAGGCGGGCGAACTCGTCGTAGGCGTCCGTGTGGACGATGAAGCGCTTCGCGTTGATGCAGGCCTGGCCATTGTTTGCGGTACGGGCGGTGACGGCGACCGTCGAGGCCGCGTCGAGGTCGGCCGACGGCATGACGATGAAGGGGTCGGAGCCGCCGAGCTCGAGCACGACGTGCTTGACCTCGGAGCCCGCGATCGAGGCGACGGAGCGACCCGCGGGCTCGGAGCCGGTCAGGGTCGCGGCGACGACGCGGCGGTCGCGCAGCACGGGCTCGACGCGCGAGGCGGGGATGAGCAGCGAGTGGAAGGAGCCCTTGGGGAAGCCCCCGCGCTCGAAGAGCGTGTCGAGGTAGATCGCGGCCTGGGGCACGTTCGACGCATGCTTGAGCAGGCCCGCGTTGCCGGCCATGAGGGCGGGTGCGGCGAAGCGGATGACCTGCCACAGCGGGTAGTTCCAGGGCATGACGGCGAGCACGACGCCGATCGGCTGGTAGCGCACGTAGGCCTTGGACGCACCGACCTTGGTCGGGTCGTCGAGCTCCCAGCCCGTGAGGAACTCTTCGGCCTTCTCGGCGTAGAAGCGCATCGCCTTCGCCGACTTGAGCACCTCGGCACGAGCCTGGCCGATCGTCTTGCCCATTTCGAGCGTGAGAATGCGGGCGGTCTCCTCGACTTCGGACTCGAGCACCTCGGCGGCCTTGACCATCCAGCCGGCGCGGGTCGCGTAGTCGGTCGCGCGCATCGCCTGGTAGGCGGCGTGCGACTCGGCGATCTTGCGCTCGACGTCGGCGTCGGTGTCGGCTTCGAACGTCGCCTCGGTGATGCCGGTCGCGGGGTTGATGGTGGCGATGGCCATGTGGGTGCCTTTCGGGGGAGAACGTCGTTGTACGATGCCGATTGGATACGAGTATCGGTCAAATGGCGGGGTCAGCGCAAGCCCACCGCGGGTTCTGTCGAGGATTGGATGCAATCCGTGACGATCGCCTCAATCGCGGATACCGCGCACCTGGTAGCGCGCCCGACCGACCGACGCGAGGACGCCGAAGGCGGCGCCCGCGATCGCCGCGCCGACGAAGAACCACGTGTAGGCGCCGACGACCGCCGCCGCGCTGCCGATCGCGGCACCGAGCGCGGCGCCGGCGAACATCGACGTGGCGAAGAGCGCGGTGCCGACGGGGCGGTCGCGCACGACCGCATCCGTCATCCAGTTCTGGATCTGCGTGTGCGCGACCGCCCAGGCGATGCCGAGCAGGGCCGACGCGGCGAGCACCGACGCGACACTGACGACGATCGAGACGAGGCAGAACGCGAGCGTCGCGGCACCGCCGCCGATGAGCAGCAGGATGGCCGGCGGGATCCGGCCCAGCACGAGCTTGACGAGCTGGGACGAGCCGATGACGCTGAGCCCGAACACCGCGGTGACGAGCCCCGCGATGATCGCCTCGGTCCCGGCGGCCTGGAGTGCGGCGGGGAAGAAGCTCATGACGCCGTAGATGAGTCCGCCTTCGACGAAGACGAGGACGAAGGTGATGAGCGCCCACCCGTCGGTGAGCACGCGTCGTGCGCTGCGCAGCAGCGGCACCCGGTCGATCGGCCGTGGGCCCGCCTCGATCCGCCACAGGAGCGCGGCGATGACGAGCTCGCCGATCGCCGTGCCGATGAAGACCCAGCGCCAGGCGCCGACCGGCCCGAGGATGCTCGCGACGACGACCGCGGCGGTCGCACCGAGCGACACGGCGGTCGCGAGGTTCGCGAGGACGTGCGCCCGGCGAGCGAGGGCGAAGCGATCACCCACGAAGACGAGCGTCGCCGGCACGACGGCGCCGATCGCGAGCCCCGAGAGCGCGCGGCCGATCCACAGCATGACGGGGTCGAGTGCGCAGGCCGTCAGGAAGGTGAACGCGGCGCCGAGCAGGAGCGCGATGCGCAGCACTCGCACCGTGCCGATCCGGCTCGAGACGGCGCTCCAGGCGAGCTGCGAGATCGCGTAGGTGATCGAGTAGACCGACAGGGCGGCGCCGACCTCGCCGATCGACGTGCCGAGGTCGCCCGCGACCGCTGTGAGCATGGGCGGCAGCGCCGCGCGGTCGACCATGCTGAGGAACGACGCGGCGAGCAGCGCGAACATGGCCGCGTTCATGCTCCCCGACGCGGCGACGCCGCCGGGCCCTGACGGACCCGACGGCGTCGCCGGAGGTGTGCCCGCTCCTGAGGAGCGAGACCTCACTTCTTGTACTGGTACGGGTTGAAGAGGACCTCGGCCTCGGGGATCTCCGGGTACTGACCGGACACCCACTCGTCGCCGACCTCCTTCTCGAGGTACTCGACCGTGTTCTCGAGCTTCGCGCGCACCGACTTAAGGTCGCCGGCCACGAGCTTGCCCTCGGACTTGACGATCTCGCCGCCGACGACGACCGTGTGGACGTCGCCGCGCTGCGCCTGGTACACGACCTGGCCGTACGGGTTGATGAGCGGGGCCCACGTCGGCGAGTCCTCGTTCTTGAGCAGCACGACATCGCCGAGCTTGCCCTTCTCGAGCGAGCCGATGAGGTGGTCCTTGCCGATCGCCTTCGCGCCGCCGCGGGTCGCGAGGTCGACGACGTCCTCGACGCGCGTGCGCACGTGCGTGATCGTCTCCGCCGGCTCCTTGAGGTGCGCGAGGTAGTGCTCGAGCGCGCGGTCCGCGTTCACCGTGGCGCGCATCGCCGAGAACAGGTCCGAGCTCTGCCACACGCTGGTGTCGACGGAGAGCGAGGCCTGGATGCCGTACTTGCGCAGCTCGTGGAGCGGCGGGTAGCCCTGGCCACAGGTGTCCTCGGACTCGGTCGCGAGCGAGACGTTGCCGCCGGTCGCCGCGATCTTGAGGTAGGAATCCTGCGAGAGGGAGGCGGCGTGCACGTAGGTGTAGCCCTCCTTCATGACGCCCGCGTCGTACGCGTTGCGGATGCCCCAGTCGTTGGTCGCGCCCCACACGCCCGCGTGGGTCGTGACCCGCAGGCCGAGCTCCTCGGCGGCGCGGTAGGCGTCGAGCTCCGGGAAGTTCTCGTCCTGGTCAGAGACGTCGAACGCGATCTGCGTGCCGAACATGTCGGCGTCGTCGCGCGAGGTCGTGAGGATCTTCTGGACCTCGGGGTCCTTCGTCCACTCCCACGGCGAGACGTGGATGTTGCCGTAGGCGAAGACGAAGCGGCCGGGCGAGCTCTTGAGCGCCTCGTACGCGGCCCAGCCGTGGTCGGGGGTGCGCAGACCGTGCGACCAGTCGACGGTCGTGGTCGTGCCGCCCTCGATCGCGTCGAGCGCGGAGATCAGGTTGCCCGCGGCGTAGTCCTCGGGGCGGAACTTCATGCCGTGCTGCAGGTAGTACCAGACGAAGTACTGCGTCAGCGTCCAGTCGGCGCCGTAGGCGCGCATCGCGGTCTGCCACATGTGGCGGTGGGTGTCGACCATGCCCGGCATGATGATGCCGCCGGACGCGTCGATCTCCTTGGTGCCGTCCGGCACGGAGAGGCCGACGCCGACCTCTGCGATCTTGCCGTCGACGACGAGCACGTCGCCCTTCGGCAGGACTGTGTGCTGATCGTCCATCGTCAGCACGATGCCGTTACGGAACACAATCGGCTGCGGTGCCATCGTTGCGCTCATCCTCCTTGAATAGCGGGTCGGCCCGTCGGGGCGCGCACGAGCGTGCGCGGCTTGACTTTCGCACGTCGGGCGGCTTGGATCAAGTTAAGCGCCGCTGAACACCAATGTCCAGTCGCGCTCCGATCAATTTCAAGGGGTTTCATCGCATGAGCGACAGGACGATCGTCGTCGTCGGAGGCACTTCCGGCATTGGCCTGGACATCGCGCGCACGGTGGTGGAGAACGGCGACAACGTCCTCATCACGGGTCGCGACCAGGCGAACACCGAGGCGATCGCGGCGAGCATCGGCCCGAAGGCGTCGGCGCTCGCGCTCGACATCTCCGAGCCGGACGGCATCGCCGAGGCGTTGAAGCCCGTCGGCCACGTCCACGGCCTCGTGCTCGCGGCGATCGAGCGCGATCAGAACAACATCCGCGACTACGACCTCGCGAAGGCGAAGCGGCTCACCCTGCTCAAGCTCGTGGGCTACACGGAGACGGTGCACACGCTGCTCGACCGGCTCGACCCCTCCGTCGACACCGGCATCGTGCTGTTCGGCGGCCGCGCGAAGGACCTGCCGTACCCGGGCTCGACGACGGTCTCGATCATCAACGGCGGCGTCATGGGCATGGTCAACACGCTCGCGCTCGAGCTCGCGCCGATCCGCGTCAACGCGATCCACCCCGGCATCATCGGCGACACCCCGTTCTGGGCGGGCAAGCCGGACGGCGTGCTGTCCGGCTACGAGCAGCGCACGCCGGGCGGGAAGCTCGCGACGACGAAGGACGTCGTCGACACGACGATGTTCCTCCTCTACTCCAAGGGCCTGTCCGGGCAGAACATCTACGTCGACCGGGGCTGGACGCTCACCTGAGTAGTTCCCGCCGGGTGGGACGTCGAGCCGTTGACGTCGACCGGTGATTGTATGATGATCGGACATCGCATTGCTGCGATGCCCGTAGAACTCAATGTTGAGAGGAACGCGATGACGCTCGCCGCGGTCGCTGGCTACACCACCGAGGAATACCAGGCGCTCGAGGACCGGCTCGTCCAGTCGGCTCGGGACCTCATCCCCGACCTGATCGAGGCCGCGGCCGAGGCCGAGCAGCTCACGCACATCCCGCCGCACATCGAGGCGAAGCTCGAGGCCGCGGAGCTGTACCGCATGTTCATCCCTCGCGCGCACGGCGGTCTCGAGGTGCAGCCCCACACGTTCGCGAAGGTCGTCATCGAGATCGCCAAGGGCGACATGGGCATGGCGTGGAACTTCTGCCTCGCCGCCAACCACGCGCTCATGCTCTCGAACTGGTTCCCCGTCGAGGTCCACGAGGAGCTCTACGCGGGCGGCAAGTTCAAGGCGGCGTCGATGTACGCCCCGACCGTCAAGGCCGTCAAGGTCGACGGCGGCTACGAGATCACGGGCGTCGTCAACTACTGCTCCGGCATCCCCTACTCGACGCACTTCATCGGGCAGACGCTGCTGGAGGGCCAGAACCCGGACGGCAGCCCGCGGGTCGGCCTCTACATCGCGCCCGCCGGCAGCTACGAGATCCTCGACGACTGGGGCACCACGCTCGGGCTCAACTCCTCCGGCTCGAACTCGATCAAGTTCGAGCAGGCATTCCTGCCCGAGCGGTTCATGGTCGAAGGCGCGGACCTGACGTTCTACTCGTTCGCCGAGACGAAGAGCCCCGGCGAGATCGCCTATGGCAACCCGATGTACAACGCGCGGCACATGAGCTCGTTCGCCATGATGCTCGGGATGATCTGCATCGGCGCCGCCTACGGCGCGGTCAACGAGTACGGGCGGCTCATGGAGACGCGCAAGATCACTATCCCGCCGTTCACCTCGCGCGTGACCGACCCCGACTTCCAGCGCTGGTACGGCGGCGCCCTCACCAATGTGCGCAAGGGGGAGTTCGCGATCCTGCAGGCGTGGGCCGAGTGGGAGCGCCTCGCGAGCACGCCGAACGGCCAGGGCGGCAACTCGTTCACGGTCGAAGCGGACGTGCTCCTCGGCAACGTCGGCCGCGAGATCATGCTCGACATGTGGGACGTCGTCCAGGAGCTCTACAAGACCATCGGTGCCGCCGCATCCAAGAAGGGCGAGCGCTTCGAGCGGATCTTCCGCGACATGGCGCAGGCCGCGGGACACCGCAACCCGCAGCTGCGAGACTTCGCCTACCGACTCGCCGCGCAGAACGTGTTTGGAGTGAACCCCAATGCCTGAGGCCGCATCGCTCCCCAAGGAGTTCGAGCACTACCCGCTGCGCACCAGCCGCGGCGGCCACTTCTGGATCCCCGGCGAGATCGTCGAAAACCCCCAGGGCATGCACTCGCAGCGCGCGCCGTTGTACGTCCGGTGGGAGGCTCCGGCCGAGATCACCAAGCCGTACCCGCTCGTCCTCGTGCACGGCGGCGGCGGGCAGCTGACCGACTGGCTCGGCACCCCGGACGGGCGACCCGGCTGGTTCAGCCGCTTCGTCGACGAGGGCTACCTCGTCTACGGCGTCGACCGCCCCGGTCACGGGCGCTCCTGGGCGCACCCCGAGATCGTCGGCGAGCCCGGCCCGATGTTCGCCTACGAGCTCGCGCTCGGCCTCTTCTCCGCCGAGATCCCCGGCCACGACCAGGGCGTGTGGGAGCAGCGCATCGGCGACCCGACGCTCGACCAGATGGTCGCCGGCATGGGCTTCTTCCCGGCCGACCTCGCGGAGTCGCAGCGCCTGGACCAGGACCGCATCTCGCGGCTGCTCGACCGCATCGGCCCCGCGATCCTCGTGACGCACTCCGCGAGCGGCCCCGCCGGCTGGCTCGTCGCCGACGCCCGCCCCGAGCTCGTCAAGGCCGTCGTCGCGATCGAGCCCATGGGCCCGCCCTTCGGCGAGTTCGGTCCCGGCATGAAGCTCGACTACGGCCTCGCCAAGGCCGCGCTGACCTACGACCCGCCCGTGAGCGACACCGCCGCGCTCGAGGCGGCCGAGCCCGGCACCCACAAGCTGCCGAACCTCGCGGGCATCCCCGTCGTCGTCATGGTCGGCGAGACCTCGCCGTTCACCTCGTGGGGACACCTCATGTCCGACTACGTGAACGCGGCCGGGGGCTCGGCGGAGTTCGTCAACTTCGCGGACCACGGCGTGCACGGCAACGGCCACGCGATGATGTTCGAGAAGAACTCGGACGAGGCCATCCAGCCCGTGCTCGACTGGATCGCGAAGGTCCAGTAGGCGTCAGACGCGTCGACTGCTGCGCGCGCTCAGACCGCCGCGGTCAGTCGAGCCGGGAGTGCTCGCCGAGGGCGTGCCACGTGCGGTTGTGGTACACGAGCGGCTGCGCGTCCTCGGGGTAGGTCGCGTCGGTCGCGTTCACGACGACGAGCGTCGAGCTGCCCGCGGTGAAGCGGTTGACGATCGTGCCGCGGATCCACGCGTGGGCCGACGGGATGTACGGCTCGCCGGTCGGCAGGCGATCCCACAGCGAGTCGTCGGCGAAGCGGTCGATGCCGCTCGTCGCGAAGTGCTTCGCGATCGCCGCCTGGTCGGCGCCGAGCAGGTGCACGACGACCGAGTCCGACGCGAGGATCCCCGGCGTCGCCGACGACAACTCCGAGACGGAGAACACGAGCAGCGGCGGGGTCGCGCTGACCGAGAACACCGAGGTCGCGGTCATACCGACGGGCCCGTCGCCGGGATCCGCCGTCACGACCGCGACGCCCGCCGCATGGTTGCGGAACGCGGCGCGGAAGTCCTCCGATGACAGCCCCTCGAGCGAGAGGGAGCCGTCGGGGACCAGGGTCTCGTCGGCGATCGACGCGGGGGACTCGTGCATGGCGTTCTGCGAACCGGTCGTCATCACATCTGGAGCGGCTGGCCGCTGATCACGCGGCCGAGGTTCGTCAGCAGCACGTCGGGCATGTATCCGATGTGCGTGCGGTACATCGCCGCGTCCTGGTAGTACTTGCCCATCCGCTTGCCGGCGAGCGCGACGGACGAGGTGCCGCCGTACATGAACGCCGTCTCGATCGCCTGCTGCGCGAGCTGCGCGGCCCGGATGATCTGGCCGCGGATGCGCACGTCGTCGGCCGCGGTGAACTCGGCGCCGCCCTCGGTCCACGCGGCGTTGAGCCGCATGTACTCGCGGATCGCGCCGAGCAGCAGCGTCTCGGATGCCTCCGCCGCGGACACGATCTCGCCCGTCCACTGGTGGTAGAACTGCGACTCCATGCGCGGGCCGCGGGGCGCGAAGCTGGTGCCGCGCTCCATCAGCTCGAGCCACTCGTCCATGCACGCGAGCGCGTTGCCGACCTGGGTCTGCGTGAGGCCCGCGATGAAGACGGCGGCGGTGCGGCCGAGGTAGAGCGGGTTCTGGTGGATCTGCCAGCCCGGGGTGCCCTGGTCACCCCAGACGATGTCCTTGAAGTTGAACTGGACGGCGTTGTGGTCAGCGACGAAGACGTCGTCGATCTCGATCGAGTTCGAGCTGGACGCGTGCAGGCCGATCGTCTTGCCGAAGCCCCAGTCCTTCAGGATCGTGAACTCGTCTCGCGGGATGACGAACATCCACAGCTGGACGGTGCCGTCCTCGAGCGTGACCGGTGCGACGGGCATCGTGTGCGTCGCGTAGGTGCAGCCGGAGTTGTAGTCCCACAGGCCGCTCACGCGGTAGCCGCCCTCGACCTTCGTCACGTTCGACTTGAGGGGGAAGGCGCGCGAGGGCGAGATGAAGGGGTAGGCGGAGCCGAAGACCTCGTCCTGGGACTCCTGGGGGAAGTGCGACGCGTACTGGTAGGCGTGGCTCGCGCCGAGCTCGAACGACCAGCCGACACCGGGGTCGCCGCGGGAGATCTCGATGCAGACCCGGAAGAACGTCTCGAGGTCGACCTCGAGGCCGCCGTAGCGCTTGGGGCGCAGCATGTCGTAGAAGCGATGCTCGACGAAGTACTCGTGGATCTCGGGGCCGTAGGTGCCGAGCTGCGCGTGCTCGTCCTGCAGTTCCCGCAGTCGCGGGCGCAGCGCGCGAGCGGCGGCCACGAGCTCGTCAGGCGTCGGCTGATAGGTCGAGAGGCGTTCCTGGAGGGACATCTTCGTCTCCGTTTCGGATGGGGCGAGGGCCCTCGGACTAGTTATAGGTATTGTAACTATAAGTCGTGGCTACACTCAACTCGTGACCGAAACACAACCCGCTCGCGCCGAATCCCTCGGCGAGATCGGCGAGCGCATCATCGAGGTGTTCCGCTTCCTGCAGCACGAGGTCACCGTCCCGCGCGAAGGATTCGTCCACGTCACCCGCTCCGAGGCCGACATCATGCGCATCGTCATGGAACGACCCGGCACCACCGTGAGCGAGATCGCCCGCACCTTCGGCCAGCACAAGAGCAACACCTCCACCCGCATCGCCGCACTCGTCGAAAAGGGACTCGCGCGCAAGGAGACCGTGCTCGGCGACGCCCGCGAAGTGCACGTCTACCCGACGGACGAGGCGCAGGTCAACCTCGACCGCATCCGCGGCGTGTGGGCGGCGCACCTGGACCCGCTCACGACGGCCTCCGATGAGGAGCTCGCGCGGACCGCGGCGATCCTCGCGGAGCTTGCCGACGCGCTCGCGCTCGCCGGACGCAGCCGGACCGAGTGACGCGGTCGCGTTCCGATCAGAACGCGGTGAACACGCCATTGACGTCATCGAGCGCCATCGAGCGCCGCAGTGCCTCATCGGCCTCATCGATCCGGTACGTGCGCGTCACGAAGTGCGCCGGGTCGAGGCGCCCGTCCTGCAGGTAGCCGATCCAGCGCGGGAAGTCGACGTCGGGCGTGATCCGGCCGTTCTGGCAGCCGTGGATCTCGCGGCCCGTCGTCGTCAGCAGCCCCTGCGGCAGGATGACCTCCGACGTCGCGTGCTGCACGCCCATGAGGACGACCGTGCCCGCGCGGCGCGACATGAGCACCGCCTGGCGCTGCGCGATCTCCGGGCCGGCCGCCTCGATGACGACGTCCGCTCCGCGGCCCTCGGTCAGTGCACGGACCGCGTCGACGCTGTCGCCGGCAGTCGGGTCGACGAGCTGCGTCGCACCCATCTGCGCCGCGAGCGCGCGCCGACCGCCATGACCGTCGATCCCGATGATCTCGCCGGCACCCGCGAGCCTCGCGCCCTGGACGGCCCACAGGCCGATGTGGCCGAGGCCGAGGATCGCGACCGACTGGCCGGGTGCGACGCGCGCGATGTTCTCGATCGCGCCGAGCGCGCTCGAGACGCCGCAGCCGAGCAGGCAGGCGGTCTCGAACGGTAGGTCGTCGGGGAGGCGATGCGTCTGCACCCCGAGCACGAGCATGCGCTCCGAGTACGCGCCGACGAGCCCCGCCGCGCGGACCTCACGGCCGTCCGCCATGTCCGCGACGACGGGGTTCGGCCCACCGCCCATGAGCAGATCGCACTGGTCGGGCCGGCCGATCCCGCAGTAGAAGCACTCGCCGCACTGCGGCGTGCCGGCGACGAGCACGCGGTCGCCGACAGCCAAGTGGGACACTCCAGCGCCGACGGCCTCGACCGTGCCGACCGCCGTGTGGCCGAGCACGACGGGGGGGATGGTGCGGCGCATCGCCTTCCAGCCCATCCAGTCGGTCGAGCAGAACGGCGTCGCCGCCGTGCGCACGAGCACCTGGCCGTCGCCGGGCGCCCGCATCCGGATCACGCCGACCTCGAAGGGCTCGAGGTAGCCGGTCATGACCGCGGCGCGGGCTTCCCGGCCCGTGCCCTCAGACGCTCGAGGCGTCGTCACTTCGTGGCCCCACCACCGTGGATGAGGCGGGCGACGTGGCCGCGGAGGTGGATGAAGTCGGGGTTCTCGCGGGTGGTGATCTGGTCGCGCGGCTCGGGCAGGTCGACTCGGATGTCCTCGACGATGTGTGCCGGGGGGCGGGAGAGCACGAGCACGCGGTTGGCGAGGTAGACGGACTCGTCGATGTCGTGGGTGACGAACAGGATCGTCATGCCGTAGGTGTCGCGGATCTTCAGCACGAGGTCTTCCAGACCCTCACGGGTCTGGGCGTCCACGGAGGCGAAGGGCTCGTCCATGAGCATGAGCGAGGGGCGGTAGGCCAGGGCGCGGGCGATCGCGACGCGTTGCTGCATGCCGCCGGACAGCTGCCAGGGGTAGCGCTTGCCGAAGCCGGCGAGGCCGACGGCTTCCAGCGACTCGGCGACGATCGCCTTGCGCTCGGCCTTGGGAGTCTTGGATTCCGCGAGGGGGAAGCCGACGTTCTTCTCCACGGTCAGCCAGGGCAGCAGTGAGCGGCTGTAGTCCTGGAAGACCATGGCCATGCCCGGCGGTACGCCGTTGGTCTTCTTGCCGTCGACCCACACCGCGCCCTCGCTGGGCTTGAGGAGACCGGCGAGCGTGCGCAGGAGGGTGGTCTTGCCGGCGCCCGATGGGCCGACGATCGAGACGAACTCGCCGGGCTGGACCGAGAAGTTCAGGTCCGAGATGGCGTGGTGGGCGCTGGGGCCGCTGCCGTACGTGTGCGACACGTGGTCGACGCGCACCGCGGCAGTCGTGGTGGTCGTTTCGGTCATGATGCGTCCTTCAGGTCCGCTGG
Organism: Microbacteriaceae bacterium; assembly: GCA_035555435.1. GTDB lineage: Bacteria > Actinomycetota > Actinomycetes > Actinomycetales > Microbacteriaceae > 73-13. Next base: position 20,048 of record DATMGN010000005.1, on the reverse strand, counting down.
CGGGAGAGCCGGTGCCAGGCCAGCACCTTGCCCTCGATGAACTCGAGCAGGGAGTTGATGATCAGGCCGAGGATCGCCAGGGCGAGCATCCACGACCACATGTTGAGCAGCTGGAATCGGCCCTGTGCCTGGACCAGCATGTAGCCGATGCCGTTGGAGGCGAGCATGAACTCCGACACGATCGCCAGCAGCAGTGCCGCGGTGCTCGCGATGCGCAGTCCCGCGAAGATCTTCGGCATCGCCGCGGGCAGGATGATCGCGAACAGGCGCCGAGCCGGGGAGACCCGGAACACCTTGCCGAGGTCGAGCATCGTCTTGTGGATCGAGCCGACGCCCTGCGCGGTGTTGATGACCACGAACCAGGACACCCCGTAGGCGATGAACGCGACGCGCATGTCGTCGCCGCCGCCGAGCAGGATGATGAACAGCGGCAGGGTCGCGGTCGCCGGGATCGAGCGCAGGAACTCCACGATCGGGTTGATCGTCTCGCGGGTGCCGCGGCTCAGGCCCATCACGGTGCCGATGATGACGCCCCAGATCGCGCCGAGGGCGAATCCGAGCGCCATCCGGCCCACGGTCTGCAGGAACTCCCCGACGAAGACCTGCTGCACCGCCTTGTCGCTGCCGAACAGCAGCTCCCACAGGTTGCCGATGATCGCGAACGGGGCGGGGAAGAACGGTGCCGGCGGACTGAGCACGACGACCAGTTGCCAGATGCCCAGGATCGCCGCGATCGGGATCACGAAGTACGCGATCGACACGAGCGCGCGCTGCCACGCCGGGCGCACACCGTCGGCGCGCAGGGCCCGGGTCGCCAGGGTGCGGGTGGAGGTGGTGGACATCAGGCGCTGTCCCTCGCTTCCCAGCCGAAGAATCGGCGTTCGAACCAGCCGATCAGGAGGTTGATCAACAGTCCGATGAGACCGGCCATGATCGTGGCGGCCAGGACCGAGAGGTAGGTGTCGGCGGCATCGTTGTAGGAGCCGCGCAGGCGCGAGATGTACGCGCCGATGCCCTGCGCCCCACCGGCGATGAGCTCGACCGTGATGACGACGATGAGCGCGATCGAGGAGGAGATGCGCACCCCGGTCATGATGAACGGTGCGGCCGAGGGGATCACGATGCGGCGGATGATGCCGAACCGGCCGATCCCGAAGCTGCGGGCCATGTCTTTGGCATACGGGTCGACGTCGTGCACGCCATAGAGCGTGTTGAACATGATCGGCCACACCGCGGCGAACACCACGATCACGACCTTCATCTCCATGCCCGAGCCGAGCATGAGCAGCACGAGCGGGATGAGCGCGACCGGCGGGATGGGGCGCAGCAGCTCGATGACCGCCCGCGCACCCCGGTAGATCGGACGCGACATGCCAAACAGCGCGCCCAGCGGGACCGCGATGACGATCGAGATGCCCAGACCGATGAGATAGGTCAGCAGCGTGCTCGCGACATCATCGCGGAACTGCTGATCGCCCCACAGTGTGAAGGAGCGGACGATGACCTCGGAGAACGGGGGCAGATACTTCTGATCGACGATCCCCGACCGAGAAACAATCTCGAGGACGATCGACAGCCCGAGGACGCCCGCGACCCCGCGCCAGATCGCGCCCGACCGGGAAGGTCGGCGTGCCTGACGCGGGGCCGTGGTGCTCGTCATCGGATCAGCAGTTGGCCGGAGCCGCGAGGGTGTGGTCCGCGAAGTCGATGGCCTGGCCGAGCAGTCCGCTCGCCTGGTAGACCTCGATGTTGCGGTTGAGCGCGTCGATCCGGTTCGTCGTCTGGAAGTTCAGCATGACGTCGGCCTTCGCGGCGGCCTCGGGCGCGCCCAGCGCCTTCTGGAAGTACTCCTCGTAGAGCGCGCGGTCCTCGTGGAGCGCGCCCTGCGCGGCGAAGATCGCGCACTGGAACGCGGCGACCGTGTTCGGGTTCTTCGAGACGAAGTCGGTCGAGGAGACCCAGCCGGACTCCGCCATGCCCTCGTAGGCGCCTGCGCCGTAGTCGAAGACGATCGTGGCACCAGCGCCGAGCACGGCGGCGAGCGTCGGGCCGACGGCACTCGAGGCGTCGATGGTGCCCTGGTCGAAGGCCGCGGCGACCTCAGAGTAGGGGAGCTCGACCCAGTTGACGGCTTCGGGGTCGAGACCCTCGGCGATCATCGAGTCGCGGAGCTTGATCGAGTGGGAGCTCGTCAGCGAGATGACGTTGACCGTCTTGCCCTCGAGGTCGGCGAGCGTCTCGATGTCGCTGCCGGCGCGCGCCATGAGGTAGCCGGTCTCCGGGGTGGAGGCCCAGCCCTCGGCGATGACGACGAGCGGCAGGCCCTGCGCGATCGCGTCGATGACGCCGAAGTAGGAGGAGTTGGCGGCGGCGACGTCGCCGGCGATGACCTGGGTGGTCGCGACGCCGGAGTTGTCGGCGGGGACGAACTCGATCTCGAGGCCGTACTCCGGGCCGAACTTGTCGGCGGCGAGGATGAGCGGGATCGTGCCGCCGGGGCCCACGATGCCGGTGACCTTGATGCTGGTCAGCTCGGGGGCGTGCGGGTCGACCGCGGCGGAGCCGTCGGTGGTGGGCTCGGTCGTCGCGGCGGGAGCGGTGCCGCCGGCGCAGGCGGTGAGCAGGGCGGCGACGCCGATGGCGGCGGTCGCGGCAAGGATGCCCCGGGTCCGGCCGCGGCGCAGTGCGGATGTGATCATGCGTTCTTCTCTCTTCGCTGAGCGGTGGCAGGCATCGGTGCCAGCCACGGCATTGTCGGACGATATTACGCAACGCGACAGATCGTTGCAACTCCTATAACCATAAGGTACTCACGACGAATCACCCGGGCCGATGCCCGCGAGGAGCATCGGCCCGGGATCGATACGGTCGGATCAGCAGTTGTGCGGGGCGGGAACGGTGTGCTCGGCGAAGTCGATCGCCTGCGTGAGCAGCCCGCTCGCCGCGTACACCTCGACGTTGCGGTTCAGTGCGTCGATGCGGTTCGTCGTCTGAAAGTCGACCATGATGTCCGCCTTCGCGGCCACCTCCGGCGCCTGGAGGAACGACTGGAAGTACTCCTCGTAGAGTGCGCGGTCCTCGTGGAGCGCCCCCTGCGCGGCGAAGATCGCGCACTGGAAGGCCGCGACCGTGTTCGGGTGGCGCGCCGCGAAATCGGTCGAGGTGATCCAGCCCGACTCGGCCATCCCCTCGTACGCGTCCGCGCCGTAGTCGAAGACGGCCGTCGCTCCGGCACCGCGCACCGCGGCGAGCGTCGGGCCGACCGCGCTCGAGGCGTCGATCGTGCCCTGGTCGAATGCGGCGGCGACCTCGGAGTACGGCAGCTCGACCCAGTTGACGCTCGCGGGGTCGAGCCCCTCGGCGAGCATCGCGTCGTGCAGCTTGATCGAGTGCGAGCTCGTCAGCGAGATCGCGTTGACCGTCCTGCCGGGCAGGTCCGCGAGCGACTCGATGCCGCTGCCCGCGCGCGCCATGAGGAAGCCCGTCTCCGGCGTCGACGCCCAGCCCTCCGCGGCGACGACGAGCGGCAGGCCCTGCGCGATCGCGTCGATGACGCCGAAGTACGAAGCGTTGGCCGAGGCGACGTCGCCCGCGACGACCTGCGTGATCGCGACACCGGAGTTGTCGGCCGGCACGAACTCGAGGGCGAGGCCGTACTGCGCACTGAAGCGATCGGCAGCGACGATGAGCGGGATGAGCCCGGGCCCGGTGATACCCGTGACGCTGATGCTCGTGAGCTCGGGTGCGTGGGGATCGGCCGCCGCGGCGGCGCCCGGATCGGGCGCGGTCGTCGGCGCGGGAGCACCGCCGGCGCAGGCGGACAGGAGGGCGGCGAGGCCGAGGGCGGCAGTGCCCCCGAGGACGCCGCGGAGGCCGTGACGGCGTGCGGATGCGTTCATGTCGAGTTGCTCTCTTTCAGTTCTGTCGGTAGTCCGTGCGAGCGATCGTGTTGTACGGGGCCGGCAGCACGGTCGCGCGGACGTCGACCTGGCTGTGCGCCGGCAGGTGCGGCCGGGTGCTGCCCTCCGGCTCGCCCCAGCGCACGGTGACCTCGGTGCCGGGCTCGGCGTGCTCCGCGTCGATCATCGCGAGCGACAGCACCGCCCGGTCCGGCTCGATGAAGCCCGTGTCGACCGAGACGCCGACCGGGCGTCCGCCCACGAGCACCGAGTCGTAGTGGAAGCGGGCGCCGCGCGACTTGGGCACGTCGACGAGCCGCGGCGGCAGCGTGCCGTCCTCGACGAACTGTGCGCGGTAGATGTCCGCGACGTCGTTGCCGTTCCAGTGCAGCGTGACCTTCTTGCGGGCCGGGGCCGACGCGAGCTCGCGCAGCGCCTCGCGCCCCACGAAGTCGTGCTCGAAGGACACGAGCTTGCCGTAGCCGATGTCGTACGGGGTCACGTAGTAGTCGCGGATGTCGGGGCGCGCAAAGCTCCCCGCGAGCGATCCGAGGTGGCCGGCCGGGAGCCACTGACGGTACGCCTTCGTCTCGGGGGAGTCGTAGATCGCGGGCACGGGCAGCGAGATCCATGCCGACTCGAGCGTGTTCGTGATGTAGGCGCGGTAGCCGACCCGGTCGAGTCCGAGCGGCGTGCCGACCTCGAAGATGACGTCGCGCACGGCCTCGCCGTCGACCCAGCGCCCGAAGATCTCGAAGCCCGGCTGGCCGGCCATCCCGTGGCGCAGCAGCCAGACCTGCCGGCCCGCGATCGTCGCGGTCGCCATGCCGAAGAAGCGCGTCTGCGGGAGCGGCCCGTCGAGCGCTGCCGAGAGGATCTCGAGCGCCGCGGGGCCCTGCACCTCGTAGCGGAAGTACTGCGGGGGACCCTGGCGCAGCCAGGAGTTGTCATCCCAGAGGTGCTCGACGTCGTAGTCGCCGGTCTCGATCTGGAACTCGATCCACTTGAGCGCGGTCGGCAGGCCCACGAGGTCGTAGACGCCGGGCTCGAGGTGGAAGAGGATGCCGTCGGCGATGAGGTGGCCGTCGGGCGCGGTGACGACGTACTGCTTCGCGCTGCCGGGCACGAGGGTCGAGAGGTCGTTGACGCCGAGCTCGGAGAAGAGGCGCAGCGCGTCGGGCCCGCGGACGATGAGGTCGACCATGTGATGCGACTGGTCGAGGAACGCGGCGGCCTCGCGCCACAGCGTCACCTCGTGATGCCAGTTGGTGAACTCCCACGGCAGGAACGTCATCTGTGGTGCGGCCTCGCGGCGCAGTGCCGCGACGGCACCCCCGGCTGCCTGGATCGCGTCCTCGACGCTGCGTGCTTCGCTCATCTGGCTGTACTCCCTCGGACCGCCGCGTTCGGGCGTTTTGGGGGAGGCTAGGCCGACCCGCGCGAGCTGTTGCGGGAACCGCGCGGATTGTCATACAGCGGGGCGCGGCCCGCTCAGGCGCCTCGCGCTCGGGCGAGCAGGCGCAGCGTCGCGGCGTGATCCTCGCTGAGCATCCGGTGCGAGAAGGTGCCCGCGGCCGAGCACTCGCGTTGCGCGATGCGCGGGATGACCCGGCGGATCGAGGCGGCGTTGATCCGGATGCGCCGCAGCTCCTGGGCGGGAGTGAGTCGCTGGCGCCGGTAGATGCGCAGCGCCGCGTACTCCTGGCGCACGACCTGCTCGAGCGGCTGGCTGTCGGCGCCGTCGAAGAGCACCTCGTAGAAGCCGTCGCGCGCCCGGTGGATCCGGCGCACGTCGTCGGAGCCGCGCGCGGTGTCCTCGAAGCGCTCGAGGGCGCGGTCGAGCGCGTCGACCTGTCCCGGGTTCGCGCGCTGCGCGAACCGGTGGATGAGCATGGGCTCGAACGCGGTGCGCATCCGGTAGAACGCCATGGCGTCGTCATCGTCGAACTCGGCGACGCGCGCGGGCTGGCCTGCGACGGCGTGCACGAGCCCTTGGCCGGCGAGCACGAGGAGGGCCGCTCGCGCGGTGGAGCGCGAGACGCCGTAGCGTTCGACGATGAAGGATTCGGGCAGCCGGTCGCCGGACCGGTGGCGGCCTTCTACGATCGCCTCGCTCACGAACGAGACGGTCGTGTCGACCGCCGTGGGTCGTGGGCGGCGGGCGATGGCGTCGCTGGTCAGAGCGCGCCCTTGGCACCGCCCGCCGGGGCGGGGGTGAGGACCGTGATCTCGGGGGGTCCCTGGAGCAGCGGCGACGCGCGCTCGGCGAGCGCGGGCAGGATCGGGCTGGACTGCCCGTGCTGCTGCGCGAGCTCCGCGCTCGCCCACTTCTCGATGAAGTAGATGTCGCCGTCGTCGTGCACGTGCAGTGAGTAGAGCTCGCAGCCCGGCTCATCGTGGACGATCGGCACGAGTTCCTGCAGCACTTCGAGCACGGCTTGCGTCTGCCCCGGCTGGGGCACGGCGCGCACGATCATGACGACGACTTCGGACATCCTGGTCGCTCGCTTTCAGTCGGTCTGCGCTTCGACGGCGCGCAGTTGCTTGAGCGCCGTCTTGGCGGCGTTGCGGACGTGGGCGGCGCAGGCTCGTGCGGCCTCGGCCGGCTTGCGGGCCTGCGCCGCGTCGGCGATGCGCCGCAGCTCCCCGACGATCTCGTCGGTGCGCCCGGGCTCGCCCATGGAGGTCGCGCGCAGCAGCCGGACGCGCGCCTGCAGGCTCTCGACGATGCTCTGCAGTGCGGGGCTCGCGGCGCCGTCCACGATCGCCTCGTAGAACCCGTCCTTGGAGTCGAGGATGACGCGGATGTCGTTGGACCCGGCGGTGAGCCGGGCGAAGTCGTCGACGGCATCGACCATGCGCTGGATCTGCTCGTCGGTCGCGCGCTCGACGAAGCGCTCGACGAGGAGCGATTCGAGCACGGCGCGGATCTCGTAGAGATCCTCGGCCTCGTCGAGGGAGGGTGCCGCGACGACGGCGCCGCGCTGCGGGACGACGGTGACGAGTCCTTCGGACGTGAGTTCCCGGAGTGCTTCGCGCACGGTGGTGCGGGAGACGCCGAGCTGCTCGATGAGCTCACGCTCGACGAGGCGCTGGCCGGGGGAGAGGCGGAAGTCGAGGATCGCGGCGCGCAATGCACCGATGACCTGCTCGCGCAGGGGTGCGGCGACCCGATCCACCGGGTTGCCGGCCCATGCGTCGGAGAGCGCGTTCGCCGTATTGACCATCTCGCCTCCTGTCAAAGCCTGGGATGGGCAGATCATATAGTCGCGCGGGGGAGCAAGCGGTCACGCCTCACTGCGTTGAGCCGGCCCCGCCGGGCCGATGTCTGTATCCGTATACTATCGTCAGACAATCCCGGTTGATAGCTGCGCGGACGAAGCGGCCCCCGGGAGGGCGATCGGAGACGTAATAGATGACGTACGCGGGTCTGACGGACAAGGTGGCGATCGTCACGGGCGCGGTCGGCGGGATCGGGACGGCGGTCATCGAGCGACTGTCGCGCGCGGGCGCGAAGCTCGTCGTCGTCGACCTCGACGCTGACCGCGCGAAGGCGGCGGCGGACGCCCTGCCGGGCGAGGCGATCGGCGTCGGCGCGGACGTCTCGACCGAGGCCGGCGTCGACGCCTATATGACGGCGGCGATCGAGACCTACGGCTCGGCCGACCTCCACCACCTCAACGCGGGCATCGCCGGTACGCCGAACATCCAGTTGACGGATGCGAGCGTCTCGGAGTGGGACGCGGTCATGGGCGTCAACCTCCGCGGACCGTTCCTCGGCACCCGAGCGGCGCTCCGCCACTTCATCGAGACCGGCAAGACCGGCTCGATCGTCGTGACCGCGTCGATCGCGTCGCTGCGCGGCGCGCACGACCTGCTCGCCTACACGACGTCGAAGCACGGCGTCACGGGCCTCATCCACGGCGCCGCGGTCTACGGCGGACCGATCGGGGTGCGCGTCAACGGCGTCGCCCCCGGAATCGTCCCGACGCCGATCTTCGGCGAGGCGGGGATCGCTGACATGCGCAAGCGCGCGAGCACGTCGCCGCTGCGCCGCGCGGGCGAGCCGGACGAGGTCGCCGCGGCGGTCGCGTTCCTCCTCTCGGACGACGCCTCGTACATCACGGGCGCGGTGCTCTCGATCGACGGCGGCGCGAGCGTGCAGAACACGAACCGGTACGGTGGCGGCGCGGGCCTTTGGGACCCCGCGGACCTCGACCGCGAGATCCTCAGCGCGTTCGGGAACGCGTAATCCTGCGCGATCCCTGAACGTCAGATCGTCATACAATGTAGATCGTTTCAAGGGAGAAACCTCGTCATGACCCAGTACGTCGTCACCGGAGTCGGTGGCTACATCGGCAATGCCGTCGCGGAGAACCTCCTCGCCGACGGCATCCCCGCGTCCGACATCCGCGTCACGAGCCGCAGCCCCGAAGCGCTCGCCGTCTGGCGTGCCAAGGGCGCCGACGCGCGCGAGGCCGACTACAACGACAAGGCGTCGCTCGTCGCGGCGTTCGAAGGCGCCGACCACCTCTTCCTCGTCTCCGGCATGGACGCCGGGCCCACCCGCCAGGTGCAGCACACGAACGCCGTCGAAGCGGCGATCGAGGCCGGCGTCGGACACATCGTCTACACGTCGTTCAACGGCGCCGACCGCCCCGAGGTGAACTCGGTCGAGGTCGCCGACCACAAGCTCACCGAGCGACTCATCATCGAATCCGGGATCCCCTACAACTTCCTGCGCAACAACCAGTACGCCGACGCGATGGCCGAGAACCAGGCCGCGATCGCGATCACGACCGGTCAGAGCATCGGCAACAGCGCCGACGGCAAGGTCGGCTTCGTCGCCCGCGAGGACGTCGCCGAGGTCGGCGCCAAGGTCCTGCAAGGGCTCGGCGAGCCCAACACCGGCTATGCCGTGACCGGCCCCGAACTCATCACCTACCTCGAGGTCACCGACCTCATCATCGAGCTCTCAGGCGCCGAGATCACCCACGTCGACCTCGACGACGACGCGATGTACGCCATGTGGGACTCGCTTGGCGTGCCGCGCGACTCCGCGACCGGCGACTTCAGCAACTCGCCCGTGCCGTGGTCGAGCGACGGCATGGTCAGCTTCGGCCGCATGATCCGAGACGGCCACCTCGCCGTCACGACCGACGTCGTCGAGCGCTTCACCGGCCACGCGCCCAAGTCGCTGCGCACCCTCATGGAGGAGCGCCGGCACACCTGGCCGACCGCGCCCGCAGCCGGGGCCGAGGAGGTCTGAGGCGTGGCGAACGACGAGTACGAGGTCATCATCGCGCAGTACGGGACCCGCCAGGGCCACCGTGCGGAGGTATATCTCAACTACGGCATCTACGGCCAGCCCGACGGTCCCATCGGGATGGACTACTTCGTCTGGATCATCCGCAACGCCGAGCGCACCATCCTCGTCGACGTCGGCTTCTCCGTCGCCGGCGGCGAGAACCGCAAGCGGACCTTCCTCAAGGCCCCCGAGGACATCTATGCCGCCCTCGGCATCGACATCGAGGCCGAGCAGACGATCATCGTCACGCACGCCCATTACGACCACATCGGCAACCTCGACAAGTTCCCGAACTCGCAGATCCTCATCGCGCAGGCCGAGTACGATTTCTGGGACAGCGAGATGGGGCGCCGCGCGCAGTTCGCGTGGTCGACCGAGGACGAGGAGATCGACGCACTGCGCGCCGCCCACCGAGCGGGCCGAGTGACGACGTTCTCCGGTTCGATGCAGGTCGCGCCGGGGATCGAGCTCATCGAGTTCGGCGGCCACACCCCCGGCATCAGCGTCGTCAAGGTCGCGACCCCGGACGGCACCGTCCTCCTCGCCTCCGACACGATCCACTACTACGAGGAGTACGACGCGGACCTGCCGTTCGCGTTCGTCGCGGACCTCCCGCAGATGTATGCGGGCTTCGACCGGATCCGCGCCCTCCTCGACGCCGGCGAGATCCAGCACCTCGTCCCCGGGCACGACCCGGACACACTCAACCGCTTCGACCGGATTCAGGACGGTCCACTCGCGGGCATCGCATCGACCATCGGGAGCAGAACGTCATGAGCAAGCGCATCGGATTCATCGGCCTGGGCAACATGGGCGGCCGGATGACGCGGCGCATCGTCGACGGCGGCGTCCCCGTCCTCGGCTTCGACATGAGCCGCGACGCCGTCACGGCGGCGGGCGCGACGCCCGCCGAGTCGGCCGCGCAGGTCGTGGCTGAATCGGACTACGTGCTGCTCTCGCTGCCCGACAGCAAGGTGGTCGAGCGCGTCGTGCTCGCCGACGACTTCATCGCGGCGCTGCGCCCCGGCCAGATCGTCGTCGACCTCTCTACCGCCGCGCCGAGCTCCACCCAGGCGATCCACGCGCGCTTCCAGGACCTCGGCGTCGCCTACCTCGATGCCGGCATCTCCGGCGGCGCGGCTGCCGCCGAGAAGGGCACGCTGACGCTCATGGTCGGCGGCGCCGCCGAGGCGCTCGACGAGGTCCGCGACACCTTCGCGCACTTCGCCACCAACGTCTTCCTCCTCGGCGGACCGGGCGCCGGCCACTCGACGAAGCTGCTCAACAACTTCCTCAACGCGATCGCGCTCTCCGCGACCGCCGAGGTCATGGTCGCCGCCAAGAAGGCGGGCCTGGACCTGCAGACCGTCCTCGACGTGCTCAACAGCTCCTCCGGCGTCAACTTCGCGACCCAGAACCGCTTCCCCAAGATCATCCACGGCGACTACCTCAAGGGCGGCCTGACCAACGCGCTCATGACGAAGGACGTCGTCCTCTACGTCGACCACCTCCACGAGCTCGGCGTCACCTCGCTCAACGCGTCCGGACCGCTCGCGAGCTTCGGCCTCGCCAACGCGCTCGGCTACGCGGACGAGATCAGCAATACCGTCGTCGACGCGATCGGCGACGTCTCGGGCCACGTCCGACTCCACGACGCATAAGCCGACAAGAACCGAACACAAGAGACAGGCACACCCACATGGTTGACGACACGAGCACGCACAAGGCCACCTTCGAGGCGGGCCTTGCCAAGCGGAAGCAGGTGCTTGGAGCCGCGCACGTCGAGCGCTCGCTCGAGAACACCTCCGACTTCGCCCGACCCATCCAGGAACTCGTGACCGAGTACTGCTGGGGCGAGATCTGGACGCGCGACGGGCTCGAGGACAAGACTCGCAGCCTCATCAACCTCGCGATGCTGTCCGCGCTCAATCGCGGCCACGAGCTCGGTGTGCACGTGCGCGGCGCGATCCGCAACGGCGTCACGGTCGAGGAGATCCAGGAAGTGCTGCTCCAGGTCGCCATCTACGTCGGCGTGCCGGCGTCGCTCGAGGCGTTCCGCATCGCGGAGGCGAAGCTCGAGGAGATGAAGGCGGCGGGAGAGCTCTGATGGCGACCCGCATCGCGTTCATCGGCCTGGGGAACATGGGCTCCCCGATGACCACCCGGCTCGTCGCGGCGGGCTACGAGGTGCACGGCTTCGACGTCGCCGAGGCAGCGCGGGCGCGCTTCGCCGAGGTCGGCGGCACCCCCGCCGAGACCGCCGCGCTCGCGGTCGACGGCGCCGACGTCATCATCACGATGCTGCCGAACTCCGACATCGTCGAGTCCGTCGTCGCTGACGTGCTCCCGGGCGTCAAGCCGGGTGCGCTCTTCGTCGACATGAGCTCGTCCGAGCCGCTGCGCACCCGCGAGCTCGCGGCGAGCGTCGAGGCGTCCGGCGCGCGGCTCATCGACGCGCCGGTCTCCGGCGGCGTCAAGGGCGCAGAGGCGGGCACGCTCGCGATCATGGTCGGCGGCACGGCGGAGACCTTCGCCGAGGTCGAGCCCGTGCTCGCGGCGCTCGGCAAGCCGACCCACGTCGGCGCGATCGGCGCCGGCCACGCGCTCAAGGCGATCAACAACCTCATGTCGGCCATCCACCTGTGGGGCTCCAGCGAAGCGATGCTGACCGGCATCGAGTTCGGGCTCGACCCGAACGTCATGCTCGAAGTCATCAACGCGTCGAGCGGCCGCTCCGGATCGACGCAGTACAAGTGGCCGACCTTCATCGTCCCCGAGACGTACGACGCCGGCTTCGGCATCTCGCTCATGCTCAAGGACATGAAGATCGCGACGGGCCTCGCGCACTCGCTCGGCACCCCGTCGACCCTGAGCGACGTCGCCGTCGCGCACTGGACCAAGGCGGTCGAGGACCTCGGCGCGGCCGCCGACCACACCGCCGTCGCGAAGTGGCTGCGGGAGCACCCCGCAGGCCTGACCGAGGAGGACTGAATGGCCCGCGACCAGGCCGCGTTCGACGCGATCGGCGAGCTCGACCCGGCGTTCCTCGCCGCGTATCGCAAGCTCGAGGAGGCGCCGCGCACGACGCGCGCGCTCGACGAGAAGACCCAGGCGTTCATCCGGCTCGCGGTCGACGCCAACGCGACCCACCTCTACGTCCCCGCCATCCAGCAGGACATCGCCGCCTGCTTCGACGCGGGCGCGAGCGTCGAGGAGATCATGGAGGTGCTCGAGTGCGCCGCCACCCTCGGCATCCACGCGCTCAACATCGGCGTGCCGATCCTCGTCGACGTGCTTCAGCAGGAGGGCAAGCGGACCGGCCCCGCGCCGCTGACCGAGTACCAGGAGCGGCTCAAGGCCGAGTTCACGCAGAAGCGGGGCTACTGGCACCCCTTCTGGGACGACATCCTCGAGCTCGCCCCCGAGTTCTTCGACGCCTACACCGAGTTCTCCTCGGTGCCGTGGGTCTCGGGCCCGCTGTCGCCGAAGCAGAAGGAGTTCATCTACATCGCGTTCGACTTCGCCGCGACGCACCTGTACACGTCGGGCGGCCGTCTTCACATCGAGAACGCCATCCGCTACGGCGCGACGGCGCAGGAGATCATGGAGGTGTTCGAGATCGCGATGACGCTCTCGATCCACGCCGTCACCGAGGCGGCGCCGATCCTGCTCGAAGAGGCGCGGAAGCGCGGGCTCGCATGAGCACGAGGGTCGAGGCGGAGCCGTACGAGTTGAGCGACGTCGTCGCGCAGCGCTTCCGCGACGCGATCGGGGACGAGGCCGTCGTCACGAGCCGCGCGGGCCGGGACGAGTACCGCGATCCGTACTGGGACCCGCAGGACCGCACCTACGACTCGTCCGCGGTGCTCTACCCCGCGTCCACCGAAGAGGTGCAGGCGGTCGTGCGGATCGCGAACGAGGAGCGGGTGCCGATCTGGACCTCGTCGCAGGGACGCAACAACGGCTACGGCGGGCCGAGCCCGCGCGTCAAGGGCTCGGTGCTCGTGTCGCTGCGCCGGATGAACCGGGTGCTCGAGATCAACTCGACGCTCGCGTACGCGGTCGTCGAGCCGGGCGTGACCTGGATGGACCTGCACGCCGCGATCGCCGAGGCGGGGCACGACGACCTGCTCGTCTCCGTCGCGGACCTCGGCTGGGGCTCCGTCATCGGCAACTCGATGGACTCGGGCATGACATACCTGCCGTACGGCATGGACTTCCAGGCGCCGACCGGCATGGAGGTCGTCCTCGCCGACGGGTCGCTGCTGCGCACCGGGATGGGCGCCATCCCGAACTCGAAGGCCTGGCACACGTACAAGCGCGGGCTCGGCCCGACGCTCGAGCCGCTGTTCATCCAGTCGAACTTCGGCATCGTCACGAAGATGGGCTACTGGCTCATGCGCAAGCCCGAGGCGTACGCGCCGCTGTTCCTCACGGTGCCGCGCGACCACCAGCTCGAACAGGCGATCGACATCCTGCGCGAGCTGCGCCTCGACGGCGTCCTGCGCGGCGTGCCCGTGATCCAGAACACGCTCACCCTTGCGACGCACTTCCCCGACGTGCTCGGGCAGATGCAGTCGAAGGGGACGCTCGGCGAGGCCGAGCTCGACGAGCTCGCCGACCGCACCGGGGTCGGCCGATGGGGGATGCGCGCCGCGGTGTGGGGCGACGAGGTCGTCGTCGCGCGCCACGTCGAGCGCATCAAGGAGGCGTGGTCGGCGATCGAGGGCAGCCGCGTCGACCACGAGCGCACGTTCCGGCGCGACGAATGGGCCGAGCTGCACCACTTCGTCGACAAGGTGCAGGGCGGCGTCCCGAACCTCGACATGCTCGACGCGATGCCGGAGGGCTTCGGACACGTCGGCTTCTCGCCCGTCGTCCCGCTCGAGGGCGCGCAGATCCGCGCGGCACTCGACACCATGAGCGGGATCGTCCAGCGCGACACCGACGCGAGCTTTCTCATGGGCATGTGCATCTCGAGCGAGCGCGCCGCGATCCTCGTCGGCGGCTTCGGCTTCGACACGCGCGACGAGGAGGCGACCCGCCTCGCCTACCGGACGGTCAAGACGATGATCCGCGAGGTCGGCGAGCTCGGTTACGGCGAGTACCGCGCGCACCTCGATTTCATGGACGAGGCGTCCGCCGAGTACTCGTTCGGCGACCACGCCTACCGGCGCTTCGTCGAGACGATCAAGGATGCGGTCGACCCGAATGGCATCCTCGCGCCCGGCAGGCACGGCATCTGGCCCGCCGGCCGACGCAACCGATAGGGATACCCGGTAGAAATAGATCAAGCATCCAACGAAGGAGCAGGGAGCAATGGGAGCAGTATCTGACAGCGCCGTGGCGGAGCTCCGCGCGGCACTCAGCCCCGAGGCGGTCGTCTTCGCACGCGGCGAGGCGGGCTTCGCGGAGGAGGCCGCGGGCTACAACGCGGCGTCCAAGATCGACACCGACTTCGTCATCGGCATCGTGACCGAGGACGACGCCGTGGCGGTCGTCAAGTTCGCGGCGGAGCACCAGCTGCCGATCACGATCGGTGCGACCGGTCACGGCCAGTACCGTCCCCTCACCGAGGGCATCTACGTGCGTACGCACCGGATGAACGAGCTCACGATCGACAAGGACGCGAAGACGTTCACGGTCGGCGCGGGCCTGCGCTGGTTCCAGATCCTCCCGCAGGTGCGCGAGGCGGGTCTCCTCGCCCTCACCGGCTCGAGCCCGAGCGTCGGCATCGTCGGCCTGTCGATGGGCGGCGGCGTCGGACCGCTCAGCCGCACCCTCGGCATCGTCGCCGACACGATCCTCGAGTACCACGTCGTCACGGCCGACGGCGAGCTCAAGGTCGTCACGAAGGACTCGTACCCCGACCTGTTCCGCGCACTCAAGGGCGGCAAGCTCGGCCTCGGCCTCGTCACCCAGGTGACGATCCAGGCGCGGGAGCACCAGCACGTCTACGGGGGTGGCCTGTTCTTCGTCGGCGACGCGATCGAGCCCGTCTACCGGGCCTGGATCGACTGGACGAAGACGCTGCCGAGCGAGGCGAACACCTCGGCGAACATCGTGCGCTTCCCCCCGGTCGGCGTCCCCGAGATCTTCGCGGGCAAGACTGTGCTGCACGTGCGCTACGCGTACCTCGATGTCAACGCGACCGATGAGGAGAACGCGGCGAAGGGCGAGGAGATCATCGCGCCGATCCGCGCGGCCGGCGAGGTCTACCACGACACGCTCACGCTGCTCGCGGCCGACCAGCACGGCCTCATCCACCTCGACCCCGACGGCCCCCTGCCGATGGCGGTCCACGGTGCGGGGCTCAACGACATCGACCAGGACTTCGCGACGGCGCTGCTCGCGCAGGCCGGCGACGGCAAGGACGTGCCGTTCGTCGCGACGGAGGTCCGCTTCTGGGGCGACTCGGGCGCGATCTATGAGGCCGGGGCCAACACGGAGAACTCGATCGGCGGTGCGCGTCAGCCGTACCACCTGCTCACGATCGCGACGCCGGTCGAGGAGCTGTTCGCCGAGGCGTTCCCCGCGGCACGCGACACGCTGTACCCCGCGCTCGAGCGGTGGATCGGTCCGGAGACCAACTACAACTGGGCCGGCTCGCCCGACGACGAGCTCTGGAAGAAGCTGTGGTCGCCCGAGGTCGCGAAGCGCCTCGCGGCGGTGCGGGAGAAGTACGACCCGAACCACGTCTTCGCCACCGGGCACTGATGACCTCGATCGGAGGGAAGGTCGCCGTCGTCACCGGCGGCGCATCCGGCATCGGCCGCGGCATCGCCGAGGCGCTCCTCGAGCGCGGCGCGAGCGTCGTCATCGCCGACATCGAGCAGACGGCACTCGACGCGACGGTGGAGCAGCTGCGCGCCGGCAGCGGGGGCGGCTCCCTGAGCGAGGGCGCCGCCCGAGTCGAAGGGTGCCTCGTCGACGTCTCGAAGTCCGATTCGGTCCAGGCGCTCGGGGACTTCGTCCTCGAGCGCTTCGGCCGTGTCGACATCGTCTGCCTCAACGCGGGCGTCGGTCCCTCTGGCCTCATCAAGGATCTGACGCTCGCCGACTGGGAGTGGATCCTCGGCGTCAACCTCTGGGGTGTCATCCACGGGGTCACGACGTTCCTGCCCCTGCTGGAGGCGAACCCCGACGGCGGCCACATCGAGATCACCGGATCGAACGCGGGGTTCATCGCCCAGCCGACGATCGGCTCCTACTCGGTGACGAAGTTCGGCGTCCTCGGTCTCGCCGAGGTGCTCGCCGACGAGCTCGCCGCGTCGGGCTCGAAGGTGCGGGTCACCTACCTCGCTCCCGGAATGGTCCGCACCAACATCGGCACCTCGGCGCGCAACCGCCCCGCAGGGCTGGAAGGTGCGCTGCACGACGCCGACATCTCGAAGGTGATCAACCAGGACGTCCGCTGGATCAACCCCATCACGGTCGGCCGGATCGTGGCGCGCGCGATCGAGCACGACGATCTGTATGCGCCGACGCATCCCGACATCGTCGGGCCCATCCGAGAACGGCATGCCCGCATCATCGCGGCGCACGAGAAGTACCCGATCATGGAGGACGAATGACCGAGGTCGCCGGCAAGGTCGCGGTCGTCACCGGCGGTGCCTCGGGCATCGGCCGCGGCATCGCGGAGGCGCTCATCGAGGAGGGTGCGAGCGTCGTCATCGCTGACATCGAGCAGACCGCGCTCGACGCGACGGCCGCGGAGATCGGCGCGACCGGTGTTCTCGTCGACGTGACGAAGATGGAGTCGGTCGAGGCGCTGCGCGACGCGGTGCTCGCGCAGTTCGGCCGGGTCGACATCGTCTGCCTCAACGCGGGCGTCGGCCCCCTCGCCCGGATCGCCGACCTCACGCTCAAGGACTGGGAGTGGATGCTCGGCGTCAACCTGTGGGGCGTCATTCATGGCATCACCGCGTTCCTGCCCGTCCTCAAGTCCAATGAGACGGGTGGTCACATCGAGGTGACGGGATCGATCGCCTCCTTCTCGTCGAACTCGGGTCTCGGCTCGTACGCGGCGACGAAGATGGCGGTCCGCGGGATCGTCGATGCGCTGGCGATCGAGCTCGCAGAGGAGGAGTCGAACGTCCACGTGACGCTGCTCGCCCCTGGCACCGTGTCGACCAACATCGGCACGTCGTCACGCAACCGGCCCGACGTGCTCAAGGGCGCGCTCGCCGATGTGGACATCTCGGAGGGCGTCGCGAAGGAGATGCGCTTCATCCGGCCGATCACCGCCGGTCGGATCGCCGTGCGCTCGATCAAGCACAACGATCTCTACAGCCAGACGCACCCCGACTGGTGGCCCATCGTCGAAGCGTCGGCGAAGCGCGTCGAGGAGTCCTTCCACCAGTACCCGATCATGGAAGACGAGGGTCCTCGACCCGGAGAGCAGGGGGCGAACTGATGACGTTCCGAGGCACGGCAGCGGTGCTGCGCACGATCAACGAGCCGTTCTCGATCGAAGAGGTCGAGTTCAAGACCGATGACCCCAAGCGGGTCATCGTCAAGACCCACGCGTCGCCGTTCTGCTCGACCGACGTGAAGAACTGGAAGGGTCAGCTCTACAAGATCCCGCCGACGATCCTCGGCCACGCCTCGATCGGCGAGATCGTCTGGATGGGCGCCGACGTCGAGGGCTTCAAGATCGGTCAGCGAGTCTCGGTGCCGGGTACCCCCGAGTGCGGCAAGTGCTACTACTGCTCGATCGGCGAGGTCTGGCAGTGCGGTGAGCTCTTCGACCTCGGCGGCATCTACCCGGACATCGCGGTCGGCGACGACGGTGCCGAGATCTCGTGCGCGGGCTGCGTCGGCGGCTACGCCGAGTACATGTCGATCTCGATGAACCAGATCTTCCCCATCGAGTCCGACCTCGACTCGGTGACGCTCTCGATGCTCGGCTGCGGCATCACCGCGGGTGTCGGCTCCATCTTCAACGTCGCGCAGGTCAAGCCCGGCGAGTCGGTCGCGATCGTCGGCGCCGGCCACCTCGGCCTCTGGGCCGTGCAGGCCGCCCGCCTCGCGGGCGCATCGCAGGTCATCGTCGTCGAGTGGCACGAGGGGCGGGCGAAGCTCGCCGAGGGCTTCGGTGCCGACGCGATCATCACGCCCGGCCGCGACTACGAGCTCGCCGACGAGGCGATCGCCGAGGTCAAGCGGCTCACCGGTGGCCGCGGCGTCGACGTCTCGCTCGAAGCGGCCGGCCCCACCGCCGCCCAGCGGCTCGCGCTCCTCGCCTCGCGCCGCGCCGCGCGCGTCGTCTACACGGGCTTCGAGATCGGCGGCGCGCAGCTGACGATCCCGCAGGTCGAGACGGCGCTGCAGTCGCGCCAGATCCGCTCCTCGCAGAACGGTCAGGTGCACATGCGCTCCGACCTGCAGCGCTACACCGAGATGATCGAGCGCGGCCTGCTCTCGGCCGAGGGCTTCGTCACCCGCACCTACGACGTCGCCGAGCTCGACCTCGCCCGCGACCGCTCGGGCTCGTTCGACGACGTGTGCGGCATCATCGCCTTCGATCACTGACCTCGCGGCACCGCGGGTGGCCCCGCGGGGCCACCGAATCGCGTTCTGACACCCTGTTTGCTCTCACGCACCCTGTTCAAACAGCGTGTCTGGGCGCAAACACGGTGGAATAACGCCCGGGGCTAAGGGTCGGGCGTGGGGGTCGGGACGACGCCCTCGCGGATCGCGCGGCGACCGCTCGGCAGCAGGATTGCAACCGCCATCACGAGGAACGTCGCGACGCCGGCGATCACGAGCAGCGCCTCGATCGACAGCAGGTCCGCAAACGGCCCGAAGAGCACCATCCCGAGCGGCATGGCGAGCGACATGACGACGCCGACGAGCCCGAACACCCGCCCGAGGTACTCGGGGTCAGCCTTGATCTGGAAGAGCGTCGTGAGCGGCGTCTGCATGATCGGGATCGCGAGGCCGCACAGCAGCATGAACCCGATGAAGACCCAGATGTTCGGGCTGAGCCCGAGCCCGATGTTGATGAGCCCGAACACGATCGCCATCGCGACGACGACCACGACGAGGCGGCGCAGCTTCGGCGCGATGACGGCGATGAGCCCGCTGCCGGCGAGCATCCCGACCGAGAACGCGATCTCGTTCGCGGTCAGCATCCACACCTCCTCGCCGAAGCTCCGCGCGATCATGAGCGGCGTGAGGAACGACGGCGCCGCGCCGAGCAGCATGACGATGGCGAGCACCCCGAGCGCCCACCGGATGAGCGGGTGCGTGAAGGTGTAGCGCAGACCATCCCGCAGGTCGCCGAGGTAGCTGCGGCCCTCGCCCGTGCGCACCGTCGCGACGGGGATGAGCAGCAGGAACCCGATGCCGATCGCCGCGGTGATCGCGTCGATGAAGAACGCCGGCACGATGCCCCACGTCGCGTAGATCGCGGCGGCCACGGCCGGCGCGAGGATCATCATGCCGGCCATGAGCCCCTGGAAGATCCCGTTGATCCGCAGCAGCTGGTCGGCCGGGACGAGCTGCGGCAGCAGCGCGGCGGCGGCCGGGCGCTGGATGCCGCCGAAGAACGACCGGATGCCCGAGATGAGCAGGATGATCCAGAGCTCCTGGTAGCCGCCGAGCATGACGAACGCGAGCACCAGGGTCGCGATCGCGATCGTCCCGTCGGCGAGGATGATGAGCCGCTTGCGGTTGAGGCGATCCGCCCACACCCCGCCGAAGATCGACACGATCGCCTCGGGCAGCATCCCGATGAGGACGACGAGGGTCATGACGAACCCGGACTTCGTCTCGAGCGTCAGGTGCCACATGATGACGTAGAGCACGAGCATCGAGCCGAACATCGAGAAGATCTG
>DATMGN010000004.1:0-3678 GCA_035555435.1 Microbacteriaceae bacterium | reverse complement strand
GATCGTCGGTGTCACGAACCCGAAGACGCTCGCCTTCTTCGTCGCCGTCCTCCCCCAGTTCGCGGCTGCGCGCGGGGTTTGGCCCGTCCCGCTGCAGCTCGAACTGCTCGCACTCATGTTCTGCGTGCTCGCATTCGTCTCCGACAGCGTCTGGGCGCTCGTCGCCGCCGGCGCCCGGCGCTGGTTCGGCCGCTCGCCGAGACGACTCGAGGCGCTCACGGCGACGGGTGGCGCGATGATGATCGGGCTCGGCGGACTGCTCGCGTTCACCAGACGCGCCTAGTTCACGTCGTAGACGAGCCGCGCAAACGGTCCGGCCTGACCCGCGGAGCGCAACCGGAGCCGATCGGATTCGATGCGTCGCGGCAAGAGCGGCGCGCCGCCGCCGAGCGTCGCGGGCGCAACCGAGACCGCGATCGTGTCGAGGACACCAGCGTCGAAGAACTGCCCCGCAAGGTCACCCCCGCCGACGATCCAGACGTCGCCGCCCGCGGCCGCCTCGCGGATCGCGGGCAGCGCATCCGTGACTCCGCCTCGCACGAGGCGCACGTCCGCGCCGGCGGGGATCGGCAGCACACGGTGCGAGAAGACGAACGTCGGCTTCGTGTCGTACAGCTCGCCCCAGCGCGCTGGATTCGCGAGCAGGTCCTCGTGCGCGAGGACCCATTCGTACGTCCGGGAGCCCTCGACGAGCACCGCGGCATCCGCGGGGTACAGGCCCTCCGGCGCGTCCTCGCCACCTGCAGCTCGAAAGAGCCAGTCGAGGGAATGCCGCTCGTCGGCGATCCAGCCATCGAGGCTCGTCGCTGCGTCATAGATGATGCGTCCCATTCCGCGATGGTAGGGACTGCCACCGACATCAGGCCGCGATATCGCGCTTTCGCCGGACGTAGACCTGCTTGCGCACCCGGGCGACGACAATTCCGTCCCGGTCGACGACCTCGGACTCGAACCAGCGCAGCACCTTGTCCCCCGACGCTGCCGCCGCGCGCACCTCATCGACGGCCTCAGCTGAGAGCGTCATCTCGGTCGTGACGGCGGTGCGTCCCGGCGCCACGAACTCGATCTCGCCGCGCTGATCCCACACCGTGTAGTCGCGTCCGAGCGCGTGCAGCAGCATGATCGACCAGAACGGGTCGGTCATCGAGAACAGCGAGCCGCCGTACTGCGTGTGGAAGTAGTTCGTGTTGAGACGGTAGTAGCCGAGCCGAACTTTCACGCGCCGGAAGTCGGCGTCCCACTCGAGAATGCGAATGCCGGCGAACAGCAACGGCGGCCACAGGTTCATGAGCCGCCGCATCCTGCGCGCGCTCGAGCCGATCCCCCGCTTGAGCGGGTCGATCGCCTGGGTCATGTCAGCGGGCGAAGTTCCCGCGGTAGTACTCGTAGACCCAGCCGACGAGCGCCACGATGACGAGCGGAATGCCGATCAGGATGAGCCAAAGCCCCGCGGCGATGCCGAGGAAGGTGATCGCGAGCGAACCGGCGAGCACGATCGGCCACCAGCTCCACGGGCTGTAGTGGCCCATCTCGCTGTCGCCGTCCTCGATGCTCGCGTCGAGTCGGTCCTCCGGCATCTCGCCGCCCTGCGCCTTGTAGACGCGGCCGAGATAGAACGCGAGGAACGCGCCGAGCGCCGCGGCGAGCACGAGCCCGACGGTGCCGACCCACTCCGGGTAGCCGTACTCGATGACGGCCCAGACCGTGTACGCGACCGCGCCGGCGAAGAAGAAGCCACAGAGCAGCCAGAACAGCCCGATATTGGTGCGCACGGCTACTTCACCTCTCCGGATCCGAGATCGACGACGGGACGGTCGGGCGCATCCTTCGCGGGACCGATGCCCACCTGCACGACGGACTCCGGGTGGTGCAGGTCGAAGGCGGGCGACTCCGAGCGGATGCGCGGGATCGACGTGAAGTTGTGCCGCGGCGGCGGGCAGCTCGTCGCCCATTCGAGGGAGCGGCTGTAGCCCCACGGGTCGTCGACGGTCACCTTGGGCGCGCGGCGCCAGGTGATCCACACGTTGTAGAAGAACGGCAGCATCGACAGCGCGAGCACAATCGCCCCGACCGAGGACAGCGTGTTCATCCAGGTCACTCCGTCCGACTCGAGGTAGGAGCGGTAGCGCCGCGGCATCGCGACGACGCCGGCCCAGTGCTGGATGAGGAACGTCATGTGGAAGCCGATGAACAGCAGCCAGAAGTGGATCTTGCCCAGGCGCTCGTTGAGCATTCGTCCCGTGAACTTCGGCCACCAGAAGTAGAAGCCGGAGAACATCGCGAACACGACGGTGCCGAAGACCACGTAGTGGAAGTGCGCGACGACGAAGTACGTGTCGGAGAGGTGGAAGTCCAGCGGCGGCGAGGCGAGGATGACGCCCGTGAGACCACCGAAGGTGAAGGTCACGAGGAATCCGATCGCCCACAGCATCGGCGTCTCGAACGTCACCGATCCGCGCCACATCGTGCCGATCCAGTTGAAGATCTTCACGCCCGTCGGCACTGCGATGAGCATCGTCATGAGCGCGAAGAACGGCAGCAGGACCGATCCCGTCACGTACATGTGGTGCGCCCACACGGTGACCGACAGCGCTGCGATCGCGATCGTGGCGAAGACGAGGGACTTGTAGCCGAAGATCGGCTTACGGCTGAAGACCGGGAACACCTCGGAGACGATGCCGAAGAACGGCAGCGCGATGATGTAGACCTCGGGGTGACCGAAGAACCAGAACAGGTGCTGGAACAGGATCGCGCCGCCGTTCTCGGCGTTATAGATCTGTCCCTGGAAGACCCGGTCCACGCCGAGCGCCAGCACCGCGACCGCGAGGATCGGGAAGACGAGGATCACGAGGAGCGCCGTGATGAGCGTGTTCCACGTGAAGATCGGCATCCGCCACATCGTCATGCCCGGGGCGCGCAGGGTGATGATCGTCGTCACGAAGTTGACGGCACCAAGGATCGTGCCGAAGCCGGACAGGCCGAGACCGAAGATCCACAGGTTGCCCCCGAGACCCGGCGAGAACGTCGAGTCGGACAAGGGCACGTACGCGGTCCAGCCGAACGACGCCGCACCCTGCGGGGTGAGGAAGCCCGCGACCGCGATGAGCGAGCCGAAGAGGAACAGCCAGTACGCGAGCGCGTTGAGCCGCGGGAACGCGACATCGGGCGCGCCGATCTGCAGCGGCATGATCGCGTTCGCGAAGCCGGCAAACAGCGGCGTCGCAAACATGAGCAGCATGATCGTGCCGTGCATCGTGAACAGCTGGTTGTACGCCTCGTTCGAGGGCACGACGTCGACGCCCGGCGTGAACAGCTCGACGCGGATGACGAGCGCGAGCACGCCGCCGATGCAGAAGAAGATGAACGACGTGATGAGGTACAGGTAGCCGATCGTCTTGTGATCGGTCGTGGTGATCCACTTGACGATGATGTTGCCCTTGCGAGTGGGCTTGGCCGGCGCGACCGTGCGCGTCTGGGTCGGCGCCTGGGTGTCGGGCTGGCTCGGAGCCGGAGCTGTGGTCGTCATCGGATCATTCCTCGTTCGTGCTGCCGTTGCCCGGCAGGTTCTGGTTCACGTTGTACGTGGCGTCGAGACGGCCCTCGTTGCCCGCGGCCCGCAGCTCGGCGATGTGCGCCTCGTAGTCGTCCTGCGAGACCACGTGCACGGTGAAGAGCATG
>DATMGN010000003.1:0-33386 GCA_035555435.1 Microbacteriaceae bacterium | reverse complement strand
CGCTCCAGCGCGCCGAGCGCCGCCGACACGTCCGACATCGGCAGCGTGAACGAGATGTCGGTGCGGCCCGACTGCGTGCTGACGTTCTGCACGATCATGTCGATATTCGCGTGCGCGTCGGCGACGATCGTGAAGATCTGCGCCGCCTTGCCCGGGACATCGGGCACGCCGACGATCGTGATCTTCGCCTCCGACAGGTCCGTCGCGACGCCGGTGACGACTGGCTCTTCCACGGTCTCTCCCTCCGCAGCCTTCGCGCGGTTCATGACAATCGTGCCCGGCCCGTCGCTGAACGACGAGCGCGCGTGAATCGTGACCCCGTGCCGGCGCGCGAACTCCACCGCGCGCACGTAGAGGACCTTCGCGCCCGCCGCCGCGAGCTCGACCATCTCCTCCGTCGTCACCCGGTCGATCTTCTGCGCCCTCGGCACCACCCGCGGATCCGCGGTGAAAATCCCATCGACATCCGAATAGATCTCGCAGACGTCCGCGTTCATCGCCGCCGCGAGCGCCACCGCCGTCGTGTCCGAGCCGCCGCGACCCAGCGTCGTGATGTCGCCCGTCTCCCGGTTGAAGCCCTGGAAGCCCGCGACGATCGCGATCGCGCCATCGGCGATCGCCTCCTGGATGCGCCGCGGCGTCACCTCGAGGATGCGCGCCTTGCCGTGCTTCTGATCCGTGATCATGCCGGCCTGGCTGCCCGTGTAGCTGCGTGCGTCGAGGCCGAGGCCCTTGATCGCCATCGCGAGCAGCGCCATCGAGATGCGCTCGCCGCTCGTCAGCAGCATGTCGAGCTCGCGGGGCGCCGGCTCGCCATCGACGACCTGCGCCGCAACGTCGAGGAGCTCATCCGTCGTGTCGCCCATCGCCGAGACGACGACGACGACGTCGTTGCCCGCACGCTTCGTCGCCGCGATCCGCTCCGCAACGCGACGGATGCTCGCGGCATCGGCGACCGACGAACCGCCGAACTTCTGCACGATGAGGCCCACGAGTAGACGATTCTACCGGGCCGACACCTCAGGCTTCGTCCTTACCCACCACCGTCATCGGGCCCGTCCCGCGGTTGACGAGGAAGCGCTCGATCTGCTCCAGCGTCGCCTCCCAACTGTCGACCGCGACCGAGCGGATCCCCATCGCGAGCACCGGGTAGTCGTTGCCGTCGCGGTCGAGCCGATCCCCCACGAACGCCATCTGGTCGAGCGGGACGCCGGACAGCTGCGTGAGCTTGCGCATCCCATACGCCTTGTCGATCCCCTTCGCCGTGATGTCGATCGACGTGCTGCCGCCCGAACGCACCTCGAGCCCCGACAGGCGCTTCGCGACCGCCGCGGCGAGCGCGTTCTTCTTCTCGTTCGTCGGATCCCACGCTTTCTTCGCCTCGACCGGCGCCTGCTGGCCGAGCGCCGAGAACGTGATCTGCGTCCCCCGGTCCTCAATCACGCGGCCCCACAGCTTCACGCCCTTATTCGCCGGCTCCCAGTAGCCGAGGCGGCGGGCCTCCTCCTCGGCGACGGCGATCGCGTTCTCCCGCTCGTCCTCGCTCAGCGCCTCCGCATACTGACGACGCCACTGCGCATCCTCCCAGCGGTAGTACTGCGTCCCGCACGTCGGCATGAGGTGCAGTCGGCCGAAGCCGAACGCCGCCTGCTGGGCCGACGCCGACGCCTCGAGCCCCGCGATGAGCTGCGACTCGAACTGCGCGAACTGTCCGCCCGAGATGACGCAGACCGGCACGACCGCGAGCAGACGCGCGAGCGCCTGACCCATCCTCGGGTCGAGCTCCGACTTGCTCGGCGCGAGCGTGTCATCGAGGTCGAAGGCGATGAGCCTGGCGTCCGTGGGGATCTCCGGTACGAGCACGGTCGGACAGCCTACCCGCCGCCGGTGACGTCGACCAGGCCGATCGTCGTCGGGCGCGCGGGTGCGCGACTCGTCCGAGATCCCCGCGGGCCGCCGCTCAGCGGGCCGCCACCGCTTCCAGCGCGACCTCATCGGTCTCGAGCGCCGGATACTCGCGGACGGCGTCGTCGAGGATCTCGCGGAACGCCGGCTTCTGCCGCCGATCGATCGCGACCTGGAACACGTCGGGCCGCGCGTAGTGGCCGACCGGGTCGAAGAAGTGGTTCAGCACGTCGATGAGACCGAGGTCGATGTCCGCATAGACGATGCCCTCCACGTCCGGCGCGAGCACCTCGCTCAGGAGCGTCGTGTCGGGCGCGAAGATGCGCGCGTAGCCCCCGCCGGAGAACGCCGGCGCCTCGGCACCCGGCACCGTGCTGTACGCCGCGATGCCCGCCTCCGAGACCACCTGCGTCGACATGAGGACGTAGACGGTCGCCTCCATCGCGTTCGACTGGTTGAGCGCGACCGTGCTCGGCCCGCTGAGCGGCGCACCGCCGAAGTAGTCGAGGGGCGGCCAGGACGCGATCCGAATCTGCTCGTCCTGCGCGATGAGGGCGAACTTGCTGAGCGGCTGCATGTTCTCCGCGCAGTTGAGGGCGCCGATGCGCCCGACCGACGTCGAGACGACCTGCAGGTCGCTCCCGTCGCCCTGACCGAACATGGCGCGCTCGACATGCGTCGGCTTGAGCTTG
Source organism: Microbacteriaceae bacterium (assembly GCA_035555435.1). GTDB lineage: Bacteria > Actinomycetota > Actinomycetes > Actinomycetales > Microbacteriaceae > 73-13. Next base: position 30,789 of record DATMGN010000003.1, on the reverse strand, counting down.
CGACGGTGCAGGATGATCTCGCCGCTCGCGTCGATCACGGCCTGAGACATGTAGAGCGTGCTCTCCGCGCGCTCCGCGAAGCCGAACGCGATGATGATCCCCGACTCGACCGCGGCCCGGCGCAGGCGCATCATCTCCGGCGAATCGACGGAGAGCGCTGCCGCGCGGTACTGCGCGATGTAGGGGAACTCCTGGAACGCGTTCGTGGTGAGGAGGAACAGCGGATAGCCGGGCAGCCACAGCTCGGGGAACGCGAGGAGGCGGGCGCCCTGCGCCGACGCCTCCCGCATCAGCTCGATCGTCTTGTCGACGGTGGCGGCCAGGTCCATCCAGACCGGCTCGGCTTGTACGGCAGCAACTCGACTCGTCGTCATGTCGGACCCCTTCGTCACGGCTCGGACACGCCTCGACGCGCGCCCTCACCGCACGCTAAGCCGCAGCGTCATGACCCGCCCAGGCATCCTCTGCAGCGCGGGGGGCGTTGCGTGCACAGTCGCGGGAGGCTCAGCCGCGGGACTCACCCGCTGCGCGGAGCCGGAACTCGCCCGGCGACATCCCGGCGTCCCGCCGGAAGGCACGCGTGAACGTGCTCGTCTCCCGGAAGCCGACCGCGAGCGCGACGTCGTCGACCCGCATCGAGGTTCTCCGGAGCAGACCCCGCGCCCGCTCCACCCGCTGCGCCCGGATCCAGGCGGCCGGGGCCAGGCCCACACCGGCGAACGCCGCATAGACACCGCGCACCGAGACGTGGTGATGCCGGGCGAGGGACTCGGGCGACAGTTCCGGGTTCGCGAGGTGCCGCCGGGCGGTCGCCTGCAGCGCGACGACGAGCGACCCCGCAGCGCGGGGCGGCGACGCATCCGTCGCCGAGCGGGCGATCACGCCGGCGAGTTCCGTCAGCGTCCGAGTGATCGGCTCGACCAGCTCGGGCGCCGGCGCCTCGAGGCCGAACACGAGTCGCAGGTACCCGTCGAGCAGGCGGACCCCCGCATCGCGTTCTCCGATGCCGCGCGCCGTCAACTCCCCCACCCGGCCCGGCGCGACCTCCAGCAGCTCGATCGGCACGTGCAGCAGGTACGAGACGTTGTCCCCCGGGAATGACAGCGAGTACGGCACGCGCGTGTCATAGAACACCGCCTGCCCGGGCCCCACCACGACCTCGCGCCCCGACTGCCGGACGCGGGTCGTCCCGCTGACGTCGATCTCCAGCAGCACGCCGTCGCTCGCCGAGGAGTCAATCAGCGACGCGGTGCGCGCCAGCGTATGCGGGCTCGAATGCGTCCGCACCGCCCACACCCCGTCGGCGAAGTCCTGGCGCAGCAACGAGCCCCGGAAGTCGGCGGGCATGGCGTCGGCGCGCAACGGCACGACGGCGCGCGCCGACGCGGCCTCCCACTCGTCGGCGCGCTGAGACACCACGTGCAGCATGGCTCGATTGTCATCGATCTGCGCCGGGGTGGCCAGTGTTCGGGGACCTCGATGCCGCGGGGCGTCGGCACGACCGCGCGTCGGCACGACGGCGCGTCGGCACTACGGCAGGTCGGCACGTCGGCACGTCGGCACGTCGGCACGTCGGACGCGCCGCGTACGCTGCCGGTATGGCGAAGGTCATCGTCGCGGGTGCCTCCGGATTCATGGGGGCGGCGCTCGTCGACGCGCTGCGGGCCGACGGGGACCAGGTGGTGACCGTCGGGCGCGGCGACGACGCGGACGTGCGGTGGACCGACCCGGCGGGGCTCGCCGACGCGGTCGACGGCGCCGAGCTCGTCGTCAACCTCGCGGGCCGCAGCGTCAACTGCCGGTACACGAAGCGCAACCGGGAAGCGATCCTGTCGTCGCGGGTGCACACCACCGAGGCGATCGGCGCGGCGATCGCGGCGGCCGCCGCACCGCCGACGCTCTGGATCAACGCGTCGACCGCGACCATCTACCGGCACGCCGAGACCGCGCCGCAGACCGAGGCCGACGGTGAGATCGACCCGCAGACCTTCAGCGAACGCGTCGCCGTCGCGTGGGAGCAGGCGCTCGCCGACGCGGCGACCCCGCGCACGCGCCGCATCGCGCTACGCACCACGATCGTGCTCGGACGCGGCGGTGCCCTACCGGTGCTGCTGCGGCTCGCGAAGCTCGGGCTCGGCGGCCCGCACCACGACGGCTGGTGGCCAGCCTGGCCGTGGCGGCGCGCTGCCGGCACCCACCTCCCGCGCCGGAGCCGCGGCGGACGCCAGAAGTTCAGCTGGATCCACCTCGACGACTACGTCGACGTCGTGCGGTTCCTGCGCGCGCACCCCGAGATCGACGGCCCCATCAACCTCGCGACCCCCGAGGCGACCGACGACCGCGGTCTCATGCGCGCGGTGCGCCGCGCCGTCGGCGCGCGCATCGGCCTGCCCACCTACCGCTGGATGCTCGAGCTCGGCGGCGTCGCGCTGCGCACCGAGGCGGAGCTCGTCATCAAGAGCCGCTGGGTGATCCCGCAGCGGCTCATCGACGCCGGGTACGAGTTCCGCTACACCGACATCGACGACGCGGTCAGGAGCATCGCGTCAGAACGCTCGGGCTCGGGCTCGGGCCCAGGCTCGAGCTCTTAACCAACCAGGCGCCGGCCCTCGAACGCGCGCCCGAGCGTCACCTCGTCGGCGTACTCGAGGTCGCCGCCGACCGGCAGGCCCGAGGCCAGCCGTGACACGGCGAGGTCGGGGAACTGCAGCAGGCGCGACAGGTAGACGGCGGTCGCCTCGCCCTCGACGTTCGGGTTCGTCGCGATGATGACCTCGCGGACCGTGCCGTCGCCGAGACGCGAGACGAGCTGCGTGATGCGCAGGCTGTCGGGGCCGATGCCGTTGATCGGATTGATGGCGCCGCCGAGCACGTGGTAGAGCCCCCGGAACTCGCGGGTGCGCTCGATCGCGGCGACGTCCTTCGGCTCCTCGACGACGCAGATGAGCCCCTGATCACGGCGCGGATCGCGGCAGATGCCGCAGCGCTCCTCCTCGCCCACGTTGCCGCAGACCTCGCAGAAGCGCACGCGCTCGCGCACGTCCGTCAGCAGCTGGGCGAGCCGACTCACATCGAAGGATTGCGTCTGCAGGATGTGGAACGCGATGCGCTGCGCCGACTTGGGCCCGACGCCGGGCAGGCGGCCGAGCTCGTCGATGAGGTCCTGGACGATGCCGTCGTACACGTCAGACCATCCCGGACGGGCTCGGCGGGTCGAGCGGGTGCTCGCCGATGAACTTCGCGCCGAGCAGGCCGCGCACGACCGCCTCGCCGTACTCGGGTCGGTGGCTCGAGCCGATGGGGGCGGGCGGGGCCGCCGCATCGTCGGCGGGGATCGGGGCCACGTCCCATCCGGCGGGATCCGGCGGGGGCTCGTCGGCAACGGGCGGGGTGGTGGCTCGCTCCGCGGGCGGGGTCGTGGCTCGCTCCGCGGGCGGGGTGGGCGCTCGCTCCGCGGGCGGGGTCGTGGCTCGCTCCGCGGGCGGGGTGGCCTCCGCGACCTCGCGGGCGCGGGTGTCGGTCTCGCGCTCCGCGGCGGCCGCCTCGACCACGGGAGCCGAATCGGGAGCCGAGGGCTCGGGGGTGGTGACGGCCGGGATGGCCGCGGTCATCGCGTTCTCCGCCTTCGCGGTGAACTTCACGCGGATGCCGACGACGGCCTGGATCGCCTCGCGCAGGTGCTCCGACTGCGGCTTGAACGCGTCGATGTCGCCCTGGCTCGGGAAGCCGAGCGCGAGCACGTCGCCGTCGAAGCCGCGCACCTGGGCGCGCTCCGCCACGATCCAGGCGGTGCGGCGGGTGCGCTCGAGCGTGACGAGGATCTCGGGCCAGGCGTGGCGGAGCTGCTCGGCGGTGAGGGGACCGGCAGCCTGGGGCGCGGCGGTCGGTGCGGCAGCCGGCGGCGCGGCGAGCGGCGGCTCGGCGGCGGTCGGCGGCGCGGCGGTCGAGGCCGCGTCCGGGAGGGGGGCGGCGGGGATGGCGGCGGCGTGCTCGGCGCCGAGGCCCACGAGGAGACGCGCGACGAGCAGCTCGAGCTGCAGTCGCGGCGAGGTCGCGCCGACCATCTCGGTCAGCGCGGCGTTCACGGTGTCGGCCGCGCGCGACAGGGCGGGCGTGCCGAAGGCGCCGGCCTGCTTCGCCATCGAGTCGAGTTGGTCCTGCGGGACGCCGCGGAGCAGACCCGCGGCTCCGGACGGCGAGGCGGCCACGATGAGCAGATCGCGCAGACGCTCGAGCAGGTCCTCGACGAAGCGGCGCGGATCCTGGCCCGTCTGGACGACGCGGTCGACCGCCGCGAAGCTCGCGGGGGCGTCGCGACCGGCGAGCGCGTCGATGACGGCGTCGAGCAGCGCCTCGTGCGTGTACCCGAGGAGCGCGACCGCCCGCTCATACGCGATCGTCGTGCCCTCGGAGCCCGCGATGAGCTGGTCGAGGAGCGAGAGCGTGTCGCGGACCGAGCCGCCGCCCGCGCGCACGACGAGCGGCAGGACGCCCGGCTCGACCGTGATGCCCTCCGACTCGCAGAGCTGCCCGACGTACTCGAGCAGCTGCGCGGGCGGCACGAGCCGGAACGGGTAGTGGTGCGTGCGCGAGCGGATCGTGCCGATGACCTTTTCCGGCTCCGTCGTCGCGAAGATGAACTTCACGTGCTCCGGCGGCTCCTCGACGATCTTCAGCAGCGCGTTGAACCCCTGCGGCGTCACCATGTGCGCCTCGTCGAGGATGAAGATCTTGAACCGGTCGCGCGCCGGCGCGAAGACGGCGCGCTCGCGCAGGTCGCGGGCGTCATCCACACCGTTGTGCGAGGCCGCGTCGATCTCGACGACGTCGAGCGAGCCGCCACCGCCGCGGGACAGCTCGACGCACGAGGGGCAGGTGCCGCACGGCGTGTCGGTGGGGCCCTCCGCGCAGTTGAGGCAGCGGGCGAGGATGCGGGCCGACGTCGTCTTGCCACATCCGCGCGGCCCTGAGAAGAGGTACGCGTGACCGACCCGATCGGTGCGCAGCGCCGTGCGCAGCGGATCGGTCACCTGCGACTGGCCGATGAGCTCCTGGAACGCCTCGGGCCGGTACCGACGGTAGAGGGCTGCGACCACGGACTCAGACTACCGGCGGCGTGTGACAGCCGGCGGGGCGGTGGTCAGAAGCCGACGAGGTCCTTGACAGCCCAGAGCACGCCGCCCGCGATGACGAGCGCCGAGGCGGCGGCCGCGGTCAGCGTCCACGCGGCGGTGCGGCGCGAGCGGGCGCGCACCGAGGCGCTCCCGGTCAGAACGCGATCCGCCGGCGCGGTCGTGCTCGTCGCCGAGACCGCGGCCGACGAGGGCACGAGTGTGCGCGCGCGGTAGGACGAGACCGCGCCCGCACCTGAGGCGACGAGCGGCACGCCGCCGAAGCCCGACGGCACCGGCGCGGGGCGCAGCTCGCCGCGGCGGCGGCCGCGCTGCGGCACCATCGCCGGCCGGACCTGGCTCGAGCCCGTGCGCGTGACCCGGACGGTCGGCAGCTGCGAGTCGCTGCGCTCCACCCGCACCGTGACCTCGTCGTCGGCGGCCGAGATCCCGACGGCGGGGACGACCGGCTCCTCCCCCACGATGACGGTGTCGTCGTCATCGACCTGGGCCTCCGGTGACACCGGAGCCGCATCCGATCGCTCCGGGACCGCATCCGATGTCGGCGCGGGCGACCGCGCCGAACTCTGCGAGCCCCGATCGGTCGAGATCGAGATCGTGTCCTCGTCGTCCGGCACCGCCGCGCCCCGGATGACGATGACGGTCTCCTCGCGCGGCACGATCACGGTCTCCTCGCGGGGCACGATCACGGTCTCCTCACGCGACACGATGACCGTCTCGTCGTCGCCCCGGCCGACGAGCACCGTCTCGTCGTCGTCCTCGGGAGTCGGGGGGATCGCGTTCTGCATCACGACTCCCCGACCGGGATCGTCGTCTCCAGCAGGAGCTCCTCGTCGTCGTCGTCCGTCTCGGTACCGAAGTCGGCCGCGCCGCTTCGCACCTCGACGATGATGACCGAGATGTTGTCCCGGCCGCCGGCGCGCTTCGCGAGCTCGATGAGCTCCTCCGCGATCGACTCCGGCTCGCCGCCGGCCGACAACACCCCGGCGATGATCTCGTCGGGCACCTCCGACGTCAGGCCGTCGCTGCACAGCAGCAGCCGCTCGCCGTTGCGGACCGGCATGACCCAGCTGTCCGCCTCCGCGTCGAGCGCGCCGATCGCCCGCGTGATCACATTCCGATCGGGGAATACAGCGAGCTCCGCCGCCGTGATGCGGCCCGTCGCGTAGAGCTCCTGACCCAAGGAGTGGTCGACCGTGACCTGCTGCAGCGCACCCGCCGCATGCCGGTAGACGCGCGAATCCCCGACGTTGAAGATCACCCAGTGCGGGCTGCCCTCGTGCTCCACGATCGCGGCACCCGCGACCGTCGAGCCCGCGCCGCGGCTCGTGCCGCCCGCGACCGCGGCGACCCCCTCGTCGGCGAGCTCGAGCGCATCGCGCAGCAGCTCGAGCGTGAGCGCCTCGCGGCCGTCCGCCGTCGCGCGGAACGCCTCCACGACCGCCGCACTCGCCTCATCGCCCGCCTCATACCCGCCCATGCCGTCCGCGACCACGTAGACGCCGGGCAGGGCGAGGACCGAGTCCTCGTTGTGCCGGCGGCGCAGACCGATGTCGGTCGCGGGGGCCGCGGCCACCACGATGTCGCCGACCTGTGTCGTCTCGGCCATCAGCGCTCCGACCGCTCGATGCGCAGGCCCAGCTCGCCGAGGACGAACCGGCCGGTGACGACGGCGGACTCGTTCGCACCGAGCGTGCGCTCCTCGGCGCCCTCGCCGATCACGACGCCGTTCGTCGACCCGAGATCGGTGATCGACCACACCTCGCCATCGCGGTCCAGGCGCGCGTGCACCTTCGAGAGCGTCTTCGTGTCGTCCGGCACGGCGAGTGCCGGGCTGCCCTCGACCTTGCGGCCCGGCGCGCGACCGAGCACCACCGAGGCGGAGTCCAGCGGCAGGTAGGCGCCGCTGTCGAGCACGAGCGACCAGACGACCCGCGGGGGACGCGCGACGACGAGGGTGTGGTCCTCGTCGGAATCCGGGGTGCCGAGCGTCGCGGGGACGAGGTCGGGCGGGGTGACGACGGGTGGGGCTGCGGTATGGGGTGCGGGGTCTCGATACGCCGGCTGCGCCGGCACTCGACCCGCGGGAGCGGGAGGAGGCGGGGGTGCGGGGTCTCGATACGCCGGCTGCGCCGGCACTCGATCCGCGGGAGCGGGAGGAGGCGGAGGTGCGGCGGGAGGTGTGAGCGGGGCTGCGGGCGCGGCGGGCGGCGGCGGAGGCGCGGGCGCGGCGGGCGGCGGCGGAGGCGCGGGCGCGGCCGGCGGTGGAGGGGGCGGCGCAGGGGCAGACGGCCGTGGCGCGGGAGGCGGAGGGGGAGGCGGCGCGACCGGCGGAGCGGCGGGGGGCGCGGGCGCGGCGGGGGGCGCGGGCGGCGGCGGAGGGGGAGGCGGCGGCGCGACGGGCGGAGCGGCCGGGGGCGCGGCGGGGGGCGGCGGCGGGGGTGGCGGCGGATACGAGGTCATTCGGGGGCCTCCTGGTCGGGTTCGAGGGTACGTCGTGCTGAGGTCGGGCGCAGGTGGCGCAGGAACGAGGCCGGGCTCAGGCGGCCGCGGACGCGCTGCCAGAACGGCACGTCGCGGCGCAGCCGCTTGCCCTCCTCCTCCATGAGCCGCCAGGCGAGGGCCCGGTCGGCGTCGCTCGGGGCGGTCGGGCCGAACACGGCGCGGTCGGCGACCGCGGCGAGCTGGCGCGCGACCGCGTCGTCGATGCGGTTGGCGAGCTGCGCCCGGGTGCCGCCCGCCGCGCCCGGGATGAGCCGCAGGTCGACGCAGCCGTCGACGAGCTCCTCCCACGCGCCGACGATCGACGCCTCGGGGTCGCCGTCCCGGCGCCGCGAGCGGCGCAGCGCCTTGCCGCCGACGAGGACGCCGGGCGGAACGAGGAGCAGGGCGATGACGCCCGCGACGAGGGCGGCGATCCGGATCGCCTGCATCGCGCTCTGCGAGAGGATCGGGCCCGCCGCGTCGTCCTCGGCGGCCTCCGACTCGATGCGGTTCTTCACGGCGTCGGGCGGGTCGATGACGGTGCTCGCGGGACGCTCCGGGATGGTGCCGAACTCGGGCGGGCTCGCGCCGCGCTCGGCGTCCGCCGGCAGCACCTCGAACTGCGGGCTCGCGTCCAGCGGCACCCAGTCGCCGCCGACGCCGATCTCGACCCAGGCGCTCACGTTGCGACCGGTGCACAGGTAAGCACCACCGGCCTCCGACTCGCAGGCGGGCACCGCGGCGGCAAGCTGCGGCGAGCCGTCCTGGGGTGCGTCGTCGAGGCGCACGCCGAGGACGACGCGGGCGGGCACGCCGTGCGCCCAGGCGATGAGGGCGGCCGCGGCCGCGAACTGCTCATCGTCGCCGATCGCGGCGACGTAGGCGGCGGCATCCGCACCACCGGCGTCGGCCTGCACGGCGCGCTCGCTGAGCTGACGGAAGAGCGCCTCGAGGCGCTGCACCGAGTGCCCCGCGCGGCTCTCCTTGAAGACGTACTCCCCCGAGCGCGCCTGCAGCTCCGCGTACCACTCGGCGCCCTCCGCGTCCTCGAGCAGGAGCCCGTGGCTGAGGTAGCCGCGCTCGCGCAGCCGATCGACGAGGGTGAGGACCGCTGGGCCGCCGGACCCGGCGTTCTGCGCCTCGATCCACCCCGTCAGCTGCGGCAGCAGGTCCCAGTCGACCCCGCCGAGCGGGGCGGCGCCGGGGACGCTCGCGATCCGCTCGCGCGCGTCCGTCGCGAGCGCGCCGCTCACCGCGATCCGGTCCCCCGGCGCGAAGCCGACCGCGCCGTCGGCGCCCGGCGCGACGACGATCGCGAGGCTGTCGTCGGTCGAGTAGTAGAGCGCGTCCTGCAGGACGAGCGCGCGCTCGCCGCCGGCGGGGAACACGACGGGCGAGGTGCGGTCGCCCGGCAGCGGCACCCAGGGCTCGCCGTATCCGGCGCCGAACGTCACCGCGATGGGCGCGCCGCCGCTCGCCGCCGTGCCCTGGATGCGGGTGAAGCGCGAGCCGTCGGGGCGCTGCGAGACGAGGAAGCGCGTCCCGTCGTACGCGTCCATGACGACGAGGCGGACGCGGTCGACGCCCTCCGGCGCCTCAAGTGTGAAGAGCTCCGCGTCGTAGCTCGCGGCCGACAGCCACCCGCGGTAGGCCGACAGCGGGCTCGTCTGCTGGGTCGCGAGCTCGAGCGGGCGCACCTGATCGCGGATCACGGCGCGCTGCGCCTGCGCCGCGGGAACCGCGACGAAGCCGGCCCCGACGACGGCGATCGCGACCATCGCGGTCGCGAGCGCACCGCGGCGCACCACGGCCCAGCCGTTCGCGGCGCGCACCGCGACGCCGGACTGCGAGACGCCCGAGGCGCGCGCGAGCGCCTCCGCGCGGGTGCGGCGCGAGCGCACGGCGAGCCAGACGAGCGACACGACGACGAGCGCGATCGCTGCGGCGACGAAGACCTGACCGACCGTCAGCACGCCGAGGACCGGCAGCACCGGCACCCGCCCGGGCGCGTACTGCGCGCCGAGCTCGCTCACGCCGAACGCGACGCCGAAGCCGAACATCGCGAGCAGCACGAGCGGCGCGGCGACCCGCGCGCGGTCCGAGCCGCTCACCCGCGCGGCCGCGTAGCTGCCGAACAGCACGACGACGAGGAACGGGATGAGCACCGCCTGGTATGTGCCGAGCGGCGGCTCGACCGTGACGATGTCCTTCCAGCCGGTGACGACGCCGACCGCGGCGTCGCGCAGCCCCGTGAACCAGCGCCCGGGGAACGCGGACGGAATCGCGACCGGCACGGCGACGACGAGGTACAACGCGATCGCCGCGACGAGGTCCGCCCAGAACGGCAGTCGCAGCGCCCGACCGCCGAGCGCGCAGAGCAGGCCGACCCCCGTGCCGACGGCGCCGACGAGGAGGAGCTGCGGGTGCTGGTAGATCGGCCAGGCGGCGGCGACGGCGAGCGCCGCCCCGATCAGGACGTAGAGCCCGTCGAGGAGGATGAGGCCGGCCGATGGCCGTTCGCCGCGTCGCATCAGCCGAGCGCCCCCCGCATGATGAGGTGCTTGAGGTCGTCGAGCGCGCCGATGGTGAGGACCGTGAAGTCGCGGGTCGCCCGCAGCGTCGGCTCGGCGCCCGGCTCGACGCGCACGGCGACCGACACCGCGTTCACCGGGAAGGCGAAGGCGGCGCGCCGCAGCCGCTCCATCGTGACGAGCGAGCCGGTGACGACGAACGCGATCGACAGGCCCGCGAAGGTCTGTGCGGTCAGGCGCGTGACGGCCTCCAGCCGCTCGGCGGCGGCGTCGAGCTCGATCGAGCAGGTCGCGTCGAGCAGCGACTTCGGGGTCCGGGTCGGCAGCGTCGTGATCGCGACCTCGGGCCCGCGGCGCAGCCGGCTGCGGCCGCTCGTGACCATGAGCACCTCGCGGCCGTCGCGCACCGCCTGGAGCGAGAGCGACGTCGCGGCGCTCACCCCGAGCTCGAACTCGTCCTCGGACGCGAACTCGTCCGCCTGCACGTCGAGCACGACGGCGACCCGCGCGCGCCGCGTCTCCTCGAACTGGCGGACCATCAGCTGGCCCGTCTTCGCGGTCGACTTCCAGTGCACGTGCCGGCGCGAGTCGCCGGGCACGTACTCGCGGATCGCGTGGAACGCGAGGTCGGAGTCGACGATCTGCGTCGTCGGCTGACCCTCGACGTCCTTGAGGTAGCCCGCGCTCGTCGGCGGCAGGCGGGTCGTGACGGGGTGGACGAAGATCTCCTCGACCTGCGGCCAGCCGATCTCGCGCCGCAGGATGCCGATGGGGTCGCCGCGCGTGAACTGCATGGGCCCGACGCGGATGATGCCCCGGCGCGGGGCGGCGATCCGCAGTTCCTCGACGTGCTGCCCTCGGCCGCGCAGCAGCGGGACGTACGCCTCGACGAGGCCCGGCCCGACCGGCACGTCGAGGACGACGGGGAGCGAGACGCGCCGCGAGCGGTTCGCGACCGTGATCGTCGCCTCGACCTCGGAGCCGGCGACGACGCGGTCCTGGCCGAGGGCGAACCGTACGTCGAGGTTCGCGCCGCCGAGCAGGAAGGGGACGCTGAACGCGAGCAGCACGGCCGCGACGACGGCGATGACCCAGCCCTCGACGAGGCCGAACGCCGCGCCGACGACGACACCGACGAGCAGCACGACGATGAGCAGCCAGCCCGCGACCGTGACCGTCTCCCGCAGCCAGCGCGACGCGGTCCGCGCCGCCGAGCCGAGCGCCCGGCCGACGACGCGCGAGCGGTAGTCGAGCCGGTCGCGCACGCGCGCGCGACGAGGGCCCTGGACGACCGTGTCGCCCACCCTCGTCGTCGCGCCGTGCTCGCTCATGCCGTCGCGTTCTCCACGGGGACGGGGACGTCGAGGAGGATCTGGCCGATGACCTGCTCGGCCGTGACGCCGTCGAACTCGGCCTCCGGCTCGAGGACGACGCGATGCGAGAGCGCCGCGACGGCGAGGCGCTGGACGTCGTCGGGCGTGACGTAGATGCGACCGCGCGACAGCGCCCAGGCGACGACGAGCCGCGCGAGGGACAGGGCGCCGCGGACCGAGACGCCGAGCCGCAGCTCGGTTGCGAGCCGCGTCGCGTTCACGATCCGGTTGATGTAGTCGTACACGAGCGGGTTCACGAAGACGCCGCGGCTCATCTCCGTCATCGCGAGCAGCGTCTCGAGCTCGACGATCCCCGGCACCGACTTCCGGGACTCGGCGGTGCCCGCGAGGATCTGCAGCATCGCCGCGTCGTCCGGGTAGCCGATCGACGTCTTGATCATGAAGCGGTCGAGCTGCGCCTCCGGCAGGCGATACGTGCCGGCCTGCTCGATCGGGTTCTGCGTCGCGATGACGAGGAACGGCGCACCGACCGGCCGGGTCACGCCGTCGACCGTGACGTTGCCCTCCTCCATGACCTCCAGCAGCGCCGACTGCGTCTTCGGGCTCGCGCGGTTGATCTCGTCGGCGAGCACGACGTTGGCGAAGATCGGGCCCGCGTGGAAGTCGAACTCGCCGCGCTTCTGGTCGAAGACGGTGATGCCGGTCACATCACCCGGGAGCAGGTCCGGCGTGAACTGGATGCGCGATGACGTCCCTTTGATCGTCTGCGCGAGCGTGCGCGCGAGCGCCGTCTTGCCCGTGCCCGGGACGTCCTCGAGCAGCACGTGGCCCTGGCTCACCGCCGTCGCGAGCACCATCTCGATGACGTGCCGCTTGCCGAGGATCGCCTGCTCCATGTTGTCCGCGATCTGCTTGAAGGCGTCCGCGAACCACAGCGCCTGCTCCGGTGTCGTCGTCATGGGGGTCCTCTCTCGGTGGTCGTCTCCGGCGCTCAGCCGCAGGTGTACCCGGACGGGTACTGCGCGGTGAGCGCCGCCTTGATGTACGCGGCGTTGAACGCTGACGTCGGCATCGCGCCCGCGAAGTCGTAGCTGATCGCGCCGAAGCGGCGGGTCGCGTCGTTCGCCGCGACGCTCCCCGCCGGCCCCGCGAACGGCGTCGCCGCGAAGCTCGTCGAGGCAATGACGCTCGGGGCGGCGATCGTCGGCTTCATCGCGTCGTACTGCGCCTGCTCCCCCGGCACGCGCTGCAGCTCCGCCGTCGCCGTCGTCGACGGGTCGGCGTACGCCGCGTTGTACGCGTCGGTGCCGGCCTGGTCGGCGATCTGGTTCGCGCGGGCCTGGGCGCCGAGGAGCGCACTCGCGCGCACCGCGGCGCTCGCGTCCGCATCGCTCGCGCCGGGGTTCGCCGCCTTGTAGTCCGCGAAAAGCTGCGCGAAGCCCGGGTACGTCGTCGCGCCGACCGTGTGCGGGTTCACGTACCAGTCGACGAGGTCCGCGTTGTAGGCGCTCGTGTCGTCGCCCGACACGTAGACGTCCCGGAAGTGCGCCTCGAAGCCGCTGTCGACGTAGAGGCTCTGGAACGTCGCGGCGCGGCCCGGATACGCGCCGAAGCCGTCCTCGCGCGCGGCCTCGGCGATCTGCAGCCGCCGCGCCTCGACGGCCGCGGTGCCGGCGTTCTGGATCGTCGCGTTCCACGCATCCCGCTGGTCGACGCACGCCGAGGCCGGGATGAGCGCGAGCTGGCGGGACTCGCCGAACGGCACGCCCGCGTACTGCGATGTCGGGACGATCGCCGCCGACGCGTCGCTGCAGAAGTCGGCGCCGTCCGCGGTGAAGCACCACTGCGCGTACCAGTTCGCGAACTGGTTGCCGACGGCGAGGCTGCGGATCGCGGTCGGCGAGCCCGCGGGCAGGGCGCCCGTCGGGCTCGAGCCCGAGGCGTAGCGCAGCTCCCACGTCGAGCCCGGCGGCGGCGCATCGCCCGGCATCGAGGCGGAGAAGTCCGGCACCGCGGTCGGCACGTCGCTGACGGCGCTCAGGTCCCAGGTGAGGACCGGCGCGCTCGGCAGCCCGCTGACGGACAGGATCGACGGGTCGTTCATGTCGGCGGCCGCTGGGGAGAACGTCATGGGCGACGCGCTCGGTGCCGCCGGCCTCCGGAACAACCACTGCGTCGTCGAGGCGCTCACCGTCGACTGCGCGAGCCCGTAGCCGTAGGTGCCGCACGCCTTGAACGCGTAGCGCTCGTTGACCGTGAGCTCCCCCGGCACGGCGAAGCTCGCCGACGTCGTGCCCGTCTTCGACACGAGCGAGGCGGGGCCCGAGACGCTCAGCTCCGTGAAGCCGCCGGCGTTCAGCGTCGTCGTGCACACGGGCGCCGGGTCGGAGGCGAGCCACGCGAGGAAGCGGATCTGCGGATAGGTCCCGACGGGCGGCAGTGACCCGGAGTTCCCGGAGTTCCACTGGGGGGAGAACGCGGTCGTCACGCTCGAGGAGCCGTTCCACGCGACCGTGAGACCCGCGCTCGCGCTCGGTGCCCCGTGCGACACGAGGATCGGGGAGACGACGCCGCCCGACTCGTTCGAGCCGCCGCCCGTGCCGATCTGCGGCGGCTGCGCGCCGCTCACCGGCGTCGCCGTGATCGTGAACGGGCCCGTGCCGGTGACCCGCACATCCTGCTCGGCCGTGCATGCGGGCGTGCCGGTCGCCGGCAGCACGACGGGCGCGTTGCCCGCGAGGCTCAGCGCGAAGCGGACCGAGCTCGTCTCGCCCGCGACCGCCGAGTTGTCCTCGAGGCACACCGAGTGCAGCCGCACGACGCCGTGCCCCGCATCGGTCTGGGCGCTGTAGACGCGGTCCTCGTACGTGGGCTCGCCGCCCGCGGGGAAGCGCGGCGCGACGAAGGCCCACGTCGTGAGCGGGCCTGACATCGCCGACTCGTCGCCCTGCGCGTTGACCGTGCGCGCCGTGTACGTATGGGGCACGGCGTTCTCCAAGCCCGTCACCGTGCAGCGGAACGTGCCGGTGTCCAGGCGCGCGCAGGTCGAGGCCGGGACGAGCACGCCGCCCTCGAAGAGCCGCACCTCGGTGACCGGCGGGTGCGCGTTGAGCGCCGGCCCGAGCACGACGTCGACGTCGACCTCGCCACGGCGCGACGCCGCCGTGACGGGCGCGTTCGGCGCCTGCGGGAAGCCCGTCACGTCGAACGAGACCTGACCCGTGCCGGTGCGGCCGCGCACGTCGGCGACCGTGAACGGCACCGTGCAGGTGCCGCCCGCCGGCTTGCTCTCCGCCGCCGGCAGCAGCGTGAGCCGGATGTTGCTGCCCTGCGCGCTCGCCTGGCCGAGGCCCGCGCACTCGAACGTGCCCGCGCCGCCGCCGACGCCGACGAGCCGCAACGCCGTCGACTCCCCCGAAGTGTTGCCGCTCAGCGGGTTGAACTGGCCCGACTGGTCGCTTAAGAAGACGACGTCGAGCTGGCACTGCTCCGCCGTCTTCGCGTCGCACGACTTCGTCAACGTCGCGCCCGACGGTCCCTGCGCCGGCACGTTGCCGACGTAGAGCACGAGCGCGACGTCCTTCTGGAAGTGCGGCAGCGACGGGTCGGAGGGCCACGGATAGTCGAGATGGATCGACACGGTCTCGCGCGCGCCGCTCGGCGCCGTGGGGCTCACGTCGATCTCGAGCGACAGGTCCCACGGCGAGCCCGTCGGCGTCACCGTGAAGGACGAGCCCGCGTAGCTCGCGGTGAACTCCATCGTGTCGCGGCGCCCCGCGTCGTCCATCGTGAAGCCGCCCGTCCAGCTCACGAGCTCGTCGTGCAGGTCGACCGTGATCTTGCCGTTCACGATGTTGACCGTCTTCGTCACCGACGTGAGGATCGCGAGCGGGTCCTTCGGCTTGATCGGGATCGGCACGACGACGGTCGACCAGGCGTCGTCGCTCTGCCCCGCGAGCCGCACGTCGACGGTGCAGGTGTCCGAGCCGATGCCCGGGGAGTATCCCGCGCGGTACGTCAGCACCGAGGCCGTGCCCGACTTCAGCACGCACGACGTGATCGCCAGGTTCTCGTTCGTCGACGGCCGGTGCGTCGCGAAGCTGCTGTCCGGGCTCACCTCGACGACATCATCCGGGGCGACGCCGAGGATCTCGCGCAGCTCGATGTCGCCCGACTCCAGCTCGGTGATCGCGTCCGGCAGCCGCACGACCTGCAGCCGGTAGTCGTCGAACGCCGGGATCCGCAGCAGCCCCCACGCCGTCGCCGGCTCGCCCGTCGCGTTCTGCCCGTACTCGACCATGAACGGCACGACCGCGCCTTCCGCCGGCAGCCGCCCCTCGATCCGGCGGCCGTCGAACGTGAAGCCCGCCGGCGCGCCCGGCCCGAGCGCCGCGACGACGAGCGAGCCCGCGTCGCCCGTCGGCCACACGACGTCCTGCAGCACGTCGATGCCGCCCGACTCGACCTGCGCGCGCGTCGACGCCGTCACCACGGTGTCGCCGATGACCGGCTGGTTCGGCGCATCGCCCGCCGACACCGTGATCGCGATGACGCCCTCCGCCGTCGACCGGGTCTTCAGCGACTCGACCGTGTAGAGGTAGTGGTAGGTGCCGGGCTCCGTCGCATCCGTCACCTCGAAGGCGACCGAGCCGTCCGGATAGAACGCCATGGTCCCGTCCGCGCGCCGCTCCGGCTCCGGCGCGACCTGCAGCGCCCGCGCCCGCTCGTACGGCGATCCGGGGGTGACGCGACCGTCGAGCATCCCGACCATGTTCGGCACGACCTCGTAGAGGAGGTGCAGTCCCGAGCGCGTCTGGCTGCCGACGGACAGCGAGCCCTCCGCCGGGTCGCGGTCGTTGAGCAGCGGCTCCACCCGGATCGAGACGGGGTCGCCGCCCGGCGCGACCTGCTTGACCCGGACCGTGTCGATGAACGTGATCGGCGCGAGATCCTCCGGGTCCTCCGCGCTCACCGCGACCCGCACGCTCGCCGTCGCCGTCTGCCCCGCCGCGTCCTTGACGGTGTACGTGAACTCGGCCTGCCAGCCGCCCGCCTGCACGCCGCCGATCGCCTGCCGGTTCGCCTCCGGCGCCGTGAAGCGCAGCGATCGCCCGCCCTCGCCGACCATGACCGCGCCGAGCCGCGACTCGACCGGCTGCGTCACCCGGGTCACCTGCACGCGGTCGCCGTCCGGGTCCATCGTGTCGACCGGCACCGGGATCTCGACCGTGCGCCCCGCGAGCGTGCGCGATTCGAGGTCGACCGCGAGCGGGGCCCGGTTCGCGCCCGGCGGCAGCACCGTGAACGTCACCTGCGAGCGCGCGAGCATCGCCGGCGAGCTCTCGAGGTAGGCGTAGTAGAAGACCGTGTAGGTGCCGGGGACGTCCGGAGCGACGTAGCGCAGCGTCGAACCGGCGGAGAACGCGAGGCCCTCGCTCTCGCCCGCCGTGCTGACATCCGGGTGCAGCGCGAGGCGCTCCCCGCGTGGCGCGACGTCGTTCGCGAGCACCGCGACCTCGGCGACGTCGCCCGCGCGCACCGTCGCCGCGTCCGGCACCGCGAGCGGCGCCTGGCCGGACGGCGCGACGAGGAAGACGCTGATCGCCCCCCGGACCTCGTTGCCGTCGGCATCGGCGAGCGTGACCGCGACCGCGCCGAGGGGCCCGTCGCTGCGACCGAGCCGCTCCGCGACGATGCCGTCGATGCTCCGCAGCTGCACCATCGCGTGCTCGATGACCGCGGCCGACACGACGCTCGCGCCGCCGTCCGGCGCCGGGCCCGGCGTCGCCGACTTGACGAGCAGGACGCGGCCCGTCGTGTTCTGGACCGCGCCGAGCACGTCGACGAGCGCGTCCTCACCCGGGCGCACGTAGGCGGTGAGCGGCGGGATCGCGACCCGGTCCTCGTCGGCGGGCGCGACCGTGTAGCGCAGGTTTACCTCGTGCTGGTTCGGCGTCGCGGCATCCTTGAGCCGGGCCGTCACCAGGTACTCGCCTGGGACCGCCGCGCGGAACTGCATCGTCCCCGCGGCCTCGTTCCATGAGCGCTCGAGCCGGCCGCCGACCGACAGCTCGGTGACGTCGAGCACCTGATAGCTCCCCGAGCCGCCCGACGCGAACTCGGTGGCCGCGACCGTCGCCCACTCCCCCGCGCGGCCGAGGACGACACCGCCCTTGACCGAGAAGTCGGGCGTCGCGAGCACCTCCACGACGAGCTCGCGCGGCGCCGACACGTCGCCCGAGGCATCCCGCACGGTGACCTCGACGACGTAGCGGCCCGGTGCGCCGCCGGCGTCCGTGTGCCCGATCGCGAGCCGGCCGTCCGCCGCCGGCATCGCGACGATCGGCGCCCCCGGCTCCGGCACCGCCGCGTCGATGACGATCGCGTCGCCCTCCGGATCGACCCAGCCCTTCAGCACGTCGAACGTCGCCGTGCCGCCGATGAGGATCTGCGGCTGCGGCCACGACACGAAGCAGGGGTCGGGGGCCAGATAGTCGTCGCACCACAGCGGCGCGCTCCGGCCGCTCGTGAGACTCAGCGTCACCGTCGCGGGCGAAACGCTCGCGTTCTTGCCGTCCGTCGCACGGTAGGTGAACGTCGCCGACGGCACCGCGCCCGTCACCTCGATGACGAGCGTCTGATTCGCGCCGACAAGCGACAGCGTCCCGAAGGCCGGGTCGAGGCCCTCGATCGACGCCGGGTCGATGCTGAGCACGTCCTCCGCATTCGGGTCGTGATCGTTGTACAGGACCGGGAGCACCGAGATCGCGCCCGCGCGCAGGCCGAAACGGTCATCGACCGAGACCGGCGGGGCGGGAGAGGTGTCCGGGATCTCCTCGTCCTCCAGCGGCGTGTCCTCATCGTCCGCGCTCCACTGCGCGAGCGGCACGAGCGCGCCGTCCGGGATCGTCCACAGCATCCCCGTCGAACGCTCCAGCAGCACAGCGCGGTCGCCGTTGCCGACGAGGGCGGGCCGGATCTCCACGTTGTCGGCGAACTCGCCGCCGTCGATCGCGAGCGGCAGCGTCGCCGAACTGCCCGAGACCCACAGCTCCCCCGAACCGCTCGCGAGCCAGGCCGCGGCCCACCGGTCGCCGAACGCGATCGGCCGAGTCGCGATGCCCGCCGCCGCCACCCGCTCCACGACCGTGCCGTCCGCGAGCGCCACTCGGGTGAGCCCATCGCTCGCCGCGACGAGCACCACCTCCGACGCCGGGCCGGATGACTGCAGCAACGCATCCGCGCCGAGCCCCGGCAACGGGAACGGTCCCGAGGCGTCGACCCAGAGCCGCGGCGCGTCACCATCGACCTGCAGGAGCACGACGCGCTCGCCGACGAACGCGAGCTGCAGCCCCGCCGAGCCGTCCGGGGCATCCGCGAGCTCGAGCTCGTCCCACGCCCCCGTCCGCGCGTCGAACGTGCGCACCCGGCGCTCCGAGTCCTGACCCGAATACATCGCGATCCGGCCCGAAGCCGAGATCGTCGAGGCCGCCGGGACGTAGACGGGCGCCCCGTCTGCCGCCGGCGGCACGAGCGCGCGGACCGCGCCGCCCGCGTCCTCGCTCCCCGCGGGCGCGCTCGCGAGCTCCGCGCCGAGCGCGTAGCCGAGCCGCGGTCCCGTGAACAGCACGTACTCGCCGGCCGTCACCGTGCCCGTCGTGCCGTCCGGCGCCTCCACGCCCTCCCCGGCCGTCGCCGGAGCGTCGGCGCCTGCGGTCGGGGCGGGGCCGGCGTTGTCCCCCTCGACGATGTCGAGCGGGTTCGCCGCCGCGATCGGCCAGAACTTCGTGAACCCCGAGCCGAAGACGAACGCGTCCGAGCGCGCCTGCGCGATTCCCGCGAGGCCCGCGGCGTCATTGACCGACTCGATCTCGCCGACGTCCGTGTTGACCTTCGCGAACTGGCCGCCCGAGGCGTCGCGCGCGACCCAGACCGCCGACTCCACCGTCGGCACGTCCCGCGCGTCGTAGCCCTGCGCGAGCACCGCGCCGCCGACGAGCAGGCTCGCCGCGACGACGCCGCTCACGACCGCGATGACCGCGGGAGTGCGCCGCTTCGCGGAAGGCCGGGCCATCAGCGGATGACCCCCGTGAGGACGAGGGTGACGAGTGTCGCGACGACGACCGCGCCCGCGACGACCGCGCCGATGAGCGCCGGATGCCAGCCGTGGCGGGCGCGCGGCCCGATGACGACCTCGTCGGGATCACGGCTCACCGTCGGCGTCTGCTTCGCGGCCCGCTGCGCGCGGCGCGAATCGGATCTGACGGTCGTGACGACGGGGCCGCGAGCAGCTGGGGCGGGGTGGGCGGCTGGGGACGTCGGGATCTGGGGCGCTGGGGATTGGGCCGCCGGGGACTGGGCCGGGCTCTGGGCCTGGGTCGCCCACGCCTGCCCCGCGACATCGATCGACGTCTGCGGGAGGCCCAGCTCCTGCTGCAGCCAGCGCAGCTCCTCCGCGAGCTGCAGCATCGACTGCGGGCGCTGCGCCGGATCCTTCGCCATCGTGCGGGCGAGTAGCTGCTCCACCTGCCCCGGGACATCGGGGCGGCGCAGCGGGGTGTAGCGGGCGCGCACCACGCGGGCGCGCATCAGGTCGCGCGTGTTCTTCTCCCGCTCGGACGACGCGAACGGGCTGCGGCCCGCAAGCAGCGTGTACAGCGTCGCGCCGAGGCTCCACACCTCGGACAGCACCGAGCCCGTCGTCGCCTCCGACACCACCTCGGGGCTCGACCAGGGGATGCTCATCGCGATGACCTCGTCGGGCTCGTCCGCGCCGGTGAGCGACGCCGCGATCCCGAAGTCGGCGAGCACGGGCTGCCCGAGCTGCGTCACGAGGATGTTCGACGGCTTGATGTCGCGGTGCAGCACCCCGGCGCGGTGCGCCGTCTCGAGGGCGGCCGCCATCCGGATCCCCGCGTCGAGCACGACGGGGAGCGCGATCGGCGCCTGCTTGTAGCGATCGCCGAACGACTCGGGGCAGAACTCGGTCGCGAGGTACGGCCGGCCGTCGGAGGAGATGCTCGCCTGGTAGATGGTGAGGATCGACGGGTGCGCGGACAGCTGCGCCATCCGGTCGGCCTCCGCGTTGAAGAGCCGCCGCACCTCCGGGTTGATCGCGTCGGCGGCGAGCACCTTGACGGCGACCACGCGGCGCGGCATGTCCTGCTCGTAGAGGAAGACGTCGGCGAAGCCGCCCGCCCCGAGCGGTCGCACGAATGCGTACCCCGGCAGCACCGGCGGCGTCGACTGCGGCCTGCGCGCCATCGCGTTCTCCCCCCTCCCCCGATCGCTAATCGTAACCGCCCTCCGTCGGCGGCCTGGCGCGGCGTTCAGGTGACACCAAGCCGCGGAATGCGGCGTCCAGAACGCCAGTTGCTGTCACCTCAACCCCTGGCGGCGGGTGGTGAGGGCGGCGGTGAGTCGGGAGATGAGGGCCGGGAGGTTGTGGAAGAGGGCGGCGTCGACGCGGATCACCAGCCAGCCCAGCTGCTGCAGCCGTCCCACCCGCTCGATGTCGCTGGAGAACTGCGCGCGATCGCTCCGGTGATGGTCGCCGTCGTACTCGAGGATGACCCGCTCGGCCTCCCAGGCCAGGTCGGCATAGGCGCAGACGTGTCCCGAGGCATCGCGAATCGGCAGGTTGACCGCCGGCTCGGGGAGCCGTGCACCGACGACGGCGAGCCGCAGCAGGGTCTCCATGGCGGAATCCGTGCGGGGCCGGATGCGCGCGAGCGCGTCCCTGAGCCGCGTGACGCCGCCGAGGCGCACGTGCTCGTCGATCGCGAGTGCGAGGTCGTCGACGGTCGCGACGGGACGGCACCGGGCGACGAGGCCGTCCCCCATCACCACGAGGTCGCGCCCGGTGAGCAGCTCGGCGCAGTGCAGCCACGTCTCGACCGGACCCGAGACCGGCAGGCCGCGGTTCTGGATCGGCGGACACGTCGAGCGATGCCCCGCTACACCCGTGCGCCGCGGCGCGCGTCGGCCAGATGTCGACGTCACATGCAGCACGTCCTCGTCGAAGCGGCGCGGCAAGCGCATCCCGAGCAGGGCCGCCGCCGTCGTGTGGCTGAAGTACTGGCCCGGCAGCAGCAGCGGGGTGAGGGCTCGCGCGCGGCGGACGATCGCGTGCGCTGTCGCGTCGCCACCGACCGGGACGCGGACGCCTTTGTAGGGACGCGCGAGATCGCGCGCTGCGAGGCGTGCGACGGGGACCCCGAGCTCGCGGGCCGCGGCGACGCTGAAGGGTCGATCGCGCAGCTCGGGTGGCAGGTCTCGCGGTGGGCGCACTCGCGAATGCTCTCCCAAACCGCCGCGGCCAAGCTGCCCCATCCCCTCGTTTGTGGACAAGCGTCCGAGGTGACAGGAAGTGGGGAAATGAAGCCGGCAGAACGCCAGATGCTGTCACCTGAGCGGTGGCGGCGGGAAGAAGAGGACTCCCCGCGCACCCGCCAGAGCCCGGTTACCCTTGCTGCGTCTCCGCCCTGGGGGAGTTGGCCTGGATGGCGCCACGCGGGGAGCCGCCGACGATTCTACCCGGGCGGCGCCGGCTTCGCCCCGTCGCGGGAGCCGGTAGACTGTTCGGCGGTCTCCGGGCGATCCTCGTAGACCACCCGGAGGTGTCGCCTAGTGGCCTATGGCGCACGCTTGGAAAGCGTGTTGGGTGCAAGCCCTCGGGGGTTCGAATCCCCCCTCCTCCGCCATCACGACCGGTAGCGCAGATCCGACAGCTTCGCGCCGTCGGAGACCCAGAGCCGATCCTTCGACACGTCGCCCGCGGCGGCGCCCGACGCGCGGCGGTCGTCCGGGACCGACTCGCCCGCGGGACAGAAGAGCAGCGCGACCTTGTCGCGGCCCTGGGCGAAGCGGTCCGTCTCGTAGCAGCCGCTGCCGTCCACCGCGTTCTCGCCCCCGGTGAGCGAGATGCGGTCATCGCCCGACAGCTGCAGCGTCGGCCAGGACAGCTCGAGGCAGGAGCCGCCCGCGCACCACTTGCCGTCCGCCTCGCGGAAGCCCATGAAGCGCGCGTCGAGCACCGCCGCCGTCTGCTCCGTGATCACCTGGGTCTGCTGCGCGACCGCGTCGACCGCCGCACTCGCGCCGAGTAGCGCCCACCCCGCGTCGATGCGGGCCTGCAGTTCGACCCGGATCGCGTCGTCCGGGACGCGGCCGGCGGCACCCGCATTGACCTCGACGGCGGTGCCGATCACGGCGGACAGCTCCGATTGCGCGTCGGCGAGCGCCTTCGCGCTGAGTGAGCGCGCGACCCGATCCATCGACGCGGTGATGTCGCGGCGCGCCGCCTCGACCTGCTGCGGCGAGCCCTCCAGCACGGTGCGCGCCGTCGCGAGCGCCCCCATCAGCTGCGAGTAGGCGGCGGGGTCGGCGAGCTGGTTCGCCGTCGTCGACGCCGCGAGCGCGCTGCCCTCCTCGATGAGCTGCGTGAGCGTCGCGGTCGCCGTGTCGGCGCCCACCGCATTGTCCCCCGCGGCCGCCGGCCCGCCCGGCAGCGCGTCCGTGCGGGCAGTCAGCAGGATCGCCGCGACGAGCCCGATGCCCGCGACGACCGCTGCCGCGACGCCGACCCACAGCCAGCGGCCCTGGAAGGGACCCCGGGGCGCGGGCGCGGGCGCGTCGATCACCGCTGTCCTGCCGTCCACGGGGGGACACTCTAGGTCGCGACGCTGAATGCCCCCTGTTCGGGGGTCAGCGGGTGCGGCCGGGTCAGCGGAACAGGTTCCGGCCGGGTCAGCGGAACAGGTTCTTCAGCACGCCGCGCAGCACCCCATTGACGGCGGTCTGCACCGCCGAGCCGATCACCTTCTCCGTCGTCGAGGTCGAGCGGCGAGTCGACGTCGTGCGCATGCTCGAGCGCTCGTACTGCGCCTTCGCCTTCCGGTACTCCTCGTCGTACTGGTCCTTCGCGGCGCGCTGCGAGGCCTGGTGCGAGCCCCGCTGCGCCTGCTGCGCCTGCTCGCGCGCATCGCGTTCTACGGCCGCGTTCATCCGGGCCGCGAGCATCTCCCGCGCCGACTCCCGGTCGATCGCCGTGCCGTACTGAGCGCTGAGCGGCGACGCCGCGACCTGCGCCGCGAGCGCCGACGGATCGGTCGGCGACATCGACGCCTGCGGGGCGCGCAACCGCGTCCAGGCGACGGGCGACGGCGCGCCCTTCTCGTTCATCACGGTGACGATCGCCTCACCCGTCGCGAGCGTCGTCAGCACCTCCTCGAGGTCGTAGCCCGACTTCGGGTAGGTGCCGACGGCGGCGCGCAGCGCCTTCGCGTCGTCGGGCGTGTGGGCGCGCAGCTGATGCTGGACGCGTGAGCCCAGCTGGGCGAGCACGTCGTTCGGGATGTCCTTCGGCGACTGCGTGACGAAGACGATGCCGACGCCCTTCGACCGGATGAGCCGCACCGTCGCGACGATCGACGCGAGGAAGTCCTTCGACGCGCCGCGGAACAGCAGGTGCGCCTCGTCGAAGAAGAAGACGAGCTTCGGCCGCTCGACGTCCCCGACCTCCGGCAGCGACTCGAACAAGTCGGCGAGCAGCCACATGAGGAACGTCGAGAACACCGCCGGCTTGTCGTAGACCTCCGGGATCTCCAGCAGCGACACGATGCCGCGGCCGTCCGGCGCGAGCCGCATGAGCAGCTGGGTGTCGATCTCCGGCTCGCCGAAGAAGACGTCCGCGCCCTGATCGGCGAACGCGATGAGCTTGCGCAGGATGACGCCGACCGTCGCCTTGGACAGGCCCCCGAGCTCCGCGAGCTCCGGCTTGCCGTCATCGGAAACGAGATAGTTGAGGACCGCGCGGAGGTCCGCGAGGTCGAGCAGCGGCAGGCCCGCCGAGTCGGCGTAGTGGAAGACGAGGCCGAGCGAGGACTCCTGCGTGTCGTTGAGCTCGAGGACGCGACTGAGCAGCAGCGGCCCGAAGCTGCTGACGCTCGCCCGGATCGGCACGCCCGTGCCGCGACCGCCCAGGGTGTAGAACTCGGTCGGGAAGCTCGCTGCGGACCAGTCCTGCCCGATGCTCGCGGTCCGGGCGAGGAGCTTCTCGCTCGAGTCGCCTGGGGTCGCGATGCCCGACAGGTCGCCCTTGATGTCGGCGGCGAAGACGGGGACGCCCGCGGCGCTGAGCTGCTCGGCGATGAGCTGGAGCGTGCGCGTCTTGCCGGTGCCGGTCGCGCCGGCGACGAGGCCGTGGCGGCCGAGCATGCCGAGCGGGATGCGCACCTGGACGTCGGGGCGGGCGTCGCCGTTGACGAGCGCGCCGAGGGCGAGGCTCGGGGCGGTGAAGTCGTAGCCGGCGCGGATGCGCTCGACGTGGTCGGGGCCCAGGGGGGCGGGGGTTTCCGCTTTGGGGTTGGAGGTCTCGATACGCGCCTCCGGCGCTACTCGACCCCCGGAAGCCGCCTCCGGCGCTCCTCGACCCCCGGACTCGGCAGGCACGTCCCGCGGGTCGAGTGCCGGCGCAGCCGGCGTATCGAGACCCCCGGACTCCGCAGGCAAGTCCCGCGCAGAGCCCGCCGCCGCCTTCGCCTGCAGCGCCTCGATCTGGGCCTGGAGTGCGGCGAGCTGCTCCTGAGCCGCCCTGAGCTCGTCCACCGGATCCGTCATGCGATCAGGTTAGGCGGGAAGCTCCTGCTGTCCCCAAGCCTGTCCGTATCCGCCCTCGGCCTCGGGTCGCGCCATGAGCTCGAGGAACGCATCCGCCTCGAACGCCTCCGGCCCGAGCACGCCCTTGCCCGACCAGGCGCCGGTCGCGAGGAGCTCGAGCGCGATGACGGGGTTGAGCGCCGTCTGCCACACGACGCACTGCGCCCCGTACTCGCGCATCGTCCACTCGTTGTCGGCGACGTGATACAGGTAGGTCGATCGGGGACGGCCGTCGACACCGGTGCCGCGCACCCAGGTGCCGGCGCAGGTCTTGCCCGTCATCCGCGGGCCGATCGTCGCGGGATCGGGCAGGCCCGCCGCGACGACGTCGCGCGGCGCGACCTCGACGGGGCCGTCGGCCGAGCGCACGCGTACCGGCTCGACCTTGTCGAGGCCGAGCGCGTGCAGGGTCTTCAGGATGCCGATCATCTCGTCGCCGAGCCCGTACTTGAAGGTGACGCGCTTCGCCTTGTCGCCGAGCCAGCGCGGCATGAGGAGCACCTCCTCGTGCTCGACGTTGACGCATTCGACGGGGCCGATGCCCTCGGGGAAGTCGAAGACCTCCGGCTCGGAGAACGGCGGCGTCGTGCGGAACCCCGTCTCGCGCTCCCACACGACCGGCGGGTTCAGGCACTCCTCGATGACGGTCCAGATGGAGAACGACGGGGCGAAGATCTCGTTGCCGTCCTCGTCGCGCACGACGAGGTTGGCGCCGTCGCGCACGCCGAGCTCGTCGACGTCGGAGAAGAGCCGGTCGACGGCGTACCGCGCGAACACGTCGGAGAGCCCCGGCTCGACGCCGATCCCGACGAGCGCGAGCCGGCCGGCAGCCTCCCAGTCGGCGGCGCGCGCGAACTGGTCGTCGCCGAGCTTCACGAAGGTCTGCGCGTGCGGCTCGGTGGGGTGCGGGATCGACAGGCTCATCGCCATGTCGAGGTAGTCGGCGCCCGCCTCGAGCGCGCCGCGGAAGATCGGCATGACGAACTTCGGCTCGACGGCGTTCATGACGTGGGTGGCGTGGTGGCGCCGGGCCACGTCGGCGACGACGTGCTCGTCGGAGGCGTCGATGCGCTCGGCGCTGAAGCGGCCCGCGATATCGGGACCATGGCGTTCTGCGATCCACGCGACGGTACGCTCGGCGCGCTCGATCGCGTAGTCGGCGACGACGATGTGCTCGTAGAAGTTCCGCCGCGCGGCGATCTTCGCGATCCCGTCCCCGACGCCCCCGGCCCCGACCAGCAGAATCCTCATGCGCAGACCCTACTGCGAGTGCACGTTCGCACCCAGAGTGCACGGTATAGCGCGCACATTGGGTGCGAACGTACGCAATGAGCGGTCAGAAGGTGATGACGGGCTTGACCGTGACGCCCCCGTGCATGTCGTGCGCGGCTCGGTCGATGTCGGCGAGCGGGTAGGTGCGCGTCAGGAGCTCGAGTGGGAGCTCACCGGCCGCATGCAGCGCGACGAGCTCGGGGATCAGCACGCTCGGCTCGGCGTCGCCCATCGTGATGCCGCGCAGCGACTTGCCCTGCAGCAGCCCGGTCATCTCGACGGGCAGCTCGGTGCCGGGCGGCGCGACGCCGACGATGAGCACCGTCCCGCCGACCGCGGTGCTCGCGAGCGCCTGCGCGCCGACCGCGGGGCTCGCCGTCGTGTCGAAGGCGAGGCTCGTGCCGCGCCCGTCCGTCAGCTCCGCAATCCGGGCCGGGACGTCCTCGCTCGACGCGTCGACGACGTCCGTGGCGCCGAGCCGCCGCGCGAGCCCGAGGCGCTCCGGGACGCGGTCGATCGCGATGAGGCGGGCGGGAGAACGCCGTGCCGCGGCCCAGACGGCGCTCAGCCCGACCGCGCCGGCGCCGTAGATCGCGACGACGTCGCGGGAACCGGGGTCGAGCGCGTTCCAGATCGAGCCGACACCGGTGATCACCCCGCAGCCGAGCGGCGCGAGGGCGACGAGGTCGGCGTCGGGCGCGACCTTGATGAGGGCCCGCTCGTCGGCGATCGAGTACTCAGCGAACGCGGACTGGCCGAAGAAGTGGGCGTGCGTCGGCTCGCCGTCGATGCGGGTGGCGGCGGAGTCGGTGCCGCGGAGCTCCCCGAGCACGTTGCGCGGGAACCACGTGTCGCAGTAGGCGGGGTGGCCGGCGGTGCAGGCCTCGCACGCACCGCAGGAGGTGAAGCTCATGAGCACCTTGTCCCCGGGGGCGACGGCGGTCACGCCGGCGCCGACGCGCTCGACGACGCCGGCGCCCTCATGCCCGAGGATCCCGGGCAGCGCGAACGGTGCGCCGATCGCCTGCACGCCGAGGTCGGTGTGGCACAGCCCGGTCGCGACGAGCCGCACGAGCACCTCCCCGGCACCGGGCTCGTCGAGCTCGATCTCGACGAGCTCGAACGGTGCTCCGGCCGCCCGCACGACGGCGCCTCTGCCTCTGATCGTCATGCTCGTCCTCTCGCCGTTGAGGGATTTCGGCTTGTGCCGCATAATCAGTAAACCTGATAATCGCGTTCTCGTGAACGTTTTCGGATCAGGTGCTTTCTCAACGAGGAGATGACCCAGATGAGCGGGACGAGCGTGCTGGCGGGGCCGGCGAAGCTGTACATCGGCGGCGAGTGGGCGGAGGCCTCCGACGGGGCGCGCCGCGACATCATCAGCCCGGCGACGGGCACCAAGATCGCGGACGTGCCGGAGGGCACGACGGCCGACGCCGACGCGGCGATCGCCGCCGCGAAGGCCGCGTTCCCGGAGTGGTCGGCGAAGTCCGGTCGGGAGCGCTCGCGCATCCTGGGCCGCGTCGCGCAGCTGCTCGGCGAGCGGCTCGAGGACTTCGCGCAGGCGGAGACGCACGACGTCGGCAAGCCGATCCTCTTCACGCGGATGATCGACATCCCGACGGCGATCGAGCAGTTCGAGTACTTCGCCGCGCTCGCGCAGACGCTCGATGGGGCGGTGCGCGAGACCCCGCTGCCGGCGCTCTCCCTCGTGCGGCGCGAGGCGCTCGGCGTCGTCGCGGCGATCACGCCGTTCAACTTCCCGATGATCCTGTCGGCCTCGAAGCTCGCCCCGGCGCTCGCCGCGGGCAACACGGTCGTGCACAAGCCCGCGGAGGACACCCCGCTCTCCGCGTTCCTCCTCGCCGAGGTGCTCGCCGACGCCGGGGTGCCGAGCGGCGTCTACAACCTCATCACCGGGCCCGGCGCCGAGCTCGGCAACCACATCGTCGCTCACCCGGACGTCGCGGCGATCGCGTTCACCGGATCGACGACCGTCGGCAAGCACATCGCCTCCGTCGCGGGCGCGAACCTCAAGCCCGTCATGACGGAGCTCGGCGGCAACGGCGCGAACATCGTCTTCGCCGATGCCGACCTCGAGGCGGCAGTGACGACCGTAATCAACGCGTTCGTGTACAACACGGGACAGTTCTGCATGTCGGGCACGCGCCTGCTGGTCGAGCGCCCGATCCACGACACGCTCGTCGGCATCCTCGCGGGCGCGGTCCCGCACGTGCCGCTCGGGAGCCCGAGCGAGCCCGGCACCGTGATCGGCCCGCTCGTCAGCGAGAAGCAGCGCAAGCGTGTGCAGCAGCTCGTGGACCGGGCGGTCGCCGACGGCGGCACGATCCTCACCGGCGGGTCCCCGCTCGACCTCGACGGCGGCTACTACTACCCGCCGACCATCATCACCGGCGTGCCGAACGACTCGGAGGCGGTGCAGGAGGAGATCTTCGGACCAGTGCTCACGGTGCAGGCGTTCGACACGGAGGCCGAGGCGATCCAGCTCGCCAACTCGACGCGCTACGGTCTCGCCGCGGGCGTCCAGACCGCCGACACGGCGAAGGCGCTGCGGGTCACGAAGGCGCTCAAGGCCGGCATCCAGTGGGTCAACGGCTGGGCGATGCTCGACCCGTCGGTGCCGTTCGGCGGCTACAAGGACTCCGGGCTCGGCCGGGAGAGCGGCCCCGAGGCGCTGCTCAACTACACGCGCTCGAAGTCGGTCACGATCTCGGTCCCGCCGGCACCGTGACGGATCAGCCGGCCTGGGACATCAACTGGTCGCAGATCTGGGACCGCGTCGCACAGGCGCTGCCCGATGCCCCGGCGATAGAGACGGCGGGGCGCATCCTCAGCTACAGCGAGCTGGAGGACCGCGCCTCGCGCCTCGCGCGCACCTTCGCGAGGCGGGGGGTCGGCCGGGGCGACACGGTCGGCCTCTTCCTCTACAACCGCGCGGAGTACCTCGAGGCGATCTACGCGGCGTTCAAGCTCGGCGCGATCCCCGTCAACATGAACTTCCGGTACCGCGCCGCGGAGCTCGCGGAGCTCATCGGGATCTCGCGGTGCAAGGTGCTCGTCGCGCCTGCGTCGCTGCGGGCCGAGGTCGACGCGGCGCTCGCGCTGCTGTCAATGTCGGCGCCCTCCCTACTCGAGGTCGACGACGGCGACGGTGCTGAGGACGACGAGGTGCAGCTCCCGGGACGCGGCGAGGTGCGGGTCCCTGAGCGAGCGGAGCGAGTCGAAGGGCCCGCCGACACGGAGACCTCCTACGAGAACGCGATCGGCCCGCGATACGACGGCCCCGACGAGCGCAGCGGGCGGGACGAGATCCACCTCTTCACGGGCGGTACGACGGGCACGCCGAAGGCGGTCGTCTGGCAGCACGGCAATCTGCTCGACGCGCAGCTGGTCACGATGTATGGCACGGGCCCCGGCTCGGTCCTGCCGACGAGCGTCACGGAGATGGTCGCCGTCGCGATCGACCCCGACAGGGACGCTCCGCGGATGCTGCCGATCGCGCCGCTCATGCACTCTTCGGCGATGTTCAACGCGATGAACACGCTGACCCTCGGCGGCACGGTCCTCTTCCTCAACAATCCGCGCTTCGACGCCGCCCAGGTGCTGCGCACCGTCCAGGACCGGCGTGTGACGCGGACCGTCATCGCGGGCAACGCCGTGTCGGCGCCCCTCGTCGACGAGCTGCGGCGGGCGGACGCCGCGGGCGAGCCCTACGACATCACCTCGCTCGACCTCGTCGTGTCCTCCGGCATGGCGTGGACGGACGACTCGAAGCGGGAGCTGCTCGAGCATCTCCGGGACACGCTGCTGCTCGACATCTTCGGCGCGACCGAGGGGGGACCGTTCGCGTACGCGTTCGTGCGCTCGGCCGAGGACCTCCCGAGCCGGATCGTGCTCACGCCCGGCGCCGTGGTCCTCGACGAGGACGGCCGCGAACTCGACCCGGAGTCGGGGGCGACCGGCGTGCTCGCGTATGCGGGGCCGAAGCCGCTCGGCTACCGCGACGCCGCGGAGAAGACGGCCGAGACGTACCGTCACCTCAACGGCAAGGTCTACGTCTCCCCCGGCGATTACGTGCGCCTGCTCGGCGGCGGGCGCATCGAGTTCCTCGGGCGCGACTCGGCGACGGTCAACACAGGCGGCGAGAAGGTGTACCCGGCGGAGGTCGAGGAGTCGCTGCGGACCCACCCCGACGTCGACGACGCGGTCGTGTTCGGGGTCGCCGACCGGCGCTGGGGGCAGGCGGTCGCCGCGGTCGTCGCGCGGCGTCCCGGCGCCGCGGTCGGCGCGGACGAGCTGCGCGCGCACGTCGGGGAGCAGCTCGCCGGCTACAAGAAGCCGCGCCACCTCGTCATC
>DATMGN010000002.1:0-4871 GCA_035555435.1 Microbacteriaceae bacterium | reverse complement strand
GGCGGTCGGTGCGGTCAACGCCGGCAAGATGTCGCTCGAGGACGCGAAGCGCATCGAGTGCGCCTTCGCGCCCGGCGAGGGCGCCTGCGGCGGCATGTACACCGCGAACACGATGGCCTCCGTCGCCGAGGCGCTCGGCCTCTCGCTCCCCGGCTCCGCGAGCCCGGCGGCCGCCGACCGGCGCCGCGACTACTACGCGCACCGCTCCGGCGAGGCCGTCGTCGGCATGCTCGAGCGCGGCCACACCGCGCGCGACATCCTCACGCGGGAGGCCTTCGAGAACGCGATCGCCGTCGGCATGGCGCTCGGCGGGTCGACGAACATCGTGCTCCACCTCCTCGCGATCGCCAACGAGGCGGGCGTGCCGCTCACCCTCGAGGACTTCAACCGGATCGGCTCGAAGGTGCCGCACATCGGCGACCTGAAGCCCTTCGGCAAGTACGTCATGAATGACGTCGACCGCCGCGGCGGCATCCCCGTCCTCATGAATGCGCTGCTGGAGGCCGGCCTCATCCACGGCGACGCGCTGACGGTGACCGGCAAGACCGTCGCGGAGAACCTCGCGGAGCTGCGCCCCGACCCGCTCGACGGCGAAGTGCTCCACCGCCTCGACGACCCCATTCACGCGACCGGCGGCCTCACGATCCTGTCCGGCACGATGGCGCCGGAGGGCGCGGTCGTCAAGACCGCCGGCTTCGACGCGGAGATCTTCGAGGGCCCGGCCCGCGTCTTCGAGCGTGAGCGGGCGGCGCTCGACGCGCTCGCGGCCGGACAGATCGAGGCGGGCTCCGTCGTCGTCATCCGCTACGAGGGCCCCAAGGGCGGCCCCGGCATGCGCGAGATGCTCGCGATCACGGCGGCGATCAAGGGCGCCGGTCTCGGCAAGGACGTGCTGCTCATCACCGACGGCCGGTTCTCGGGCGGCACCACGGGCCTGTGCATCGGACACGTCGCGCCGGAGGCGGTCGACGGCGGGCCGATCGCGTTCCTGAAGGACGGCGACCGTATCCGCGTCGACATCCCGAACCGCTCACTCGACCTGCTCGTCGACGCTGACGAGCTCGCCGCGCGCGCCGTCGGCTGGGCGCCCCTGCCGCCGCGCTACACCCGCGGCGTGCTGGCGAAGTACGCGAAGCTCGTCAGTTCCGCAGCGACCGGCGCCGTCACCGGCTGATATCCGCGCCGGACATGACCCGGCGGTCGACATGAACTCGGGCGACGACGCCCGGGGTGGGGAGTGCTCATGCTCATGGTGACGGGCGCCAATGGGCGCTTCGCGCAGGCGACGATTCGGGAGTTGCAGCGCCTCGCGGGCGACGAGCCGATCGCGGTCACGACGCGTGACCCCCACTCCCCGTCGTCGCGACGCCTCGCACAGGCCGGAGTCGACGTGCGCCAGGCCGACTTCGGGGACCCGGCTTCACTCGCGGGTGCCTTCCGCGGTGTCCGCAAAGCGCTCGTCGTGTCGACCATGGCACCGAACGACGTGCGGTTCCAGCTCCACGCGAACGCGGTCGACGCGGCTCAGCACGCGGGTGTCGGGCACGTGATCTACACGAGCTTCATCAATGCCGGGCCGGCGTCGCTGACGGAGCATTCGCGTCTCGTGCACGCTCCGACCGAGGCGAAGCTCGCACAGTCGGGCCTCGATTTCACGATCCTGCGACACAGCCTGTACGCCGAGACGCTGCTCGATGACCTCGACGTCACGCTCGAGACCGGCGTCTTCGCACGGCCCGGCGGCAGTATGCCCGCCGCCTACATCGCTCGTGACGATCTCGGTCTCTCGGCGGCGCACGTCCTCGTCGAGGACGGCCACGAGGGCCGCACCTATACGGAGACGATGACGGTGACGCACACGGGTGCGGAGATCGCGGCCGAGCTCTCGAGGGCGACCGGGCGCGACATTCGCTACGAGGCGATCACGTCGGAGGCCTGGCCCGGCCGCCTCGCCGATGCGCTCGGCCTGCCCGAGGAGCTGCTGCTCAGCGCAGGCCACACGATGCGGGCGCTCGAGGCGGGCGAGTTCGAGCGGGCGACCGGCGACTTCGAACTCGTGACGGGACGTCCGCCGACGACGCTCCGCGAGTTCCTGGCGGCGAATCTGCCCCCGGGTGCCATGCGCTAAGCTGGACGCTCGTTAGACACCCGGGTGGCACAACCAGTCCTGGCGTGGGCGGCCCCCGCTGACAGCGGGAGGCCGGCGTTCTGATCAGCGCGGCGCAGCCATTCGGCAGCGGCGCGCCTGATTCCCACCGGACCCAGCCACTCGACTAGGAAGTCAATATGTCCATCACGGACTCCATCACCCCCAAGCAGGCGGGCCGTGCGCCCGAGATCCTGACCGGATCGGGCGCGATCCTCAAGAGCCTCGAGATGCTCGGTATCAAGGACGCGTTCGGCCTGCCGGGCGGCGCCATCATGCCGTTCTACGACGAGCTCATGGCCTCGACCGGCATCCGCCACATCCTCGTCCGGCACGAGCAGGGCGCCGGGCACGCCGCCGAGGGCTACGCGGCCGCATCCGGCGAAGTCGGCGTCGCGATCGCGACGAGCGGTCCGGGCGCGACGAACCTCGTCACGGCGATCGCCGACGCGTACATGGACTCCGTGCCGATGCTCGCGATCACCGGCCAGGTGTTCTCCACGGTCATGGGCACCGACGCGTTCCAGGAGGTCGACATCGTCGGCATCACGATGCCGATCGTCAAGCACTCGTTCCTCGTGAAGGACCCCGCCGAGATCCCCGCGACGATCGCCGCCGCCGTGCACATCGCGACGACCGGCCGCCCCGGCCCAGTGCTCGTGGACGTCACGAAGGACGCGCAGCAGAACTCGGCGCCCTTCATCTGGCCGCCCAAGGTCGACCTCCCGGGCTATCGCCCCGTGACCAAGGCGCACGGCAAGCAGGTCGTCGCCGCGGCGCAGCTCATCGCCGAGGCGAAGCGGCCCGTCATCTACGTCGGCGGCGGTGTCGTGCGCGCGAAGGCCTCGGCCGAGCTCGCGGAGTTCGCCGAGCTCGTCGGAGCGCCCGTCGTCACGACGCTCATGGCGCGCGGCGCGTTTCCCGACTCCTCGCCGCTGCACCTCGGCATGCCGGGCATGCACGGCTCGGTGCCCGCGGTCCTCGCCTTCCAGGAGTCCGACCTCATCGTCGCCCTGGGGGCGCGCTTCGACGACCGGGTGACCGGAAAGACGAGCGAGTTCGCGCCGGGTGCGCAGGTCATCCACGTCGACATCGACCCCGCGGAGATCGGCAAGATCCGCGAGGCCCAGGTGCCGATCGTCGGCGACGTCAAGGAGGTGCTCGTCGACCTGTCGAGCGCCTACCGGGACGCGGTCGCCGGGCAGCCCGCCGACTACGCCGCGTGGTGGGAGCGCCTTCGGTTCCTGCAGGAGACCTACCCGCTCGGCTGGGACGAGCCCGCCGACGGGCACCTCTCCCCGCAGCGCATCATCCAGCGCATCGGCGAGCTCACCGGCCCGGAGGCGGTCTACGCAGCGGGCGTCGGCCAGCACCAGATGTGGGCGGCGCAGTTCATCAAGTACGAGCGCCCGAACGCGTGGCTCAACTCCGGCGGCGCCGGCACAATGGGCTACGCGGTGCCCGCCGCGATGGGCGCGAAGGTCGCCGAGCCCGACCGGGTCGTGTGGGCGATCGACGGCGACGGCTGCTTCCAGATGACCAATCAGGAGCTCGCGACCTGCACGATCAACGAGATCCCCATCAAGGTCGCCATCATCAACAACTCGTCGCTCGGCATGGTCCGGCAGTGGCAGACGCTCTTCTACGACGGACGCCACTCCTTCACCGACCTCGAGACGGGCGGCGGCACCCGGATGATCCCCGACTTCGTCAAGCTCGCGGACGCCTACGGGGCGCTCGCGATCCGCGTGACGAAGGAGGAGGAGATCGACCCCGCGATCAAGCTCGCTCTCGAGACGAACGACCGCCCCGTCGTGATCGACTTCGTCGTGAGCCGCGATGCGATGGTGTGGCCGATGGTCCCGCAGGGCGTCGGCAACTCCAACGTGCAGTACGCCCGCGACCACGCGCCGCACTGGGAAGAGGACTGAGATGAGCCACGTACTCTCGCTCCTCGTCGAGGACAAGCCCGGCCTGCTGACGCGTGTCGCCGGACTGTTCGCCCGGCGAGGCTTCAACATCGAGTCGCTCGCCGTCGGCGTGACCGAGATCGAGGGCCTCTCGCGCATCACCGTCGTGGTCGACGTCGAGCGCACCCCGCTCGAGCAGGTCACCAAGCAGCTGAACAAGCTGGTGAACGTCATCAAGGTCGTCGAGCTCGACGCCGGCGCCTCGGTGATCCGCGAGCACCTGCTCGTCAAGGTGCGCACCGACGCGACGACCCGCTCGCAGGTGCTCGAGGCGGCGGCGCTGTTCCGCGCGAACGTCGTGGACGTCACGAGCGACGCCCTCGTGATCGAGGTCACGGGGGACCGGGGCAAGGTCCAGGCGCTGCTGCGGCTGCTCGAGCCCTACGGCATCAAGGAGATCGCGCAGTCCGGCGCGCTCGCGATCGGCCGCGGCGGCAAGTCCATCACCGAGCGAGTCTTCAAGAGCTAGAAACCTAAAGAGAAGGAAGAAAACATTGGCTGAGATCGTCTACGACAAGGACGCCGACCTCTCGATCGTCCAGGGCAAGAAGGTCGCCGTCATCGGCTACGGCTCGCAGGGCCACGCGCACGCGCAGAACCTCCGCGACTCCGGCGTCGAGGTGAAGATCGGCCTGCGCCCCGACAGCAAGTCGGTCGCGAAGGCGATCGAGGCGGGCTTCGAGGTGCTCTCCACCGCCGAGGCGGCGAAGTGGGCCGACGTCGTCGTCATCCTCGCCCCCGACCAGTCGCAGCGC
>DATMGN010000001.1:0-48425 GCA_035555435.1 Microbacteriaceae bacterium | reverse complement strand
TGCGCGCGCAGCAGGAGCGGGTGCGCGCCGAGGAGCGCACACGGCTCGCGTACGAGCTGCACGACATCGTCGCCAACCAGGTCACGCTCATCGCGATGCAGGCGAGGCGCGCGGAGTTCGCGGACGCCGACAAGACCGGGCAGATCCTCGAGCACATCGGCGATGCGGCGAGCCAGACGCTGCAGGACCTCCGCAGTCTCGTGCTGCTGCTCAAGAGCGAGGATGACGATACCCACGAAGACAGCGAGTCGTCGGCACCGCGCGAGGCGCTCGCGCCGAGCGGCAGCCTCGTGCAGGACTTGCGCGCAGTCGTCGGCGATCTCGAGCAGGCCGGCTTCACCGTGCGACTCGAGGTCGAGGGCCCGGTCGACGACGCGTCCGAGAGCCTCCGCCAGACGCTCGCGCGCACCGCGCGCGAGCTCGGGACGAACATCCTCAAGCACGGTGACCCGGCGGGTCTCGTCGAGCTCGGCATGACGTTCACCCGCGACGAGGTGACGCTCGTGGCGTCCAATCAGATCTCGACCGCGCCCCCGATCATGTCGTCGGGCACGGGGCTCGAGGCGATGCGGGCGCGCGGCGAGGTCTTCGGCGGCCAGGTCACGACGTCGGCCGACGGGGGCCGGTGGATCACTTCGGTCTCGTTCCCGACCGCTCGCCCGGTGCCGATCGTCCCGCCGGAGACCGCGCCGTGATTCGCGTCCTCATCGTGGACGACGACGCGATGACGCGCGACGCGCTGCGGGACTACGTCTCCGCCGATCCGACCCTCGAGGTCGTCGGGGAGGCGGCCGACGGTGAGGTGGGCATCCGGCAGGCCGCGGCGCTCGCACCCGACATCGTCCTGATCGACATGCAGATGCCGGTGCTCGACGGCGTCGCGGCGACGACCGCGATCCACGCGGCGAATCCCGAGATCCGCATCATCGGGCTCACGACGTTTGCGACGGACCGGTACGTGACGCCGCTGCTGCGGGCCGGGGCGTCGGGCTACCTCGTCAAGGACACGCGTCCGCGCGACATCCTCGCCGCGATCCATGCCGCGCTGGCGGGCGAGTCGGTGCTCTCGCCGGAGGTGACCCGGCACGTCGTCGCGGACCTGCGCGCGTCGGTGCCGGCGACGACGACGCCCGACGAGGAGATCGTCGCGCTCCTCACCGCGAAGGAGCTCGAGGTCATCGAGCTGCTCGCGCGCGGCCTCGGCAACCGGCAGATGGCGGAGACGCTGCACGTCGCGGAGTCGACCGTGAAGGCCCGGCTCGTGAAGATCGCGGCGAAGCTCGGCGTGCACGACCGGGTCCAGATCCTCGTGCAGGCCGTCCTGCACGGCCTCGTGGACCTGCGGGCCTGACCGCGACGGCCGGCCGGCACGGCTACGAGCGCCTGATGACCGCCTGGCCCGTCTCGCCGGCGATGAAGGCCGCGACGTCGGCGAGCTCCGCCATCGAGATCTGGTGGCCTAGACCTGGATAGATCCGCTCGGTGAGGCTCGTGTGCGCCGCGAGGAACTCGCGCGCCGTCGCGACGGCGGGCGCGGGGATGACGGTGTCGACGTCGCCGCGGCCCCAGAACGCCGGGGGCCGACTCCCGGCGAGCGCCGCGTCCGCCGGCTGCGGCGCCGCGAGGACGAGGCCGGCGAGCACGACGGGGGCGACCACCCGATCGGGTCGGGTGCGCAGCAGTTGGGTCGCCATGAGCCCGCCCTGCGAGAAGCCGATCGGCAGGATCCGAGCGTGCGCGGGCAGCTCGGCGTCGACCCACGACCAGATCTGCTCGGTCGCCGTCTCGACGGGGCCGATGCGCAGCGCGTCGAGCTGCTCGATCGGGAACCACGCGGCACCGCTCATACCGGCGAGGGCGAGGGGCGCGCGCAGCGAGGCCCATGGCGCGGCGATGCCGAGCGGTTCGACGAGGCCGATAAGGTCGCGTTCGTCGGCGCCGTAGCCGTGCAGCAGCAGGACCGTGATGTCGCTGTCGGGCAGCGTCGCGGACCAGTCGGCGGACACGATCGCGCGCAGGCCAGGGGAGTCGGGCATGCCCCAATCCTGCATCAGGTCGTGCGCCGCCCGCGCAACTCGCCGACGAGGCCGAGCACCGCACGCTCGCCGGGGGAGCAGCCGCTCGCCGCGGAGTCAGCCGGCGCGGACGAAGTTGCCGACGAACGGCGCGCCCGCGGTCTGCAGCGAGAGCGAATCGCCCGCGCACGCCACGCTGGCCGAGATCGACGGGTCCAAGAACGCGGGGATCGCGATCGCGCCGTCGGCTGTGGTCGGCGCGACGGTCCAGGACCAGTTCTCGAACCCCATCGCCGTGGGGTCGTCCGCCTCCCACATCCAGTCGGCGCCGCCCGCGAACTCGAGGGGTGCGCCCATCGGGACGCCCGCGACGACCGCGTCGGCCCGAAGCGCGGAGGAGATGCTGAGGTATGCCGGCGTGATGTCGAGCTGCTGCGTGCCGGTGAGGGAGAGGGCGTCGAGGGGGATGCCGAGCGACAGCAGATAGGTCTCCGCCTGCGCCTGATAGTCGGCGACGTCGAGGGACCACCTGCCGGTGACGCATTCGGTGTCACCGCCCGGCGCGAAATCCGAGGGTTCTGAGGGCTCTCCGGCCGATCCGGGGTCGGCGGGGGCCGGGGTCGGGGTGCCGGCGCACCCGGCGAGCAGGAGACCCGCGGCGGCGAGGAGCGCGAGCATGGCGCTCGGGCGGGCGATGGGGGTGCGGTTCGCGTTCATGGTGCCTCCTCTTGCGATGGGACGGCGCGCGCGTGCATCCGACGCTAGTCACGCGCCCCCGCCGTGCCAAGGGGTGGCCGCCCGGACCGATCGTCGCGCTCCGACCCCCGATCTGGAACAGTCTCATCACCATGCCGCTCCGACACGATCCTCTCGCTCGTGCTCGCCATCGCGTTCTACTACGCGATCACCGGCTTCTCCTGCGTGTGGTTCTTCTGCAGGACGCTGTTCTCGGCGTCGTGCTCATGATCGTGTGGTCGTGCTTCCGCGGCTCCAGGCCGTTCTTCCGCGCCGAGGAGGTCTCACCGCCGGTGCGGTCCGTCGACGGCGGACGCGCCTAAGCGAGCCGGTCGAGGATCGGGACGCCGACCTTGAGGGACTGAAGGCCCATCGTGCCGGCGAGCGCCATGACCTCGACGATCTCCTCGGGAGTCGCGCCGTGGTCGAGCGCCTGGTTGATGTGCAGCCGCAGGCCCGTCAGATGCAGGTGGGTCGGCGAGGTGTCGAACGCGATGTAGATGAACTCCCGCACCTTCGGCTCGAGCATCCCGACGCGCCACGGCGCCCCGGAGAACGCGAGGTAGGAGGCAAGGAAATCGGGCGCGAACCGCAGCGTCTCGTCGAGGAAATCACGCCAGTATCCGCGGACTCGCGTGTACTCGTCCCGAATCGCGAGCTGCTTCGGACCGAGCGGCTCGGTCGCTGCCGGATCGCCGCGCTCGGCGAGCACCTCGGCGAGGATGTCGGCGTTCATGCCGTGGACACCGATGGTCGCGGAGACCATGAGGGTCTCGAAGATCGCCTGGACGCTCGCGCCGGCCTCGAGCGCCTCGCGGATCGCGCGCTCCATCCCGTCGGCATGGAGGTGCGACACCGCCGCGTCGAGCGCGAGCCGGACGAGGGCGCGCGTCGCGGGTGCGAGCGCCCCCACCCGCTCCGGGGTCGTCGCGAGGTCGGCGATCGATTCGAGGTACTCGGGACGCTCGCGATACTCCGACTCCCAGATGGCGTTCCAGCCGCCGAGGCGAGCGTCGATGAGGTCCTGGAGCATGGCTCGGTCAGTCATGGCGCCAGGCTACCGGGGCGGTCGTTGCCGAGGAGCGCGGCCGGATCCGGGTGAGGACTCAGATGCCCCAGGCGTCCGCCGGCGCCACGACCTCGGGCACCGGCGCCGTGCTCCAGTGCGCGCCGTACGCGTAGTGGCCCGTCGCCCACGAGGAGTGCCAGATCGCGTAGGCCGACTGGTCCGAGGACACCGCCGACTCGAACGCCGCCTTGATGCCCGCGTAGCCGCCCAGCGTGTGGATCGCGTCGGCCGCATATGAGGCGGCGGCGTCGAGGCTCTCCGCCGGGTTCATGTAGTGGCCGACGCCCCAGCCGTTGTTGAGCGGGTTGTTGCGCAGCCACCAGTTGTCGACGTAGTTCTCCTGGCGCATCCAGCGCACGATCGTCGTGACGGACTCGTCCGTGATGGGCCAGCCTCCGTACCAGAGCACGAGCTTCGCCCACGAGTAGTTCGTGTGCTCGGCGACGAGCGCCGCCTTCTGCCGCTCGGGACTGATTTCGGCCGCGTAGGCATCGCGTTCCGCCATCGCCGGCCGGATCGACGCCGCGACGTCGACGGCCTGATCGTCGAGGGGCGCGCCCGCCGCCGCCGAACCCGCGTCCTGGTACGGCGCGATCGCCCCCACGAGCAGCAGCATCGCGACACCGCCCGTGGCGAGTGCGGCGGTGGGGCTGAAGCCGTTCGCGCGCCGGGAGGACTTCCGGTTCGGGGTGGTGAACATGATCGGTGGGGCAGGTTAGCAGCGCCGCCTGGACGTGCCCGGCATTTCGGAACAACGGGCCGCGAAGCGTGGTTGACTCGATCGGGGTCGAACGACAGGAGGCGAGATGTCCGGCATCGCGACCGCCGACGCACTGAGCGCGGCGGAGATCGCCGCCATCCGTGCGGACTTCCCGATCCTCGCCGAGCGCGTCAACGGGCACGAACTCGTCTACCTCGACTGGGGCGCGACCTCGCAGCGACCCCGGCAGGTCATCGACGCCGAGGTCGCGTATGTCGAGCAGCGCAACTCCGCCGTGCACCGCGGCGCGCACACGCTCGCCGCCGAGGCGACCGAGGAGTTCGAGCGCGCGCGGGAGCGCGTCGCCGCGTTCGTCGGCGCGGCACCCGAGGAGATCGTCTGGACGTCGAACGCGACGGAGGCGCTCAACGCCGTCGCCTACGCGATCGGCAACGCCTCGCTCGGACGCGGCGGCGCCGTGGCGGCGCGGTACCGGCTCGGCCCGGGTGACGAGATCCTTGGCACCGAGCTCGAGCATCACGCCAACCTGATCCCCTGGCAGGAGCTCGCCGCCCGCACCGGTGCGACCTTCCGCTACGTGCCCGTCGACGACGAGGGGGCGCTCCGCCTGGATCTCCTCGACGGCCTCCTCAGCCAGCGCACGAAGGTCTTCGCGTTCACCCACGTATCCAACGTGACCGGCGAGGTCCAGCCCGTCGCCGAGTTGGTCCGTCGCGCCCGGGCCGTCGGCGCGCTCACGGTCCTCGACGCCTGCCAGTCCGCGCCGCACCTCGCGCTCGACCTGCATGCGCTCGGCGTCGACTTCGCCGCGTTCTCCGGACACAAGATGCTCGGCCCGACCGGCGTCGGCGTGCTCTATGGCCGCCGTGAGCACCTCGAGGCGCTGCCGCCGTTCCTCACCGGCGGCTCCATGATCACGACCGTGACGATGGAGGCAGCCGAATATCTGCCGCCCCCGCAGAAGTTCGAGGCGGGCACGCAGCGGGTCTCGCAAGCCATCGCGCTCGGCGCCGCCGTCGAGTATCTGCAGCGCGTCGGGATGGATCGGATCGCCGCGCACGAGGCGGCGCTCGGCCGGCGGCTCGTCGACGGCCTCCAGCTAATCGATGGCGTGCGCATCCTCGGGCCCGTCGGCGGCGCCGAACGAACCGGTGTCGCCGCGATCGACGTCCCCGGCATCCACGCCCACGACCTCGGCCAGTACCTCGACGGCCGCGGCATCGCGATCCGCGTCGGGCACCACTGCGCCCAGCCGCTGCACCGGCGACTCGGGACGACGGCCTCGACCCGGGCCAGCACCTACCTCGCGACCACGACCGACGAGGTCGACAGCTATCTCGCGGCGCTCCCCGAGGCGATCGCGTTCTTCCGGAGGCTCGCATGAGCGAACTCGAAAGCCTGTACCAGGACATCATCGTCGACCACGTCAAACACCCGCGGCGGCAAGGTCTCCATGATGGGGCGACCGTCGAGTCGCACCAGCTGAACCCGACCTGCGGTGACGAGATCACCCTCCAGCTCACGCTGGACGGCGACACCATCACCGATGCCGCGTGGACGGGTCGCGGCTGCATGGTCTCCCAGTCCTCCGCGTCGATCCTCGCCGAGCAGCTGCCGGGACTCACCGCGGCCGAGGCGGGGGAGCGGATCGAGTCGTTCCGCGCCTCCATGCGCTCGCGGGGCGAGATCCCCGTCGACGAGGACCTGCTCGGCGACGCCGTCGCGCTCGAGGGCGCCGCGAAGTTCGTCGCCCGGGTCAAGTGCGCGATGCTCGCCTGGGTCGCCGCGGAGGACGCGCTCGCGAAGCGCTGAGTCGCCCTAGGCTTTGGGCATGCCGGAGCAGCGTCGCCTGGTCGTCGCGATCAACCCGAACGCGTCCTTCGGCAAGGCGCGGGACGCCGGCCCGCGCGCCGTCGAGCTGCTGCGTGCCGCCGGCCACGAGGTGCGCCCGCTCGTGGCGCCGACGGGGACGCTCCTCGCCGAGCGCGCCCGCGAGGAGGTCGAGGCCGGTGCCGACGCGCTCGTCGTCGTCGGCGGAGACGGCATGGTCCACCTCGCCGCGAACATCCTCGCCGAGACCGACACCCCGCTCGGGCTCATTCCGACCGGCACCGGCAACGACCTCGCGAAAGGGCTCGGGCTGCCCGAGCACTCCGTCGAGGCCGCCGTCGAGGCGCTGCTCGCCGCGCTCGAGCGCGAGCCCATCGTCCTCGACACCGGGATCGTCGAGTGGGGCGAAGCGGGCGCCCGCGATTCGCGACGCTTCGTCGGCGCCGTCTCGTGCGGCTTCGACGCGATCGTCAACGAGCGGGCGAACGCGATGCGCCATCCCAAGGGGCAATCCCGGTACACGCTCGCGATCCTGCGCGAGCTCGTGGCGCTGCGTCCGATCCCGTACCGCATCGAGTTCGACGGGCAGGTGCTCGAGCTCGACGGCGCCCTCGTCAGCGTCGCGAACAATCGCTCCCTCGGCGGCATGCTCATCACGCCGGACGCCTCGATGACCGACGGCCTCCTCGACCTCTTCGTCGTCCGCTCGCTCAGCCGTACCGCGTTCCTGCGCATCTATCCCAAGGTCTACCGGGGCGAGCACGTGAGCGACCCGCGCGTGCAGATCATTCGCGCCAGCCGCATCCGCGTCGGCCTCCGCTCTGACGCACGCAGCTCCCTGAGGGAGCGCAGCGAGCCGACGGGGATCGTCGGCTACGCGGACGGCGAGCGGCTCGGACCACTGCCCGTCGACGTGCGGGTAGTGCCCGCCTCGCTGCGCTGCTACGCGCCCGTCAGAGCTTCGTGAGCGCCGCGGCGCAGATGTACTCGGTGACCGTCCGGTCGCCGATCTTCTCCTCCGAAACGAGGAACTCCTGATCCGGCCTCGTGCCGACGGGCGCGCTCGCCTTGAACGCCTCGAACGGCTCCGCGCACTTCGCGGAGATCGCGTCCTGCAGCCCGAGCGTCTTCTGCTCCTGGAGCGTCACCTCGCCCTGCCCGATCGCCTCGAACATGTGGTCGTCGGTGCACGGCACGATCTCGACCTCGGTGCGCACGTCGGGGTCGGGGAAGTTGAAGCAGTCGCCGCGCTCAAGGTAGAACGAGTGGGCGAGGGAGGGTTGGCTCACGCGGCCGTCGGCGCTGCGCTTCGGCCCGAACTGGTCCGGAAACGTGTCGTGCAGGAAGCCGTCGACGGCACTGCACCCCGTCAGGGCGACCGTCGCGAGGACGGCAGCGGCGATCAGGGCGACGGGACTTCGGTAGCGCATTCTCTCCCCAGGAATCGGCTATACTCGATGAGTTGTCGTGACGGCCCCATCGTATAGCGGCCTAGTACGCCGCCCTCTCACGGCGGTAACGCGGGTTCGAATCCCGCTGGGGTCACGAACAGGAAAACCCCCGGTCATGCCGGGGGTTTTTCCGTTCCCATCTGCTGTGCCGAGCCTCCGATTCAGGCGAGGAGGCCTTCGCCGAGATGCCCGCCGGCTGCGCATCCGGGCGCGATCGCGAAGACGACCGAGCCGATCGGCGTCGTCCAGTGGTTCAGCAGGTCCAGCTCGTCGACGCGACGCTGGATCGGCACGAACTGCGCGCTCGCGTCCGCCTGGTACGAGGTGAAGATCATCCCGGATTCGGAGACGCCCGCCGTGGGCGGCAGGTCGTAGTTGTAGCTGCGCCGGTAGATGCGCTCGGGGCCGCGAGCCCGCCGGACGTGCGCGAACTCGGGGATGACGGGGAGACCGCCGGGACTCTTCGCGTCGAGGTCGGGCTCATCGGTCTCCGCGCCCCCGGTCAGCGGCGCACCGGTCGCGAGGGTGCGCCCGACCGACTGCTCGCGCCCGGGGCGGTCGAGCTCGTCCCAGGTGTCGAGGTGCATCCGGATGCGGCGGATCACAGGGCTCGTGCCGCCGGCGAGCCAACCGTCGGCGGACCACACGACGCGCTCGAACTCCTCCGTGCCTGGGCTGGGATTGACGGTCCCGTCGACCTGGCCGAAGAGATTTCGCATCGTCGTGCCGCGCGGCTGCGCGCCCCGGGCGCGCCGTCTCGGGCAGCCCCGCGAGTGCCCTCGTGCATCGCCCACATCTTAGGCAACGCGAGCGTCCGTCCGCTGGGGATCGGGTCGTCCGATTGACGAGCGCAATACGGGTGGGGGTATACTCGTGGCATGCCATTCCGAGCAGCCAGCACCCGCCTCGACCGTCCGCGCGCGTCGGGAGGACCCCGATGAGGATGGTCATCGTCGGCGGCGTCGCGGGCGGCATGAGCTGCGCCGCCCGCGCGCGGCGACTGGACGAGACGGCGCAGATCGTCGTGCTCGAGCGGGGCGCCCACGTCTCGTACGCCAACTGCGGACTGCCGTACTACGTCGGCGGCGAGATCGTCGACCCCGCCGCGCTGCTCGTGCAGACCCCCGAGTCGCTGCGCGCCGCGCTCGCGCTCGACGTGCGCACCGGGCACGACGTCACCGGAGTCGACGTCGAGCAGCGGATCGTCACGGTCGAGAGCCCGACCGGGACGGAGCGGATCGCGTACGACGCACTCGTGCTCTCGCCCGGTGCCCAGGCCGTCCGTCCGCCGATCCCAGGCCTCGACTCGCCGCGGGTTCGGACGCTGCGCACGGTCGAGGACGCCCTCGCGCTCCGCGAGCGGGTCGAAGCCGGCGCGCGGC
Source organism: Microbacteriaceae bacterium (assembly GCA_035555435.1). GTDB lineage: Bacteria > Actinomycetota > Actinomycetes > Actinomycetales > Microbacteriaceae > 73-13. The sequence continues at coordinate 39,222 of DATMGN010000001.1, read as the reverse complement.
GCGCGGTCGTGCTCGGAGCCGGGTTCATCGGGATCGAGGCGGCCGAGGCCCTCGCCGAGCAGGGGCTCGAGGTGCGCGTCGTCGAACTCGCCGCGCACGTCCTGCCGCCGCTCGAGGCGGAGCTCGCGGAGCTCGTCGCCGAGGAGCTGCGCGGGCTCGGCGTCATCACGCACGCGGGCGTCGCCGCGACGGGCATCGAGCAGGGCGTCGAGCACGACCTCGTCCGCCTCGGCGACGGCACGCTGCTGCCCGCCGACATCGTCGTGCTGTCCGTCGGCGTCCGCCCGGACACCGCCGTCTTCGAGGCCGCGGGAATCGAGTGCGAGCGGGGCGCGATCCTCGTCGACGCGCACGGCCGCACCGCGGCGCCCGGCGTGTGGGCCGTCGGGGACGCGACCGCGAGCATCGACGCCGTCACGGGACTGCGCCGCCCCGTCGCGCTCGCGGGCCCCGCGAACCGCGCCGGTCGGCTCGTGGCCGACGACATCCTCCGCCCCGGCACGGCGAGGCCCGCCCCGCACCCGCTCGGCACCGCGATCGTCCGGATCGGCGGGATGACCGCCGCGCTGACGGGGGCGAACCGCGCCGCGCTCGAGGCCGCGGGCATCCCGCACCGGACCATCCACCTGCACCCGAACCAGCACGCGGGCTACTTCCCCGGTGCGTCGCAGATCCACCTCGTCGTCCACTTCCGGGAAGCCGACGGGCTCCTGCTCGGCGCGCAGGCGGTCGGTCCGGAGGGCGTCGACAAGCGCATCGACGTGCTCGCGACCGCGATCCGAGCGGGCCTCGCGATCGAGGATCTCATCGACCTCGATCTCGCCTACTCGCCGCCGTACGGGCAGGCGAAGGATCCCGTCAACCTCGCGGGCATGGTGGGGGAGAACGTCAGGTCGGGGGTGCTGCGGCTCTGGTACGCGCAGGACGTCGACAGCGTGCTCGCCGAGGCCCTCCTGCTCGACACGCGCACGCGGGCCGAGTTCGCGACGGGCCACCTGCCCGGCGCGCTCAACATCCCGCACACCGAGCTGCGCGAGCGGCTCGGCGAGGTCCGCGAGGCCGCGGGCGACCGACCCGTGCGGGTCATGTGCGCCTCGGGCGTGCGCTCGGCGATCGCGAATCGAGTGCTGCTCCAGGCGGGGTTCGACGCCGCCTCGCTCTCCGGCGGGGCGCTCACCCTCCGAGCGTCGCTCGGCGCCCGCGCCGCCGAGCTGATGCGCACCGACCACACCTGAACCGAGCGAGAGGACCATTCCATGCGCACGACCGACCCCGACGTCCAGCGGCGGATCCTGAACCGACTGCGCCGTGCGCGCGGTCAGCTCGACGCGGTCATCGCCGCCGTCGAGCAGGAGAAGCCCTGTCGCGACGTCGTCACGCAGCTCGCGGCCGTCTCGAGCGCGCTCGACCGCGCCGGCTTCGCGATCGTCTCGACCGCGATGAAGGCCTGCCTCATCGACCCCGAAACCGCCCTCGCCGAGGACGGGACGACGACCGAGGAGCTCGAGAAGCTCTTCATGATGCTCGCCTGAGCGCCACCCGAGAAGGAGAACGAACATGTGCCATGCCGTCACCTGCAGGAAGTGCGGCAAGACCACCTGGTCCGGCTGCGGACAGCACGTCGACCAGGTCATGCGCGGCGTCCCCAGCGCCGAGCGCTGCCGCGGTCATCAGGACGAGCCCTCGACGGGCTTCTTCGCGAGGATCTTCGGTCGCTGAGTCGCCTCAGGCGAGATGCGCTCGGAGGAAGGGCACGAGGTCCGCGACCATCTCCGGCAGCACCTGGTGGGTGTCACCCGGATAGACGTGCTCGGCGTCCGGCGCGAACGCCGCGAGCGCCGCGCGCGTCGCGTCGACGTACTCCGGCTTGATCGCGAAATCCGCCTCCGAGCGCCCCCAGAAGATCGGCGGTCGCAGCTGCGCGAGGCGGTCCTCGCCCGCGAACTCGCCCGGCACCCAGAAGCCGGCGAGCGTCACGACCGCCGCCCAGCGCTCCGGCACCTCGCGCAGCAGCGCGAGCGAGAACGCCGCGCCCTGCGAGAACCCCGCGAGACCGATCGAGGAGGGCACACCGCGGGCTGCAATGACCGCGTCGAGCCAGCGCAGCAGCGCCGCCGCCGACTCCTCGGGGTGCCCCGGCAGCGGGATGATGTGCTCGTCGACATCCGTCCAGCCGAAGCCGCCCGGCAGCGGTTCGCGGGACTCGCGGGGCCCGCGCAGCTGCGCCGTGACGATGTCCGGGCCGACCGCATCCGCGATCGCGTCGAGGCTGCCCTCGCGCTGCCCGTAGCCGTGCAGCAGGAGGAGCAGCGGTCGCCCGGCGAGGCTGCCGGAGTCCGACCACTTGACGGCGGTGGGATCGATCTCGAGCGGCATCAGGCGCTCGCGTCCGGGTCGCCGCCCAGCCGGCGCACCTCGCGGTCGACCGCCTCGCGCGTGACCGGTCGGCCGAGCGGGCCGAAGACGTTGAGCGCGTGGAAGATGATCGCGATGCCGAAGCCGATGGCCGGCCACATCGGCCAGAAGTAGCCGTGCCCGCCCGACGTGACGAACCACACGACCAGGAGGATGATGAAGATCACCACGAGGGTGATGCTCGAGGACCAGAACTGCTGGCGGGCCTTGATGCGCTTCTCCGCATGTGCCCGGATGTCATCGGTCATGGCGTCAGCGTAATAGAACGCGATCGGCCCGGGACAGGCCGGATTGGTCGTCTGCAGTGCGGCGGGCGAAGATAGTCGCGTGGCTGGGATCGTCGAGCGCGGTGCGGGGGCGGTGTGCGCGTCATGCGCGCAACCCGTCGACCCCGGGGCGTTCGTCTGCCTCAACTGCGGCGCACCGCTGCAAGCGCCCGTGAACTCCATCCCGCCGCCGCCCGGGCTCCGGGTGCCTCCACCGCCGCCGTTCTCGACCGCGCCCGCCCCGCCGCCCCCGCCGCCGGCCGAGGCGCCGCTGCCGGCGCCGAGCTGGGACCGGCCGCCGGCGGGCTCGACCGACTCGTTCACGTTCCACCTGCCGTCGCAGGTCGAGCCGCTGCCCGCCGCCCCCGCCGTCTACCCGGAGAGCGCCGACGTCGAAGCGGACGACCGAACCGTCGTCGTGCAGCGCGGGCCCAGGGCCGAGTGGGGCCTGCGGCTCGGGAGCGGCGAGCTCGTGCTCGTCGACGGCCCGCTGCTGCTCGGCCGCAACCCCGCACCCATGGCGGGCCCCGTCGGTGCGCGGCGCGTGACGATCGATGACCCGGGTCGGACCGTATCGCGTTCTCACCTCGTCGTGATCCCGCAGCCGGGTGCCGGCATCGTGTTGCGCGATGTGTCGAGCGCGAACGGGATCGTGCTCGTCGCGCCCGACGGCGGCGAGTCCGAGATCGAGCCCGGTGGCGAAGTGCGGATCGCCGACCGCTGCGCGATCATCCTCGGCAACTACGAGATCGGGATCGAGCCGCTGTAGTCCGCTCAGGGCGGACTCCGCACCGGCGGCTCCGGGTGACGCGCGGGTAGACTGGATCAATGCCAGAAGCCCCTGTCGACGCGCGTCCGCGAACGCTCGCGGAGAAGATCTGGGACGCCCACGTCGTCAAGCGGGGCGAGCCAGGCGAGCCGGACCTGATCTACATCGACCTGCACCTCGTGCACGAGGTCACGAGCCCCCAGGCGTTCGACGGCCTTCGCCAGGCCGGCCGGCCGCTGCGACGACTCGACCTCACGATCGCGACCGAGGATCACAACACGCCGACGCTCGCGATCGACCGGCCCATCGCCGAGCCGACCTCGCGCATCCAGATCGAGACGCTGCGTCGCAACGCCGAGGAGTACGGTGTCCGGCTCCACTCGCTCGGCGACGTCGAGCAGGGCATCGTCCACGTCGTGGGGCCGCAGCTCGGGCTCACCATGCCCGGCATCACGGTCGTGTGCGGCGACTCGCACACCTCGACCCACGGCGCGTTCGGGGCGATGGCGTTCGGGATCGGGACGTCCGAGGTCGAACACGTCATGGCGACCCAGACGCTCCCGCTCAAGCCGTTCAAGACGATGGCGATCAACGTCGAAGGCACGCTGCGCCCCGGCGTGACGGCGAAGGACATCATCCTCGCCGTCATCGCGAAGATCGGCACCGGCGGCGGCCAGGGCTACGTCCTGGAGTACCGCGGCTCGGCGATCCGCGCCCTCTCGATGGAGGGGCGCATGACGATCTGCAACATGTCGATCGAGGCGGGTGCCCGCGCCGGACTCGTCGCCCCCGACCAGACGACGTTCGACTACGTGCACGGCCGGCCGCACGCGCCGCAGGGCGCCGACTGGGACGAGGCCGTCGCCTACTGGTCGACGCTGCCGACCGACCCCGACGCCGTGTTCGACGCGGAGGTCTTCATCGACGGCGACGCGCTCGAGCCGTTCGTGACGTGGGGCACGAACCCCGGCCAGGGCGTCTCGCTCTCCGACCAGGTGCCGTCGCCGGAGGCGTACGCCGACGCGAACGACCGGGCGGCCGCCGAGCGCGCGCTCGAGTACATGGATCTCGCGCCCGGAACCAAGATGAAGGACATCGCCGTCGACGCGGTCTTCATGGGCTCGTGCACGAACTCGCGGATCGAGGACCTGCGGGCCTTCGCCTCGATCATCAAGGGGCAGAAGAAGGCGGACGGGGTGCGGGTCATGGTCGTGCCCGGCTCCGCGCGCGTGCGGCTGGAGGCCGAGGCCGAGGGCATCGACAAGATCGTGACCGAGTTCGGGGCGGAATGGCGATTCGCCGGCTGCTCCATGTGCCTCGGCATGAACCCTGACCAGCTCGCCCCCGGCGAGCGCTGCGCCTCCACGAGCAACCGCAACTTCGAGGGCCGGCAGGGCAAGGGCGGGCGCACGCACCTCGTCAGCCCACTCGTCGCCGCCGCGACCGCGATCCGCGGGACGCTGTCGAGCCCGTGGGATCTCGAGGAGGCCTAGATGGACAAGTTCACGACCGTGACCGGCACCGCGGTGCCGCTCAAGCGCGGCAACGTCGACACCGACCAGATCATCCCCGCCGTCTTCCTCAAGCGCGTCACGAAGACCGGCTACGAGGACGGCCTGTTCAACCTATGGCGCCAGGAGCCCGACTTCGTGCTCAACGACCCGGCCTACGCCGGTGCGACGGTGCTCTTCGCGGGCCCCGACTTCGGCACCGGCTCGAGCCGCGAGCACGCGGTCTGGGCATTGCGCGACTACGGCTTCAAGGCCGTCTTCTCCCCGAAGTTCGCGGACATCTTCCGAGGCAATTCGGGCAAGCAGGGCCTCCTCGCCGGCGTCATCGACGAGGCGACCATCGAGCGGATCTGGGCGACGATCGAGGCCGCGCCGGGCATCCCGGCGACCATCGACCTCGAGGCGCGCACCGTGACCGTCGGCGAAATCTCGGTCGCCTTCGAGATCGACGATTACACTCGTTGGCGGCTCCTGGAGGGGCTCGACGACATCGGCCTGACCCTCCGCGACGAGGACGCGATCACCGCGTTCGAGGCCGCGCGGCCGTCGTGGCTCCCCACGACGCTTCCGGCCAGGTAGAACGCCGGAAAGGCGCGGATGAACGCACTCACGCACGACGCGAAGCGCGCGGGCGAGCGACTCGGATTGTCCTCCGACACGATCGTCATCGACGGCGGCAAGCCGCTCACCGGCGTCGTGGAGGTCCGCGGCGCCAAGAACCTCGTGACGAAGGCGATGGTCGCGGCCCTGCTCGCGGACTCGCCCTCGACCCTGCGCGACGTGCCCGCCATCGCCGACGTCAACGTCGTCGCGGGCATGCTTGGCGCGTACGGCGTCGGCGTCGAGACGGATGATGTCGGCAGCTACACGTTCGACCCGACCAACGTCGAGCGCGCCCACTTCGCGGAGATCGACGCGCTCGCGGGGGAGAGCCGTATCCCGATCCTGTTCTGCGGGCCGCTCCTGCACCGGCTCGGCGAGGCGCTCATCCCGGACCTCGGCGGTTGCCGTATCGGCAACCGCCCCATCAACTTCCACATGGACGCCCTGCGCGCCTTCGGCGCGGTCGTCGACAAGTCGTACGAGGGCATCCGCCTGACCGCGCCGGGCGGTCTGCGCGGCGCCGACATCGAGTTCCCCTATCCGAGCGTCGGCGCGACCGAACAGGTGCTGCTGACCGCGGTATGCGCGAAGGGGACCACGGAGCTGCGCGGCGCCGCGATCGAGCCCGAGATCATGGACCTCATCGGGGTCCTGCAGAAGATGGGCGCGATCATCTCGGTCGAGCCGAACCGTGTCATCTTCATCGAGGGCGTCAGCCATCTGCGCGGCTACGAGCACCGCGCGATGTTCGACCGCAACGAAGCCGCGAGCTGGGCCTCGGCGGCGCTCGCGACGGGCGGCGACATCGTCGTCGCGGGTGCGCGCCAGCTCGAGCTGCTCACCTTCCTCAACGTCTTCCGCAAGGTCGGCGGCGAGTTCGACGTGCGCGAGGACGGCATCCGCTTCTGGCACCCCGGCGGCGACCTGCACCCCGTCGAGGTCGAGACCGACGTGCACCCCGGCTTCATGACGGACTGGCAGCAGCCGCTCATCGTCGCGCTGACGCAGGCGAAGGGCCGCTCGCTCGTCCACGAGACCGTCTACGAGAACCGCTTCGGCTTCGTCGAGGCGCTCGGGGCGATGGGCGCGGACATCGAGGTCGTCCACGGTGGCCTTGAGTCGCCGACGCGTCGCGTCGCCCGGCGTCCGCTGGAGCAGACGGCGATCGTCAACGGCCCGACTCGCCTCCACGGCGCCGATATCGAGATCCCGGACCTCCGCGGCGGCTTCTCGCACCTCATCGCCGCGCTCACCGCGACCGGCACCTCGCGCGTGTCGAACCTCGGCCTCATCGGCCGAGGCTACGAGCGGTTCGTCGACAAGCTGAGCGGCCTCGGCGCCGACTTCACCCTCGGGGCCTGAGTTGCGCGACCCGGAGAGCTACCCGCTGGAGCGGCGGACGTTCTGGCCGTGGCGCGCGATCGCCTCGATCGTGCTCCCGTGGCTCGACTGGGTGTCGAAGATCGAGTGGGTCCACCTCGATCGGCTCCCGCGACGCGGCCCGTTCGTGCTCGCGGCGAACCACTACACCGAGCTCGACGTCCTCTACATGGTCAAGCTGATCTGGCGCATCGGCCGCCTCCCGCGATTCCTCGCCAAGGCGTCGATCTGGAAGATCCCGTTCGTCGGCAAGATCATGACCGACTCGCAGCAGATCAAGGTAGAACGTGATGGCGGTGGCGCCGGCTCGATCCGCGCGGCCGAGCAGATCATCGCCGACGGCAGTGCCGTCGTCGTGTACCCGGAGGGCACGCTGACGCGCGAGCCCGACCTGTGGCCGATGCGCGGCAAGACGGGCGCCGCGCGCATCGCGCTCGAGGCGGGCGTCCCCGTGATCCCGGTGGCGCACTGGGGCGTCCAGGCGATCATGCCGCGCTACGGCAAGATCAAGCTGTTCGGCAAGCGCCGCTCCGTCACCGTCCTTGTCGGGGAGCCGGTCGACCTGGATGAGTGGCGCGGCAAGCCGCTCGACCAGAAGACGCTGACGGAGGCGACCGAGGCGATCATGGCCGCGATCACGTCGCTCCTGGAGGAGCTCCGGGGCGAGTCGGCGCCGGCCGAGCGCTACGACCCCGCCAAACACGGGCAGTCCGAGCACGGCAATCTCAACAAGGCCGCGAAGCGCGGCAAGCGCCGCTGACGGGCCGCCCTGTCACGCGCACCCGGCGCCGCGGCGCTGCCGTTGCCGTGCCGCGGAAGTCGGTGCCGCGGCGCCCCGTGTCGCGCCTATGCCGCGCGATGGCGTTCTGCACCCGCCTGGCGGTGCCTTATGCGCAGTGCGCGCCCTGGTATTGCGCACAAGGCACCGCCAGGCGGGTGCGGGACCCTGGAGGCCAGGCACGAAACGCATCAACGGCTTCCAGCACGCCGGGCGGGCGGCGCGCTGCGTGCCGCGCGGATCGCCGCGCGAACGCGCGCCGCCACGGCGCGGGCGTCGCGGAAGAGCTGCGTCGCCGTGACCCGGATGACGCGCCAGCCGGCGTCCGCGAACCGTTCGTAGCGCTCGACGTCCCGCTCCCACTGCCGCCGGTCCGTGCGGTGGCCGTCACCCTCGTACTCGATCGCGATCCGCAGCTCGGGGTAGGAGAGGTCGGGGTGGTAGCTGCGGCCGTCCGGGAGCGTCACCGCTGCCGCGACCACCGGCTCGGGCAGCCGGGCGCGTCGCAGCGCGAGCCGTAGCAGCGTCTCGGGCCGCGATTCGACGCCGGGGCGCAGCAGCCCGAGCGCCTCGGCGGCGCGCGCCGCGCCGGGGGTGCCGCGGTGGCGCACCGCCGCATTCGCGATTGCGTCGAGCGACGCGGCCCCGGAGCGATGCGCCGCCGGCAGCGCGCTGTCTCCGGCCGCCACGAGGTTGTCGCGTGCGACGACGGCCCCGAGCTGGCACCAGGCGTCCGCCGCGCTCACCACCGCGAAGCCGTGCACGAAGCCGAGCTCGACCCGCGACACGCGGCGCCCCGCGATGCCGGGGCGACGCGGCGGGGTGCGCGGGTCGAGGACCGCCACGTCGAGGAGGTCGGGCACGCCCTCGGGGAGCCACATGCCCCACAGCGCCGCCGCGGTCGCATGGCTGAAGAACTGCCCCGGCAGCATGATCGGCTCGTAGGCGGCACACCGGTCCAGGACGTCGCGGTCCGGCACTCCGAAGCCGGCGACGCCGCGGTGCGGGCGCGTGACGTCGGCGTGCCGCAGCCGTGATCGAGCGACGCCGCTGGCGACCAGCTCGCTCGTCAGGGCAGCCCGCCCGCGTAGGCCGTCGGGTGGCTCGGTGCGGCGCATGCGCGATGGTCGCAGAACGCGATGCGCGCGAGACCGCGCGAACCGGCCGACTGTGGACACGGCGTTCTCCCCGCGCCCTGTGAGGGCGTTTGGCCTCCCGCGCGGCCCCACGATGCTCCCCGCGCCGACACGCCGACCCCGCCGAGCGGTGCCTTGTGCGCAATGCGGAGGTCCGCACTGCGCACAAGGCACCGCTCGGCGGGATCTCGCGACCGGCCCGCGCACCCCCAGGCGGGATCTCGCGACCAGCCCGCGAGCCGCCAGGTGGGAATCGCACGCCAGAACGTCATGCGCCCGGCCCGAGCAGGCAGAATGGTGCGGTGGCCGAACGACTCGAAGGCAGCACCGCGGCGCCGCGGCGGGTCACGGTCATCGGCGCGGGGGCGTGGGGCACGACGTTCGGCAAGATCCTCGCCGACGGGGGGTCCGCCGTCACGATCTGGGCGAGGCGTGCCTCAAGCGCCCGCGAGATCGACGTCGCGAAGCGCAACGCGAAGTACCTCAAGGGCATCGCGCTGCCGAAGAGCCTGCGCGCGACCGCCGACCAGGCCGCCGCGCTCGCGGGCGCGCAGGAGGTCTACCTGTCCGTCCCGAGCCAGTCGCTGCGGGACAATCTCAAGCACCTGCGCGCCGACATCCCCGCCGACGCGATCGTCGTCTCGCTCATGAAGGGCCTCGAGCGCGGCACCGCGCGGCGGATGTCGGAGATCATCGCGGAGGAGCTCGGCACGCCCGCCGAGCGGATCGCCGTCGTCTCCGGACCGAATCTCGCGCTCGAGATCGCGCGCCAGCAGCCGACCGCGGCGGTCGTCGCCTCCGCGTCGCTCGAGACGGCGCAGACGGTCGCGATCACGGCCCGCAACGACTATTTCCGATCCTTCGTCAACACCGACGTCGTCGGGACGGAGTTCGGCGGGGTGCTGAAGAACATCGTCGCGGTCGCGGTCGGCATCGTCGACGGCGTCGGCTTCGGCGAGAACACGAAGGCATCGATCATCACGCGCGGCCTCTCGGAGCTCACCGACTTCGCGGTCGCCTATGGCGCGAAGCCGGAGACGATGTCGGGGCTCGCGGGCCTCGGCGACCTGATCGCGACCTGCTCATCGCCGCTCTCGCGCAACAACACCGCCGGCCGTCTGCTCGGCCAGGGCCTGACGCTCAAGGAGGTGGCGGCGAAGATGAACCAGACCGCCGAGGGCCTCTCCTCGATCGCGCCGATCCTTGAGCTCGCGGAGGCGAAGGGCGTGTCGATGCCGATCGCGCAGCAGGTCGCGGCGGTGCTCGACGGCGCGATGGATCCGCGCGACATCGCGCCGCATCTGACGACCGACGATATGCCGCAGGGGGAATGAACGCGGTGGGGACAGCAGCGGGCGACCGCATCACTGTGGCGGTCGTCTTCGGCGGTCGCTCTTCGGAGCACGAGATCAGCTGCGCGACGGCGGCGGGCGTGCTCGCCGAGATCGACCGTGCCCGCTTCGACGTCATCCCCGTCGGCATCACGCGCGACGGCGCGATGACGCTGCAGCCGGATGAGCCCGAGCGATTCCGGATGGATCCGAACGCGATGCCCGCCGTCCCAGACAACGGCACGCGGCTCGCGTGGCCGCAGTCGACCGCGAGCCGCGCGATCGCGGTGCGGGAGGCGGACGGCTCGGTGCGCGACCTCGGGACCGTCGACGTCGCGTTCCCCATCCTGCACGGACCGTGGGGCGAGGACGGGACGATCCAGGGGCTCTTCGAGCTCGTCGGCCTGCCCTACGTCGGCAGCGGGGTGCTCGCCTCGGCGCTCGGCATGGACAAGCACTTCGCGAAGGTCGTCCTCGCGGGCGCGGGAGTCCCCGTCGCGCCGTGGGTCACGCTGACGGCGGCGGACTGGGCCGCGGACGAGCCGCGGTCGCGGGCGAACGCGAGGGGGCTCGGCCTGCCGGTCTTCGTCAAGCCCGCGCGCGCCGGCTCCTCGGTCGGCGTCACGAAGGTCAAGTCGTGGGAGGCGCTCGAGCCGGCGCTGCGGGCCGCGTGGGCCGAGGACGACAAGGCGCTCGTCGAGGCGGCGATCGACGGTCGGGAGATCGAGTGCGGCGTGCTCTCGGGGCGGGACGGCGGGCGGCCGCGCGTCAGCCTGCCGGGGGAGATCGTCATGCGCACGCGGGAGTTCTACGACTACGACGCGAAGTATCTCGACGCCGGCGCCGCGCAGCTCGTCTGTCCGACGGAGCTCCGCGAGGGGGAGCTGCGCGAGATGCAGCGACTCGCGACGCGGGCCTTCGAGTCGATCGGCTGTGCAGGGCTCGCGCGCGTCGACTTCTTCCTGACGGACTCGGGCTTCGTCGTCAACGAGCTCAACACGATGCCGGGGTTCACGCCGATCTCGATGTTCCCGAAGTGCTGGGAGGCGAGCGGGCTCGGCTACCGCGAGCTCATCACGGAGCTCGTCGAGCTCGCGCGGGAGGCGCGTTAGCCGATGCAGGAGCCTTCCTGCGGCAGCTGCGAGACGGCGACGTCGAGCGCGTCGAGGACGTTGACGCCGGAGACGACGGTGTTGTCGACAGCGACGCTGACGGCGGGCGTGCGGCCGTAGCTCGTGAAGACGTAGGTCGGCGCGTCGGTGTCGTCCATGAGCCAGTCGACGGCGCCGCCGGGCGGCGTGACGCACAGCAGCTCGCTCGTCGGCGGCGGGGTCGGGACGCCGCAGTGCAGGATCACGGCGGTCGGCTGGCCCCAGGCGCCGGTCGCCTGAGCGTTCGTCTCGCGCCGCGGCAGGTCGGAGATGATCGACGGCAGGCGGACGGACACGGCGGCGCACGCGGGCGCCGCGGCCTGCGGCGCGGGCTCGAGGGCGACGATCTGTGCGCATGCGGTGAGGGGCACGGCGAGCGCCCCGGCGACCAGGATCGCGAGCAGGCGCCGCACGGCACGGCGGGGCTTGAGCTTCATCGACTCCAGGCTACGATGCCGCAGCGTGGAGGTCTCCTGGGCGCCCCGTGATGGCGAGCGCACATTGGCCGAGGTGGGTGAGGATGCGGCGCTCCGCGAGATCTTCCCGATCCTCCCCGTCTCCGACCGGCGGCTGCTCGGTCCGGGCGACGACGCGGCGGTGCTCGCGGCGCCGGACGGGCGCTTCGTCGTGACGGGCGACACCATGATCGAGGGGCCGGACTTCCGCCAGGCTTGGACGACGCCGGAGTCGCTCGGGTGGAAACTCGTGGCCTCGAACCTCGCCGACGTCGCCGCGATGGGGGCGCGCCCGACGGCGCTCACCGTCTCGCTCGCGCTGCCGGGCGAGGCGGGGGCGTCGGTGCTGCCGCGGATCGCCTCGGGGATCCTCGCGGCGTGCGAGCGGCTCGCGCCCGGCTGCGGCGTGGAGGGCGGCGATCTCGCACGCTCGCCGATCGTCGTGGCGGCGGCGGCGGCGTTCGGCGATCTGGAGGGACGGGCGCCGGTGCTGCGCTCGGGCGCGCGCCCGGGGGATGTGCTCGCGGTGAGCGGGGCGCTCGGCCGCGCGGCGCGGGGCCTGGACCTCATGTTCCGCCTCGCGGTCGACGACGGCCGGCCGGACCGTGAGGCGCTCGAGCGACTGCAGGGGGGCGCGCGCGAGCGCGACGTCGCCGCGATCCGAGCCCAGCTGCGCCCGGAGCCCCCGGTCGGCGACGGCGTGCTCGCCGCGCTCGCGGGCGCGACGGCGATGCTCGACGTGTCCGACGGCCTCGCGCGGGACGCACGCCGGATCGCGACGGCGAGCGGCGTCGCGATCGAGCTCTCGCGTGAGCGCGTGCTCGCCGCGGCGGGCGAGGTCGAGGGGGCCGCGTGGGGCCTCGAGCAGCTGCTCGCGGGCGGTGAGGATCACGCGCTGCTCGCCGCGTTCCCGCCCGGTGTCGTGCTGCCCGGGGGGTTCGTGCCGATCGGTCGAGTGCTCGAGGGCGAGGGACTGCGCGTCGACGGCGCGCCCTACGAGGCGCTCGGCGGCTGGGACCCGTTCCGCACCTGACGCCGCGGCATCGAGCATCCCGCTCCCTGCGCGAGCGTCAGCGAGTCGAAGTGCCGTGCTCGAGGTAGTGCACCGCCGTCTCGCCGTACGTCTTCGTGCGGACGATCTCGAGTCCGCCCGGGAGGATCGGTGCGCCAGAACGCGATGCGCGCTCCAGGACGATCATGGCGTCCTCGGCGAGGAGCGGCTCCAGCGCCGCGAGCACCCCGGTGATGTCCGCCTCGCCGACGTCGTAGGGCGGGTCGACGAGCACGAGGTCCCAGGTCGTGCCGGCGGCGCCGGTGAGCCAGGATGCGACCGACTGCGCGGCCACCTCGATCCGCGGCTCGGCGCCGCGCGGCGCGCGGGAGCGGATCTTCGCCGCGTTGCCGCGGCAGATCGCGGCGGCCCGGGCATCGCGTTCGACGAGGATGACGCTCGCCGCACCGCGCGACGCCGCCTCCAGCCCGAGAGCCCCCGAGCCCGCGTAGAGGTCGAGCACCCGCGCGCCGTCGACCGCGTCGGCCGACTCGAGCGCGGAGAAGATAGCCTCGCGCACCCGGTCGCTCGTCGGCCGGGTCCCCGACTTGGGGACGTCGAGCGCGAGCGAGCCCGCGAACCCGGCGATGATGCGCGTCACGCCCCTCAGCGTACGGGCGCTTCGTGTCGCGTCGCGTCCGTCGCGACCGTAGCCTCGGAGCATGTCCGATCCGCTCGCGCGCAAGCTCGCCGACCTCGTCGGGGGCACGAGCGCGAAGTCGCTGCAGCGCGCGTTCGGCTACACGACCGCGGGGGAGCTCCTCAGCCACCTGCCGCGGCGCTACGTGCACCGCGGCGAGCTCACGGATCTCGCGTCGCTGCACGAGGGCGACGAGGTCACCGTCGTCGCGACCGTGAAGTCGTCGTCCTCGCGCAGCATGCGTGCGCGGAAGGGCTCCCTCGAGGAGGTCGTCATCACGGACGGCCGCGGGGTGCTGACGCTGACGTTCTTCAACTCCCGCTGGCGGGCGGATCAGCTCTCGCCCGGCAAGCGCGGCCTGTTCGCCGGCAAGGTGGGCGCGTATCGCGGCGGCCTGCAGCTCGCGCACCCCGAGTATCAGCTGTTCGATGACGACACGGCGGAGATGAACGCGGTCGAGCGGGCCGACTGGCCGATCCCCGTCTACCCGGCGACGGGGTCGCTGCAGAGCTGGAAGATCGCGAACGCGATGCGCGTCGTGCTCGACGTCCTGCCGGACGACCTTGAGGATCCGGTGCCGATCGAGTTCGCGGCGACCCGCGGCCTGATGGGGTTCCGGCAGGCGCTCGAGGGCGTGCACCGCCCGCACGTCGACGACGACTGGCGCGCGGCCCGCGAGGCGCTGCGCTACCAGGAGGCGCTCGTGCTCCAGGCGGCGCTCGTGCGCCGGCGCGATCAGTTGCGCGCGTCGGCCGCGGTGCCGCGGCGCGCGGGCGCGCTCCTCGCGGGCTTCGACGCGGCGCTCGCGTTCTCCCTCACGGGGGATCAGCGGGCTGCGGGGGAGGAGATCGCCGCGGACCTCGCCGCGATGCGCCCCATGAACCGACTCGTCCAGGGCGAGGTCGGCTCCGGCAAGACGCTCGTCGCGCTGCGCGCGATGCTCACGGTCGCCGAGCCGGCACCTGGCGCGGGCGCGCACGCCGGCGGGCAGTCGGTGCTGCTCGCCCCCACCGAGGTGCTCGCCCAGCAGCATCTGCGCTCGATCGCGGCGGCGCTCGGACCGGACCTCGCCGCCCAGCTGCGGCCCATCCTGCTGACGGGCAGGATGGCGGCGGCCGACCGCAAGCGGGCGCTGCTCGCCGCGGCCTCGGGTCAGTCGCGGATCGTCGTGGGGACGCACGCGCTCTTCGGTGAGCACGTGACGTTCGCGGATCTCGGCCTCGTCGTCGTCGACGAGCAGCACCGCTTCGGCGTCGAGCAGCGCGACGTGCTGCGCGCGAAGGGCGGCGATTCGGTGCCGCACCTGCTCGTGCTGACGGCGACCCCGATCCCGCGCACGGTCGCGATGACGGTCTTCGGCGACCTCGACGTCACGACGATCGCGGAGCTGCCGGCGGGCCGCGCGCCGATCGAGTCCCACGTCGTCCCGCTCGCGGAGCGTCCGGGGTGGATCGCGCGGGTCTGGGACCGGGCCGCCGAGGAGGTCGCGGCGGGCCGGCAGTGCTTCGTCGTCGTGCCCGCGATCGCCGACGCGGTCGCCGAGGAGGGAGAACCCGACTCCGATGCCGAGTCGTCCGCGGGAGCCTCCCGCGGGTCGAGTCGCGACGCGCCGTCCCGCGGGTCGAGTAGCGACGCAGTCGCGTATCGAGACCCCGCCCGCCCCGCCACCGTGGAATCGACGATCGCGCTCCTGCAGGGCCACCCGGCGTTCTCCAGCCTCATCGTGCGGGCCCTGCACGGTCGCATGTCGCCGGAGGAGAAGGAGCGGACGATGCGCGCGTTCGCGGCGGGCGAGATCCACGTCCTCGTCGCGACGACCGTCATCGAAGTCGGCGTCGACGTGCCGAACGCCTCCGTCATGATCGTGCTCGACGCCGACCGTTTCGGCGTCTCGCAGCTCCACCAGTTGCGGGGCCGGGTGGGCCGGGGCGGACTGCCCGGGCTCGCGCTGTTCGTGACGCCCGCGGAGGCGGGCTCGCTCGCGCGCGAGCGGGTCGAGGCGGTCGCGGCGACGCTCGACGGCTTCGTCCTGGCGGAACGCGATCTCGCGCTGCGTCACGAGGGCGACGTCCTCGGTGCCGCGCAGTCGGGTCGCCGCAGCGGCCTGCGGCTGCTGTCCGCCGCGACTGACGGCGAGCTCATCGCGCAGGCGCGCGAGGACGCGATCACGCTCATCGCGGGCGACCCGGAGCTCAGCGCCCATCCGGCGCTCGCCGCCGCGATCGCGCGCCGCGTCGACGACGAGACGGCGGAGTTCATCACGCGCGCGTGACCGCGGTCCGCGCCGGGGGCACAATGGGCGCATGCCGGGCGAGCCCACACCGATCGACGCGTACATCGCTTCGGCGGCCGAGCGGGCGCAGCCGACGCTGCGGGAACTCGCGGCGATTCTGCGCGAGGTCGCGCCCGATGCGGTCGAGGCGATCAAGTGGCGGGTGCCGGTGTGGGAGGGGCGTCGGATCCTCTACTCGCTGTCGGCATTTCGGGAGCACGCCGCGTTCATGCCGACCGCGTCGACGCTCGACGCGTTCCGTGCGGAGGTCGAGGCGGCGGGGCTCACGACGACGGCGCACATGATCCAGTTCCGGTACGGCGAGCCGGTGCCCACCGCGCTCGTGCGCCGGATCGCCGCCGCCCGCGAGGAGGATGTGCGGCTGCGCGACGCGCTCTGGGCCGGCTGAGTCATTCGCCGAAATCCTTCAGGGCGGCTGCGGCGGCCGCGGCTACGCTGGGCGCGTGACTCGCATCGCCGTCGTCCCCGGCTCGTTCGACCCGGTCACCCTGGGTCATCTCGACGTGATCGGTCGCGCGGCGGGCATCTTCGACGAGCTCCACGTGCTCGTCGTGCACAACCCCGGCAAGACGGCGCTCATCCCATTCGCCGACCGGGTCGCGCTCATCAAGGACTCGATCGCCGAGGCGCGAATCGGGGGCAGCATCGTGGTGACGAGCTGGAGCGTCGGGCTCCTCGTCGACTACTGCACCGAGGTCGGTGCGACGGTGCTCGTCAAAGGTGTGCGCGGTCAGACGGATCTCGTCTACGAGACGCCGATGGCGATCGTGAACCGGGACCTCGCGGGCGTGGAGACGGTGTTCCTGCTGCCGAACCCCGAGCACGCCCACGTCTCGAGCTCCCTCGTGCGCCAGGTCAACTCGCTCGGCGGCGATGTGCGGCCGTACGTCCCGGGCGCGGTCGCGAGGTTCCTGCGCCCCAACGAGTCGTGACGGCCCCCGCGCCCGCCGCAGGTGGCGGGTCCCTGAACGAGCGCATCGGTGGCGGGTCCCTGAGCGAGCGCAGCGAGTCGAAGGGCCCCGCGTTCTCCGTCACGGGGCTCCTCGGCATCCCCGAGATCCGCCCGGGCGACGACCTCGGCGCGCTGCTCGCGCGCGCCTACGTCGCCCACGGCCCGGCCGACGGCGACATCCTCGTGGTCACCTCGAAGGTCGTGTCCAAGGCGGAGGGGCGCATCGTCGAGGCGACGGAACGTGACGTGGTCGTCGACGCCGAGACGGTCCGCGTCGTCGCGACGGTGGAGCACGCCGGCGGTCGCACGCGCATCGTCGAGAACCCGCAAGGCCTCATCCTCGCGGCCGCGGGGGTCGACGCGTCGAACGCCGCCGACGGCGAGGTGCTCCTGCTCCCGATCGACCCGGATGCGTCAGCGCGCGCGCTCGCGGCCGTGATCCGCGCCGAGACGGGGGCCCGCGTCGGCGTCGTGCTCTCCGACACGCTCGGGCGTGCCTGGCGCGTCGGGCAGATCGATCAGGCGATCGGGGCCGCGGGGGTGCGTGTCGTCGACGACCTGCGCGGCTCGACGGATTCGGGCGGGCGCGTCCTCGAGGCGACGATCGCGGCGCTCGGTGACGAGATCGCCTCCGCCGCGGAGCTGGTGAAGGGCAAGACGTCGGGCATCCCCGTCGCGGTCGTGCGGGGGCTCGGCCGGCTCGTGACGGATTCGCTCGAGGAGCAGACGGCGGCAGAACTCCAGCGCCCGGCTCGCGAGGACCTGTTCCGCCTGGGCGCGGCGGAGGCTTGGCGCGAGGGCTACCAGGCCGCCCTCGCCGCTGCCACCCGTGGGTCGAGCGCCGGTGCCCCCACCCGCGGGTCGAGCGCCGGTGCCCCCACCCGCGGGTCGAGTGGCGGCGAAGCCGCCGTATCGAGACCCCCTGCCGACTGGACGCTCGTCATCCCCGTCAAGCCGGCCGCATCGGGCAAGTCCCGCCTCGACGTCCCGGGTGTCGACCGCATCGGGCTGGCACGGGCGATCGCGCTCGACACGGTCGAGGCTGCGGCCGCCTGCCTCGCGGTCGCGCGGGTCCTCGTCGTGACCGCCGACCCCGAGACCGCCAACGCGGTGCGCACGATCGACGGCGTCGACGTGGTCGCGGACACGAGCGACAGCCTGCGAGCCGCGATCGCACTCGGACTCGATACCGCGGGGGAGGGCACGGATCGCGCCGTGCTGCTCGGCGACCTACCCGCGCTCGACCCGGTCGAGCTCGCGCACGCACTCGCGCTCGCGTCGAGCGCCGGCCGGACCTTCGTGCCCGACGCGGACGGCGTCGGAAGCTCGCTCGCGACGGCGCGCGCGCGGCTCCCGTTCGCGCCGCGGTTCGGCGCGGATTCGGCGGCCGCCCACCGCGCTGCGGGGTTCGCGGAGCTCGTGCTGCCGCCGGATTGGGGTCTGCGGCGCGACGTCGACACGCGCGAACATCTCGATGAGGCGGCGGCACGCGGCGCCCTGGGCCCGCGCACCGCCGCCCTCCTCGGGCATTCGGGCTGAGGAATCGCTCGCGGGCTGACGTTCTGCGCCTGATCTCTCAGCCCGGGCGCGATCTCTCAGCCCGGCCTACGTGCCTCAGCCGAGCGCCGTATCGAGCGCCGCCGCGGCGAGCGCCGCCGAGGTGTCCGCGTCGCGCATCCACAGCGGTGCGACGACGGTGCGCAGCCCCGCCGCCTCGATGCCGGGAGCGAGCGCCGCGTCCTCCTCCGCGATGAGCCACGCGTCGAGCAGTCCGGGCACCCCCGCCCGGTCGTAGGCGCCGGCGCTACCGCGCGCGCCGTAGCGCAGCCCGACCGCGTCGGCGGCGGTCGGCACCTCGAGCGCCGCGAGGCACGCGTCGGCCATGCCCCGCACGACCGCGCCACCGATGATCGGCGAGACCCCCACGACGCCACCCGGGGCGGCCGCGACCGCCTCCGCGATCCCTGGGACGCCGAGGATCGGGCCGATCGAGACGACCGGGTTGGATGGCGCCATGAGCACGGCGTCCGCCGAGGCGATCGCCTCGAGCACGCCGGCACCCGGCGCGGCGGCGGCGATGCCGTCGTTGTCGAACGCGATCGCCGGCAGGTTCGCGCGGTGCAGCGTCCACCACTCCTGGAAGTGCATGCGTCCGCCGGCGGTCACGACGTGGGTGTCGACCTCGGCGTCGGTCATCGGCAGCAGCCGCACGCCGAGCGGCCAGCGCGCGGCGAGCCGCTCGACGACTTCGGAGACGGTGAGCCCGTCGCGCAGCCAACCGGTGCGGGCGAGGTGCGTGCCGAGGTCGAGGTCGCCGAGCGTGAACCAGGGCCAGCCGGCGCCCCAGGCCTGCAGCTCCGCCGACACCCGTTCGCTGTCGTCTTCGCGGCCCCAGCCGCGCTGCGCGTCGTTGACGCCGGCGAGCGCGTAGAGCAGCGAGTCGACGTCGGGCTGCAGCCGCACGCCGGAGAGCCACAGATCGTCGCCCGTGTTCGCGATGACGGTGATCCGGGCCGCGGTGCCCGATCGTGAATCGGCCGGCCAGCGCCGTCTCGCCGCCTCGCGGACCCCGAGGACGAAGCGGGATCCGCCGACCCCGCCGGCGAGCACGACGATGGAAGTGGGTGCGGCCATCCCGCTACTGTACGGAGCATGCAGGAGTTCCTCACCGCGGCCACGATGTTCGTCGTCGGCGACTACTACGTGACGTTCGCCGTGGTCGGCGTCGTCGTCGCGCTCATCGTCGCGGGACGCCACCACCGCTGGAGGGCGGGGACGGGCTGGCGCACGATCCTCGACTGGTGGACGCTCTTCGCGGTCGGCATCTCGAACCTCGTCAACTTCGTCTTCCACTCCTTCCTCGGGGACTTCTCGGCGGAGCAGATCGGCTGGGCGCAGAGTCCGTTCCAGATGGAGCTGGCGCTCGCCTCGCTCGGCATCGGCGTTGCCGGCGTCGTCGCGTTCCCGCGCCGCGCCGGCTGGACCGCGAAGCTGGTGGCGAACATCCCGAGCGCGGTCTTCATGTTCGGTGCGGGCATCGTGCACCTCGTCGAGATCATCGCGACCGGCAACATGGCGTTCGGCAATGCCGGGCCGATCTTCTGGAGCGACTTCTATCTGCCCATCGTGACGGTCGTGGTCGTCGTCCTCGCCGCGCGCGAGGCCAGGCGGGCGACCGCATCCGCAGCGGGCGTTTCCGTGTCGGGGGTTTAACCGGCTCGATACAACGCGTAACGTTCGAGAAACGTCGTCAATGTTGACTGACGCGCAACGTAAGGAGCTCCGATGACGGTCGTTCGAGCAGCCATCAGCCAGACGAAGTGGACGGGCGACGAGGCGTCCATGATCGACAAGCACGAGGGCTTCGCGCGAGACGCGGCGTCCCAGGGCGCGCAGATCGTGTGCTTCCAGGAGCTCTTCCACGGACCGTACTTCGGCATTACGCAGGAGGCGAAGTACTACGCCTTCGCGCAGCCGGCCGAGGGCGGCCCGATCCTGACGCGCTTCCAGTCGGTCGCGAGGGAGCTCGGCGTCGTCATGATCCTCCCCATCTACGAGGAGGCGGACGCGGGGATCTACTACAACACGACGCTCGTCGTCGACGCGGACGGCAGCTACCTCGGCAAGTACCGCAAGAACCACATCCCGCACGTCGAGAAGTTCTGGGAGAAGTTCTACTTCCGTCCCGGCAACCTCGGCTACCCGGTCTTCGAGACGGCCGTCGGCTCCGTGGGCACGTACATCTGCTACGACCGCCACTTCCCGGAGGGCTGGCGAGAGTACGGGCTTCGCGGCGCGCACATGGTCTTCAATCCGAACGCGACGAAGCCGGGCCTGTCGAACCGGCTGTGGGAGATCGAGGGCCCCGCGGCGGCGGTCGCGAACGGCTACTTCGTGCTCCAGCCGAACCGCGTGGGCCTGGAGGACAACGAGTACGGCGACGAGGCGGTGTTCTTCTACGGCACGAGCCAGGTCATCGACCCGCAGGGCAATTTCGTCGGCGCGCTCGGCTCGAGCGAGCACGAGGAGCTGCTCGTGCGCGACCTCGACCTCGATCTCGTGCGCACCGCGCGCGACAACTGGCAGTTCTACCGCGACCGTCGGCCGGACACCTACGGCGACATCGTCGCGCCGTGACGGGTCTCGAGCCGAGCTTCGCGCTCCTCAACCAGCGATAGGGAGAACGCCATGTCCACGACGCTCATCCAGGGCGGCCTCGTCGTCTCGGCGACGGGTTCGGTCCACGCCGACGTGCTCGTCGACGGCGAGACGATCGCCGCGGTGCTCGCACCGGGCAGCGCCGTACTCGGCAGTGATCTGGCGGCGACCGTCGACACCGTGATCGACGCGACCGGCAAGTACGTCATCCCGGGCGGCATCGACGCGCACACGCACATGCAGCTGCCGTTCGGCGGCACGAGCGCGAGCGACACGTTCGAGACGGGCACTCGCGCGGCGGCGTGGGGCGGCACGACGACGATCATCGACTTCGCGGTCCAGACGTACGGCGGCGACGTCCTGGAGGGCCTCGCGAAGTGGCACGAGCTCGCGGCGGGCAACTGCGCGATCGACTATGCCTTCCACCAGATCATCGGCGGCGTCGACGAGCAGGCGCTCGCGGTCATGCCCAGGCTCATCGACGAGGGCATCACGTCGTTCAAGCTCTTCATGGCCTACCCGGGCGTCTTCTATGCGACGGACGACCAGATCCTGCGCGCGATGCAGATCGCGGCGGACACGGGCCTGCTCACGATGATGCACGCGGAGAACGGCCCCGTGATCGACGTGCTCGCCGCGCAGCTCGTCGAGCAGGGCAAGACGGACCCGTACTTCCACGGCATCGCCCGCGCCTGGCAGATGGAGGAGGAGGCGACGCACCGCGCGATCATGCTCTCCGACCTCACGGGCGCGCCGCTGTACGTCGTCCACGTCTCCGCGAAGCAGGCGGTCGCGCAGCTCGCCGCGGCCCGCGACCGCGGGCGCAACGTCTTCGGCGAGACCTGCCCGCAGTACCTCTACCTCTCGCTCGAGGAGCACCTCGGCGCGGACAGCTCGGAGTGGGGGCGGTTCGAGGGTGCGAAGTGGGTGTGCTCGACGCCATTGCGCTCGCGCGAGGAGGGGCATCAGAACGCGATGTGGCAGTCCCTGCGCACGAACGACATCCAGATGGTGTCGACGGATCACTGCCCGTTCTGCATGAAGGACCAGAAGGAGCTGGGCCTCGGCGACTTCCGCAAGATCCCGAACGGCATCGGCTCGGTCGAGCACCGCATGGACCTCATGTACCAGGGCGTCGTGCAGGGCGAGATCACGCTCGAGCGCTGGGTCGAGCTCACGTCGACGACGCCCGCGCGGATGTTCGGGCTCTACGGCAGGAAGGGTGTGATCCAACCCGGTGCGGACGCCGACGTCGTCGTCTACGACCCGCGCGGGCACACCTCGATCGGGGTCGGCAAGACGCATCACATGAACATGGACCACTCCGCGTGGGAGGGCTTCGAGATCGACGGGCACGTCGACACGGTGCTGTCCCGGGGCCGGGTCATCGTCGACGGGGGCGAGTATCTGGGGCGCAAGGGGGACGGCAAGTTCCTCAAGCGCGGCCTCTCGCAGTACCTGGTGTAGCGCGGATCGAGTAGCGGAGCGTATCGAGATCATGGACTTCGGCGTAGTACTGCAGACCAACCCCCCGAGCTCGCGGGTCGTCGGCCTCTCGCAGCTCGCGGAGCAGCACGGCTTCTCCACGGTGTGGACCTTCGACTCGCACCTGCTGTGGCAGGAGCCGTACGTCATCCACTCGCAGATCCTCGATCGCACACGCAAGATCAGGGTCGGTCCGTTCGTCACGAATCCCGCGACGCGCGACTGGACGGTCACGGCGAGCGTCTTCGCGACGCTCAACGAGATGTACGGCAACCGCACGATCTGCGGCATCGGCCGCGGCGACTCGGCGGTGCGGGTGACGAACGGCAAGCCGACGACGCTCGCGGAGCTGCGCGAGTCGATCCACGTCATTCGCGAGCTCGGCAACTCGCGCTCGGTCGAGTACAACGGCTCTACGCTGCGCTTCCCGTGGTCCACGGGCTCCGAACTCGAGGTGTGGGTCGCCGCATACGGGCCGCAGGCGCTCAAGCTCACGGGCGAGGTGGGCGACGGCTACATCCTGCAGCTCGCCGACGTCGACATCACGGCGTGGATGATCGCGACCGTCAAGGAGGCGGCGGCGAACGCCGGTCGCGATCCCGAGTCGCTGACGTTCTGCGTCGCGGCGCCCATGTACATCGGGGACGACTGGCCGCACATGCGCGAGCAGAACCGCTGGTTCGGCGGGATGGTCGGCAATCACATCGCGGACATCGTCGAGCGCTACGGCGCGTCGGGCGCCGTGCCGAAGGCGCTGACCGACTACATCCAGGGCCGCGAGGGCTACGACTACAACTCGCACGGCAAGGCCGACAACGACCACGTCGACTTCGTGCCGGACGAGATTGTCGACCGGTTCTGCCTCCTCGGCACCGCGGACGATCACATCGCGAAGCTCGAGGCGCTCAAGGCCGTCGGCGTCGACCACTTCGCCGGCTACCTCATGCACGACAACAAGGAGGAGACGCTGCGGGTGTACGGGGAGACCGTCATCCCGGCGCTCGCCGAGCAGGTGACGGCGAAGTCGTGAGGCGCGCGCTGCCCTGGATCTGGGGTGCCATCGGCATCGTCGCCGTCGTGGCGATCTGGGAGCTCTACAAGTGGCTCGGGCCTGCCGACGGCGTCGTGCTCGGCGCGATCCAGGGCCAGGCCGGCAGCGGCTTCCGCATCCTGCCGCGCACGGGCGACCTCAACATGCCGCACATCTGGGACATGTTCACGCGCCTCGGCGAGAGCAACGGCCCGGGCACACCCGCCCTGTGGGTGTCGGTGCTGAGCGGACTCGGCATGACCCTCGCAATGTCGGCCGTCGGCCTGCTCATCGGCCTCGTCGTCGGTGTCGCGCTCGCCCTCGCGATGCAGCGCTGGCGGATCGTCGAGTGGGGCGTCCTGCCGTGGGTCATCGTGAGCCAGACCGTGCCCCTCATCGCGTTCGCGCCGATCATCGCCCGGATGGGCACGCAGATCGACAAGACCGGCTTCCCCTGGCCCGGCTGGCTCTCCGTCGCGCTCATCGCGTCATACCTCGCGTTCTTCCCCATCGCCGTCGGGGCGCTGCGCGGTCTCGCCTCGCCCGACCCGATCCACGTCGACCTGCTGCGCAGTTACGGCGCGGGCTACGGCAAGACGCTCGTCAAGCTCCGGCTGCCCGCCTCGGTGCTGTACCTGCTGCCCGCGCTGCGGCTGGGCGCGACGAGCGCGGTCGTCGGCGCGATCGTCGCCGAGGTGTCGATCGGGATGCCCGGCGGCCTCGGGCGCATGATCATCCAGCTCGCGCAGTCGGCCTCCGCCGACCCCGCGCTGCCGTATGGTCCCATCATCGGCGCGGTCCTCGTGGGCCTCATCGCCGCCGGCTCGGTCGCGCTGCTCGGCGTGATCCTGAAGAACTACCGACGCGGGGAGGCAGTCGCGTGAGATTCGAGACGAAAGCGGCGCCGGACGCGACGCCCGCGGTGCGCGCCGTCGGCGTCGGCAAGACCTTCGGGACGCGGCGGCGGGCCGTCGGGGCGATCACCGACGTCGACCTGGAGATCGCGGCCGGGGAGTTCGTCTCGCTGATCGGTCCATCGGGCTGCGGCAAGTCGACGCTCATGCGGATCATCGCGGACCTCGACGCGCCGACCGCGGGGACGCTCGAGGTGTTCGGCAAGAGCGCGAAGGCGGCCCGGCTCGACCAGGACTACGGCATCGCGTTCCAGCAGGCCGGCCTGCTGCCATGGCGCACGGTCCTGCAGAACATCGCGCTGCCGCTCGAGCTCCACGGCGTACCGTACGCGGAGCGCGCCGAGCGGGCCGAGCAGCTCGCGGCGCTCGTCGGACTCTCGGAGTTCCGCGACCACCGCCCCGACCAGCTCTCCGGCGGCATGCAGCAGCGCGTCGCGATCGCGAGGTCGCTCGCCGAGAAGCCGCGGCTCCTGCTCATGGACGAGCCGTTCGGCGCGCTTGACGAGATGACCCGGGAGCGCATGCAGGGCGAGCTCGCGCGGATCGTCTCGCGGACCGGCGCCGCGGTCGTGTTCGTCACGCACTCCATTCCGGAGGCGGTCTTCCTCTCGGATCGGGTCGTCGTCATGTCGCCGCGGCCCGGCCGGATCACCGCCGAGATCGAGGTGCCGTTCGGCAAGGACCGCGCCGAGCTGCTCCGCGAGACCCCCGAGTTCTTCGCCAAGGTCACCGAGGTGCGGGAGGCGCTCCACGGGACGCCCGTCGAGCGGGCGAACGAGCGATGAACGCGGTGGCCGAGCGCACGCTGCGGATCGTCATGCCGGTCGTCGTCGGCGTGCTGCTAGTCGTCGCGTGGTGGGCGATCAGCGCGAACCAGGGTCGTGTCGTGCTCGTCCCGACCCCCGCCATGGTCGGCGAGCAGCTCGTGACCTACCCGGACCTCATCCTCAAGGCGACGGGCGTCACCGCGCTCAACGCGCTCGTCGGCCTCGGCCTCGGTGCGGTGCTCGCGATCCTGCTCGCGGGCGTCGCCGCCTGGCTGCGGATCGTCGACTGGATGGTCGCGCCCGTCGTCGCCGCGGTCGCCGTCGTCCCGATCGTCGCGCTCACGCCCATCCTCAACACGATGTTCGGGGCCTCGAGCCAGTTCGGCCGACAGCTCGTCGCGGCGCTCGCCGCGTTCGTCCCGATCTTCATCAACGTCCTGCGCGGGCTGCGCCAGGCGAAGCCCGTGCAGCGCGACCTGTTCGCCTCGCTCGCCGCGAGCGGCGGGCAGACGTTCGCCAAGCTGACGCTCCCCACCGCGCTCCCGTACCTGTTCACGGGCCTGACGATCGCGAGCTCGCTCGCGGTCATCTCCGCCCTCGTCGCCGAGTACTTCGGAGGGCCGGCGAACGGGCTCGGCACCGCGATCGCGACGTATGCCAAGACGGGCAAGTCATCGCTCGCGTGGGCGCACGTCATGGCCGCGATCGTGCTCGGACTCGTCTTCTTCCTCGTGACGGTCCTCATCCAGCGCATCGTCGCGCGCCGCATCCCCGCCTGAGGCTGCGACGCCGCTGGGGAGCGCGGCAATCGCACTATTGCCAAGACCCCGGTGAGCCATGAAGGTGGACCCCATGGACCAGTCGGCCTTCTACGGCATCGTCTCGGCGGTCAACTTCACGCTGCTCGGACTCTGGTGGGTCGCCGTCAAGGATCGGCCGAAGGCGACCAGATCTCGGACCGCCTACCTCGTCGGTCTCAACTTCGCGGTCCTCGCGACCATCTCCCTCTTCGCCCAGGTCGCGCCCGAGTTCCCGATCGTCTGGCGGCTCACGTTCGGCGCCGCCGGCATCGTCGGCCTCGTCGCGATCGTGCTGCTCGCCCGCGACCTGCGTCGGGTCGCCCGCGGCGCTGCCATCGCGATCGGGATCGCCGGCGTCGTGCTCTATGCCGGCATGCTCGCCGTCGCCGTCCTCGCCGACCTGCTCAAGTCCGCGGGCATCGCGCCGATTCAGGCAGAGGCCTTCTTCGTCTGCGCCATCGCGTTCCTCGGCGTCCAGGTCGCCTGGGTCGTCGGCATGTCGCGCGCGTCCGGCTCGGAGGCCTGACCGGCGCCGTCGGCCCCGTGGGCGCGCCGCCCGTCGCAACACGGCCGCAACACGGACGCAACACCCCGTTGCGACACTGCACGAGCAATCACGCTTCAGTGAAAGGACCAGGATGCGACACAGCACCAGGCGCGGCGTCATCGCCGCGTCCACCGCCGCGGCGATGACCGCCGCACTCGCGCTCGCCGGGTGCACCCCCTCGGCGCCCGCCCCGACCGACTCGTCCGCCCCGAGCGGCGAGTTCGAGCCCATCACCTCCGTCAAACTCCAGCTCCAGTGGCTGCCGCAGGCGCAGTTCGCCGGCTACTACGTCGCGCTCGAGAAGGGCTACTTCCAGGAGGAAGGCTTCACCGACGTGGAGATCGTGCCGTCCGGCGGCGACATCGTGCCGCAGGACGCGCTCGCGGCCGGCGACGTCGACTTCGCGATCGCCTGGGTGCCCAAGGTGCTCGGCTCCATCGAAGGCGGGGCCGACCTCACCAACATCGCGCAGGTGTTCCAGACCTCCGGGACGACGCAGGTCTCCTTCAAGTCGAACCCGGTGCCGACCGTCGCCGACTTCGAGGGCAAGCGGATCGGCTCGTGGGGCTTCGGCAACGAGTGGGAGATCTTCGCGGCGATGGCCGCGGAGGGGCTCGACTCCACGACGGTGTCGATCACGACGCAGGGCTTCGACATGAGCGCGCTGCTCAACGGCGACGTCGACGCCGCCCAGGCGATGACGTACAACGAGCTCGCACAGCTCTTCGAGACCGTCAACCCGGCCACGGGCGAGCTGTACACCGAGGACGACGTCGACATCGTGTACTACGAGGACACCGCGGGCGCGATGCTCCAGGACGCCATCTGGGCGGACACGCAGCGGCTCGAGACGGACCCCGCCTACGCGGACGCCGCGGTGCGATTCCTCACCGCGATCACGCGGGGCTGGATCTACGCGCATGATCACGTCGAGGAGTCGGCGACGATCGCCTACGACGCCGCGATCGCCGGCAACGGCTTCCCCGTCGGTCCCGTGCACCAGCTGTGGCAGCTCAACGAGGTCAACAAGCTGATCTGGGACGGCGGCGCCTTCGGCGAGATCGACCAGACGTCGTGGGACAAGACGGTCGCGGGCGCGCTCGCGGCGGTCAACCAGGACGGGCTGCACCTCATCACGAGCGAGGCCCCGGCGACGGCGATGTCGAACACCTACATCAACCTCGTCTACTCGATCCTCGCCGAGCGGGGGATCGAGCTCCCGACGAGCTACACGCCGATCGAGGTCGAACTGACCGAGGGCGGCCAGTAGCCCGGAAGTCCTAGAGTGGTGCGGGGACTGCGGTCCCCGCACCACTCGCGTTCTAGGAGCCTCGATGACTGAGACCAGCAACCAGCGCACGTACGACCTGGACCGGGCGCACGTGTTCCATTCGTGGTCGGCGCAGGGCCTGATCAAGCCGCTCGTCTTCGCGGGCGGGCTCGGCAGCGAGCTCTGGGACTACGAGGGCAGGCGCTACCTCGACTTCTCCTCGCAGCTCGTCAACATCAACATCGGTCACCTCCACCCGAAGGTCGTCGCCGCGATCCAGGAGCAGGCGGCGACGCTGCCGACCATCAACCCGGCGCACGCCAACCTCGCGCGCGGCCTCGCCGCGCAGAAGATCCTGTCGCACGCGGGCGAGCCCTTCCAGAAGGTCTTCTTCACCAACGGCGGTGCCGATGCGGTGGAGAACGCGATCCGCCTCGCCCGCCTCGTGACCGGCCGTGACAAGGTGCTGTCGACCTACCGCTCCTACCACGGCAACACCGGCGCGGCCATCACCGCGACCGGCGACTGGCGCCGCTACCCGAACGAGTACGCGATCGGCCACGTGCACTTCTGGGGTCCGTTCCCGTACCGCTCCGAGTTCTGGTCTGAGACGCCCGAGCAGGAGGTGGAGCGCGCCCTGCACCACCTCGAGCGCACGATCCAGGGCGAGGGCCCGCAGTCGATCGCCGCGATCCTGATCGAGACCATCCCTGGCACCGCCGGCATCATGCCGCCCCCGCCCGGCTACCTCGCGGGTGTGCGCGCCCTCGCCGACAAGTACGGCATCATGTGGATCGCCGACGAGGTCATGGCCGGCTTCGGCCGCACCGGCGCGTGGTTCGCCTGGCAGCACCCCGACCTCAACCCGGAGGGCGTCGTCCCCGACCTCATCACGTTCGCCAAGGGCTCGAACTCGGGCTACGTGCCCGTCGGCGGCGTCATCATCCCCGACCGGATCGTCGCCGAGTTCGACGAGCGCGTCTTCCCGGGCGGCCTCACCTACTCGGGACACCCGCTCGCCGCCGCGTCCGTCTTCGCGACCATCGAGGCGATGGAGGAGGAGGGCGTCGTCGAGCACGCCGCCCGGATCGGCGAGCAGATCCTCGGCCCCGGCCTCCGGGAGCTCGCCACGAAGCACCCGATCATCGGCGAGGTGCGCGGCCTCGGCGTCTTCTGGGCGCTCGACCTCGTCGCCGACCCCGCGACGAAGGAGCCGGTGCCGGCCGCGACGATCGGCGCGCTGCGCGCAGCGCTCCTCGAGCGCGGCTACCTGCCGTTCCTCTCCGACAACCGGATCCACGTCGTGCCGCCGTGCGTCGTCACCGAGGAGGAGGCCCGCCGCGGCCTCGCGATCCTCGACGAGGCGTTCTCGGCGATCGCGTAGCGGCCGCCGAGCGAGCGAAGCGAGTCGAAATGACCTCGCCGTATGCGATCAACCTCCGCGACCTCGCCCGTCGCGCGGGGGAGTCGAAGGAGTTCGCGCTCGACATCGTCGTGCCGGAGGGCTTCGGCAACGCGGTGATCGGCGTCTCGCAGGGGGCCGAGCTCGCGGTCGCGGGCCGTCTGGAGTCGCTCCACGACGGCGTTCTCGTCACCGCGCGGGTCGACGCGGAGGCCGCCGGCGAGTGCGTGCGCTGCCTCACCCCGATCACCGAACCGGTCGAGGTCGATTTCCAGGAGCTTTTCGCGTATCCTGGGACGTCGGATTTCGACTATCAGATCCAGGGCGACACGCTCGATCTGGAGCAGGTGGTCAGGGACACGGTGGTGCCGGCACTGCCGTTCCAGCCGGTCTGCCAGGAGGACTGCGAAGGCCTCTGCCCCGTCTGCGGGGTGCGGCTGCTGGATCACCCGGGGCACGAGCACGAGGCCGCGGTCGATCCGAGATGGTCGGCGCTGGCCGACCTGGCGCGCGAGTCCGACGAACAGCTTCCCGAGTAGCAATTTCAACGGTAGGAGACGACCATGGCAGTTCCCAAGCGCAAGATGTCGCGCGCGAGCACCCGCATGCGCCGCGCGCAGTGGAAGGCCGAGGTTCCCACGCTCGTCAAGTCCGTCGAGAACGGCAAGACGGTCTACAGCCTCCCGCACCGCGCGAAGGTCGTCACGGACTCGGTCGGCACCGAGCTGTACCTCGAGTACAAGGGCCGCAAGGTCGCCGACGTTTGACCGAAGATGGAGGCTCGCCAAGGCGAGGCTCCATCGATGGTCAAAGGTCGAGTAAGCCCGCGTAGCGGGCGCATCGAGACCTCAAGTGCCTGACCTCACCGCCCTCACGCAGAAGCTCGGGGTCGAGATCGACCCCGAGCTTCTCGTCGTCGCGCTCACGCACCGCTCCTACGCGTACGAGCACCTCGGCACACCGCACAACGAGCGCCTCGAGTTCCTCGGCGACTCGGTGCTCGGCCAGGCCGTCACGGTCATGCTCTTCCGCCGCTTTCCCGAGCTCGACGAGGGCGACCTCGCGAAGCGTCGCGCCTCGCTCGTGTCCACGCTCGCGCTCGCGGAGATCGCCCGCGGCATCGGGCTCGGCGAGCACATCCGCCTCGGCAAGGGCGAGGAGCAGACCGGCGGCGCCGACAAGTCCTCGATCCTCGCCGACACGCTCGAGGCGATCATCGGCGCCTGCTTCCTCGCGAACGGTCCCGAGGGGGCGCGCGACCTCGTGCTCCGGCTCGTCGACACCCTCATGGACGACCCCGACCGCTTCGGGCTCGCGATGGACCCGAAGACGACGCTGCAGGAGCTCGTCGTCGCACGGCGGCTCGGCGACGTCGCGTACCGGATCGAGGCGCGCGGCCCCGACCACGCCCGCGTGTTCACGGCGACCGCCGTCGTCGGCGACGACGAGCTCGGCACGGGGGAGGGCTCGTCGAAGAAGTCGGCGGAGTCGCTCGCCGCGTTCGAGGCGGTCGAGTATCTCCGTGCCGCACCTGCCCCCGACGCGGCACCCTCGGCCCGTAATGCGGCCGGCTCGGCCCGCAACGCGGCTCCCTGAGCGAGTCGTAGGCGAGTCGAAGGGCGCCCCGTGCCAGAGCTCCCCGAGGTCGAGGTCGTCCGCCGCGGCCTGGCCCCGTACGTGACCGGCGCGCGGGTCGCGGCGGTCACCGTCCTCGAGCCTCGCTCGCTGCGCCGCCACGCGGCGGGCCCCGACGACTTCGTCGGGCGGCTCACCGGCGCCCGGCTGTCCGAGCCGCAGCGCCGCGGCAAGTTCCTCTGGGTGCCGATCCCCGATGCCGACACGGCGCTCCTCGTCCACCTCGGCATGTCGGGGCAGGTCCTCGTCGACCCGAGCGGCGACGATCGTCACCTGCGGGTGCGGATCGCGCTCGAGGACGGCACCCGCGTCGACTTCGCCGACCAGCGGATCTTCGGCTCGCTCGCCCTCGACCCCCTCGTCGAGATGCGCCCGGCCGAACGCATCCCATCCCAGGTCGCCCACATCGCCCGCGATCCCCTGGACCCGGCGTTCTCCGACCGCGACTTCGTCCGCCGGATCCGGGCCAAGCGCACCGAGACGAAGCGCGCCCTCCTCGACCAGACACTCGTGTCGGGCATCGGCAATATCTACGCCGACGAGGCGCTCTGGGCGGCCCGCGTGCATCCGCGCCAGCCGACCGAGGCGCTCTCGGCCGTCGCGGCGGGCCGTCTGCTCGCCGCGGTGCGCGATGTCATGACGCGGGCGCTCGCCGAGGGCGGCACCTCGTTCGACGAGCTGTACGTCCACGTCAACGGTCAGTCGGGCTACTTCTCGCGCTCCCTCACGGCGTATGCGCGTCAAGACCAGCCGTGCCTGCGCTGCGGACGCCCGATGGTGCGCGAGACCTTCATGAACCGCGGCTCGCACTACTGCCGCCACTGCCAGCGCATCCGCTGAGCGCGTCCGGCCGCGCCACCTGGGAATGCCGCTCAGGGTCACCCGGTTGAATATTTCGTCGGCGATTTCCCGAACGCCGGTCGGAGGTTTCCCCATGAGCACGTTGATCGAGGTCGAACGCGAGGACGGCAGCGTCACCAAGTACCGTCGGCACGCCAACGGCCGCGGCTTCGTCGCCGTCGGCGCGCAGGTCCACCCCACCGCGCTCGTGAGCCGCGGCGCCTACGTCGAGGCCGGCGCGCAGGTCGCGGTCGGCGCCCAGGTGTACGAAGGCGCGTGGATCGAGGAGGACGCCGTGCTCGACGCGTTCGCGATCGTCGGCGCCGGCGCGCGTGTCGGCCGCCACGCGTCGGTCGGCCACAACGCCAGGATCGGATCTCGCGCGCAGGTCGCGCCGGGCGTCGTCGTGCGCCCCGCGGAGACGGTCGGGCGCGACACGCGCGTCAAGCGCTGAGTCCGCGCCGAGGAGTTTCGACCAAAGCGTGAGGGTTACGCGCCGTACACCGCCCGGGTGACGGGCGCGGGCGCCGATACCCTCGAACCCATGTACCTGAAGACCCTGACGATCAAGGGCTTCAAGTCGTTCGCCCAGCCGACGACGTTCCAGTTCGAGCCGGGCGTCACCTGCGTCGTCGGGCCCAACGGCTCCGGCAAGTCCAACGTCGTCGACGCGCTCGCCTGGGTCATGGGCGAGCAGGGCGCGAAGACGCTGCGCGGCGGCAAGATGGAGGACGTCATCTTCGCCGGGACGTCGACGCGCTCGCCCCTCGGCCGCGCCGAGGTGCAGCTCACGATCGACAACGCGGACGGCGCGCTGCCGATCGACTACAGCGAGGTCACGATCTCGCGCACGCTCTTTCGCAACGGCGGCAGCGAGTACGCGATCAACGGCGAATCGTGCCGGCTCCTTGACGTGCAGGAGCTGCTGAGCGACTCGGGCCTCGGCCGAGAGATGCACGTCATTGTCGGGCAGGGCCAGCTCGACCAGGTGCTGCACGCCTCGCCCGAGGATCGCCGCGGCTTCATCGAGGAGGCGGCGGGCATCCTCAAGCATCGTCGGCGCAAGGAGAAGACCCTGCGCAAGCTCGACGCGATGCAGACGAACCTCACTCGCCTCTCCGACCTCGCCGGCGAGCTGCGGCGCCAGCTGCGACCGCTCGGCCAGCAGGCGGAGGTCGCGAAGCAGGCGGCGGAGATCCAGGCCGAGGTGCGCGATGCTCGCGCACGCCTGCTCGCGCATGAGATCGTGGCGCTGCGCGCCGAGATCGCCGACGTCGCTCGCAGCGAGCACGAGCGCAAGACGGAGCGCATCGTGCTGCAGGAGCAGCTCGATCAGGCGGCGCTCCGGGCGAAGCGCCTGGAAGCGGAGCAGATCGGTCCGCGCGTCGACGAGGCGCGCAGCGTCGCGCACTCGCTGGAAAGCGTCCAGGAGCGCCTGCGCAGCCTCTCGACGCTCGCGGTGCAGCGCGTCACGCTGCTCGCGCAGGTGCCCGAGGCGATCGGGGTCACGGTCTCGCCGGACGCCGTGGAGGCGGCCCGGGCGGAGGCCGAGCGGCTCACGGGCGAGGTCGTCACGGCGGAGCAGGTCGTCGGCTCGGCGGCGAGCGCGACGGCGCTCGCGCGGGCCGCCCTCGATGCGCTCGACGAGGAGATCGCCGCGCAGTCCGCGCTCGTGTCGCGCCACGACCTCGAGCTCGCGGGCCTCGCCGCGCGCCTCGACGTCGCCAGGTCGAAGCTCGCGGCAGCGCGCGGCGATCAGCTCCGTCAGGAGCACGCGATCGCCGCGGCCGAGGAGCGTCGGGTCGAGGCCGCGAGCGCGCTCGCCGAGGCGGAGGCCGAGGTGGGGCCGGCCGGGTCCCTCGATCAGTCGGAGCTCGAGGCCGCCTATCGCCTGGCGGAGGACGACGTCACCCGGCTCGGCTCCGAGCTCGACGCGCTGCGGGACGCGCAGCATGCCGATGAGCGGGAGCGCGACGCGCTCGCCGCGCGGGCATCTGCACTGACGAGCGCCCTCGACGGCCGGGACGGGTCCGCGGCGCTCGTCGCCGCGGAACTCCCGGGCGTGCTGGGGCTCGTCTCCGACCATGTCAAGGTCGAGTCGGGCTGGGAGGCGGGGATCGCCGCAGCGCTCGGCTCGCTCGCCGACGCGGTGCTCGCGCAGGACCTCCTCGCGGCACGCGCCGCGGTCGCGCACGCGCGCGAGCACGACCTCGGCCGCGTCGAGGTCGTCATCGCGCATCCGGCAGGGGTGACGCGCCGGCCGGTGCCCCACGTCCTGGACGCGCCGCCCGGGGTGCTCGCGCTCATCGCCGGCACCGAGGTCACCCGCGAGGGCGATATCGAGTCCCCGCTCGTGCTGCGCGGCGGCACCGGCGCCAAGCGCTCCCGGCTCGAGCTGCTGAGCGAGCGGGACACGGCCCAGCGACGACTGTCCGAGGTCACGGTCGAGATCGAGCGGACCGCCGGCGCGATCGAGGACGCGCGTCGCGCCCTCGACGCCGCGCGGGCCGCATCGCAGCAGGCGCTCACCCGGCTGCGCGAGCACGACTCGCTCGTCGCGGCCCGCTCCGAGCGTCTCGGCGCGCTCCGCAAGCAGGCGGAGGCGGCGGAGGCGGAGCGCGAGCGCTTCGCGGCGGCGCTCGCGGAGGCGACAGCCACGGTGCAGCTCGCCGAGGCCGAGGTCGAGCGGGCGACGGGCGAGCACGGTGCCTTCGCGGCGAAGCCGCGGCCCATGCTCGACGCCTCGCAGCGCGACGAGCTGCTCGCCGATCTCGAGGCCAAGCGCGCCGTCGAGCTCGAGGCGCGGATCGCGCTGGAGACGGTGCGCGAGCGCGTGCGGGCCGAGCGGACCCGCGCCGAGGAGCTTGGCGCGCAGCTCCAGCGCGAGCGCGCCGCCGCGGACGAGGCGGCCCGTGCCGCGGTGTTGCGCCGGCACCAGCTCGACGCTGCGCGCGATGTCGCGGACCGCATTCCGGCGGTCCTCGACTCGCTCGATCGCTCGGTCGCGCAGGCGCGCGTCGAGCTCGCGGCGCGCGAGGCGGAGCGCTCGAAGCAGAACGAGGAGCTGCTCGCGCTCCGCGGGCAGGAGGGGCAGCTGCGCGCGCGGCTCACGAGCGCCGCGGAGACGGTCCACGGCCTCGAGATGCAGGTGTACGAGAAGAAGCTGCACCTGTCGTCGCTCATCGAGCGCGCGGCCGAGGAGCTCGGGCTCGAGGAGGAGATCCTCGTCGCGGAGCACGGCAGCGGCAACGACGACTTCGATCGCGCCGCCGAGCAGGCGCGACTCGCCGCCGCCGAGCGCCGGCTCGCGCAGCTCGGCCGAGTCAACCCGCTCGCGCTGGAGGAGTTCGAGGCGCTCGAGCAGCGCCACAGGTTCCTGCAGGAGCAGCTCGTCGACCTGCAGAAGACGCGCGAGGACCTGCTCAGCATCATCGAGGAGATCGACGGGCGGATGCAGGACATCTTCGCCGCCGCGTTCGAGGACACCCGCGCGGCGTTCGCGGAGATCTTCCCCATCCTGTTCCCGGGCGGCACGGGCTCGATCGCGCTGACCGACCCCGACAATCTGCTCACGACAGGCATCGAGGTCTCGGTCCGGCCGGCCGGCAAGAAGATCGAGCGGCTCTCGCTGCTCTCGGGCGGTGAGCGCTCCCTCGCGGCGGTCGCGCTGCTCGTCGCGATCTTCAAGGCCCGTCCCTCGCCGTTCTACATCATGGACGAGGTCGAGGCGGCGCTCGACGACGCGAACCTGGGCCGGCTGCTCACGGTCTTCG
The DNA here is from genome assembly GCA_035555435.1 of Microbacteriaceae bacterium. Classification (GTDB taxonomy): domain Bacteria; phylum Actinomycetota; class Actinomycetes; order Actinomycetales; family Microbacteriaceae; genus 73-13. Next base: position 3,870 of record DATMGN010000001.1, on the reverse strand, counting down.
AGGACCTCCGCGAGCACTCGCAGCTCATCGTCATCACCCATCAGAAGCGCACGATGGAGATCGCCGACGCCCTCTACGGCGTGAGCATGCGCCAGGACGGCGTGTCCGCCGTCGTCGGGCAGCGGGTGGCAGAACGCGAGGAGCGAGCGAGCGCCTGAACCGCGGCGTAGTCTGACCCCGCGGAGGTGGCGAATGGCCCGCGGGACCCAGACGAAGGGCGATGCGGCTCTGCGCGGCATCACCGCGGTCGTCGCCGGGCTCGGCGCGGGTGAGCTGGTCGCCGGCGCGATCCCGCCGCACGCGAGCCCCATCGCGGCGGTCGGGGGCGTCCTCATCGAGCTCGCGCCCACTTGGGCCATCGAGCTCGGCATCCAGCTCTTCGGGTCGTGGGACAAGGTCGCGATCCTCGTCTCGATCGTCCTCGTCGTGGTCGGGCTCGGCGCTGTCGCGGGGCTCGTCGAGCGCGTCCGGCCGCCGATGGGCATGATCATCGTCGTGGCGTTCGGGGCGGCCGGACTCCTCGCCGCACTGCTGCGCGGCGGGAACGCGATGAGCGGGCTCCCGGGTCTCGTGGGCGTCGTCGTCGCGGTCCTCGCGTTCCGCCTGCTGCCCCGAGCCCTGCGTCGCCGACCGGTCGGCGTGCTCGCGGCGGTGCCCGACGTGCCCGAAGCGGCGGCGTCCGACGCGCTCGAGGCCGCCGAGCCCGCCCCGGCCGCGCCGGAGGTGGGGCGCCGCGCATTCCTCGCCTGGGCCGGCGGCCTCACGCTCGTCGGCGCCCTCGCCGCGGTCGGGGGCGCGACGATGAGCGGTCTCGGCCGTGCCGGCAGCGCCATCGCGTCGGCGCTGCGCCTGCCGGTCCCCGCGCGGCCACTGCCGCCCATCCCCGCCGCCGCCGAACTCGCCATCCCCGGGCTCACACCCGTCGTGACACCCGTCGCCGACTTCTACCGGGTCGACACCGCGTTCGTCGTCCCCAAGCTGGCGCCGGAGGACTGGCGACTGCGCATCCACGGACTCGTCGGGCAGGAGCTCGAGCTCGGCTGGGACGACCTCGTGTCGTTCGAGTTCGAGGAGTTCGACGTGACGCTCGTGTGCGTCTCCAACCCGATCGGCGGCGAGTACGCCGGCAATGCGCGCTGGCTGGGCACCCGCATCGCTCCGATCCTCGATCTCGCCGGCCCGCTCCCGGAATCCGACATGGCGTTCTCCACGAGCGTCGACGGCTGGACCGCGAGCACGCCGCTCGAGACGCTGCGCGACCCCGAGCGCTCGGCGATCCTCGCCATCGGGATGAACGGCGTCCCGCTGCCGCCGGAGCACGGCGCACCGGTCCGAATGATCGTCCCGGGCCTGTACGGCTACGTGTCCGCGACGAAGTGGGTCACCGACATCGAGCTGACGCGCTTCGACCGGCGCACCGCCTACTGGACGACGTACGGCTGGGCGCCGCGCGCCCCCGTCCGCCTGCAGAGCCGCATCGACGTGCCGCAGCCCGGCGTCGCCCTCCAGGCAGGGCCGATGCAGCTCGCCGGCGTCGCCTGGCACCCCTTCACCGGCATCGCCGGGGTCGAGGTGCGCGTCGACGAAGGGCCGTGGCTGGCGGCCGAGCTCGCGGCGGCGATCGGGATCGACACCTGGGTCCAGTGGCACCTGCCGTGGGAGGCGACGGCCGGTCACCACACGCTCGCGGTGCGGGCGATCGGCGCCGACGGCGAGGTGCAGACCGCCGCGCGTCAGGGCGGCATTCCGGACGGTGCGACAGGGCATCACTCGTTCGCCGTGCGCGTGGAAGGCTGAGGAGCGAATACGCTCGAAGCATGGCTTCCTGGTCCCTCGGCGGCGCCCTGCGCGGCATGTTCGCGAAGCCGACGATCGACGAGGACACGTGGGACGACCTCGAGACGGCGCTCTACACGGCCGACTTCGGTCCCGACCTCACCGAGCAGGTCATCGAGGACCTGCGCGCCCAGGCGGAGCGCTACCGCACGACCGACCCGAAGGACCTGCAGCGCCAGTTGCGCGAGATCCTCGAGGAGCGGCTCGCGCGGCTCGACCCGACGCTGACGCTCTCGGCGCGTCCCGCCGTCATTCTCGTCGTGGGCGTCAACGGCGTCGGCAAGACGACCACGATCGGCAAGCTCGCGAAGTTCATCGGGGACCGCGGGCGCAGCGTCGTCATCGGCGCGGCCGACACGTTCCGCGCGGCGGCGGTCGACCAGGTCGCGACGTGGGCCGAGCGCGCCGGCGCGCAGCTCGTGCGGCCGCAGCAGGAAGGCCAGGACCCCGCGTCGGTCGCCTACCAGACGATCGAGTTCGCGCGGCAGCAGGGCACCGAGATCGTGATCGTCGATACCGCGGGCCGACTGCAGACGAAGGCCGGGCTCATGGACGAGCTCGCCAAGATCCGCCGTTCCGTCGAGAAGGCGCTCGGGCCCGACAGCGCGATTGCCGAGGTCCTGCTCGTCCTCGACGCGACGACGGGACAGAACGGGCTCGCGCAGGCGCAGGCGTTCATCGACGCGGCCGGCATCACCGGTCTCGTGCTCACCAAGCTCGATGGCTCGGCGAAGGGCGGCTTCGTCTTCGCCGTCCAGGAGCGCACCGGCATCCCCGTCAAGCTCGTCGGCACGGGCGAGGGCATCGGGGACCTCAGCGGCTTCAGCCCCGTCTCGTTCGTCGCGCAGCTGCTCGCTTAGCGGCCCTCGTCGCGGTACCTGGCGGCGAGCTCCTGGTAGTTGAACGCGTTCGTACGCACTCGCTCGGCCATGGCCTGCTCCATCGCGCCGCGATCCTTCGCCGGCACGCCCATCGCGACGTGGCCCGCCTCGATGTGCTGGCCCTCCAGCACGAGCGCACCCGCGGCGACGAACGCGCCCGCGCCGACGACGGAGTGATTGAGCAGCTTGGCGCCCATGCCGATGAGGCAGCCGTCGCCGATCGTCGTGCCGTGGATGATCGCCGCGTGGCCGACGCCGACGTTCTCCCCGATGATCGAGGGGACGCCCCAGTCGGTGTGGACGACGACGTTGTCCTGCAGGTTCGAGCCCGCGCCGAGGACGATCCGGTCCATGTCGCCGCGGAGCACCGCGCCGTACCAGACAGAGGCGCCGGGTCCGACGGTCACGTCGCCGATCAGCGTCGCGTTCGGTGCGATCCACGCGCTCGGGTCGATGCTGGGGGTCTTGCCGTCGAAATCCACGATGAGTGCCATGCGTCCGAGGCTAGCTGGAAGACTGGGTCCATGACCTTTCGCATCGACGCGGGAGGGGACCTGTCCGCGAGTCTCCTCAACACGGCCGCCCACGCCCGCCAGGCCGAGGAGCTCGGCGCCGACGGCGTCATCCTCACGGAGACGAAGCACGACTCGTTCGTCTCACTGACCCTCGCCGCCGAGGCGACGCAGCGCGTTGACCTCTTCAGCGCCATCACGGTCGCGTTCTCCCGCAACCCCATGACGGTCGCGATGGCCGCGAACGACATCCAGGAGCTCTCCGCAGGCCGACTCATCCTCGGCCTCGGCTCCCAGGTCCAGCCCCACATCGAGAAGCGGTTCTCGATGCCCTGGAGTCGTCCCGCCGCCCGGATGCGCGAGTTCGTCGAGGCGGTGCGCGCGATCTGGACGTCCTTCGAGTCGGGCGAGCGTCCGTCCTTCCGCGGCGAGTTCTACACGCACACGCTCATGAACCCCGTCTTCGACCCAGGCCCCAACCCGTACGGGCAGCCGCCCGTGTGGCTCGCGGCCGTGGGGGAGAAGATGACGGAGGTCACGGGCGAGGTCGCGGACGGTCTCGTCGCCCACCCGTTCACGACGCGCGCCTACGTCGAGCAGGTCACGCTCCCGGCGCTGCGCCGGGGCGCCCAGAACGCCGG